>NZ_JBSEDL010000001.1:0-582235 GCF_053570515.1 Rhodophyticola sp. SM2404
AAGGCCGCAGGTTCAAATCCTGCCCCCGCAACCAAAATTTATAACATTATATCAAATGCTTACACACCGCCTCTCGTAGGCGGTTTTTTGCGTTCCACCAACCCGTGGAAGCGCTATGGAAGAAAAACTGAACCAATGAGATTAGCAGCCTAATTGAAACCCTGATTAAACTTTACAGGGCTGCAAAGTGGTCGAAAACCTAGGGCCACCTCAGAGCTTCTGAGGTCTCACTGGCCCCTATGACGGGCTGTCGTGGGTTGCTATACCCGAGCGGAGACGAAACGGGAGAAGACCTGTATGCGCGTAGCGGTTATCGGAGCAGGAGCGATTGGTGGTTGGATGACCTCTGGGTTTATTAAAGCCGGAGCAGAGGCCACTGTTCTGGCACGGGGCGCGTCTTTGGATGCTTTGCAACGGCAGGGGCTTTGCCTCGATGATGGGACAAGCCAAAACTATTTCCCTGTGCGGGCAACAACCGACCCAAGCGAGTTGCGCGGCGCTGATATCCTGTTGCTGGGGCTCAAAGCGCATGATTTGCCTGCAATGGCACCTGTGCTTGAGGCCGCAATTGGACCCGAGACAGTGATTGTTCCGGCAATTAATGGCCTGCCATTTTGGTTTTTCGAGAATTTTGGCGGACGGGCAAAAGGCACACGGATCGAAGCGATCGACCCCGATGGCGCCTTATCGCGGGTGCTGCCCGTGGACCGTGTTGTCGGCTGTGTCGTGCATGCGGCCAGCCATGTGCCCAAGCCCGCCCATATCCGTTTGGTCAAAGCCGATCGCATATGGTTGGGCGATGCAGGTACTGAACAAAATGCGCAAATGGTCTCGGATGCTTTAACCGCGGGCGGCATTCCTGCTGCGGTCAGCGATCATATCCATCGTGAGGTTTGGAACAAGCTTTGGGGTAATTCCTGTATGAACCCGCTTACGGCGCTCAGCCGCGCAGGAATGTCTGATTTCCTTGATGATGACGGCGCGAGGGGGATGGCGATTTCAATGATGCGGGAGATGTCGGCCTTGGGTACACAAATCGGGCTCACAGGCTTTGACGATCCTGAGGAGCGGATCGCGCTGACCCGTAGGCTCGGTGCGTTTCGCACCTCGATGCTACAGGATGTCGAGGCAGGCCGCCCGATTGAGCTTGACCCGATCCTTGGCGGGCTTGTGGAATTGGGCCGCCATCTGGGAGAGGCCACGCCCGTCATGGAAGGCGTCTATGGCCTTGCGCGCCTGTTGGATGCCAATTTGCGGTCCGCGCAGGGCTGATCTGGAAGAATGCGCCCTTGGGCTGTACATGTTCCAAAGGGATTTAGGGGTCGCGCATCGTGTCAAAGGTGACATTCGTAGATATCGCCAAATTGGCGGGGGTGGGCACGGCCACCGTTGAGCGGGTCTTGAATGCACGTGGCGGTGTGCGCCCCGCGACCACAGAAAAGGTCATCCTTGCGGCGCGTGCGCTGAATTACCCGCGCCTTATCCCTGATGAGCATCGCGGCATTGTCCGTATCGAAGTGATCTTGGTGCGCCGTGAGATGACGTTCTACACAAGGCTTGCGCGTGCTTTCGAGCGGATATCAGCCACGCTGGACAGTTCGATTCAGGTGCAGCGGACCTTTATGGATGAGTTGAAGCCGCAAGAAATCGCCGATCGCATTTTACGCCGCCAACCGCGCCGCGCGGGGTTGATCCTCGCCGTGCCAGATCACCCTGCGATCCGCCGCGCAATCTCGGAGGCGCAGGCCTCGGGGCAGCATGTGGTTCAGATTGTGACCCGTGTCGGCGGGATCGAGAGTGATTTTGTAGGCATCGATAATTATGGCGCTGGGAGAATGGCGGCCTTGTTGCTGTCCAAGATCCAGACATTGAAGGGCACGGTTGTAGCGCTGACCCATAGCCATATGTATCAGGTGCATCGTGACAGAATTTGGGGGTTTTCAGACTATTTCGCGCAGATGAAGCCCGAGGGAAAAGACTTCGCCCATGTGCTCTACGGCTTTGATGATGTAGGTCTGATTTCTGATCGGACATATGAGGCCTTGAGCAAATGGCCCGACCTTGTGGGTATTTACAATGTCGGTGGCGCGAATGGAGCTGTGCTGAGCGTCCTTCGGAAGCATCCGCGTGGCGAACATGTCTCCTTTGTCGGGCATGAGTTGACCGAGAACACCGAAGCTGCCCTGCGGGATGGGTCAATGTCAGTCGTTCTGGACCAGATGCCAGAAGCGCAAGCGCGCCGATCTATTGATATGGTTTTGTCACGGCTCGGGCTTTTGGCCGTGCCCGTAGAACAGAGCCCGATTCGCTTCGTGACAATCACCCCCGAGAACATTTGATCAAATTTGATCAGATGTGCAAAACTTGTGCGAATGCGTTGAAATTCGGCGAGTGGGGCTGATCTCTTGAATCCGCAGGGTAAATTTCAGGAAACGGGTTAGTCGATTATCTTCGATGATCCTGCTGGTCTCAATTTTGATCATATTTGATCAAGATTTCCACTGCCTCTTGTTTTTGGCTTGGATATACCATGGGACACATTAGGGAGGATGGAAGTCAGCTGATCGGCACGAAAGTGTCGGGGTGCCTCAAGGAGGGGGCGCGCAGCTGACACGAGGGACGATGAACGATCTGGATTACGGGAAACGGAATAAACGTGGGGACTGGGCGCCTAACAAGCCGGTCTCTGGCCTTGCGCCGATCTATGCGTTCCCTCCCAAGCTGGGTGCAGTTCTAAAATGGCTGCCTGAATATATCGCGCCTTGGAACCTCCTCATTGCAGCCATAACGCTTGCCTATTGGCTTTGGGTCATCCCGTCAGTGGAGGTGATGCAGAGCTTCCAATTGGGCTGGGTGCTGTGGCTTTACGCCGTCAATGCAATCGGCGTGTTTCTGTTTTTCGGCGTGTTCGAGTTTCGCCTCTATATGCAGCGCCAACAGGGCGCGCGTTTCAAATATAACGCCAAATTTCCATCGGATGCGCCCTCGGATGTCTTCTGGTTCAAAAGCCAGAACCGCGACAACATCCTGAGGACTTTTGCTTTCGGCGTGACGATCTGGACGGCGGTGCAGGCTTGCATGCTCTGGGCCTTTGCCAACGGCTATGCGCCTTGGATGTCATGGGCCGAGAACCCGATCTGGCTGGCGGTTTTGTTCTTGCTTGTGCCTGTGATTCACGAAGCGCATTTCTATTGCATCCATCGGTTGATCCATATGCCGTTCCTCTACAAGCATGTGCATTCGGTGCATCATAATTCGGTCAACCCCAGCCCATGGTCTTCGCTGAGCATGCATCCGGTTGAGCATCTCCTCTATTTCGGTGTTGCGCTGTGGCATTTGATCTTGCCCTCGCACCCGATGATCATGCTGTTCCAGCTGCATAAGGCGGGCTATGGCGCGGTGACGGGGCATGTGGGCTTTGACAAGATCGAGCTTGGTGGCGAACGCGGTTTGGATACCCATGCTTATGCGCATTACCTGCATCACAAGTATTTCGAGGTGAATTACGGTGACGGTCTGGTTCCCTTCGATTCGCTCTTCGGGACTTGGCATGACGGGTCCAAAGAAGGCGACGCCCTTATGCAGGAGCGCCATCGCGCGAAAAAACAACGCGCCAATGAGCAAGCGGCCAAAGAGGCCGTGCTATGAGTAACTTGGCCTTAAAACAGTGCGAAAATCAGTTGGTCTTTCCAAAAAAAGCCGCAGTTTTCGCTTTACCCCGCAGTCAGGAATTGGTCCTAATGGCCGTGGGAAGAGATTCCGCCAAATGGCGGATAAAGAGCACGCAAGTGCAATCCAATGGGAGGATACTATGAAGACTTTTGTAACTACAGTGGCAGCGGCCGCACTGCTTTCCGGAATGGCTTACGCCGACGGACATGGTGGAGAGCGTTATGTCATGATCACGCACACCCAAGGCACCGACCCGTTCTGGCCGGTTGTTGAAAAAGGTGGCCGTGACGCAGCTGAAGATGTCGGCGCGGCGTTCGAATATAACTTCGCTCCATCGGGCGACATGTCCGACATGTCCCAGTTGATCGAAGCAGCGACAGCGACCCAGCCTGATGGCTTGATCGTTTCCCTGCCTGATGCAGACGCTTTGGGTGGCGCGATCCGCGCTGCTGTTGAAGCAGGCATTCCGGTTATCACAATGAACTCCGGCCTCGAGTCCTCCGCGGATCTCGGCGCTCTGATGCATGTCGGTCAGCCCGAGCGTGACGCAGGCTTCGCAGCCGGCACACGTGCGATGTCCGAAGGCGTGACCAACGGTCTCTGCCTCAACCAGGAAGCGTTCAACACTGCGCTTGTTGACCGTTGCTCGGGTTACTTCGACGCCATGGGCGCCGAGCTGAACCAGATCGACGTATCGAACGACGTTGCACAGATCGAAACACGTACAGCGGCCGCTCTGACTGCTGATCCTTCGATCGATGGTGTTCTGGCTGTAGGCCCACATGTTTGTGCCGCTGCTGCAACAGCAATCGCTGAAGTTGGCGCAGAAGGTATCCACCTGTCCTGCTTCGACCTCTCACCTGAGGTGATCAACCTGATCCAAGAGGGCACCGTGTCCTTCACGATCGACCAGCAGCAGTATCTGCAGGGTTACATGCCCGTTACTGTTCTGCACCTCTACAACAACTATGCAGGTCTTCTGCCAGGTGCAAACATCCCATCGGGTCCTGGTTTTGTTGACGCGTCCAACGCTGCAGGCGTTGCTGAGCAGGCAGGCGTAAACCGCTAATTCTGCGAGCGACACTGCAAGAACTACGAGGGCGCGGGAAAAACTTGCGCCCTCTACTCCCCAAAAAATCCAAAAATTCAAGGAGGGAACAATGGCAGCCCAAGATACGAGCGCCGATCGTTCCGAGTCTGACAGACTGCAAAAAGGCGGTCTGTTCGCTCAGTTAAAGCGTCGGCCCGAAATGGGGTCGTTTCTTGTTATGTTATTTGTGATTATTGCCATTGCGTTTGCTTCGAACGGCAATGCGTTCAATGCGCTGGGTCTCAAGAACAACATATCCATCATCTCCCAGTTCGGGATCATTGCGACAGGCGCCTGTCTGCTGATGATCGCGGGCGATTTCGACCTGTCCATCGGATCCATGATCGGGTTCGCAGGCATGTCGATGGCAATGATGTTGAAATGGGGCCTGCCATTCGGTCTGGGTGAAGCAACCCCCTTCATGGCGTTTTTCATCACCCTTCTCATGACGCTGTCGATTGGTTGGCTGATTGGCACGATCATCGTACGATCCCGCCTCTCCAGCTTTATTGTGACACTCGCATTCCTGTTCTTCCTGCGCGGACTGACAGAGGTTTGCTACCGTGTGATCAACCAGTCCACGCAAATTTCGGGTCTGCCGAATTTCCGCGAAACCAGCTGGTTCGCCGATCTGATGGGTGGAGAGGTGTTCACTTGGTTCTTCGACATCTGGTATTCGCTTGGTGGCAATATCAACCGTGCGGGCAACCAGTGGGTCACAGGCTTTGATGCGCGTTTCATGTGGTGGATCATCATTGTGATCGTCGCCTATTATGTGCTGTCGCGCAGCCAGGCAGGCAACTGGATTTTCGCCACTGGCGATAACGAAGCCAGCGCTCGTGCAAACGGTGTTCCTGTGAACAAGGTGCGGATCGCGCTCTTTATGTTCACTGCATTCTGCGCAACCCTGTTTGCAGCCTGTCAGGTCTATGACACCAACACCGCAGACGCGGCGAAGGGTAACCTCAAGGAACTCGAAGCGATCGCGATTGCGGTTGTGGGCGGCACCTTGATGACAGGGGGGTTTGGCTCGGTTATCGGTGTGGTCTTCGGCGCGGTCACTTTCGGCCTTGTGGCCAATGCGGTGTTCTTCATTCCCGCGATTGACGGCAGCTACTACCGCGTCTTCGTTGGTGTGGTTCTGCTGACAGCCGTGTTCTTGAATGAAAGCGTTCGCAAGCGCATCACGGGAGGGCTGTAATCATGTCGACACCGATTATCAAAACCGAAGGTCTGACCAAAAAGTTTGGCCCCTTCACCGCACTTAACGGCATTGATCTGGAAATCCACAAAGGTGAGATCCACGCTTTGTTGGGTGACAACGGTGCGGGTAAATCGACCCTGATCAAGATCCTGTCAGGCGTTCATGAACCCACAAGCGGTTCGATCTATGTGGATGGGACTGCAAGTAAGTTCCGTTCGCCTCGTGATGCAGCGAATGCAGGTATTGGTACTGTGTATCAGGACCTTGCTGTAAACCCGCTGATGAGTGTGACGCGTAACTTCTTCATGGGGCGCGAGCTTGTGCGCGGACCGAAGCTTTTCGGTGCCATGCGGATGGATGAGATGGACCAGATCACGCATGATGAGATGGTCAAAATCGGGATCGATATTTCCGATCCGTCTCAGGCCGTGGGCACCATGTCGGGTGGACAGCGCCAGACTTTGGCCATTGCGCGTGCGATCTATTTCGGCGCGAAAGTTCTGATCCTTGATGAGCCGACATCGGCACTGGGCCAGAAGCAGCAAATGGAAGTGCTGAAGACCATGATGCGCGTGCGCCAGCGCGGCGATATCGCGATCATCTTCATCACGCATAACGAGGTGCATTCCAAACTGGTTGCAGACCGCTTCACCTTCCTCGCTTTGGGCGAAGTGATCGGCAGTGGCACCAAGGCCGAGTTGGCCGGCGAAGACATCCGTCATCTTATGGCAGGTGGGGTCGAGCTTGCCGATCTGGCAGGAGAGCTTGCCGCGATCTAAGGCTGATTGCTCAGGAATAGAAAAAGGCCCGATCTCAAAACCGAGATCGGGCCCTTTTTATTGGTATCGTCCCAGTCTAGCCGCCGAAAAGATGACGCTCGCCGCGTGCGGCGGATAACTCGATCTGGCGTTGGCGTTCACGGAACCTTTCGCGGTCCGCGTCGCTATGTTCGCTGATGCAGATATGGCAGGAGACGCCCGCCTCGAATTCGGGGCGGTTGCGATCCTCATCGGTAATCGGGCGACGGCAGGCGCGGCACAGCCCATATGGCCCTTGCTTGAGCCCATGCCCGACCGAGACGCGTTCATCAAACACGAAGCATTCGCCTTCCCAAAGGCTTTCCTCGGGCGGCACATTTTCAAGATATTTCAGGATACCGCCTTTGAGGTGGAACACATCCTCGACGCCTTGCCCTTTCAGGAAGGCGGTGGATTTCTCGCAGCGGATACCGCCTGTGCAAAACATCGCAATGCGCTTGTTATGAAAGCGGTCTTTGTTTTTATCCCACCATTTCGGAAAATCACGGAAGCTGGCTGTTTCAGGGTCGACCGCGCCTGTGAAGGTCCCGATCGAGACCTCGTAATCATTGCGCGTATCAATCACGGCGACATCGGGGGCGCTGATCAACTCGTTCCATTCCGTGGGGTCGATATAGGTGCCCACGGTGCTGGTCGGGTCGATATCAGGTTGCCCCATCGTCACGATCTCTTTTTTCAGGCGCACTTTCAGCCGCCCGAAAGGCATTTCGGCGGCGGGGCTTTCTTTCCATTCCAGATCGGCACAACCAGGCAGGGCGCGGATATGGGCCAGAACAGCATCAATGCCTGCGCGCGGGCCTGCAATCGTGCCATTGATACCTTCCCGCGCCAGAAGGAGAGAGCCGCGCACATCGCTGGCCTCACACAGCGCGCGCAAGGCGGGGCGCAGGGCGTCAGGGTCCTCGAAGCGGGTGAAATGATATAGGGCTGCAACAGTAATCATGGGTCTAGGGATTACGCCGTTGCATGCGGCTGCTCAAGAGATAGGTTGGTCGGCAACCCACTTGTCTTTGCCAAAGGTCCCCCGATGCGTGACGCGACCCATGCCCTTATCATTATCGACGTTCAAAATGATTTCTGCCCCGGTGGCGCTTTGGCGGTTCCCGAAGGCGATCAAATTGTGGCGGGCATCAATGCTTTGATGGATGATTTTCCCGCCGTGATCCTGACGCAGGATTGGCATCCCGCCGATCATTCCAGCTTTGCCAGCCAGCATGAGGGTAAAAGCCCGATGGACCTGATCGAAATGCCCTATGGCCCACAAGTGCTTTGGCCCGATCATTGTATTCAAGGCAGCAAAGGCGCAGAGTTCCATGATGATCTGGATGTAGACCGCGCCGATCTTATCATTCGCAAAGGCTATAACCGCGCGATTGATAGCTATTCCGCCTTTTTCGAGAATGATCAAACCACGGCGACGGGTCTGGAGGGGTATCTCAAATCGCGCGGTATCACGCAGCTCACCATGGTGGGGCTGGCCACGGATTTCTGCGTGAATTTCTCGGCGGTGGATGCAGCACGTTTGGGCTTTGCGGTCGAGGTCAGGCTTGATCTGTGCCGCGCGATTGATTTTGACGGCTCACTTTATGCCGCTCGGGATGGAATGGCCGAGGCTGGGGTCAACTTGAGCTAGGCGGTCTATTCAAGAAATTCGGCTTTGCCACAGCGTGACATTGAGCCCGCCAAAGGCCACGGGCGGGGTTGCGGGCTCCCAATCCAGACCTGTGGCTTTCGCCAATCCACCATCCGAGGTCACCAGCCCCACTTTCCAGCCCTTGAACTGAGCCTTCAAGGTTGCGCCAAGCGCGCCGTATAGACCGAACAGCAATTTGCGGTTCCCGATCCGCGCGCCATAGGGCGGATTGACCATCACCAAACCGGGCGGACCCGCAGGCGGGGTCAGGTCGCTGATCGCTTGGCGCTCGAAGCTCACCCAGTCTGACAGGCCTGCACGCTCGGCATTGCCACGTGCGCCACGGATCGCGCCATCATCACGGTCAAAGCCGTAAAACTGCGCTTGCGGCGCTGTGGGCGTGGCTCGGGATTTCATCGCAGCCCAATCCTCAGCCTCAAAACCTGCCAATTGCTCAAAGGCGAAGCTCCGCGTGCGACCAGGCGCGAGGCCTGCGGCCATATCAGCGGCCTCCAGCACAAAGGTGCCTGACCCGCACATCGGGTCGACCACGGTTTGGGTGCCGTCAAAGCCGCATTGCCGAAGAAAGGCAAAGGCGAGGGTTTCACGCATTGGGGCCTTGCCGATGAATTCCTTATGTCCGCGCTTGTGCAGGCTCTCGCCGCTGGTATCGAGACTGATGGTGCACAGGTCATCCTCAATGCGCAGCTTGACCACAATCGCGGCCTCGGGTGAGACACTGAGCCCTGCATCGGCAATAGCCCGCTCGACCCGCTCGGTCGCGGCTTTCTGGTGGTAGATTTTGGATTTACGGCACACGGCCTCAACCCGAACGGGCTGATCCACGCGCAAGAACGCCTGCCAATCCACCTTATGGGCGCGCTTATCGAGTTGGGCCAGATGCATCGCGCGGAACTCGGCAATGCGCGCCAAGACCCTGCTTGCGCCGCGCAGCCATAGATTTGCGCGCCAGACATCCTCCAATTCGCCCTCGCAGATCACACCCCCCGGCACGATACGGGGGGCCTTGAGCGCCAGTTCCTCGGCCTCACGTGCCAAACCGGCCTCTAAACCGGGCACCGTTTGCAGGAATATCTCCATTGCTCTTGCCTTTCCCGTGCTGCCTTTGGTCTAACCGCAGCACGCAATCACCCCGAGGGACCCCATCCATGGTCGATATCGCCACCCGCGTCTATAACCACAAATGGAAGATCGATCCGATCGTCCGTTCCTTGATCGACACGGATTTCTATAAACTCCTGATGTGCCAATCGGTGTTCCGCAACAACCCCGATACGAATGTGACCTTTTCCCTGATCAACCGCACCACGCGTATTCCCTTGGCGCATTTGATTGATGAGGGCGAATTGCGCGAACAATTGGACCATATCCGCACATTGCGCCTGACGCGGGGGGAATCCACTTGGCTGCGCGGCAATACTTTTTACGGCAAGCGGCAGATGTTCCGCTCCGATTTCATGGAATGGTTCGAGAAGCTGCGCCTGCCCCCTTACCATCTTGAGCGCAAAGGTGACCAATATGAGCTGACCTTCGAGGGTGCTTGGCCCGAGGTTATGCTCTGGGAAATTCCTGCTTTGTCGGTGCTAATGGAATTGCGTGGCCGCGCGGTGCTCAAGGATATGGGGCGGTTCGAGCTGCAGGTGCTCTATGCCCGCGCCATGACCAAGCTATGGGAAAAAATCGAGCGGTTGCGCCAGATCGACAAGCTGCGCATCGCTGATTTCGGCACCCGCCGCCGCCATTCCTATCTGTGGCAGGATTGGGCCGTGCAGGCGATGATGGAAGGCTTGGGTGAGAAATTTGTCGGCACTTCCAACTGCCTGATCGCGATGAAACGCGATATCGAGGCGATCGGCACCAATGCCCATGAATTGCCAATGGTCTATGCCGCCTTGGCCGAAGGGGATGCGGCGCTTGCGGCCTCTCCCTATGATGTTCTGGCCGATTGGCATGAGGAACATGACGGCAATCTGCGCATCATTCTGCCCGATACCTATGGCACCGCAGGCTTTCTTGAGAAGGCCCCTGACTGGCTGACGAAATGGACAGGCATCCGCATCGATTCAGGTAACCCCGCCGAAGGGGCCGAGGCCGCGATTGCATGGTGGACTGCCCGAGGCGAGGACCCACGCCAGAAGCTGGTGATTTTTTCGGATGGTTTGGATGTCGACAAGATCGAGGAATTGCATAGCCAATTCTCGGGCCGTGTTCGGGTGAGCTTTGGCTGGGGCACCCTCCTGACCAATGATTTCCGCGGGCTGGTGCAGGATGACGCGCTGGCACCCTTCTCGGTGGTGTGCAAAGCCGTCTCGGCCAATGGCCGCCCCACGGTCAAGCTGTCGGATAACCCTGAAAAAGCCATGGGCCCTAAGGACGAGATCGACCGCTACAAGCGCGTCTTTGGCGTGGGGGAACAGGAACGCATGGAGGTGGTGGTTTAAGGACCGCCCTCACTCATCCTCGACGCGTCCCCGTCCCGCCTTTACCTCACTTCGGACCTTCTTCGCCTTTATCCGCCGCTCGATTGACCCTTTGGTGGGGCGCGTAGGGCGGCGTTTTTTCGGGGTGACAAGCGCGCGTTTGATCAGTTCGGCCAGTCGCTCGCGGGCGATCTCGCGGTTATGGGCTTGGCTGCGCGTGTCTTCCACACGGATCAGAAGCGCGCCTTCTTTGGTCCATTTGCTGCCCGCGATCCGTTGCAGACGGCGCTTTACGGGGTCTGGCAGATTGGGTGAGCGCGCGGCCTCGAACCGCAATTCAACGGCTGTCGAGACCTTGTTTACATTCTGCCCGCCGGGACCGGAGGAGCGGGTGAATTGCTCGGTCAGTTCCCAATCCTCGATGGTGATGCCGTTTGAAATGGTCAGGGGCATCTGGGTTATCCTTGTGCCGCCAGCAGGGCTTCAACCTCGGCCTGCATTGGCATTGAGGCCGCAGCGCCCGCGCGTGTGACCGAGATGGCAGCGGTTGCGGTGGCAAAGCGCAGCGCCTCAGGCAGTTGCATACCCGCCGCCAGCGCTGTGGCGAGACCCCCATTGAAAGCGTCGCCCGCGCCTGTCGTCTCGGCCACCTCACCTGCTTTTATCGCGGGGATATGGGTGGCGGCTGCCCCATCATGGAGCAAGGCCCCCATCCCCCCCAAGGTCACGATCACGCCACTAACCCCGCGCGCCAGCAGAGCTTCGGCGGCGGCTGTCGCGCTGGAGAGGTCGGTGACCGCAATGCCTGTCAGCAATTCGGCCTCGGATTCATTGGGCGTGATCCAATCGCAAAGCGCCAGCATCTGATCGGTCAATTCAGCGGCGGGCGCGGGGTTGAGGATGGTGGTCACCCCCGCCTCGCGCGCGATGCGCAGGCCTGCTTCGGCGGCCTCCAGAGGGTGTTCCAATTGTGTCAGGAAAACCTTTGCCTTGCCGATCTCGGCCGAGTAGCTGGCCATATCATCGGCCGAGAGCGCCCCCGCCGATCCAGGTGCGATGATGATCGCGTTATCCCCGCTGCTGCTATCAATGAAAACACAGGCCGCGCCTGTCGGCTGCGTGGCATCTGTGATCGCCAGCGAGGTTACACCCGCATCACGCCAGATATCTTGCGCCATTTGACCGAATGTATCTGCGCCAATTCGCGTGATAAAACCCACCTTGCCGCCTGTTTTGGCTGCAGCCACCGCTTGGTTTGAGCCCTTGCCACCAGGTCCGAGGGAAAACCCGTCACCGCGCAAGGTCTCGCCCATCTTGGGCAAACGCGGCGCGCGATAGGTTGTGTCGGCCATGAACACGCCAAGGATAATGATATCGTTCTGCATGATGGGGTTCCTTCGGCGTGATTTGGCAGTGGCTCCAGACTAGGCAGAGCGCGCCCGCGCGGCAATGGCCCTCAGGGGGGCGGGCTTGCAACTGCTGCTGGCTTGGCTGTTTATACCCGACAAGAAATATTGCCATCAGGGAGGACGGGTAATGAAACTGTTGCGCTATGGAGAGATGGGGCAGGAACGGCCCGCGCTTCTTGATGCAAATGGGCAAATCCGCGACCTATCAGGCGCGGTGGACGATATTGCAGAAGAAACGCTGACGCCTGAGGGGTTGGCGCGCCTTGAAGAGATTGATCCCGCGACATTGCCATTGGTTGAGGGGGAGCCGCGCATCGGCGCTTGTGTGGGCCATGTGGGCAAGCTGATTTGTGTAGGGTTGAACTATGCCGATCACGCGGCTGAGGCAGGAATGGACCTGCCGCCCGAGCCGATCTTGTTCATGAAAGCGACCTCATCCATTTGCGGGCCCAATGATGATATCCGCATTCCTCGCGGCTCAGAGAAGACCGATTGGGAGGTTGAGCTGGGGATCGTGATTGGCAAGGAGGCCCGCTATCTCGAGCCTGAGGACGCGATGGACCACGTGGCGGGGTATTGCGTGGTCAATGACATCTCCGAGCGCGCTTTCCAGATCGAGCGGGCTGGCCAATGGGTGAAGGGGAAATCTGCGGATACCTTTGGCCCGATTGGCCCTTGGATGGTCACGCGCGATGAAGTGGCGGACCCGCAGGATCTTGGCCTGTGGCTATCGGTGGATGGTCAGAAATATCAAGATGGTACGACCCGCACGATGGTGTTTGGGGTTGCGCATCTGGTTCACTACATCAGCCAGTTCATGAGCCTTCAGCCCGGCGATATCATCGCCACGGGCACCCCGCCCGGTGTGGGGATGGGGCAAACGCCGCAGACCTTTTTGCGCGCAGGGCAAGTCATGGAATTGGGGATTGAGGGCCTTGGCCAGCAACGCCAACGCACAATCGCGTGGAACGGCTAAGCAGAGGCCACGCGGTCTTGCGTCACAGACATGGATTTGAGCAGGGCGTAAACTTCCATGCCCTTGCTCAGGCCCAATTCCCGAACCGAACGGCGGGTCAGCCTTGCGGTGAAGCGTTGGCCCTGATGCTCGAGCTGGACCAAAACGCCTGAGCTTGGGCCTTGGCGCAGATCAAGGATGGTTGCGGGTAGAATATTGAGGGCGCTGATCTTCTCGGGGCGATCCAGCATCAAAGTAACATCGCGCGCATCAATGCGCAGGCGCAGATGATCGCCAATCGCGCCAACCCGACCAGGAAGATACACAGGCTGGCTGCCGATATGGGCTTCGGTTAAGGCATCCGCTTCGTCATGGGCGATGATCGTGACCTTGAGCAACCCGCCCGCCACATCTCGGGTCACGGCGGCTTGCGTATCTCCATCCGACAAAACCTCGGCCACAGGGCCAATGGCGGCGGCACGGCCCTTTTCCATCAAGATCACTTGATCGGCCAGCCGTGTCACCTCGGCCAATGAATGGCTGACATAGAGAATCGGCAGATTGGTTTGGTCGCGTAGCCGTTCGAAATAGGGCAGGAGGTCTTCCTTGCGGTTTTGATCAAGTGCTGAAAGGGGCTCATCCATCAAGAGCAGGCCGGGCGCGGACAGCAGCGCCCGCCCAAGGGCTACGCGCTGACCCTCGCCACCAGACAGGGTTGCAGGGCGGCGGCTGAGCAGGGGCCTTAGCCCCAGCAGATCGACCAAAGCGTCAAAGCCAAGATGCGTTGAGGTGTCAGCCTGCATGCCATAGCGCAGGTTCTGCTCAACGCTGAGATGCGGGAAGAGGCGGGGTTCCTGAAAGACATAGCCAATGCGGCGCGCATGGGGGGGCAGGTTGATGCCTTGCGCGCTGTCGAGCATCACGCGCTCACCCATCGCAATACGCCCCGCATCAGGTGTCAGCAGCCCCGCAACACAGCGCAGCACCGAGGTCTTGCCCGCACCAGAGGCTCCGAAAATCGCGGTGACGCCCGCGTTCAACTCGGCATCAAGGTTCAGCTCGAAATCGTTGAAGTTGTGTTGGAGGGAGATCGAAAGGCTCATGATCCCCCCATCCGTTTGCGCATGGCGCGTGCAAGGACCTCGGAGGCGATTAGCGCGGCTGCGGCCAAGACAACCGAGATCAAGATCAGAGACAGGGCCGCGCCCTCCTGCCCGGGAACTTGCAGGGCGGCATAGATCGCGGTTGGCAGGGTTTGCGTCTGGCCGGGGATGTTTGAGACAAAGGTGATGGTTGCGCCGAATTCCCCGAGCGCTTTGGCAAAGGCAAGGATTATGCCTGCCAGAATGCCCGGTGCCATGAGCGGTAAGGTGATTGTCAGGAAAACGCGCAAACGCGAAGCCCCGAGCGTATTTGCCGCTTCCTCCAGATTGGGGTCCACGGCCTCAAGCGCTAGGCGTATCGCGCGGACCATGAGCGGGAAGGCCATGATCGCGGCTGCAAGCGCCGCGCCCGTCCAGCGGAAGGCAAAGCTGAGGCCCAAGCTGGCTTCAAAAAAGCGGCCCAATGGGCCTGTCGCGCCGAAAAGCACCAGTAGAAGATAGCCCGTTACAACGGGGGGTAGAACTAGTGGCAGATGCACCAAGAGGTTCAATGCCTCACGCCCCCAGAACCGCCCCCTTGCCAGCGCATAGGCTGCAAGAATGCCAAAGGGTAGGCTGCCGATTACGGCCACCAAAGCGACCTTTAGCGACAGGCCGATAATGGACCATTCTGTGGGTCCAAGGCTCATTCGGGGGCCTCGAAACCGAAGGTTGCAAAGCGCGTCATAGCCTCGGGTGCGGTGAGAAAGGCCAGCAATTCCTCAACCTCGGGATGGGTGCTGGTCGCAAGGATCGAGATGGGATAGCGGATTGGATCATGCAACGCGCTGGGCACGGTCGCCTCGGTTGATACGGCGGGTTCGGCCAAAGCGTCACTTTGATAAACGAAGGCGCGGGCGACTTCGCCGCGCGCGACAAGGGCAAGGGCCACGCGCACATTTTCCGTCTGGACGAGGCGGGGAAGGTAGCCCTCCAACAGGCCAAGATGATCAAGGGTTTGGCGCGCATAGATGCCAGCGGGAACCGATTGGATCAGCCCTGTCGCGATCCGCGTATCCTCAGGCAAAGCGGCAAGGCTTGCCATCAGATCGGCCCCCGATTGCGCAGTGCCGCTCGGGGCGGCCAGCACGAGACGGTTGCCAAGCAGGGTTTGAGTGCTGTCTGTGCGGGTCAGGCCACGCTCGGTCAGATAGGTCATCCAGTCTTCATTGGCCGAGATGAACAGATCGGCAGGTGCGCGCGCTTCGATCTGGCGGGCAAGAAGGGCGCTGCTGGCATAGGACACGACCACTGGTGCGCCATCCCAGCCCTCCAGCACGCTGTCCAAGGCCCCTCCAAGGCTGGCGGCGGCAAAGATCACAAGCGTTTCGGCCTGCGCGCGGCTGCCTTGCGTTGCAAGGCCCAATGCAAGCACGAAGATCGCAATCAGGCGGCGCATCTTGGAGAAGGGTCTGTTGTGTTTCACACCAGACATATCGCAATGCGCGGGCGACCATTGCAAGGGCAATGTCACGGCGTGCACCCCGTTCAAACCTATGGGCTGGACCTGATAATCGCGCCTCAAGGTCACAACGAACAGAGTTTCCCACCCATGGTCCTTGTTTGAGGGCAGCGCGAAGGCTACATCCACGGGATGAAGCGCTTTATCCCATTTATGAAATCTGAACCGCTTGTTGCCGTGATCCGCTTGTCTGGCGTGATCTCTTCGGGTGGGCGTGGGCCATCTTTGAATGATGCCGGTCTGGCGGGGATGATTGAAAAGGCTTTTCGCAAGGGCAAACCCAAAGCGGTCGCCTTGATTATCAACTCTCCCGGCGGCTCGCCTGCGCAATCATCGCTGATTGCAGCGCGGATCCGCAGATTGTCGGAAGAAAAAGAGGTGCCCGTCCACGCCTTTGTCGAGGATGTAGCGGCTTCGGGCGGATATTGGCTGGCCTGCGCTGCGGATCATATCTGGTTGGACCCGAATTCGATTGTCGGCTCGATCGGCGTGATCTCGGCCAGTTTCGGATTGGATGATTTCATCTCGCGCTATGGCATTGAGCGGCGCGTGCATACGGCCGGCAAGGATAAATCCATGCTCGACCCGTTCCGCCCCGAGCGGAAAGAAGATGTAGAGCGGCTCAAATCCATCCAATCGCAAATCCATGAAGGGTTCATTGATTGGGTAAAGACGCGGCGCGGCGATCGCTTGGCCGAGAATGATGACCTGTTCAGCGGTGAATTCTGGGTCGGTGCCAAAGGGGTCGAGCTTGGCTTGGCAGATGGCACAGCACATCTTCACGGTAAGATGAAAGAGATTTACGGCGATAAAACCCGTTTCGCGACCTATGGGCAGAAACGCGGGTTTTTGCAGCGCTTTGGCGCGCAGATGACAGGTGGCTTTATTGGCATGCTCGAGGATCGGGCCGTTTGGTCGCGATACGGGCTCTAGATTATGGTCAAAGTCATCACCTTCTTCCTGATCGGCATGCTGATCCTTGCGCTATTCGGGCGTTTGCGTTGGCCAGGTGGTGCGCGTTTGCCCCGCAGAACGAAGCGCGCTGATCTGCCCAAACCCACCCGCTGCAAGACCTGCGGAAAATACGACGTCACGGGCGGTTCTTGCCGCAACTGCTCAGGGGGGCAATCGTAGCATATGGGCTTTGAGTTCCTGATGGCGGGCCTCGGGCTCATCATTCTGCTGCTTGCAGGGGATGTATTGGTGCGGGGCGCCGTTAATCTCAGCTTGAGGCTTGGGATACCGGCATTGATTGTCAGCCTGACGGTGGTTGCCTTTGGCACCTCTGCGCCCGAGCTGCTGATCACCATTTCTGCCATTTATGAGGGCGTGCCTGGTCTGGCTTTGGGCAATGTTGTGGGCTCCAATACCGCCAATATCCTTTTGGTGCTGGGTATTCCCGCGATCATATCAGGGCTTCACACGTCAGGCTGTGATGTGAAGAAAAGCTATGTGCTGATGATCGGGGCATCGGCCCTGTTTATCGGCCTTGCGTTCCTTGGGTCATTTACGTGGTGGCAAGCGCTGATCCTGTTGACCGTTCTGATCGTCATCCTTGTTCAGCAGGGCATGGAAGCGCGCAGCCATATGGCCAATTCCGCAGATGCGGTTGATGATCTGGAAGAGGCCGATCTGGATATGCCTTGGTGGAAGATCATCCTCTTCCTTGTGCTGGGTCTTGTGGGCCTGCCCCTTGGTGCGGAATTTCTGGTGCAAAGCGCCACGGAGATTGCCGCAGATTTCGGCGTAAGCGACTCGATCATCGGGCTGACCTTGGTGGCTGTTGGTACTTCGCTGCCCGAATTGGCCACCACGGTTATGGCAGCCCTGCGCCGTCAGGCGGAGGTGGCGCTTGGCAATGTCATCGGCTCCAACATGTTCAACCTTCTGGGTATCATCGGTGTGGCAGGTCTTGTCGGGCCGATCCCTGTTGATCCCGAATTCCTGAAATTCGATCTTTGGGTCATGCTGGCGGCGTCGCTGGTGATTGCGCCCTTCGTGTTCTTGTCATGGAATATGGGCCGCCTTGTCGGCTTGGCCTTGTCGGCGCTTTATGTGAACTACATTGTCGCCCTATTGGTGTAACCCAAAAGGGGAGATTGCTATGCCCGCAGCGCTCGTAACGGGGGCCGGAGGCCGCCTTGGCCGTGCAATGGCTGTAGCCTTGAGTGAACAAGGTTTTGACGTCGCCGTGCATTTTGCGAGCTCGGAGGTCGGCGCGCAGGAAACGGTGCGTATGATCCATGAAGCGGGCCAAAAGGCTGTCAGCCTGCGTGCAGACCTCCTGATTGAGGATGAGATGGAAGCGCTTGTGGGGCGTGCCGCGGATGCGCTGGGGCAACCTTTGTCGGTGCTTGTGAACAGCGCCTCGATTTTTGAGCATGACGTGATGGGGGAACTGACCCGCGAGAGTTGGGACAGACATATGGACTCAAACCTGCGCGCCCCTGTCGTGCTGACCCAAGCCTTCGCCGCCCAAGCGCCCGCCCCTGTGAAGGATGCACAAGGCGAACCTGTGGCGCAGGCGCTTGTTGTTAACCTTATTGATCAACGTGTGCGCAAACTCACCCCTGAGTTTATGAGCTATACCTTGGCCAAAGCCGCCCTTTGGACCTTTACCCAGACAGCGGCACAGGCTTTGGGGGCAAACGTGCGGGTAAATGCCATCGGGCCTGGCCCCACTTTGCGGGGCGGACGGCAATCCGAGGCCGATTTTGCCAAGCAGCGCGCCGCCACCATTCTGGCGCGCGGTGCGGACCCAGATGATATCTGCGCGGCCTTGCTCTATTTGCTCAATGCAAAATCCGTAACAGGGCAGATGATTGCAGTCGATGGCGGGCAGCATCTGGCATGGGAAACACCAGACGTTTTAGATGTGGAATAGAGCGGTTTCAGACCCCAAAATCGCAATTGTCCACCGTGGATGCTATCGTAACGGTTTGGTAACAACTAAAAGACTCGGCGATGCATATCAAAAGAACATGAAGAAATTTCTTTTGAAAACAGTGGGTTAAAATGATGCCTAAAAATTAGGCGATTCACAGAAGTTAGCCAAAAACAAAGGAAAATTCTCGTTAGCCAAGAGTTATCCGGAAGGTTATCCACAGAAACCGTGGACTGTTTTTCTCTTGATAAAGCCGGTTCGACATTGCAGCCAGATAAGGAATCATCCGAGTACGGAAATCATGGTAGAAGAGGCCGCAAAAATAGCCCCAAAAGGGCATAAGGTGATCCAATCCTACCTCAAGGTTTTGGACAACTCACCAGGCGTGTACCGAATGCTCGATGAGCAGTCGCGCGTTCTATATGTGGGCAAGGCGCGCAATCTGAAAAAGCGCGTTTCCAATTATGCCAAACCAACGGGTCATTCACCGCGGATCGCGCGGATGATATCCGAGACCACCTCGATGATGTTTCTGACAACGCGGACCGAGACCGAGGCGCTGTTGTTGGAGCAAAACCTCATCAAGCAACTCAAGCCGCGCTATAACGTTTTGCTGCGCGATGACAAATCCTTCCCGAATATTCTTGTCTCGGATGAACATGCCTTTCCCCAGCTCAAGAAGCATCGCGGCGCAAAGAAGGAAAAAGGCAGTTATTTCGGCCCCTTCGCCAGTGCCGGCGCGGTCAACCGCACGCTGAACCAATTGCAAAAGGTGTTCTTGCTGCGCAACTGCTCGGACGCGATGTTTGAAAGCCGCACGCGGCCTTGCCTGCTCTATCAGATCAAGCGCTGCTCGGCCCCTTGCGTTGGCTATATCTCGCCGGAGGATTACCGCGAGACGGTCAAGGATGCGACGCGCTTCCTCAAAGGGGATACGACCGAAATTCAGGAAACGCTTGCGGCGGAAATGACAAAAGCCTCGGAGGCGATGGAGTTTGAGCGTGCGGCTGCCATGCGCGACCGCATTCGCGCGCTGACCAATGTGCAATCGGCCCAAGGCATCAACCCGCGCACTGTCCGCGAGGCGGATGTCATCGCCCTGCATATGGAAGGCGGGCAGGCCTGTGTGCAGGTCTTCTTCATTCGCGCCAACCAGAATTGGGGTAATCGTGATTATTACCCGCGTCTCGGTGGCTCGGAGAGTGCGGATGAGGTTTTGGAGGCTTTCATTGGGCAGTTCTACGACAATAAGGAACCGCCACGGCAATTGATCCTGTCCAACGGGATTGAGAACGAAGACCTGATGACCGTAGCTCTTGCCGAGAAGCGCGGCGGGAAGGTCGAGATTTTGGTGCCCCAACGCGGTGAGAAGGCCGAACTTGTCGAGGGGGCTTTGCGCAATGCACGTGAAAGCCTTGCCCGCAAAATGGCCGAGAGCGCCTCGCAAGCCCGTCTTTTGGGCGGTCTGGCCGAGGCCTTCGAGCTTGATGGCCCGCCCAAGCGGATCGAGGTTTATGACAACTCGCATATTCAGGGCACTAATGCTGTTGGCGGCATGATCGTTGCGGGGACCGAGGGCTTTTTGAAAAGCCAGTATCGCAAGTTCAATATCAAGGGCACCGATCTGACACCGGGCGATGATTTTGGCATGATGAAAGAAGTTCTGACGCGGCGCTTCCAACGCCTGTTGAAGGAAGACCCCGAGCGTCAATCCGAGGCTTGGCCTGATCTTCTTTTGATCGATGGTGGTGCAGGCCAGATCAGCGCGGTCTCCGAGATTATGGCCGAGCTTGGCGTTGATGACGTGCCGTTCATCGGTGTGGCCAAGGGCATTGACCGTGATGCGGGCAAGGAAGAATTCCACAGGCCGGGTGAGCGCCCCTTTGCCCTGCGCCATAATGATCCCGTGCTGTATTTCGTCCAACGGCTCCGCGATGAGGCGCATCGCTTTGCCATTGGGGCGCATCGGCAAAAACGCGCCAAGGCCGTTTCGGCCACGCCGCTTGATGATGTGCCAGGCGTGGGCGCATCCCGCAAACGTGCGCTTCTTTCGCATTTTGGCAGTGCCAAGGCGGTAGGGCGCGCGGGTCTTGCAGACCTCAAGGCTGTTGACGGAATTTCGGATGCGATGGCCGAAACCATCTATGCCTTCTTCCATGAGCGCGGCTAACGCGTTAAGCCTTTTTGCATGACATGGAACTTGCCAAATATCCTGACCGTCCTGCGCCTTCTTGCGGCCCCCGCATTGGGTGTGGTGTTTTTGATTTTGCCAAGGCCAATGGCGGATTGGGCAGCGCTGATCCTGTTTATCGCGGCCGCCCTGACGGATTACGTCGATGGCTATCTTGCGCGCAAATGGGGGCAGGTCACCAAATTCGGTGCGATGCTTGATCCGATCGCGGATAAGGCGATGGTCATTATCGCCTTTGCTGTTTTGTTGGGCCTGTTCGGGCTGTCTCTCTTGATCCTTCTGCCTGTGACGCTGATCCTGTTTCGTGAGGTTTTCGTCTCGGGCCTGCGGGAGTTTTTGGGGGCAGCGGCAGGCACGCTGAAGGTTACGAAACTGGCGAAATGGAAAACCACCGTCCAGATGATCGCCATCTCGCTCCTGTTTTGCTGGGGCATTGCCGAGCATTATTTGGACATGTGGACCTATGGAATGTCACCCGAGATCGTCGATGGTATTCTAAGCGGCGCTATCCCCGATGAGCTTGGCCTGATCTTGGTCGATAACGCGTCGTGGGCTTCTTATCATGTTGGGCTGATCTTCCTTTGGGTTGCGGGCCTTCTGACCTTCGTCACGGGCTGGGATTATTTTGTTAAGGCCCTGCCCTTCTTGCGAGAGGATGCCTGATGGTCGAGCTGCGCTATTTCGCATGGCTGCGCGAGCGTATCGGCACGGGCCATGAGCAGATCGAGAGCAAGGCCGCGACAGTGGCGGAATTGATCGAAGAGATCAAAACCCTCTCGGAAGCGCATGACTTTGCTTTTTCTGACCTCACCTCCATCCGCGCGGCGGTGGATCAGGAACTGGTCGAGTTTGATGCGCCTTTGAGCGATGCGCGTGAGGTCGCCTTTTTTCCCCCGATGACAGGCGGTTAAATGGAAATTCGCGTCCAGTCAGAGCTTTTTGATATGGGGGCGGAGCTGAACCGCTTTGCCGCGCGTTGTGACGGGGCAGGGGCCGTTGTCAGTTTTTCGGGGATTGTCCGTGATCTGGCCCAAGGTGATCTCGATGCAATGCTGATCGAGCATTATCCGGGAATGACGGAAAAAGCGCTTGTTAAGATCGCGCAGGAGGCAGCGGAACGTTGGTCCTTGGCCGATGTCTTTATCCTGCACCGCTTTGGCGAATTGCGCGCGGGCGATCCGATTATGATGGTGTGTACAGCCGCACGGCACCGCATGGATGCATTCGCCGCTGCCGAATTCCTGATGGATTTCCTGAAAAGCCGCGCACCCTTCTGGAAGAAGGAAATTACAGCTCAAAGCGCTGATTGGGTCGAAGCCAAAGCCGAGGATGAAACCGCCCTCAAGCGCTGGTAAGAGGCACAGCCTGCTCTCGGCTTTAGCCGTTCATCCGTTCGATATAGCCGCGCAATTCTTCCGCCTCATGGCGCGCTTCGCGCAGGCCTTCCATGGCCGCGCGCAACTCCGCCTCGGTCTGAGCGAGTTGATTTGTCAGCTCTGCTTCGCGTTGCTCGATATAGGTGATCGCCTGATCGCGCAGATCCTCGGATTCGTGCAGCGCCTTGGCCATCTGGTCCATCTCGCCAATATCCGCGCTGGAGACACGGCTCAGCCGATGCACGACCCAATTCGCAAACCATCCAAACACAAAGGCCACAAACAAGATGATGGCAATTGCGATGATAAACTCAGTTCTGTTCATTGTCGTCCTCTGCGGGAGTATCATCAGCCGTTGCGTCTTCGCTCGCGTCGGCCTCGGCTCCGCTATCTGCATCCGCTGTCGTGTTGTCTTCTTCGGTAGACGGCGCACCGCTCGCAAGCAACCTGAATTCGATGCGACGGTTTGTTTCGCGGCCTTCCTCGCTGTCGTTCTCGGCGATCGGCTGGGTCTCACCATAGCCTTGTGCTGACAGGTTCGAGATCAGAACTTGGCGCGCCAAAAGACCATTCAAGACCGCATCGGCCCGTGCTTGGCTGAGCGAGAGGTTCATTTCCTCGCGGCCCTGACTGTCGGTATGGCCCCCGATTTCCATGCGGACATGCCTGCATTCGGGCAGGACTTCCGCGATCCTGTCGAGCACGCGGCCCGCCGCGTCATTGATCTCAATCGAACCGGGGTCAAAGGTGATTTTCTGATCCTCCAGAATGCCCGAGATGCGCGCGACACATTCTTCGGGTTCGGGGATGTTTACTTCAGGGTCGAGCAATTCGTCATAGCGCACATCGATCTGGAAATCCTCGGCCTCGCCCAATTTGTCCGACAAAAGCCGCGTCAAATCCCGCACGGCGGTTTGCGACCCCGATGCGCCGCGCAAAACAACGGTGTTCGGCTCAACCGTCAAGCTGCCATTATTGAGGTGCGACAACCCTTCGAGCCCTGCCAGAACGCGCAGGGGCCATCCTTCGGGAAGGGCTTCATCCACACGGGTGGCAAGATAGGTATTGTCGCTGCCAAACAGCGCATTGGCAAAGGCGAGGACCGCCTCTTCAAAACGGTCATTGGGCAAGCGGCCCCGCAATTGCACAAGCCCCTCGGGGCTGCGCGTTGCGGTGAAATTCGGGGGGCCTTCCGGCTCGCCGCCTTCTGGGGTTTCAGGCAAGACGGAATGCAGCGAGAAGACATCGGGCAGGTCTGCATCCAGCTCGCCAACGACACGGTCATAGACCGATTGCGCAGTGCCTTCTGCCGCGATCAGGGTCACATCCGCATCCGAGAAAGTAATGCTGCCTTGGCCAAGTGCCGTCAGGGCGGCCAGCGCCGTTTCAACCGCATCGGCCCATTGCGGGGAGGGCGCGCCAATCCCGATCTCACAATCGCCACCCTCAGTCATTCCTGCCGCCTCGGCCGCTTGCAGAATGCGCAAACGGGCCATTCCTGTATCGGCGGAACAGGCTTCGAAATACCCGCTTTCGGCGTCGCGCACAAAGCGCAGCGTGAAGGGGGTGATGACGGGGCGCGGCGCCGAGATATCAAGGGTTACGTCTATCCCGTCAGGTTGGGCGGCCTCTAGGCGGCGCAAGAACAAGGCGCGTTGTTCAGGGCTGTCCGAGACGGCTTCAACCAGAACACTTCCCTGAAAAACCGAGATTTTGGCGCGCGGCAATTGCCGCAAAGCCGCCAGACCGAACCCCAAGGAGGCCGTCCATCCATCGGGCACGGGGTAGGCCACGGTTTCGACCATATTCACCACCTCTACGCCTTGGGTGATGTCAGAGATGCTATCTGCCACTGTATTGCCATCGAGATCAGCGGGGATCAGGCCGATCAGTGAGATACCATCGCCATTGCGCAGCATCTCGAGCACGAAATCAGGGGCTTCGATACCTGCGGGGTCAACGACTTCCAACAGGTCAATCAAACGGTCTGCATCCACGACAGCGCCTGCACGGCTAAGCGCACGGAAGCGCGCGGCCTCATCGGGGGCAGTGCCGGTCAAGGTCAGCTCCAACCCGTTGGCTGTGACCTCGACCCAATCAAGCCCCGCCTCGCGCATGGAAAACTCGACCGCTTCAGTGGACCTATCCTCGATCGTCAAAGCGCCTGCCACGGCCACGGCCACGCTGAGAGCTGCGGCCAAGATAAAGGCGAGTAAAGAGGCGAGGGTCGAGGCTTTGCTCATGGTCGGTCCGGTCTTGTGCTAGGTCGCGTGGCGATTGGCTTAACCCTTTGATGTGCTGCGTTCAATCAAAGCCATGCGCAGACGGCGAAAAACAGCGCAAGGATCAGGCCTGCATCGCGGTTTGAGCGGAAAAGCTTCAGGCAGGTATCGGGGTCATCAATATCCAGCTGGCTCATCTGCCATGCCATATGCCCGCCAAACCCCATGCACCCCGCCAATGCGATCAGTAGGATAAGGGGGTTTTCCTGCGTTCCCAAACTGGAAATGCATGCCATCGCCGCAAGCATAACCGCGCCCACCATAAAGCCTTGCAGCCATGGTTTCGAGTTCTCACCAAAGAGCCGCGCGGTTGATTTCACGCCGATCAGGGCATCATCTTCCTTGTCCTGATGGGCATAGATCGTGTCATAGAACAGGGTCCATGAAATGCCACTGAGATAGAGCAAAACGGCGGGCCATTGCAGGCTGCCGCTATGGGTGGTCCATGCCAAAAGCGCACCCCAGTTAAAGGCCAGCCCGAGAAACACCTGCGGCCACCATGTGAAGCGTTTGGCAAAAGGGTAAATGGCCACGGGCACAAGCGCCAGAATGCCAAGCAGGATCGCGTTCAGATTGAAGCTGAGCAAGATCGCAAAGGCGATCAGGCATTGCACAACCAGCCAGCCAAGCGATTGCTTTACCGTGACCTGCCCTGAAGGGATCGGGCGCGAACGGGTACGGGCCACCGCGCCGTCGAAATCACGGTCGGTGATATCATTCCACGTGCAGCCCGCCCCCCGCATCAAAAAGGCACCAAAGGCGCATCCGATCACGATCCACAGATCGAACAGGTCCAGCCCCATAGGGTCTGCGGCTGCAGCCAGCATCACGCCCCACCAGCAGGGCAAAAGCAAAAGCCATGTGCCAATCGGGCGATCGGCGCGCGACAGGCGCAGATAGGGCCGCGTCCATGCGGGGGCGCGGGTATCGACCCAATTGCCCTGATAGGCATCCGCCACTTGCCCCTCTGGCGTTCCGTGCCGCTCGCTCATATGGTCCGCCTCATGTCGATGAATGCTAAGATCAGGCTCTATGTAGACCAGCCTCTTGGGCAGGCGCAAACCGTTGCTCTGTCGCGGGAGCAGGCGCATTACCTGTTCGGGGTCATGCGGCAGGGTGTGGGCGCGCATATTGCCTTGTTTAACGGGGTGGATGGTGAATGGTTGTCAGAGGTGGTTGAGGCTGGAAAGCGGGGCGGAGTTTTGCGCTGCCTTGAGCAAAGCAAGCCCTTGCAGCTTCCGCCCGATCTGTGGCTGCTCTTTGCGCCGATCAAAAAGGCCCGCACCGATTTTATCGTGGAAAAAGCAGCCGAGATGGGCGCGGCCAAGATCATGCCTGTCCAGACCGAATTCACCAATTCCGAGCGTATCCGCCAAGACCGTTTGCAAGCCCATGCTATTGAGGCCGCCGAGCAATGTGGCGGCACTTTTGTGCCCGAGGTCTCGGAGTTGCAAAAGCTTGATCGGATGCTCGGGGATTGGCCGTCTGACAGGCATTTGGTCTTTGCCGACGAATCCCTTGTGGGCGCGCGCGCCGCGATTGAGGCGGCACCACCCTCTGAGAAATGGGCGATCCTGATTGGCCCCGAAGGTGGCTTCTCTGAGGCCGAGCGCATCCGATTGCGCGATTTGCCCTTTGTGACGCCTGTAAGCCTCGGGCCTCGTATCTTGCGCGCTGATACGGCGGCTGTTGCCGCGATGACCCTGTTCCAATCAATACGAGGTGACTGGTGAGCGGATTTTTGCGCCCAGAAGTGGCAGCGACCTTGTCGCGCTGGCGGGAGCCATTGATCTCGGCGGGAGTGATCTTGCTTGGGGTGTGGTTGATCCTGCGCCCCGGACCTGTTGTTGCGGGCTTTGGCTGGATCGTGGCGGCTTTGGGCGCGGTGAGCCTGTTCACCTCGATCCGCCGCGCGCGGTTCAAGGGGGAGGGCGACGGGCCTGGAATTGTCGGGCTGGTGGAAGGGCGTTTGACCTATATGGGCCCTTTCTACGGGGGGGCTGTGTCAGCCGATGATATCTCGGAAGTCAGCTTCAAACGCGCGCGGGATGGAAAGGGGTATTGGATGCTCAACCATTCCGAGGGCGTTCTGGTTATTCCCGCCTCGGCCAAAGGGGCCGAGCGTCTCTTTGATCTGTTCACTGCCATGCCCGAGGTATCTGCTGCGCAAGCGCTTGCGGCGGCGGAAAATCAAAAGCCGGGCACAACAACGGTTTGGACCCGAGAGGCGCGCGTGGCCTTGACACGCTAGAGCGCTCGGGTCAGTCGTTGCCTTGCATGATTTCTTCAGGAGCCGTCGTATATGTCTATTCCTCAATCTGGTGGCGGCCCCATTGAGCGGCATGAGCAACTTGCCGAATACCTCTCCTCGGGCTGCAAGCCGCGCGAAGATTGGCGCATCGGAACAGAGCATGAGAAATTTGGCTATGCCCGCGATACACTGACGCCGCTGCCCTATGACGGACCTCGTTCGATCAAGGCCGTACTGGAGGGTTTGCGCGAAAAATTCGGCTGGCAGCCTGTCGAGGAGGCAGGAAAAATCATCGGGCTGGTCAAGGATGGTGCCAATGTCAGCCTTGAGCCTGGTGGGCAGTTGGAACTGTCGGGCGCACCGCTAGAGACGATCCACCAGACCTGCGACGAGGTGAACGAGCATCTGCGCGAAGTACGCGAAGTCGCAGATCAAATCGGGGTGGAGTTTATCGGCCTTGGGGCCGCGCCGATCTGGACGCATGAGCAAATGCCGATGATGCCCAAAGGGCGCTATCGCCTGATGACCGGCTACATGGATAAGGTCGGGACAATGGGTAAAACCATGATGTACCGGACCTGCACCGTGCAGGTGAACCTCGATTTCTCCTCCGAGGCGGACATGGTTCAGAAAATGCGTGTGGCCTTGGCGCTTCAGCCTGTGGCAACCGCGCTTTTCGCGAACTCGCCGTTCATTGATGGAAAGCCTAATGGCCATAAAAGCTGGCGCAGCCGCGTCTGGCGCGATCTGGATGCATCGCGCACAGGCATGCTGCCCTTCGTGTTCGAGGACGGTTTCGGCTTTGAGGCTTGGGTGCAATATGCGCTCGATGTGCCGATGTATTTTGTCTATCGCAATGGCGAATATATCGACGCGCTCGGCCAGTCTTTCCGTGATTTCCTGAAAGGTGAGCTGCCCGCTTTGCCGGGTGAAAAGCCGACCTTGTCTGACTGGGCCGATCATCTGACCACGGCCTTCCCCGAAGCACGGGTGAAGAAATATATCGAGATGCGCGGCGCGGATGGTGGGCCTTGGCGCAGGCTTTGTGCCTTGCCTGCTTTCTGGGTCGGTTTGACCTATGATCAGACGGCCTTGGATGCCGCTTGGGACATCGCCAAGGGTTGGGATGCCGAGACGCGCGAGGCACTCCGCGTGGCCGCATCAGTCGATGGTCTTCAGGCCGAGGTTGGTGGCATCAAGATGCATGATCTGGCGCGCGAACTGGTTGCGATCTCCGAGGCTGGCCTCAAGGCGCGCGCCAAGCTGGGTGCGGGTGGTCTTATTCCAGACGAGACGCATTTCCTCAATGCGCTCAAGGAAAGCATCGAGTCAGGCCAAACCCCAGCCGATGAGCTTCTTGCGAAATATCACGGCGAATGGGGCGGTGACCTGACCCGAGTTTATGAAGGCTACAAATACTAGCCGCCAATCGGCGCAAGCGGGTCGGGCCCATGTTCATTTGGCCCGTCAGTGCCTTTTTGGACGAAGAAATACAGCAAGACCAAAACCCCGATCAACGGGATCAGAATGATCAAAAGCCACCAGCCCGAGCGGCCCAAATCATGCAAACGGCGCACGCCGACAGCGATGGATGGAACGAGAACAGCAAGTGAGAAAATCAAATCAATAGACATCAAGCTGTCATTCCCGAAGAGCATTATATCAAGCACGTTCAGGATGAGGCTGACGATAAAGCAGAATAACGCGAACCACCAATATTCGGACCGCGCGGCGCGTCCTGAGAAAGTGGCATATTTGTCTTTAAGTACTGTTCGTATGGCCGTTTGAAAATCCATTTTGCCCCCCTAAGGCATTACAGGTTTATGCCTGCTATGCGGGTCAGGATCTTTTGCCGATCCTTGGTTCTTGCCCCGCCAGCAGCCTTGTGATGTTCGCGCGGTGGCGAATGAAAATCAACACTGCTAACAAAACAGATACGAGGCTGGCCTGAGGCATGCCCAAAACGCTGATCCAGATCGGCGCGCTGATCGCGGCGACCAAAGCGGCAAGGGATGAGATACGGAAAGCCCCTGCCATGGCCGCCCATGTCAGGCAGGCCGCGACGCCCGCGGGCCAGAACAGCGCCAGCAATGTGCCAAGGAAGGTGGCCACGCCTTTGCCGCCTTTGAAGCCCAAAAATACGGGGAAGCAATGGCCCAAGAAAGCTGCAAACCCCGCCAATTGGGCCGCGTCCTCGCCCACCAGCGCGCGGGCCGCCAGCACGGCGATCCCGCCTTTACCTGCATCAAGGATAAGCGTCAGAAAGGCGGCCAGCTTATTGCCTGTGCGCAAAACATTGGTCGCCCCGATATTGCCCGACCCGATCTGACGGATATCACCAAGCCCGAAGAGACGCGCCATCACCAGCCCGAAGGGCACTGACCCCAAAAGGTAGCCGCCAAGTGCGACCAAGGCCAAAATGGCAGGGGCGGCTTCAATGATTGGCATTAGGACGAGCTCCGCTGGTAAACGGGCTGCCCGCCGACGACTGTCATTTCCACGCGGCCTTGCATCCTTGCGCCATCAAAAGGCGTGTTCTTGGATTTCGAGCGCAGCTTGAAGCGGTCGAGCACAAAGGGCGTGTCGGGGTTGAACATGACCAGATCGGCAGGCGCACCCTCCGCCAAGCGCCCGCCCGCAAGGCCAAAGCGTTTTGCAGGGTTGAGCGCCATGGCGCGGAACAACTCGGGCAGGCTCAATTGCCCCGAATGGAACAGGCGCAAAGCGGCAGGCAGCAAAGTCTCCAGACCCACCGCACCGCTCGCAGCGGCTTCATAGGGCAGGCGTTTGCTTTCTTCATCCTGTGGGGTGTGCATGGAGCAGATCACATCGATCACACCCTCGCGAACAGCCTCGATCATGGCCAGCCGATCCTCTTCCGAGCGCAGTGGCGGCTTGATCTTGAAGAAGGTACGGTAATCCCCAACATCCAGCTCGTTTAGCGTCAAATGATGGATCGACACGCCTGCGGTCACATCCAAGCCCGCCTGTTTTGCGCGCGTCAAAGCGGGCAGGGAGGCGGCGGTGGAAATCTGATCGGCATGATAGGCCACGCCTGTCATCTCGACCAAGGCAAGATCACGCTCTAGCCCCATCCGCTCGGCCATGGGCGAGACCGAGGGCAAACCCCTGAGCGAGGCAAATTTGCCGCCGGTGACAGCCGCACCATCAGAGAGCAGCGGCTCCTGCGGGTGGCCCACGATCAAGGCACCGAGCGAGCGCGCATAGGTCATGCAGCGGCTCAGCACTTTGGTATTCATCGTGACATGATCGCCATCGGTAAAGGCCACGGCCCCTGCATCAAGCATAAAGCCGATCTCGGTCATCTCATGCCCGTCGCGGGCTTTGGTCAGGGCAGCCATCGGGCGGAAATGAACGGGTGCGGTTTCTTGTGCACGGCGGCGGACAAATTCCAACACCTCAGGCGTGTCGATCGGGGTGGTGGTATCAGGACGGGTGACAATTGTGGTCACCCCGCCTGCCGCCGCGGCGGCCCCTGCTGTGCGAAAGCTTTCCTTGTGCCGCTCGCCCGGTTCGCCGACCTTCACGCCGATATCGACCAAGCCTGGCGCAAGGCACAGCCCGCCGCAATCCACACCACCTGCACGATCGCCTTCGCCGATTTCGGCGATCTGCCCGTCTTCAATGCGCACCCATCCGAGGGTTTCGGTGCCCGCTTCGGGGTCAATCAGGCGGGCATTGCGATACAGGGCGTTTGTCATGTCAGATACCAGACTAGAACAAGAAGAAGCGAAAGCAGGGCGGCCAGCACCACCATGAAGATGCGCCGCAATGTGGGCGCGGGCTGGTCGGGCAGCGCCTCTGGTGTCGCGGCGGGTGTGGAGAGGTCTGCCTTGGGCAGATCGGCGGAGTGATCCGCGCGCAGCAAGGGCAGGCCCGCGATCCGTTCGATGGAATTATTCGGGGCCAGCGTGCCAGTCATGGCCGCTTCGGGAATAATGAGAACCGAGCCTTGGGCCGCGTCTATATAGGGGGCGGAGGCCTCAAGGGCGGCAGGCTCGGGGTCAAAGGCAGATTGCAGATAGACCGAAAGGGACATCGCGCCCAAATCCGATATGGGGAAAAGCTCGATCTGGTCGGTATCAAGCGCCCCAAGCCCAAGCCATTGCGCCAAGGGCGGTAGATCGGGAGCTTCGCCTTCAAGCCGTGTCAAATGGGTATGGCGTAGATCAGGGGGGCCTTGCAGGCTGAAAATGAGGAGTGAGCCGTTCACACCATCACCCCTGCTGGCTTGCGGGAGGCGCGCAGGTTTCGGGCTAGAAGGTCCATCGCGGCCATGCGCACGGCAACACCCATTTCGACCTGTTCTTGGATCACGCTGCGGTTGATATCATCTGCGATGGTGCCATCAATCTCGACACCGCGATTCATCGGGCCGGGATGCATCACAATGGCATCCTCTTTGGCGTTACTAAGTTTCTCGGCATCCAGACCGAAGCGGTGGAAATATTCACGCTCGGACGGGATGAAGCCGCCATCCATCCGCTCTTTTTGAAGGCGCAGCATCATCACCACGTCACAATCCTTGAGCCCCTCGGTCATATCTCCATAGACCTCGACACCCCAATCCTGAACGCCTGCGGGAATAAGTGTGGGCGGGCCAATCAGTTTGACGCGGTTTTCCATCTTGCCCAGAAGCATGATGTTGGAGCGCGCCACGCGGGAATGGGCAATATCCCCGCAGATCGCGATATTGAGGCGATGCAAGCGGCCCTTGGCGCGCCGGATGGTCAGCGCATCCAGCAAGGCTTGGGTCGGGTGTTCATGCCGCCCGTCGCCCGCGTTCAGAACCGCGCAATTCACTTTCTCGGCCAGCAGGTTCACCGCGCCCGAATGGGGGTGACGCACCACCAGAAGGTCAGGATGCATCGCATTCAGCGTCAGGGCGGTATCAATCAGCGTTTCGCCCTTTTTGACCGAGCTGGTCTGCATCGCCATATTCATGACATCCGCACCAAGGCGTTTGCCCGCAATCTCAAAGCTTGCTTGGGTGCGGGTGGAATTCTCGAAGAACATATTGATCTGGGTCAGCCCACGCAGCGCATCTGCATGTTTTTCCTCACCCCGTTCCAGCTCGACATATTGGTCGGCCAGATCAAGAATCGCAGTGATTTCATCGGGGGCGAGATGCTCGATGCCCAGAAGGTGTTTTTGACGAAACGACATGGGCCCCCTCGCGGCTGATCGGCCTGCTTATAGGACGGGTCGGGCCAATGGGGCAAGCGGAAGGATTGGCATTTACCTTATCAGTGTGCGGCACTAGCTTCGGTGCATGGGAGTCGCCCTCGAATATCATGATGCCTTAGCGCAATTGGCGTGGCAGATCGAACTTGGCGCTGATGAAGCGTTGGGGGATGATCCGCTCGACCGATATGACTTGCCTGTTGCGGCCCCAAAGCCTGTGGCGGTTGCAGGGCAGACACAAACGCCAGTCGCAGCACCCGCTGTCGCGGATGAGGTTGATCCCGTGGCTGTCGCCCGTGACATGGCGCAAGGCGCGCAGGATATCGCGGGCTTGCAGGCCGCCATGGCTGCCTTTGAGTATTGTGATCTGAAAAAGGGCGCGCGCAGCCTTGTTTTTGCCGATGGCAAGCCAGAGGCCCGCGTGATGATCATTGGCGAGGCTTCGACCCGTGAGGAAGACACCATTGGCACGCCTTTTGTGGGGCCAGCGGGGGCTCTGCTGGATCGGATGTTTGCAGCCATTGGTCTGGACCGCGCCAGCCCTGATGCGGAACACGCGATTTATCTTACCAATTTTTTGCCATGGCGTTTGCCGCAAAACCGCGAACCTGCGCCGCAGGAACTTGCGATGCTTTTGCCCTTCGTGAAGCGCCATGTTGAATTGGCCGATCCAAAGCTTGTGGTGCTGATGGGCAATATTGCCTGCCAAGGCGTTCTGGGGCGGCGTGGAATTGCGCGTATGCGCGGCCAGTGGCAAGAGGCATGGGGGCGCCCCGCTATGCCCATGCTGCACCCCTTGGCCCTGATGAAAGACCCTCTCACCAAACGTGAGGCTTGGGCAGATTTGCTTTCGGTCAAAGCGGAGCTTGCGAAATCATGAGCCGCATTGACGACACGCGCGATTTCATTCCTGTGCGCATCGCGGTGCTGGCCGTGTCTGACACCCGAACTCTGGCCGAGGATAAATCGGGCGATGTGCTTGAAGCCCGCCTGACCGAGGCAGGCCATATTCTGGCCGAACGCGATATTTTGCCAGATGAGCGCGCCCAGATCGCCGAGCGTTTGCGGCACTGGTGCGCCAACCCCGAGATTGACGTGATCCTGACCACGGGTGGCACAGGGCTGACGGGCCGCGATGTCACCGTTGAGGCGCATCGCGACGTCTATGAAAAAGAGATCGAGGCCTTCGGCACAGTCTTCACTATGGTGTCGATGCAAAAGATCGGCACCAGCGCCGTGCAATCGCGCGCAACGGGGGGTGTTGCCAGTGGAACCTATCTTTTTGCGCTGCCCGGATCATCGGGGGCGTGCAAGGATGCGTGGGATGAGATTTTGAAATGGCAGCTCGACTATCGGCACAGGCCCTGCAATTTCGTCGAGATTTTACCACGTCTCGACGAACATCACCGACGGAAATAACGCACGGCTGCGTGTAAGCAGTGGACGTGGACCTTTTTTGATCCAACACTACCTTCAATTGAATATCCTATCGCGCAAGGCAGACAGATATGCGTTTTTTGAACCGTGCCCTTTTGGGAATGTTTCTTTTATCGATCACCATCGGCCTTTTAGGTTTGGCGGGCGGATCGGTCTGGACAGCCTTGCAGGCAAGCTGGTCCGAGGAGGGCGGCTCACGCCCCGCGCGTGAGCGTGTCTTCAGCGCGGAAGTGCTGCCTGTGGCCCCCACAGAAGCTACTCCCGTTCTGACAGCTTTTGGCGAAATCCGCAGCAGGCGGACATTGGAATTGCGCGCCCCTGCGGGCGGAACGGTGATCGAATTGGCGGAGGGGTTCGAAGATGGCGGCGCGGTTGAGGCAGGCCAGCTTTTGCTGCGCATTGATCCTGCCGAGGCGCAATCGCTTCGTGATACCGCCGCCGCCGATCTGCGGGAGGCCGAGGCCAATTTCGCCGATGCCGAGCGCGCCTTGATCCTTGCGCGTGAAGATGTGGCTGCCGCCGCAACGCAGGCTGATTTGCGCCGCCGCGCTTTTGAACGGCAGCAAGATCTGGTTGCGCGTGGCGTGGGCAGCGCCGCCGCCGCTGAGACCGCTGAATTGGCAGCAGCCTCAGCCGATCAGGCCGTTCTATCGCGCAGGCAGGCTTTGGCGCAGGCCGAAACAAGCGTTGATCAAACCCGCCTCTCGATCGAGCGGCGGATGATCTCACTGGCTGATGCCGAGCGGCGCTTGGCCGATACCGAGCTGCGCGCCGAGTTCGCGGGTGTGTTGACGGATGTGAATGTGGTGCAGGGCCGTTTGGTTAATGCCAATGAACAGATCGCGCAATTGCTGGACCCGCAGGCGCTGGAAGTAGCCTTCCGTGTCTCGACCGCGCAATATGCGCGGCTTTTGTCCGACGAAGGCCGCCTGCCCGATGTGCCTGTCTCCGTGCAGCTTGATGTTTTCGGTCTCGACCTTTCGGTGCCTGCGCGTCTTGTGCGCGAAAGCGGTGCGGTGGCCGAGGGGCAATCAGGGCGCCTTCTTTTCGCGCAATTGCTAGAAACCCGTGGGTTCCGTGTGGGGGATTTCGTGACCGTTGCGGTGGAAGAAACCCCGTTGCGCGGCGTGGCCGTTTTGCCAGCAACCGCCTTGAGCAGTAATAATCAGGTTCTGGTGCTTGGTGAGGAAGATCGCCTTGAAGAGGTCGCGGTGAGCCTTTTGCGCCGTCAGGGGGATGAGGTCATCATTCGCGCGCCCGAGATTTACGGGCGCGAAATTGTGGCAGGCCGCACCCCCGTTCTGGGTGCAGGCATCCGTATTGAGCCGCTCCGCCCCTCGGGCGAGGATGAAGATGCTCAACCGCAGGAGCCCGAGCGTATCGCACTCGATCCCGAACGCCGCGCGCGGCTGATCGCCTTTGTTGAGGGCAACGGTTTCATTCCCGACGATGTGAAGGCGCGCATGCTGGATCAGTTGAACCAAGATGAGGTGCCAGCACGAATGGTGAACCGCATCGAAGAGCGGATGGGAAGCTGACCGATGCGTGAGTTGCCCCCCTCAGCCAAAGGCGTTCTGTCCTATTTCACGCGCCATAAGACGGCGGCGAATTTGCTTCTTCTTGCACTGGTGGTGTCGGGGTTACTGGCGATCCCGAATATGCGGGCGCAGTTCTTTCCCGATGTGATCATCGATAGCGTCTCGGTGAATGTGCGATGGGAAGGCGCAGGGGCCGAGGATGTTGACCGCGCGATTGTCGCGGTCATGGAGCCGACCTTGCTCGCAGTTGAGGGGGTCACGGATTCGGCGGCCACCTCGCGCGAGGGGCAGGCCAGTATTGATCTGGAATTCGAGCCCGGCTGGGATATGGCGCGCGCCGCAGATGACGTGCAAACAGCGGTCGATAGCATCACGGACCTGCCCGAGGATGCGGATGAGCCCGTCGTGCGGCGCGGCGTCTGGCGTGACCGCGTCACGGATGTGGTGATCACAGGGCCCGTGGCCCCCGAACAGCTTGGCCGTTTCGCGGATGAATTTGTGGCACGCCTGTTTGATCGCGGCGTCACGCGTAGCACGATCCGCGGCGTTGCCGCCCCTGAAACCATCGTCGAGGTGCCGACCGCCAATCTGATCCGCAATGATATTTCGATGGCGGATATCGCATCGGCAATCGCGGCGGGTTCCGATACGGCCCCCGCAGGCGAGGTGGATGCCGCCAATGCCCGTATCCGCACAGGCACCGCGCGGCGCAGCGCCGAGGATATCGCCAATATCGCCCTGTCCCGAAATGCGGATGGAACCACGCTGACCATTGGCGATGTCGCCCGTATTGATGTCTCGGGCGTTGATCGGGAGCGCGCCTATTTCGTGGGCGATAACCCCGCAATGTCGATCCGCGTTGATCGCTCGGACCGAGGCGATGCCATCGCCATCCAGGCCCTTGTTCAGGATGTCGCGGATGAGATGCAGCTGACCTTGCCGCAAGGGGTTTCCATTGATCTGATCCGAACACGCGCTCAGTTCATTTCGGCCCGTTTGGATATCCTGCTCGACAATGGTCTGGTAGGCCTCGGGCTTGTGGTTTTGCTGCTGTTTTTGTTCCTGAACGCGCGCACCGCCCTTTGGGTTGCAGCAGGCATTCCCGTGGCGATGCTGGCGGCCATTGCCTTGATGTATGTGGCAGGTCTTACGATCAATATGATCTCGCTTTTTGCCTTGATCATTACGCTTGGGATTGTGGTGGATGATGCGATTGTGGTGGGTGAGCATGCCGATTTCAGGGCGCGCCAATTGGGCGAACATCCCGTTGTGGCGGCTGAAAACGCGGCCCGACGCATGGCCGCCCCTGTTTTTGCCGCGACGCTGACCACCATTCTTGCCTTTGGTGGTTTGGTCTCGATTGGGGGGCGGTTCGGGGATTTGATTGCCGATATCCCCTTCACGGTGATCGTGGTGCTGGCCGCGAGCCTTGTGGAATGTTTCCTGATTTTGCCCAATCATATGGCCCATGCCGTGGCGCATACTGCCAAGGCGCATTGGTATGATTGGCCGTCTCGGCAGGTCAATCGCGGGTTTGAATGGGTCCGCGAGACCGTGTTCCGCCCCGCGATGCGTTGGGTGATCGTCGCGCGTTATCCTGTGATGGCGGCGATGATCCTGCTTCTGGCCACGCAGGCCGCCAGCTTTATCCGAGGCGATGTGACATGGCGGTTTTTCAATGCGCCTGAACTGTCCTCGGTCTCGGGGAATTTCGCGATGCTAGATGGCGCCACCCGCGAAGACAGTGTGGCGATGATGCGCGAGATGCAGCGCGCGGCACAGGCCGTGGCCGAGCGCTATGAAGAGGAATACGGACAAAGCCCAATTGATTATGCCTTGGCCGAGGTTGGCGGCAACACAGGCGCGCGGCTGGCCGCTGCCGAAAACAAGGATGCCGATCTTCTGGGCTCCTTGGCGATCGAATTGATTGATGCTGATCTGCGCCCCTATTCCTCCTTTGCCTTTGTCGCGGATCTTCAGGATGAGGTCCGCCAGCTTCCGCAAACCGAAGAGATCAGTTTTCGCGGCTGGCGTGGCGGGCCGGGTGGTGACGCGATTGATGTGCAGATCACAGGCGCGGGCAGTGACGTTCTCAAACAGGTTGCCGAAGCGATCAAATCCGCCCTTCTGCCTTTTTCTGAGGTGTCGGGCTTGGAGGATAACCTTGCCTATGACCGCGAAGAGCTGAGCCTGACCTTGACGCCTCAAGGTGAGGCACTCGGCTTCGAGATCGAAAGCCTTGGGCGCGTGTTGCGCAACCGTTTAGGCGGGATCGAGGCTGCCACCTATGCCGAAGGCGTGCGCACGGCTGCGATCCGTGTGGAACTGCCCGAGGAAGAATTGACCGCCGATTTTCTGGACCGGATGCTTCTGCGATCTGGCAGCGGGGAATATGTGCCGCTCTCTGACATCGTGACAGTCGAGAGCCGCACCGGATTTTCGACCATCATTCGCGAAAATGGCCAGCGCGTTGTCTCGGTCACGGGCGATCTGTCCGAGGATGACCCAGCCCGCGCCGAAGAAATCATGACCCAATTGCGCGAGGTGATCCTGCCAGAGATCGAGCAAAACTATGGCGTCACAACCCGCCTGTCGGGCTTGGCCGAGCAGGAACAGGCATTCCTTAGCGATGCGGCAACGGGCTTTATCCTGTGTCTTGTGGGTATTTACCTTGTGTTGGCTTGGGTCTTTTCCAGTTGGACACGACCCGCGGTGGTTCTTGCGATCATCCCCTTCGGATTGGTCGGAACGATCTGGGGCCACGCGCTTTGGGATGTGCCGATGTCGATGTTCACGGTTGTGGGCTTGATCGGCATGACGGGGATTATCATCAACGACTCGATCGTTTTGGTGTCGACCATTGATGAACACGGCAAGGAGCAAGGCTGGACCGAGGCCATCATCAACGGCACCGTGGATCGCCTGCGGCCCGTACTGTTGACCACGCTTACCACCGTTTTGGGCCTTGCGCCGCTTCTGTACGAGACGTCTTCGCAAGCGCAATTCCTCAAACCAACGGTGATCACGCTGGTCTATGGTTTGGGCTTTGGCATGTTGATCGTTCTGTTGCTTGTGCCGTCCCTTCTGGCGGCACAGCAAGATATCTCGACGCAGATCCGTGCGCTGCGTCGCGTCTTTGGTGGCGCACGGCGCATCCCTGAAGTGGCCGCAGGTTTGGGCGGTATCGCTGTGGCGCTGGCCCTTTTCTGGGCGGCCACATTGGGCAGCTATCTCCTGACAGGGGCCGCATTCGGGCCTTTGGCTGTTCGTTTGCCAAGTTCAGGTGGCGCCGTCTTTGGCGTCTTCGTGCTTGGCAGCGCGCTGATCATTCTGGCGGGATGGGGCATTGGGCTTGTCAGGCGCAGTTTCTCCGCCCGCCGCGAGATGCCCTAACCCGAGCAGCCCTGCAGCTCGACCGCGCCTTGGCTTCCGATCACCGTGAAGCGCAGGCTGGATCGATCCAGCGCGAAGGGGCGGGAATTGGGGGGCACGATATCGGCACTGGCTGTGATGCGTGCGCCATCGCGTGTCAGTTCAGCCTCAGAGACCCAGACGCCAGGCATCGGTAATTCCACCACCATGGCCTCAGCCTGCCCAAGGGATGGCATCTCAAGCGTCACCTCGACGCGCATACCATCCGAGATCGGCGTGATGGCGCATTGCGCCGAAGAGGCACCCGCCTCATGCGCAGTCATCGGGCGATCAGACAGGGCGGCCACGATCTGTGGGTCAGGGCGGACCCCAGCGGGGGGCAGAAGAGCTTCAAGATCAATCGTGACGGGAACGCAGACATCTTGGCAAACGCCAAGCTCAACCTCGCCATCCATCTGGATTTCGCCAGTTTCATCGACCAGCAATTCCAGCGGCAGGATCACCCGACCATCATAGCCGATCGAGCGCATCCCGTTGATCGTGAACACCTGCGGCGCAGGCCAATGGATCGCCATGCCATCAATACCGCTGGCACCCGAAAAGCTTAGAACGGGCGGGATGCCACTTTCACCGGGCGCGCGCCAATAGGTCTTCCAGCCATCGGCCAGCGTTATCTCAAGCGCGGCCATATGATGCCCGTTTTCCATCCGCCACCCTTCCAGCATGCGGATCGATACGATCTCGTCCTGCGATTGCGTCTGCCATTCCGCAAAAGCGGGGTCTGAGAGGGCAAGGGCGGCGGTGAGGGAAAGGAGGCTTTGTCTTATCATGGCATTCAGCTAGCCATCACGGCGGTAAATGAAAAGTCACGTTTCAGAGACTCCCCGTCATTGTCACTCAAGCGTGACCCTTGCAACAACTGCAGGACCTGCGCAGAGTATTGGCCATGACGCGCTTGAATATTCAATCCAGCGATCTGACAGGCAAGCTCTTGATCGCGATGCCAAGCATGGGCGACCCGCGCTTTGCAGCGAGCGTGATCTATATTCTCGCCCATAACGAAGATGGCACGATGGGTCTGGTCGTAAACAAGCCGCTCTCAGAGGTGAGTTTTTCCGATATTCTAGGGCAGTTGAATATCTCCTGTGCCAATCCTGTTGATGATATGGGCATCTTTTATGGTGGCCCCGTTGAGCCGGGCCGCGGTTTTGTGCTGCATTCGGGCGAGTATCGCCGCCTACAAGGGGCTGCTGATCGCGATAAGGGTGGTGGGTCCATCGAGGTGAATGAGCAGTTTTCCATGACCTCGACCGTTGATGTTTTAGAAGATATCGCCCTTGGGACAGGCCCCAAACAGGCACTGGTTATGCTTGGCTATTCTGGTTGGGGGGCTGGCCAGCTTGAGGCCGAACTGGCGCAGAATGCTTGGCTGACCTGCGATGCGACGCCTGAACTGGTCTTTGGAACGGCGCAGGAGGTGAAATGGCAGGCGGCGGTTGAAAGCTTTGGCATTGACCCGCGCATGCTTTCCGCAACCGGTGGTCGTGCCTAAGCGCGTGGCGCTGCCGCGCGTCTCAGGCGGTCATTGATCGCGCGGCCAAGCCCTGTCTCGGGCACGGGCGCAAACGCGATTTTGTCTCGCTTCGCCTTATGCGCCAAAGCATCCGCAGCATGCAGCATAGCGAAAAGATTGGCGGCAGCCTCAATCAAATCCGAGCTCTCGGATAAGGTGAAATCGGCCGAACCCTTGGCCCCGAATGCCACCCGCACCACGCTGGCGTCAGACAGATCGCTGTTCAATTGCACCGCGACACGGGGCGCGTAATGGCTGGATAGCTGACCAGGGGCCTGAACTTTCCCAGGTGTGGTATCGGTGGCCAAAGGCCCTGTGAGGCGCTCGATCCCCTCGCGCGCAATGCCACCTTCGCGCAAGAGGCGGGTGCCGTGCGGGTCAGGGGCAAGGATCGCCGATTCCAGACCGACAGTGCAGGCCCCCCCATCCAGAATGGCGGCAAGCTTTGACCCGAGCCCCTCTTGCACATGCGCGGCGGTGGTCGGGCTGATCCGCCCCGATGGATTGGCTGAAGGTGCCGCAAGCGGGTGGCCGAATTCACGCAAAAGCGCCTGTGCCACGGGATGGGCTGGCATGCGGATTGCGACAGTATCCAACCCCGCACTGACGAGAGGGGAAAGGCCATGGTCATCGCGCAAAGGAAGAACCAAGGTCAGTGGGCCTGGCCAGAAGGCTTTGGCCAAGGCATGGGCCGTTTCATTCATAACGGCAATGCGCTCGACCGCGTCCATGTCTGGTAAATGAACGATTAAGGGGTTGAAATGGGGGCGGCCCTTTGCCTCGAAAATGCGGGCGCAGGCGGTGTCGTTGCAGGCATCTGCGGCTAAGCCGTAAACCGTCTCGGTCGGCATCGCGACCAGATCACCACCGCGCAACATCTTGGCCGCGCGAGTGATATCCTCGGCGGTGTTGTGCAAGATTACTGGTCGCTCATGAGGCATCGGTGACGTAACGTATGGGTTGAAGGGCGGGGGAAGGGCTTTCTACCTAGGCCCTGAAACAGATCAAGCACATAGCGGCTTGCGCAAGGCCTGCCAAGCCTGCGCCTCGCCGTGCAACGGGAGAATGACCCAATGCCTTATCGCGCCCCTCTGTCTGAAATTGAATTTATGCTGGATCATGTGGTGGGCATGAACCGCGTGGCCGAGACCGAATTATTCGCCGAAGCCTCGCCCGAGACAGTGCATGCCATCCTGTCCGAGGCGGGCAAGATGTGTGAAGAAGTGCTTAGCCCATTGCAACGCATTGGTGACCTGCATCCAGCCAAGCTGGAAAACGGCGTTGTGCGTACTTCTCCGGGGTTTGGGGAAGGGTATCGTGCGATTGCTGAGGGTGGCTATGTCGCCATCACGGCCTCGCCTGAATTTGGCGGATTGGGCTTGCCGCAAAGCGTGGCCACTGCGGTAAATGAAATGATCGGCTCGGCCTGCCTGTCCTTGCAGTTGAACCCTTTGATGACCCAAGGCCAGATCGAAGCGCTGGAACATCATGCCAGTGATGAGATCAAGGAACTCTATCTTCCCAAATTGGTTTCGGGCGAATGGTGCGGAACGATGAATCTGACCGAGCCTCAGGCAGGATCGGATGTCGGCGCGCTGACCTCGAAGGCCGAGGATAACGGCGATGGCACTTATGCGATTTCGGGCCAGAAGATTTACATCTCTTGGGGGGATAATGATTTCTCCGAGAATGTCTGCCATCTGGTGCTCGCGCGCTTGCCAGATGCGCCCGCAGGGACCAAAGGCATTTCGCTGTTTCTTGTGCCAAAGCGCCTGCCTGATGCGCAGGGCAATGCGGGCGTCGCCAATACGCTCAAAGTGGTCAGCCTTGAGCATAAATTGGGCCTGCACGGATCGCCCACTTGCGTGATGCAATATGATGGCGCGACAGGCTGGATGATTGGCGAGCCGCATAAGGGCATGGCTGCGATGTTCACTATGATGAATAACGCGCGGCTTGGTGTGGGGGTGCAGGGCCTCTCGGTGGCCGAGGCCGCTTATCAACACGCGCTGGCCTTTGCCTCCGAGCGTAAGCAGGGGCGCGGCTTGGTGGAGGGGGGCACAGGCACAATCCTTGATCATGCCGATGTGCGCAGGATGCTTGCAGGCATGAAAGCACAGGTCTTTGCCGCCCGCGCAATCGCGCTTGATCTGGCTGTGTCTATTGATCTGGCCCGTGCTACGGATGACGCGGCTATGAAGGCGCGCGCTGCATTCCTCACCCCGATCTGCAAAGCCTATGGCACCGAAACGGGTATCGCGGTGTCAAATGAAGGCGTTCAGGTGCATGGCGGTATGGGATTTGTCGAGGAAACGGGCGCTGCCCAATTCTTGCGGGATGTGCGCGTGACAGCGATCTATGAAGGCACCAATGGTATTCAGGCGATGGATCTGGTCGGGCGCAAGATGATGGATGGCGGTGACGCAGCCATAAGCCTGATCGACGAGATCGAAGAGACGGCCCGCAATGCCGAAAACGCCCCTCTGGCGGAGGCCGCCCACGCCTTGCGCAGCGCGACCGAGCGGTTGGTCTCGCTTCAGATGAATGACCGCTTTGCGGGTGCTGTGCCCTATTGCATGGCTTTTGCCACTGCTCTTGGCGCGCATTACCACCTGCGGGCATCGCTTGCGCAGGGGGAGGGCAGTATGCATAGCCGCTTGGCGCAGGTCTTTGTCGCGCGGCATCTGCCCAAGGTTGCAGGCTGGCTGGTTGAGGCAGGCAATGGCGCGGATGATCTCTACGCTCTCTCACCAGAAGATTTCGCAGCGTGATCCGGTATCCGCATGAGACCCCGCCCGCCATTGGTGAAGCCATTGAAGTGGCCGATGGTATCTTGTGGCTGCGCCTGCCGCTGCCCATGGCGCTTGATCATGTGAATGTCTATGCGCTGCGCGAGGCTGACGGCTGGACGATCATTGATACGGGCATGAAGACCCGCAAATGCCTTGCCGCATGGGAGGCCTTGCTGGCAGGCCCGCTTGAAGGCGCGCCCGTCACCCGCGTGATCCTGACCCATCATCACCCCGATCATGTGGGGCTCGTGGGCTGGTTTCAGGACCGCGGGGCCGAGCTTGTATCGACCAGAACGGCGTGGCTGTTTGCGCGCATGTTAACGCTGGATGAAGAGGCCGCCCCATCGGATCAAGCCGTTGCCTTCTGGCGCGCCTCGGGGATGAGCGCTGAGATTCTGGACAAACGCTTGGCCGAGCGCCCCTTCAATTTCGCCGATATCGTCCACCCGATGCCTGTTGGGTTTACCCGTATCACTGAGGGTGACCGCATCGAGATGGGCGGGCGACACTGGATTGTGCGTTTGGGGGACGGGCATGCCCCCGATCACGCGACCTTCTGGGCCGAGGATGCGCCGTTGGTTATTGGCGGTGATCAGCTTTTGCCGTCGATCTCGGCCAATCTCGGGGTTTATCCGACCGAGCCGATGGCGGACCCCGTCGGTGAATGGCTGCAATCCTGCCACCGATTTGTGCCCCATGCCCGTGAGGATCAATTGGTTTTGCCCGGACATAAGCTGCCTTTTACGGGGCTGCCGGATCGGCTTGATCAAATGATCCAGAACCATCATGGCGCGCTTGAGAGGTTGCGCGCGCATCTGGCCGCCCCGCGCACAGCCGTGGAATGCTTCCCGCCCTTGTTCAAACGTGAGGTGGATGAAGGCACTTATGGTTTGGCCTTGGTCGAGGCGATGGCCCATCTCAATCATTTGCTGGCTTTGGGGGAGGTTACGCGCGAAATGCGGGTTGATGGCGCTTGGGTTTGGCAATTGGGCGATGCGCAGGCCTCCCTCTAGCACTGCGGCGCTTTGCATCGCTTGGGTGGGCGTGACACGGGCTTGGAAATTCGTTATCGACTCAGCCAGAGAAAAATCGACCAGACCTTGGAGATGAGAATGGCTGATAAAGAACATAAGCACGGTGAAATGGATACCACCGAGCAAGAAAAGACCTTTGACGGTTTCATGAAGTGGTCCACAAATGTTGGCCTTTTCGCGATTGGCGTCGTGATCTTTATGGCTCTGTTCGCACGGTAATGCTGCGTCGGGTTTTGTTAGGGGTTTTTGCTGCGGTGGCCCTTGCGGGCTGCGCGGCTGATCCTGTTTGGGCCCCTGATGAACAAATCGCTGCCGCCGCCTATCGTGCGCCGGGGCCATCTCGCGTGACGCTGATGACAATGGTCAGCAATTCAACGGGCTCTGGCGGGCATTCGGCACTGATGATCGATGGCGCACAACGCCTGATTTTCGACCCTGCGGGCAGCTGGTATCACCCACAAGCCCCTGAGCGGAATGACGTGATCTTTGGCATGTCCCCGCAGCTTTTTGATTTTTACATGGATTACCACGCGCGCGAGACATACCACGTGGTTGTTCAGGAAATTGACGTTTCCCCTGAGGTTGCAGCCTCGCTGTCGCAACGTGTTCAGGCCTTTGGCGCGGTGCCAAATGCGCAATGCTCACGGGCGATCTCGACCGTTTTGTCGCAAACTCCTGGGTTTGAAAGCATGTCGGTCAGCTGGTTCCCTTTGCGTACAATGGAAAATTTCGCCGAATTGCCGGGCGTGCGGACCAGCCAAGTGTTTGATGATGATTCCGATGACAATCTCGAATTGCTTCAAAGGCAGGCCCGCATGGCCAATCAGGCCGCAATACTCGAGAGCATCTCGCAATAGAGGCAGCGGCCTTTTTCCCAGCCATCAAGACAACAAAAAACCCCCGGGCCATCGGCGCGGGGGCATCTTTGTCTGCGGCTAGGCCGCAAAGCTCGCATGTCGAATGGACTTCAGAGAAGACCTTCGCGCTGCAATTTCTTCCGTGCCAGCTTACGGGAACGACGAATCGCTTCGGCCTTCTCGCGTGCTTTCTTAACGGAGGGTTTTTCGTAATGCTGCTTGAGCTTCATTTCACGAAAAACGCCTTCGCGCTGAAGTTTTTTCTTCAGTGCGCGGAGCGCTTGATCGACATTATTGTCGCGAACACTTACCTGCATGTGGTGTCACCACCTTTCTAGGTTTGAGTTGCAGAATTGCAGGAAGTGGCCACATAGCAAAGCTGCGCTAGCTTGTAAAGCGAAGCTGGACGCAAGACATCGGAGGTTCTCATGACCGAGCTGAAAGACCAAATTCTGGATGCAGCCCTTATGCATGTGCCATTTGACGGCTGGTCCAACGCGACCCTTATAGCCGCTGCTGCTGACGCGGGCGCAGACCAGGCGACCGCCAAGGTGTTGTTCCCACGGGGCGGTGTCGATCTTGCGCTTGCCTTTCATCAGCGCGGTGACGCGCAGATGGTTGCGCAGATCAAGCAGGCCAATCTCTCGGATATGCGCTTTCGCGACAGAATCGTTTTTGCGCTGCGCACGCGCCTTGAAATTGCCGAGGCTGATAAGGAGGCTGTGCGCCGTGGCAGCACGCTCTTTGCCTTGCCGATCCATGCCGCTGATGGCGCAAAAGCCGTTTGGGGCACCTGTGATGCGATTTGGGATGCGCTTGGCGATCCGTCTGAGGATTTCAATTGGTACACAAAACGCGCGACCCTTGCGGGGGTCTATTCCTCAACGGTGCTTTATTGGCTGGGGGACCAATCGCTGGAGCATGAGGCAACATGGGCGTTCCTTGATCGTCGGATCGAGAATGTGATGCAATTCGAGAAGGTCAAAAAGCAGGTCAATGACAGCAAGCTGCTCAAACCTCTGCTTGCGGGGCCGAACTGGCTGTTGAGCAAGGTCAAAGCCCCTGCCAAGATGCGGCCAACAGATTTGCCGGGGTATTGGTCCCCGCAGCAGGAGCCTTCCGAGAAATAGGCCCGCCAATAGGAAAGACGCATCATGCCCCAGACCGCGACCATGAAAGCCATCGAGATCAGTGAAGCGGGTGGCCCCGAAGTTTTGGTCCCAGTGGAGCGGGCGCGGCCGGTGCCCTCGGCAGAGCAAATCCTGATCGAGGTGCATTATGCGGGCGTCAATCGCCCCGATGCCTTGCAGCGCGCTGGCAGCTATGCGCCGCCTGCAGGTGCCTCCGATCTGCCTGGGCTAGAGGCTTCGGGCATTGTCGTGGCTGTGGGTGCTGGTGTCAGCAAATGGAAAATTGGGGATGCGGTTTGTGCCCTGCTGCCAGGTGGGGGCTATGCCGAATATGCCGTGACCCATCAGGATCATGCGCTGCCGATCCCCGTGGCGATGCCGATGGATCAAGCCGCCGCCCTTTGCGAGACCTATTTCACCGTTTGGAGCAATGTCTTCATGCGCGGTGGCCTGCGCGCGGGCGAGCGGTTCTTGGTGCATGGTGGGTCCTCTGGCATTGGCACGACTGCGATCCAATTGGCCCATCACTTTGGTGCGCGGGTTTTTGCAACCGCTGGCTCGGATGAAAAATGTGCCGCTTGCACAGCGCTTGGCGCTGAGAGAGCCATCAATTACCGCGAACAGGATTTTGTTGAGATCCTGCGGGCCGAAGGCGGGGCCAATTTGATCCTTGATATGGTCGGCGGAGATTACCTGCCGCGCAATGTCTCGGCTTTGGCCGATGATGGTCGCTTGGTCCAGATTGCGTTCTTGCAAGGCCCCAAGGTTGCTTTGAACTTCGCCCAGATGATGATGCGACGGCTGACATTGACGGGCTCGACCCTGCGCCCGCAATCAGATGCCGCAAAGGCCGCGATAGCTGACGAATTGGCCACCCATGTCTGGCCATTGCTGGATGCAGGGCGGATTGGCCCCGTCATGGATAGTGAATTTGCCTTGAACGAGGCCGCAGCCGCCCATAGCCGCATGGAAAGCTCGGCCCATATCGGGAAGATCGTGCTCAAGGTCGGCGGCTGACCGCCGCGCCTTATTCCGCATTACCGTTTCGTTACATTATCGGCACAAAGCTGTGACCTATGCTGGCTAGCGATTCTCTCGCAGGAGCGCGGCCCGATTCTTTCCCGCGCTCTGGATTTTGGCAATTGACCAGTCTCAGGAGAGCAAAAAATGAAAGACGTAGAACAGCACAAGATGTCCGCAGATGAGTGGGATGAAGTGAATTTCCCGCGCTCTGAGCATAATGATTTCGATGATGTCGTAGAGCGCGCCTTGTCACGCCGTGGCTTCTTGGGCGGTGTTCTGGCCTTTGGTTCGGGCGCCGCTGTTATGGGCGCTGGCATGCTGAAGGGCAGCTCCGCCCTCGCACAGCCCGCCTCGCGTTTCCCTTTCACCCCGATCGCCACGCAAACGGATAACACCATCCATGTGCCCGAGGGCTATAGCTGGAAAACGCTTGTACGTTGGGGCGACCCGCTTTTCTCCGATGCCGAGGGTGCCTTTGACCCTGCGACGGGTGTTCCTCTCGAGGCGTCTGAGCGTGTATTCGGTGAAAACACCGATGGCATGGAACTGTTCAATGTAGACGGTTCTGAAGTCATCGTTGTGAACAGCGAATATGTGAACCCTGACATCAACCTCCCCCATACCGAAGATGGCATGCCAACTTCGGCTGATGATGTGCGGATGCTGCAAAACTTTCAGGGCGTCAGTGTTATGGAAGTGGCAGAAGGTGCCGATGGTTGGGCCGTTGTTGTCGACAGCCCTTATAACCGCCGTATCCACCACAACACCCCAATGACCTTCTCTGGTCCTGCAGCAGGGCATGACCTGCTCAAGACGGAAGCTGATCCAACTGGGATGTCCTCGCTTGGCACATTCAACAATTGTGGGTCTGGCCGCACACCTTGGGGCACCTATCTGACCTGCGAAGAAAACTTCAACGGCTATTTCGGTGCGGCCTCGGAAGTCTCTGCTGACCCTGAGGTGCTTGACGGTTTCCGCCGCTATGGCGTTCGGACTTCGGTTGAGCCAGGGCGCTACAACTACCATGGCTTCGATGCGCGTTTCGACGTGGCGACCAACCCCAACGAGCCGCATCGCGCGGGCTATATCGTGGAAATCGACCCTGCCAATCCTGAAAGCACGCCGATCAAGCATACCGCTTTGGGCCGCTTCAAACATGAGAACGCCGCCTATGCCATCGCCGCTGATGGCCGTGTCGCTGTCTATATGGGCGATGATGAGCGGGGCGAGTTTATGTATCGCTGGCTGAGCCGCGATGCCTATGTGCCTGGTGGCGATACCTCGACGCTGTTGGTTGAGGGCGAGCTGTCAGTTGCGGTTTTCGACGATGATATGTCGGGTCGCTGGCTGCCTTTGACCCCTGCCACCACTGGCATGGATGCCGCCAGCATCTCGATCTTCACGCGGATGGCTGCTTCTGCAGTGGGCGCAACCACGATGGACCGTCCTGAATGGATCGCCGTGCATCCAAATGCGGCCGAGGCCTATTGCTGCCTGACCAATAACTCGCGTCGTGGCGTGATCAATGATGACGGCACAGTCCGCACCAATGCGGGCGGCGACCCGATGACGGTGAATGCGGTTAACCCGCGTGATACCAACCGCTACGGTCAGATCGTGCGCTGGCGTCCTGCAGGGGGCGACCATGGCGCGGCTGAGTTCGCTTGGGATCTCTATGTCATGGCGGGCAACCCGACTGTGGCCGAAGGGATCAATGCAGGTTCCGCAAATATCAATGAGGGCAACCTGTTCAACTCGCCTGACGGTATGGTCATCGATTCCACTGGCCTGATCTGGATCCAGACCGATGGCAATGACAGCAATGAAGGCGATTTCGCTGGCATGGGGAACAACCAGATGCTTGCGGGTGACCCAGTCACTGGCCGGATCGAGCGTTTCATGACAGGCCCTCAGGGCTGTGAGGTGACTGGTTTGTGCTGGTCCTCGGATCGTCGCACCATGTTTGTTGGTATCCAGCATCCTGGTGATGATGGTGGCGACTGGCCTGATCATGGCGGTTCGCTCGCGCGCTCTTCGGTCATTGCGATCAAGCGCGACGATGAAGGCCTCGTTGGCTAATCATCACTGCATGTAGAAAATCAGGTGCGCGCCCTAACAGGGCGCGCGCTTTTCTTTTCAGCGCCTGCCCTAGGCCTCAGGTCCGAAGGCCTGCCACCCCGCATAGAGCCTTGTGAATGTGGTCAGAAGGCAGGCGGCTGCAAAGAGATAGGCGAGAATCGGAAAGCCAGCAGGCCAGAGGCAGAAGGCCGCGAATAGCGCGATTGTCTCGGCCCCTTCCGTGAGGCCGCCCAAATAGTAAATTCCTTTAGATGGGTAGTCACTTGCCGCTAACCCCCGCCGCTCCGCGATGATCGAGAAGGCAAGAAAGGACGCGCCCGTGCCAATGAAGCTGGCGATCAGAATGGCTGCGGGCAGGGCGTTTACCTCAGGCGCCGCAACCGCAAAGCCAAGCGGAAAGGCCGCGTAGAACAGAAAATCCAAGGTGATATCCAGAAACGCCCCACGATCGGTTGGCGCGGTCAGCCGCGCGACTGCTCCGTCCAGACCATCTGCCAATCTGTTGAGAAGCAGCAGGACCAAGGCCAGCCAGAAGGCTTGGGCACAGACAGCCAGACAGGCCGCAATACCCATCCCGAACCCTGCAATGCTGATCTGATCTGCACTGACGCCGCGCGCCGCCAGCCAATGGGCGGGGGGCTGCAACAGGCGGCGCTGAAAGGGAAGGATCGCGGCATCGAACATGTTGGCTCAATTCTGTTGGCTAATCTCGGATACCAAGTCTACGACCTGCCCCAGATCCTGCAATTCACGGTAGCGTGCATGACCTTCGGGGGCCTCGGCGCGCTCCAATTCCCAAATCAGCCCATGAGGCACATAGACCCCCCAAGCGCCGGCCTCGATTGCGGGCACCACATCGGATTTCATGGAATTGCCGACCATCATGGCGTTTTGCGGCCCGTCCCCATGGGTGCCAAAGGCGCGGTGATAGATGGCGGGCGTTTTCTCCGACACGATTTCAACGCCGTGAAAGAAATCTCCCAACCCTGATTGCGCCAGTTTACGCTCCTGATCCAGCAGATCGCCCTTGGTGATCAGCACCAATTGATATGTCTCGGCCAGAATGCGGACGGCATCTTCGGCATAGGGCAGAAGATGGATGGGATGGGCCAGCATCTCCTGACCTGCGCTGAGCAATTCACCGATCACGCTGGCGGGCACTTTTTGATCGGTAACTTCGATCGCGGTCTCGATCATCGAGAGCATGAAACCCTTGATCCCGAATCCGTAGCGCCCGATATTGCGGCGCTCGGCTGCAAGGAGGCGGTCATGCAAATGGTCGCTATCGGTGTAATCAGCCAGCAATTCGGCAAAACGGGCCTGTGTGACGCGAAAAAAGTGCTCGTTTTGCCACAAAGTGTCATCCGCATCGAAACCGATTGTTTGCAACTTTTGCGGCATCCTGCAATCACTCCTGAGGGGTGATGAAATGCCCCTCTTTTCTGAATCATCTATCGGCTTATATAGTGACCCTGATCAAGAGGCCACGAACCCTTCGGAGACGTGATGGCACCCGCAAACTGGACGATGATGACTGACAAGCCCGATGATGAGGGCGATACAAAGCTCATCACAAAGCCAAAAGAGAAAACGCAGCGGCCGCCGATGTATAAGGTGCTGCTGCTGAATGATGATTTCACGCCCATGGAATTCGTGGTCCATGTGCTTGAGCGCTTCTTTGCGATCTCGCATGCGCAATCGGTCGAGATCATGTTGACCGTTCACAAGAAGGGGGTGGCTGTTGTCGGCGTCTTCTCCTATGAGATTGCCGAAACCAAGGTTGCCCAAGTGATGGATTTCGCCCGCCGCAACCAGCACCCGCTGCAATGCACGATGGAGAAAGAGGACTGACAGGCTCAGTCGCTCGAAACCCCTTATCATGACACCAGACCGTTGGATCACCGCGCTTGAAAGCGGCGCTTTGCTTTTGCCTGATGCAGGCCGCGTGCTGGTGATGCGCGCCCGTGGCGATGCGCGGCTTGAGGCTTTCGGCGCTGAACGTGTATTGGCGGTGCAAAGCTTCTTCCCCGATCATGCGCGGCTGACAGCCCGTGGTTTCGAAACTGTGGCCGAGATGGACGCCTCAAATGCGCCCGATATCGCGTCGGCCCTGATCCAGATCGTTAAATCCAAGGCCGATACGCTGAATGCATTGGCGGAGGCTGTCGTTCTGACCCGACCCGGCGGGATGATTTTGGTCGATGGGCAAAAAGGCGAAGGGATCGAGTCGATCCTGAAAGAAATCAAAAAGCTGTTGCCAGTCGAGGAGGTCCTCTCCAAGGCGCATGGCAAATTGTTCTGGTTTGAGCGCCCCGAAAAGTTGCCCGAGCAAATCATCAACTGGATCGCCGAGCCTGCCGAGATCGAGGGTGGCTATATCGTCCCTCCGGGCGGGTTCTCGGCCGATCATGCGGACCCTGGATCGGAACTGCTGGTGGCATTGGTGCCCGCCTTGAAGGGCCGCGTTGCCGATCTTGGTGCGGGCTGGGGCTTTATCGCGGCCAATTTGCTGGACGAACAGGAAAGCATCCAATCGCTTGATCTGATCGAGGCGGATTGGCGCGTGCTGGAGGCGGCCCGCGTCAATATCGAGGATGAACGCGCGGCGTTTTTCTGGGATGATGCCCGCAGTTTCAAGCCGAGCGAGCTTTATGACGCTGTGGTGTGCAACCCGCCCTTCCATACGGGCCGCGAGGCCGACCCCGCTTTGGGGCGCGCGTTTATCGCGGCCGCCTCGCGGCTGTTGAAACCCTCGGGTCAGTTTTTCATGGTGGCGAACCGTCATTTGCCTTATGAGGCAGCGCTGAAAGACCATTTCGGCACGGGCAAGATGCTGGCCGAGATACAGGGATACAAACTCTACCAAGCAGGCAAGCCCGTGCGGGCGCGTCGCTGATCTGAACCAAGCAAGGCCAGACGGAGAACCCAATGTCTCTATCCATCCAAGGGAAAACCGCGATTGTGACTGGTGCCGCCAATGGCATCGGTCTGGCGATTGCGCGTCATTTTGTCGAGCGCGGCGCGAATGTCATGTTCGCGGATCGTGACGAGGGGCGGCTTGCCGATGAATGCGGCGCGCGCGAGGAAGACCAAGCCGAGAATGTGCGTTTCTTTGCAGGTGATCTGCGTGAGAAGCTGACAATCGCCAACCTGATTTCCGCAACGATCGACGCCTTTGAACGCGTTGATATTCTGGTCAATGCAAGCCGCCAGATCATTTTGACTGATGCGCTTGATCCCTCTGATCATACGGTCGAGGCGATGCTGGACCAAAACATGTTTACTGCGCTTCGACTGTCGCAAGCCGTGTCCAAGCGCATGATTTCGCAGGCTGAGGCCGAAGGGAATACGGAGGGCAGCATCGGCTCGATCGTGAATCTATCTTCGATCGCGGCGCAGCGCACGCATCCTGAATTGCTCGGTTATTCGATCAGTGAGGCCGCTCTTGAGCAAGCCACGCGCGGTTTGGCCGTGGCGCTTGCCCCGCATAAAATCCGCGTCAATGCAGTGGCCTTCGGCTCGATGATGTCGGCCAGCCTTCAGGATAGTCTGTCTGAGACCGATGGTCTGAGGAAGGAGATCCAGCAATGCACGCCTTTGGGCCGAATTGCATCCGCCCGTGAGGTGACAGGTGCGGTTCAGTTTCTTGCCTCGGACGGGGCAGGCTTCATCACGGGTGAGATCCTGACCGTTGATGGAGGGCGTACTCTGCTAGATAATGTGACAAGCGCCGCGCATTGACCGCGTAGTGGCCAGCCCGCCCCTATTTGAAACAAAAAGCCCCGCTCGGATATTCGGGCGGGGCTTTTTGTTAATTTGGAAGACGTGCGCAACCGATTACTGGTCGTCATCACCTTCATCATCGCTGCTTGCGGGCAGATTGAACAGGCTATCCGCATCAACAGGCTTGCTGTCTTTCTCTTCCTCATCGTCTTCATTGCCCGAGAGGGTGAATGTCTCAAGGCCCGTGATCGAGGTCGGGATTTTCGGCTCTTCGTCACCTGCAAGGCTCTGCTCGGTCGAAACCAGCTTGCGGCGTTCATCATCGCTCATGACGGTGCCTTCGGCGGCGCGTTTGGCATTTGCTTTTTGCACAGCCGCGTCGAGTTCGGATTGCTTACACAAGCCCAAGGCAACAGGATCAATCGGCTGGATATTCGAGATGTTCCAATGTGTCCGCTCGCGGATGGCCTGAATGGTCGGCTTGGTAGTGCCAACCAGTTTCGAGACTTGCGCGTCGGTCAGTTCTGGGTGGAACTTTACCAGCCACAAGATCGATGCAGGGCGATCCTGACGCTTGGACAGGGGCGTGTAGCGCGGGCCACGGCGCTTTTCTTCGCCAACGGAGGCAGGGTTGAATTTCAGCTTGAGCTGATAAGCGGGGTTTTCTTCCGCCTTGGTGATTTCTTCTTGGGTAAGCTGGTTATTGGCAATCGGGTCAAAGCCTTTGACACCTTGCGCCACATCCCCATCCGCGATGCCTTGGACTTCCAATTCATGCAGGCCGCAGAACTCGCCGATCTGCTTGAAGTGAAGCGTGGTGTTATCCACGAGCCAAACGGCTGTGGCTTTTGCCATGATTGGTTTATTCATGTCTTGGCTCCTTGAAGAAGATACAACTCGGACGTGCCGATAAAACGGCTGCGGAGGGTCTCCGCGGTTCCTCGATTTCGGGGAAGTTGGCAGCTATATAGGCGAGAGCAGGGCGAAGGGGAAGAGGGAATGATACGAGCATTAAGGGCAGCACTTTTGATCGGGCTTGTCGCAATGCCCATTTCAACGGCCAAGGCCGAGGGCGAGCGCGCTGGCGATTTTGATTACTATGTCATGGCCTTGAGCTGGACACCGACTTGGTGCGCGCTTGAAGGTGATGCGCGCGAAAGCGAGCAATGCGAGGCGGGGCAGGGCTTCGGCTTCACGTTGCACGGGCTTTGGCCGCAATATGACGAGGGCTGGCCAAGCTATTGCCCCAGCTCGGAGCGCCCGCCTTCGCGCGGCATGACGGGTGAAATGGTCGATATCATGGGCTCCAGCGGGTTGGCTTGGCATCAATGGCGCAAGCACGGGGTTTGCTCAGGCTTGGAGGCTGCGGATTACTTCACTTTGTCGCGCTTGGCCTATGAGAGGGTGACGCGCCCTGACCTGCTGCGCCAAGTGACGCGAGATGTGCGCCTGCCTGCCCGTGTCATTGAAGAGGCCTTCTTGGAGGAGAATGAGGCGCTCTCGGCCGATATGCTGACGGTGACCTGCCGTTCGGATCGGGTGCAGGAAGTGCGCATCTGTCTGACGCGCGATCTGGAACCCAGAGAATGCGGCCGCGATGTCCGCCGCGATTGCAGCTTGGAAGACGCGCTTTTTAGCCCGATGCGCTAGGCGGCGCTAAGGTGAGGGCGGCTATCCGAATTTGGATTGATACTGGGGGCAGTGTTCGTCCTCGGTCCAATTTGGGGGCAGGACCGAGGACTTTTGCACTGAGGGGGACCAGTTCTGGGTGGGTCCCAAACAGCGTTAGAGGGTTTTGGCCTGCGGCCTCGACCCTCTGATAGCATCCACCTTGTCCGAGCTCGGCTTTGGTAGATCGGGCGAGTAGCGGCGATGGGAAATGGAAAATGAACCGCGCCTCTCCTATGAAAGGCAACGGTGGTAGGGGGGTGCGTCTTAGCGGTTTGAGGCCTGTCGAAAGAGTGGCCTTTGACCTCTTAAGATCAGAAGGATTTTCGCGCGCGTAGGGCTGCGGAAATGGTCCCGTCATCAAGGTAATCCAGCTCGCCCCCGATGGGCACGCCTTGCGCCAGCGACGAGACCGCAACTCCCATCGTTTCCAACTCGCCCGCGATATAATGCGCGGTGGTTTGGCCATCGACAGTGGCGTTGAGTGCAAGGATAACTTCCGAGATCGTCTCGGAGGTGATGCGATCAATCAGTTTCGGGATGCGCAGATCATCAGGCCCGATGGCATCAAGGGCAGAAAGCGTGCCACCAAGCACATGATAGCGCCCCTGAAAGGCTTGCCCGCGCTCCATCGCCCAAAGATCGGCAACATCCTCGACCACGCAGATCTGGCCGTTCATTCGCTTTTCCGAGCTACAGATACCGCAGATATCGCCCGTGCCGATATTACCGCAATTCAGGCATTCGCGCGCGGTTTCGGCAACGCGGGCCATGCTCTCGGATAGGGGGCGCATCAGCGCCCCGCGCTTTTTGATAAGTTGCAACACGGCACGCCGCGCCGAGCGGGGCCCAAGCCCCGGAAGCCGCGCCATCATATCGATCAGCGCTTCGATCTCGCGTGTCGCATCAGCCAAAATTCGGCCTCAGAAGGGCAGGTTCATGCCAGCGGGCAGACCCATGCCTTCGGTCAGTTTCTGCATCTCTTCCTGACTGCGCTCGGCTGCGCGTTTCTGCGCGTCCTTGATCGCGGCAAGGATCAGGTCTTCGACCACTTCCTTGTCATCGCCATTAAAGATCGAAGGGTCGATATCAAGTGCTGTCAATTCGCCCTTGGCCGTAGAGGTCGCCTTGACGAGGCCTGCACCAGATTCGCCCGTCACGGTGATCGAGGCGAGGCTTTCCTGCATCTCGGCCATTTTGCTCTGCATCTCTTGGGCCTGCTTCATCAGCTTGCCCATATCGCCAAGCCCGCCTAGTCCTTTCAGCATGATCTTTGTCCTTTCAGATCAGTCATCTTCAAATGGGTCCCATTCATCCTCGACCTCAGGCAACGCCTCGACGGCGGCCTGATTTGCGATTTCCTCGCGGGTGCGGATTTCGGTTATTTTCGCTTTGGGGAAGGCGGATATCACGGCCTGCATCATTGGATGGGCCGCGGCTTCCTCCTCTAGCTTGCGCTGTGCGTCGTTTTCCTGCTCGTCCAGGGTCGCGCCGCCGCCTGTGGAGGCGACCGAGATGCCCCAACGCTGCCCCGTCCAGTCTTTCAGACGCGCGCCAAGGCGTTGTGCAAGATCGGCAGGTGCGCGTTCGGTCGGTTCAAATTCGATGCGTCCCGCCGAATAAGAAACAAGCCTGAGCGAGGTTTTCACTTCCACCAGCAATTTGATATCACGATTGGCTTCAATCAGCGCCACAACGCTTTCAAAGCTCGGGTAATGGGCGAGGGCCTCTTCGGGGGCGAGTGCGACCGCCGTCTGCGCGCCTGAGCGGGCCATCGTGCCGCCGCCCTGTGGCCCCTGCGGTATTGTGGCGCTGGGGCCTGAGCCACTCGTTGACGGACCAGCGGCCGAGGGTGTCGCGCTGCCTGCTGGCGGCGGTGGCATATCTTGCAGCTTGCGCACCAAATCACCCGGCGTGGGCAAATCAGACACATGGGTCATGCGGATCACGGCCATTTCGGCGGCCATCATGGAATTGGGGGCCAAGGCGACTTCTTCCAAGGCTTTGAGCAGCATCTGCCACATCCGGCTGAGCACACGCATATGCAGCTTTTCAGCCAGCATGCGACCTCGTGCGCGCTCATCTGGGCCGATCGTGGGGTCTTCGGCGGCTTCGGGCGTGATTTTGATCACGCTCAACCAATGGGTGATCTCGGCCAGATCGCGCAGCACGGCCATCGGGTCGGCCCCGTCTGAATACTGGCTGCCAAGCTCGTTTATGGCCCCTGCGGCATCGCCCTGCATGATCATATCGAACAGGTCCATGACGCGGCCGCGATCTGCCAATCCCAGCATCGCACGCACCTGATCGGCGGTGGTCTCGCCCGCGCCATGCGAGATTGCCTGATCCAGAAGGCTCAAAGCATCGCGCACCGATCCTTCGGCAGCGCGTGTGATCAGCGCAAGCGCATCTACGGTGATCTGGGCGTTTTCCTTGCCAGCAATGCCTTGGAGATGCGCGATCATCACTTCAGGCTCGATGCGGCGCAGATCAAAACGCTGACAGCGCGACAGCACCGTGACAGGCACTTTGCGGATTTCCGTGGTAGCAAAAATGAATTTCACATGGGCGGGCGGCTCTTCCAAGGTCTTGAGCAGCGCGTTGAACGCGCTGGTCGAGAGCATATGGACTTCGTCGATGATGTAGATTTTGTACCGCGCCGAGGCGGCACGGTAATGCACGCTTTCGATGATCTCGCGGATATCATTTACGCCCGTGCGGCTGGCCGCGTCCATTTCAAGCACATCCACATGCCGCCCCTCGGCGATGGCCATGCAATTTTCGCAGACACCGCAAGGCTCGGTCGTGGGTTTGCCAGTGCCATCGGGGCCTGTGCAATTCAGCCCTTTGGCGATGATCCGCGCGGTGGTGGTTTTACCCGTTCCGCGGATACCCGTCATGATGAAGGCTTGTGCGATCCTGTCGGCGGCAAAGGCGTTCTTGAGCGTGCGGACCATCGCCTCCTGACCGATCAGGTCGGCAAAGCTTGCCGGGCGGTATTTGCGCGCCAGAACCTGATAGACGGGTTGGTCGGTTTCGCTCATGGGTGCCTACTTTCATAATCCTCGTGCTAAACTAGGGCTTGTGGCGAGGCGCGGCAACCTGTTCCTCTGGCGCGCATGATTATATCCCCCGCGGATCAGGCAAGCTGGAAAAGGGCCGAATTATGCAAGATGAGTTTCAAACGAATTGGCGCCCGATCCACGGCGCCTTGTTTGTGTTTTTATTGGCGGTTTCGGCTTTGGTGGCGCTCGTTTGGTTGGTCTGGATATTTCAGGCCTCGGGCGGTGATAGCGTGTTTCACAGGATGGGATTGGCGCTGACCTCGGTCTTCATTCTGGCGCATCCCCCTTCAATTGCGGCAGGTTTGATTTTGTGGCGGGCAAAAGTCGCACGCGGCTGGAGCGCTTGGTTCATCAAAGGGGCGACGGTTTATTTCATTGCCGCCACCGTCTTGGCCTTTATGGGCATGTATACGATGACGTCTTTGGTGAATGGCATGTGATCCGCCTTGGGACGCTTTGAAACAAAAACGCCGCCCCGAAAGGAGCGGCGTTTTTTGTAAGGTGAGAGGCTGGACATCGACCCAAGCGGGGCTCGTTGTGGCTGCTTCCTTCCGGACCTGACCAGGTTGGCGAGGCGCTTGCCCGCGCCAACCTCTCAACCCCGCATATAGGCAATCGCAGCCAGAGTCGCAAGGCGGAGCGTTTGACCTTAGCTTGGAGAGCGGTCGGCCCATCCTGCAAAGACGCGTTCAAGGAAGACCACCACATAAAACAGCACGATCCCGAGAGCGGCCAGCGCAAAGAGCACCGCAAACATTAGCGGGTAATCGGCACTGATGCGCCCTGAGTCGAACAAGGCCCCCAAGCCACGCCCATGTGGGCTGACAATCTCCATCAGATTGGTCCCGATAAAGGCCAAGGTGACGGCCACTTTCAGCGCACCGAAGAACTCGGGCAGCGTCTTGGGCAGGGCGATTTTCCAGAAGATCGTGAAATTCGATGCCCCGAGGGAGCGCAGGATGTCACGATATTCAGGCTCCAGCGTCGACAAGCCGATAGAGACCGAGACCGCGATGGGGAAGAAGGAGATCATGAAGGCGATCAGGATCGTGTTGAAGTCATGTTGACCCACAAAGATCAGCGCAACAATCGGCACCACGGTTGCTTTGGGGATCGCGTTGAACCCCACCAGAAGCGGGTAAAGACCATCGCGCGCCACACGTGAAAACCCCATGACCATGCCCAAAAGCGTGCCGAAGATCACAGCAACGCCAAGGCCAACAACCGTGCGCCACAAGGTTTCCCATGAGGCTTCAAGGAAGAGCCAACGGAATTGCCAGAATTTCGGCACCAGATCGGAAGGTGAGGCCATGCGGTAATCAGGCAGGCCATTGACCCAGACCAACCATTCCCAAAGGGCGATCACGGCAAGGATGAACAGGGTCGGAACCCCGACTTTTCGGAATAGATTGCTCATGCGCTTACCTCCTCATCCGAGGCGCGGCCTTGGGCGACCTGAATTTGGTGACGCAGCGTGGCCAGCATTTCCACGGCTTTGGGCGTATAAAGATCATCAAGGGTGCGCTTGCCTTCAATATCGACCTCAAGCACGAATTGCGCGCTGGCAGGGCGCCCCGAGAGCACAATCACCTGATCGGCCAGAAAGACGCTTTCGCGCAGATCATGGGTGATCAAAAGGCAGGTGAAGGGTTCTTGCGCCCGCAGATCATGCATGGTGCACCACAGGTCTTCGCGGGTGAAGGCATCAAGCGCGCCAAAGGGTTCATCAAGGATCAGCACATCAGGCTTATGAATGATCGAGCGGCAAAGCGAGGCGCGCTGGCGCATGCCGCCTGACAACTCGGATGGGCGCTTATCCTCAAAGCCTTTCAGACCGACCAGTTCCAGCAGGTAATGCGCGCGTTCCAGCCCTTGGGCCTTGCTCATGCCAGATTTCACAATCTCGAGGGGCAGCAGCACGTTTTGCAAAATGCTGCGCCATTCCAGCAGAACAGGGTTCTGGAAGGCCATTCCAACAGTGGGACGCGGGCTGGTAACTTTTTGGCCAGCCAGCCAAACCTCGCCTTGATCGGGGCGCATCAACCCTGAGACCAATCGCGTCAATGTGGATTTGCCACAGCCCGAAGGGCCGACCACAGCGCAGAAATTGTCTTTGGGGATGGACAAGGAAAGATGGTCGAGAACGGGAAGAGGACCAGATGCCGTTGAATAGGCATGGGTCACATCCTTCAGTTCGATCTGAGTTGTCATGAGGACTTACTTTTCTTGGGAAAATCGGGCCGGCGCTGTTTCAGCCGGCCCGATGAAGGTATTTACTCGCTCAGCATCCGTGCCTCTGCTGGGGGCAGATAGGCATCAGTGAAGTAGAGCGCGGCATCGGGTTCGCTTTGGAACTCATAGGTGATGCGCATCTGTTCAATGGCGCGATCCATACGGTCGGCATCGACACCGCCCATGCCATTTTCCAGCACATAATCAGTGACGATATTGGCTTCGAGTGCCAGCTCCAGTCGGCGCTGCTCAAGTGCTGCATCGCCCGCGGGGTTGCGCTCGATGACAGCGGCGGCACCCGCTGCAGGATCGGCAATCGCATCATTCACACCAGCCGCAACAGCCGCGAGGAAACCCGTTACAACTTCGGGGTTTGCCGCTGCGAAATCGGTGTTGACGATGATCGCGTTGCCATAAAGCTCAACACCGTAATCGGCGAAAAGGATCGTGGTGATGTCATCCTCAGGGATGCCGAGGCGCGCGAGGCTGAGATAGGAGGAGAAGTTGAAACCTGTCACGGAATCCACATTGCCCTCGGCCAGCATCGGCTCACGGGTGGGGAAGCCAACGGGCTCCACGGTGATGGTGCTGACATCGATATCATTGACCGCAGCCAGAATCGGGAATTGCGCCCATGCACCATCGGGTGGAGGCGCACCAAGCACGGAGCCTTCAAGATCTTCGATGCCCGAAATGCCTTGGCTTACGCGGCCCACGATCGAGAAGGGGGGGCTGTCATAGACCATCATAGCGCCGATGACGGGCGCGCCTGGGTTTTGGTCAAGGAAGCGCACGAGCGAATTGATATCGGCAAACCCGATCGGGAAAGAGCCAGAGGCCACTTTCGGGATCGCATCCAGCGAGCCTTCGCCTGCGGTGATTTCCACATCTAGACCAGCGGCCGCGAAATGGCCGTTATCGAGGGCAAGGAAATAGGGGGCGGAGGGGCCTTCGAAACGCCAATCAAGCGCGAAGGCAATTTCTGTGTCTTGGGCCGCGAGCGGGCTGGCCAAAATCAGCGTTGCTGCAAGGGTCGGGATAGCTTTGTTGAACAAGGTGTAAACTCCAACTGTTGAAGGTTGATCTATATCGGCCAGTTACCGTGATTTGCTGCGCGCTCCACCGTCAATTCGCGGCTGCCTCGATCGTGTTTGTATCGGGGAGCATGCACAAAAATTAATCACTATGATAGCAAAATGTGCAGATGCGTTGCTATCGTTAGAGGGTCAGGCGAAATTGGGCAAATCCCGAGGGGGATTGCCCCAGATGTTCAAGGCCAAGTGCCTCGATGCGTTCGGGGTGGTTCAGGGCTGCAGGGCCCGTTTCGAAAATGACAGAAAACCCGCCCAATGGGGTGAAATGCCAAGCCGTTGTTGGTTGAGGCGCAATCACGCCCTCTTTGGCGATATGGGCGATCAGGATGTCGCGCAGATATCGCGGGTCGGTCAGCACAGGGCCGGCTTGGGCCGCAGCTGCAAAATGGCCGCCACCAGACCCGCGATAGGTGTTGGTCACCACCAGAAATTCCTGATCAGCCCGAATAGGTTGGCCTTGATAACATATATTGAAAACGCGGCCTTCCCCATCGAAACGGGTTTCTCCATTTGCGGAATAGAGCCTTGGTTGCGTGACGTCGATTTCATAGGTCACACCATCGATCACATCGAAATTATATCCCGCAAAAACGGGATCAATCAGCCTCTGTTCACCGCCGTTTTGGTCGATCTGGAAAAAGACGCTCGCCGCGCGTTCGAGCCAATCTTTCACCCCCTCACCCGTGACTTTGAGGATTTGAAGCATATTGGGAAAAACATAGAGATCGGCGGCATTCTTGATTGCCAAAGGGCCGCGCGGGATATCAGTGAAAAACCTCGGGCCACCGCGCCCGCCGACCTTGAACGGTGCCGCCGCTGACAAGAGCGGCAGATGCGACAGCGGGTGGCTTTGCAGAAGCGCAGATGCGGCTTCGCGCTGCACATCTGCCACCAGCTTCACAATGCTGGAATTGGAGATGAGGGAAAAATAGCTTTCCAAAGGCTCCGTGGATGCACCGATTTTGCGGCGCATGAATTCCAATGTCGCGAGATGATCCTCGGTCGAGTTTGCAATGATCTGCGGGTCGCTTGGCACAAGCGCCTCAATGGACGCGGCCTGTGTATCATTAGCAGAAATTGGTAAGACCTCCCCCTGACCGCTGACCACAGCCCATTTGCCTTGATCATCAGCCGCAAGATGCAGGCTTATCCGCCCAAGATGGCCACCCCAATATCCTGGCTGAACCATGGGCTTGCCCGATAGGGTGCCTGCGGAGTGGTCTGCTTCGGGGTCGGCGCAGGTCGGATTTGGCCGCAAGGGATTGGGGAAAACCTCATGCGTATGACCCGCAACAAGCGCATCAACGCCTTCAATCCGAGCAACCGCGCTAGCGGCATTTTCCTGATCGGGCAGGTCCTCAGGGCTTCCCATCCCGCTATGGCAAAGCGCGATGATCAGATCGGCGCCTGCATCTTTCAGGGCGGCCACGCTGCGTTTGACGCTTGGCACGATTTCGGCGGTTTGAAGCTGCCCCTCAAGCAAGGTTCTATCCCATTTCATGATCTGGGGCGGGGTGGCGCCAAGAATCCCGATCTTGAGGATTTGGGTTTGCCCTGCCTCATCCATGACCTTTTTGTGCAGCAGCACATGGGCGGGCAGCAGCGGGGTTCCATCCGCCCGCGAGACATTGCCAAGAATGACGGGGAATTCGGCGTCCTCCAGAATGCGCTCCAGATTGGGCAGGCCGAAATTGAAATCATGATTGCCCAAGGTCATCGCGTCATAGCCGAGGCTGTTCATCGCGGTCATCATAGGATGGGCTTGGTCTTTTTCGACCCGCTCCGCGACCCCGAAATCCCCAAGCGGTGTGCCTTGGAATGTGTCGCCATTATCCAGCAACAAGGTGTTGCTCTCCTGATTTCGCAGTGCGGTGATCAGGGATGCAACTCTGGCAAGCCCGACATCATTTTGCGGCTGATCGCTGTAATAATCATAGGGATGAAGATGGGCATGCAGATCGCTTGTGGCCATGATGCAAAGGCGCAGCTGCGCCTGCGGGCTTGCCTGCGAAGTTTCCTCGAGCGCTATGCTATCACCCCTGTCTTGAGCCAGTATGGTCCCCATTTCTTGCACTAGATCAGTGGCTTTGAAAAATTTCCAGTCTGCAATGGTTAACGCCGACCAGTTGATTGCGCCGCTTGGGGCAATCTGCCAAACTCCTTGTCAAAGAACCGTATAAATCGAGACGCGCATGCAGGAGCAGGTATGAAACGAGCCGAAGAGGTGACCTTCGGAGGGTCAGGTTTGGACCGAGCGGCCCATATCCGTAAAGATACCAGTGCTTTAGACAAGATGCTCGTTGACGGAACGCAGTGCGTGGTTCCGCTGTGGCGGGGCAAATTGTTATGCAGAAACGACACGGATGGGGTGGAAAGCTTGGTCTTTCTGGGTAGTGACAGCCCCGTTTTGGCGAAAGCGAACTCTGAGAGAATATTTTTGGGTCTCGACGAGGGAACCCCACGTTTCGCAGCCGATATTTCCGATTGGGAACCGCTTGAAGTGGACGAGATGCAGATCGACTCCTTCCTCGACCGCTCCGAGCAGGTTCATCCATCCGCGCCTAATGGCGCAAGGTTTCTGGAATTGCGCAATGTGATGACCCTGCTCACCGCGCGGGACGCGGAATTGGCGGCCACTGCGCGGGCGGTCTGGAACTGGCACAAGACGCATCTGTTTTGTTCGCGCTGTGGCAAACAAAGCGATATGGCCGATGGCGGTTGGGTGCGCAAATGTGCCTCTTGTGGCGGGCATCATTTTCCGCGCACCGATCCAGTAGTGATCATGCTGATCACCCATGGCAATGATGTCTTGCTTGGCCGCTCTCCGCATTGGCCCGAGGGGATGTATTCGCTTTTGGCGGGTTTCATTGAACCCGGTGAAACCATCGAGGCGGCTGTGCGCCGAGAGGTTTTTGAAGAATCGGGTATTCGCGTGGGGCAGGTGGATTACCTCGCAAGCCAGCCTTGGCCCTATCCCGCCTCGCTGATGTTTGGGTGCAAAGGCGATGCAACCAGCTGCGAGATCACGGTGGACCCAGAAGAGTTGGAAGATGCGATCTGGATCAGCCGTGAAGATATGCTTGATGTGTTCGCTGGGCGACATTCCTCAATTTCTCGCCCTAGAAATGGCGCAATTGCAGGGTTTTTGCTGGAAAACTGGCTTGCGGACCGATTGGATTAATCCAAAGCAATCGCGCTGGGGCCAGCCGCATTTGAACTGACGAATAAGAAGGAAGACCGATTATGAAATTCAAAGTGGCCGAAGATGTCGATGCGCCGCTGGATTTTGTCTATTCTCGGATGGCAGATTTTTCCCGCCTCGAAGATGAAATCCGAGGGCGCGGTGCCGAGCTGAGGCGTGAAGGCAACTGGACGCAAGCCGCAGAGGAGCGCGCGTGGAAAGGCAGTGTCACAGTACGCGGCAAACCACGCAGGATTGATGCCGTGATTGGCCATATGGCCGAGAACGACACCATCTTGGTCGAGAGCAAGGTGGGCGGCATGGATTGCTCGTACGAGATGACATTTTACGAGATGTCTCCGACAATCACCCGCATTGCCACAGTGCTTGAGCTTAAACCCAATACATTGAGTGCACGCCTGATCATCCAGACCCTGAAACTGGCCCGCGGTCGGGTGTTGCAGAAAATGACGGGCAGCTTGGTGCGGCGCGGCAATGAGATCGAGGCCGATTACCGCAATCAATAAGGCGGGTGATGTATCACCCCTGCGGGGTCATCGCCTTTCTCTGGCGTGCGCGTTCTAGGCCAAGATGGCGTTCGCGCAGGATGATCAGGACGCCTGCTAGAATGACGATGGCCGCGCCTGCCATCATCGTCAGGGACGGCACTTCATCAAATATTGCATAGCCCACGATCAGGGCGAGCAACATGGATGTGTATTCAAAGGGGGCAATCAACGAGGCATCTGCCTCGCGGTAGCTCGACGTCAGCAGGATTTGCCCCAAACCACCGAACAAGCCCGCGCTGACCAGCAGAACGGCCTCAGTAGCTGAAGGCCAGACCCAACCCCATGGCAAGGTAAAGAGCGCCAAACAGGATGCTGTGATCGAAAACCAGAACACGATGGCCGAGGTCCGCTCGGTCTGGACCAGTTTGCGCACGAAAACCTGTGCGAGCGCTGCACAAGTGGCCCCCATCAGCACGATGATCGCCCCAAGGGTTTCCGCATGGCTGACCGCGCTGGCATTGATTTGCAACCTTGGGGATAGCACGATCAAGACGCCCACCATCCCTAACGCCACCATGGACAAGCGGAACAGCCGTACCTCTTCGCCCAAAAACATGGCGGCGAATACCACCACCAGCAAGGGTGCCGCATAGCCTATGGCCGTGACCTCGGGCAGCGGCAGCAGCCCCAGCCCCGCAAAGCCAAGACCCATGGCCGAGGTGCCCACCAAGCCGCGCCAGAAATGTCCCATAGGGTTTACGGTTTTCAACCCTATGGCCAATTCATGTCGCCAGACCAGCCATGCCACAATCACTGGTATCGCAAAGGCCGAGCGAAAGAACACCGCTTGGCCAGGAGGGATGGTGCCTGATGAGGCTTTGATCAGCGCCGCCATAGCAACAAAAACGCAGACCGAGCCGATCTTGAAGGCAATGCCACGCAGAGGGTTCATGATGTGCTCGGATTGTTGTCGTATGGACCTCAGGATGCGCCTTGGCATGGGGATAGGCAAGGGGCTTGGCATGGAGCTTGGCAGGGGGGGGGCACGGAGCGCGCGACTGGCCAATCTCTACGCGGTGATGACCGCATGCTTCATCTGAGTGTCATCATTGTGTTGCATGCCTGTCACCTTGATCGGGCAGTCGGAAACTCTCTTCTGTTCAATTGAGAGGATATTCCGATGAACAAGCGCGTGTTGTTGGCCACAACTGGCCTCGCACTGATCGCAGGGCCAGCTTTGGCCCAAGATATGAATTTCAACCGTATTGCGTCTTTCCCCGTGCACCAGAACTCGCCCGAGGCGGAAGAAAGCTCGGCCGAGATTATTTCTGTAACTGGCGATGGTATGACGCTGGTCTATTCCGACAGCCCTGCGGGCGCTTTGGGCTTTATCGATATCAGCGATGCGGCAAACCCACAGCCTGCCGGTGCCATCGAATTGGATGGTGAGCCAACTGCCGTGGCCGTCCATGGCACAACCGCTTTTGTCGGGATCAACACCTCCGAGAGCTATACCGATCCTTCGGGCCACCTGCAGGTGTTTGATGTAGCAAGCCGTGAAGCCATCATGGATTGTGATCTGGGTGGTCAGCCTGACAGTGTCGCCGTCTCCACCGATGGCAGCTTTGTTGCGGTCGCGATCGAGAATGAGCGCGATGAAGATTTGGGCGATGGCCGCGTTGGCCAAATGCCTGCAGGTTATCTGGCGATCCAGCCCGTTGAAGGCAGCTCCATGGATTGCGACGCGCAAATCCGCGTTGACCTGACAGGCTTGGCTGATGTCGCCCCAGAAGATCCCGAGCCCGAATTCGTTGCAATCAACGAAGAAGGCGAGATCGTTGTCACCCTTCAGGAAAACAACCACATCGTTGTTGTCTCCTCGACTGGTGAGGTCTTGAGCCATTTCTCCGCAGGTGAAGTCACCTTGGAAGGTGTGGATACCGACGAAGAAGGCGCCTTGATTTTCAGCGACACGATCACTGTTCCGCGTGAGCCTGATGCGATCACTTGGATCGACAACACGCATGTCGCCATAGCCAATGAAGGCGATATGGATGGCGGCAGCCGTGGCTGGACCATCTTCAGTCAGGACGGTGTTGAAATCTATGAAAGCGGAACAAGCTTTGAATACGCCATCGTGGAAATCGGCCATTACCCCGAAGAGCGTTCGGGCAATAAAGGTGTCGAGCCTGAAAGCGCGACCTTCGGCGTTTACGAAGACACGCCTTATGTCTTCATCGGTGCGGAACGCTCCTCGGTTGTTGGTGTGTATAATGTGACCGATCCTGCAAACCCTGTGCTCGAGCAGCTTCTGCCATCGGGTATCGGGCCTGAGGGTTATGTCACAATCCCCTCGCGCAATCTTCTGGTCTCGGCCAATGAAGTTGATGATGCGGGCCCACGCGCCCATGTCATGCTTTTTGAGTATCAGAACGCACCTGCCACCTACCCACATCTGACCAGCGCCGGCATGGACGAGCTGACAGGTTGGGGCGCGATCTCGGGTCAGGTCATGGCCGAGGATGGCACGATCTACGCCGTGTCCGACAGCTTCTATGGCATGCAGCCCACCATCTTCCACATCGATGTCAGCCAGACACCTGCGCAAATCGTTGATGCAATCCGCGTGACCCGTGAAGGGCAGCCAGCGCAATTGATGGATATGGAAGGCATTGCTCTGGATGGTGAAGGTGGTTTCTGGATCGCCTCTGAAGGGCGCTCAGACCGTCTTGTTCCACATGCGATCTACAATGTGGGCGCGGATGGCGCGATTGAAGATTACATCGCGCTTCCCGAGGAGCTTTTGGCGGTTGAGCGCCGCTTCGGCTTTGAAGGCATCACCCGCGTTGACGACATGCTCTATATCGCTGTGCAGCGTGAATGGCGTGATGATCCCGAGAACCACGCCAAGGTTCTTGGCTACAACCTCGAGACCGAGGAATGGAGCGTTGCCCATTACCCGCTGACCGCGCCTGAAACAGGCTGGGTTGGTCTGTCTGAGATCGTGGCTCATGGGGATTACATGTATTTCATCGAGCGCGATAACCAGCATGGTGAAGCCGCTGTCACCAAGCAGATCACGCGCGTGTCGATGGATCAGATGGCTGGCATGGTCGCCCTTGGCGAGACACCAGCCGTGTTGGAGACCGAATTGGTCGTCGACCTGCTGCCCTATCTGACATCGACAGGTGGCTATGTCCTCGACAAGGTCGAAGGTCTGGCGATTGCTGAAGATGGCACCATGTGGGTCTCTACGGATAATGACGGCGTTGACGATCATTCCGGCGAGACAATGTTCTTCGCGATCCCCGCGCAGTAACACCCTTTCGCGACCCTTCGAGAGAAGGGGTTGAAAAAGAAGCCCCCCGCAAAGGAATTTGCGGGGGGCTTTTTGTTGGGGATGTATGATGGGGTGAAGAGATATTGGATCTGCTGGAAAGCCGCGCAGCGCAGGGCCGCGGCATGGCGAACCCGCTTCGCGGCGGTTTGCTTTATGCTGGCCAAGTTACTCTCCGCTCGCTGTTCAGTGCCGCTCGGGTGAACAACGCGCCCCAAAGCCGTCATTGCGCCGCCTATCGGTATGTCTGGTGGCGAAGTCGTTCAGAAATCAGTTGGATTTGTGGAGTAGCGATGCAAGTTTTGGCGTCACAAGAAAATGCGTATTGAAAGGGCTTAGCGTTGGCTGAATTTGTTATTCTTGGAACGAACAATTTTTTTACTAGGTTTCTGATTGTTGCGGGGCTTTTTGTTGTCGCGCTTTTAATAATTGAGTCTGTGTCAGGACGCCCGAAGCCTTTGAATAGGTTTGGTTTTGGAGTTGTTAATCTTCTTACCGCCATGGCTTTTACCGTATTACCGTCGGTATTCTTGTTGGTAGCAGCAGAAGATGTAGATACAGCTGCAATCGTTTGGTTGGCAGTGACGGCAATTTTTATGGCGCTCCTCGCCTATGCGGCGCGGCGACGTGCTGTTGATGCCTATGGCGATACGGGCTATGCTTTTATGGCTGTGATCCCAATCCTTTGTCTCGTATTGATTTTCAAAAAGCCCGGAGATCGAACGCGTATTGACCAGAGGGCGAAGGCAGCACTTGCGGGGAGAGTTGTAGCATTCGCGGTTGCTGCTGTTGCGCTTGTTTTTGTCGGCTCGTTTGTCAGAGTCGTCTTTGACAACACGAACCGAAATGCCGCTGTGAATGTCGCAAATTTGCCCATTGGTCGCGCCGTTCGGGTTCAGGCTGCTATCTTGGACTCGAATGCGCCGCAGCCCGTCGATGCTGAAACCACGCTTATGGCTGTGGCGGCAAATGGCAATACGCTGTTGTTAGAGTACTCCCTCACGGGGAATTCTGCTGATCTAAGTACTGAAGTGTTCGAACCTTTGATGAGTGCGATTGTGCATCGAAATGTTTGTTCCGATCCTCTCTTTCGAGACTTGGTAGATCGAGGCGCGAGAATCGTTTTTGAATACACAGCGTTGTCGCAAAATCTGTCTTTGCAGAGGCATCGGTTAGAAACCGCGGCTACTGATTGCCAATAAGAAAACTACCTGCCCCCGCGACGGACACGAGTTATAAGCAGACACTCGTTGTGATACAGAAAGCTGGTAGAATGGGCTCAAACCAGACCTAAACCGCGATGCCACGACCTGCTACTTTCGCAGTGAGAACCCAATCACCTCACCTCCCTACATCCCACCTCACGACGGCCGAAACGCTCAATCGCGGGCGTGGTCGGCGGGGTAGGTGCCCAGAATTTTGATCTCGGAGGTGAAATAGTCCAGCTCTTCCATCGCCAGTTTGACCGAGGCATCCTCGGGGTGGCCCTCGATATCGGAATAGAATTGCGTCGCGGTGAATGACCCGCCGACCATATAGCTTTCCAGCTTGGTCATGTTCACACCATTGGTCGCAAAGCCCCCCATCGCCTTATAGAGCGCTGCGGGAATATTGCGGACGCGGAAAACGAAGGTGGTCATCATCCGCTCGGCGCGGCGCGTCATATCGGCGTTTTGCGACATGATCAGGAAGCGCGTGGTGTTGCGGTCATGGTCCTCGATATGGCGGGCCAGAACGTCCAACCCGTAAATCTCGCCTGCAAGCTCCGAGGCGAGCGCGGCCTTGGTTGGGTCGCCCCAAGCCGCCACATCACGGGCGGCGCGCGCATTGTCGGTGCTGACTTGGCCTTTGATATCATGGCTCCGCAAGAATTCTGCGCATTGTGGCAGCAAGACCAGATGGCTATAGGCCTCCTCCACATCCGCCAATTTTGCACCGCGCAGGCCAAGCAGGTTGATATGGACGCGCACAAAAGCCTCATCCAGAATATGCAAACCGCTTTCGGGAAGCAGGCGGTGGATATCGGCCACACGCCCATAAGTGGAGTTTTCCACTGGAACCATGGCCTGTTCCGCTTCGCCCGAGCGCACCGCTTCGATCACATCCTCAAAGGTTGCGCAGGCCATTGCTTCAAGGTCTGGGCGGGCTTCTCGGCAGGCCTGATGGGAGTAGGCACCAAGCTCTCCCTGAAATGCGATACGGGCTTTCATTGGGTATTTTCTTCCAAATGGGCGTTTCGTCGCGCTTCCTACACCTTGCGAAGGTATGAGGGAAGGTAATAGATAGCCGCCAAATCAGTAGATGATAACGGGATTCTCGATGTTTGACACAATGACCATCACCAAGATCGGCGGCTCGCTCTGTGCAGCCTTGCTTGTCTTCCTGCTGGCCGGTTGGGCTTCTGAAGGTCTGTACCATGTTGGTATAGACTCTCACGATGACGACCATGTGGCCGGTTACCCTATCGAAGTTGAAGAAGCAGCGCCTGCAGAAGCTGAAGAAGTCATCGAAGTTGCATTCGCTGATGTCTATGCAAATGCAGATGCGGCTGAAGGCGAAGGCCTTTGGCGTCAGTGTTCTGCCTGCCACGCCTTGGAAGCAGGCGTGAACGGTGTTGGGCCTTACCTGCACGGTGTTGTGAACCGCGCCAAGCATTCGGCAGAAGGCTTTGGCTATTCCGACGCTCTTATGGGCCAAGATGGCGACTGGACCCCTGAGAACCTCAGCGCCTTTATCGAGAACCCACGCGAATACGCACCTGGCACGGCCATGTCCTATAACGGCATGCGTGACGTGGAAGATCGTGCGAACTTGATCGCCTATCTGGCAACGATCACCAACTAAGCTTGGAAAATAATCACAGATGAGAGCCGCTCCTATCAGGGCGGCTCTTTCTTTTTGCATCAAGAATGCGTTGATCACAGAATATCAACTTGTGTGCAGGCATGGGTGGTCCTTAACGTAATGCGCACCACATATTGGTTTGAGATTTTTCAAAGATCCGGAGGACATGATGCGCAGCAAACCAGTCGAGGCCAAAGCCGCCTCCCGCTTTCGTTCCGATATTTTGTTCGGTTGGGCGGTTCTGCCTATTCTTGCTGTGGCCCTATTTGCAGGGGCCGCGCGCGCGCAAAGCGATGATCTGATTGTCACTCATGCCCTTTCGACATTCGGGGTGCCGAAATACGGCCCTGATTTCGAACATCTTGATTACGTGAACCCCGATGCGCCCCAAGGTGGCGAGATGTCCTTTGCGTGGTCCTCGGGCTCGTTCGATTCAATGCATCCCTACACGCGCGTTGGCCGCGCGGCGGTTCTGGCGAATGTCTTTTTCGAAGCGATGCTGACGTCAACGGCGGATGAGATCGGCTCTTCCTATTGCCTGCTCTGCGAAAGCATCGCTTACCCTGAGGGCCGCGAATACGTGATCTTCACGATCCGCGAAGGGGCTGCATTCTCGGATGGCACGCCTGTCACGGCGGATGACGCGCTGTTCTCTTATGAAATTCTGCGCGACGAAGGCCTGCCAAGTTTCCGCGCATCTATCCCCCTCACGATCGCCTCGGCCGAAGTGCTGGATGAACGGCGCATTCGCTATGACTTCAACCCTGACGCGCCGCTGCGTGGGCGCATTCAAGCGGCGGGTGGTCTGCCCGTGTTCAGCCGCGCCAGCCATGACGCCTCGGGGTTGGCCTTTGAAGATAGCCGCTTGGAGCCTCTGATCGGCTCAGGCCCCTATACGCTTGCCGAGGTCGAGCCTGGGCAGCGGGTCGTGTATGAGCGTAACCGTGATTATTGGGGCAACGATCTTCCCATCAATATCGGGCGCAATAATTTTGACAGCATTCGTATCGAGTATTACGGCGATGCGATTGCGGCCTTTGAAGGATTCACGGCGGGCAATTATCTGTTCCGTCAGGAATCCAGCTCGCAATCTTGGGCCACGGGCTATGATTTCCCGCGCCTTGAGCAGGGGATCGTCCTGCGCGAGGAATTGCATGATGGCACGATCAGTTCGGGCCAGAGTTTCGCAATCAACCTGCGCCGCGAGAAATTTCAGGATGTCCGCGTGCGCGAGGCCTTGGCGCTGATGTTCAATTTCGAATGGACAAACCAGACCTTGTTCTACGGGCTCTATGCCCCGAATGTGAGCTTCTGGGAAAATACCGAGCTTGCGGCCTCGGGCCTGCCAAGTGACGAGGAATTGGCCATTCTGGAGCCACTTCGCGATATGTTGCCCGAACGTGTATTCACGGAAGAAGCTTTCGCCACCCCGCTGTCAAACCCAGACCGCACGCTGGACCGTCGCCAATCGCGCCGCGCCATCGCCCTTCTGGAAGAGGCAGGCTGGGTTCCCGGTGATGACGGTTTGCTGCGCAATGCGGCGGGGGACACGCTGGATGTCGAATTCCTGAATTCCAGCACCTTGTTTGACCGGATCATCAACCCCTATGTCGAGAATCTGCGCGCCATTGGCGTGAACGCGGTGCTGACGCGGGTGGATAACGCGCAATTGCAGCAACGCCAGCGCGACGCCGATTTCGACATTGTGACAGATCATTTCCCGATGTCCTATGAACCTGGTTCTTCGCTGCGCCAGTATTTCGGGTCGATTGGCGCAGATGAGTCGCTGTTCAATGTGATGGGCTTGGCCGATGAAGGCGTTGATGCCTTGATCGAAGCGGTGGTTGACGCTGAAACCCAAGAAGAGCTGACCCCCGCCGTGCAGGCGCTGGACCGTGTCTTACGAGCCCATGTCTTCCGTGCGCCGCAATGGTATAACCCTAACCACTGGGTCGCCTATTACGACATGTACCGCTACCCCGAAGCCTTGCCGCCCTATTCGCTTGGCTTTCTGGATTTCTGGTGGGTCGATCCCGAGGCCGAGCAAGCCTTGCGTGATCAGGGAATTTTCTGAACTCTATGGGCGCCTATATCCTCAGACGTCTGCTGCTTGTCATCCCGACCCTGATCGGGGTGATGGTGATCAACTTTGCCCTTGTTCAATTCGTGCCCGGTGGCCCGATCGAACAGGTTTTGGCGCAGCTTGAGGGCGAAGGCGATGTTTTCGCGGGTATCTCGGGCGGCGGCAATGAGGCGGGCGAGATCGAGCTGGATGCGGCTGGAGGGGATTATCAGGGCGGCCGAGGCCTGCCCCCGCAATTTCTCGACTCGCTCAAGATCGAGTTCAATTTTGCGCGGATCGTTTGCACTGATGGCTATCAGGGCGAACCTGATCTTCGCGCGGATGAATGCGTGAGCGAGGATATTCCCGCATTGGAGCGCTTCTTCCTGATGATGTGGGACTATATGCGTTTCGATTTCGGCGAGAGTTATTTCCGCTCGATCTCGGTTGTTGATCTGGTCATCGAGAAACTGCCTGTCTCCATTACATTGGGGCTTTGGTCCACTGTGATTGCCTATCTCGTGTCGATCCCGCTTGGCATCCGCAAGGCGGTGCGCGATGGCACCAGCTTTGACACATGGACTTCGGGCTTGATCATTGTGGCCTATGCGATCCCCGGCTTTTTGTTTGCGATCCTGCTTTTGGTGCTGTTTGCAGGCGGCTCCTATTTCCAGATTTTCCCGCTGAGGGGGCTGACATCGGATAATTGGGAAGACCTCAGCCTGCTGGCCAAAATCGGGGATTATTTCTGGCATATCACGCTGCCTGTTCTGGCATCGACCATATCGGCATTTGCGACGCTGACCTTGCTGACCAAGAACAGTTTTCTCGATGAGATAAAGAAGCAATATGTGATGACGGCCAAGGCCAAGGGGCTGCCTGAAAACCGCGTGCTCTATGGCCATGTATTCCGCAATGCGATGCTGATCGTGATCGCGGGCTTTCCTGCCGTTTTCGTGAGTGTGTTCTTTGGCGGCTCGCTGATTATCGAGACGATCTTCTCATTGGATGGTCTGGGCAGGCTTGGGTTTGAGGCTGCGGTCAGCCGTGACTACCCTGTGATTTTCGGCACGCTTTTCGTCTTTGGCCTGATCGGTCTGATTGTCGGTATCATCTCGGATCTGATGTATGTCTGGATCGATCCGCGCATCGATTTCGAGACGCGGGAGACCTGAGCCATGGCCCTTCCCGATAATACACAGGATATGGCAGCGCCCCCTCTCCCGCCCGAGCGGAAAGGGTGGATTTCGCCGCTAAACAGACGGCGCTGGCAGAATTTCAAAAACAACAGGCGCGCGCTGTGGTCCCTGATCATTTTTTCGCTGCTCTATGTCATCAGCCTTGGGGCCGAGTTGATCGCCAATGACAAGCCGCTGCTGGTGAAGTTCGAAGGTGCCTATTACACGCCTATTTTCAATTTCTACGCAGAGACCGAGTTCGGCGGAGATTTCCGTACCGAGGCCGTCTACCGCGATATCGAGGTGGAATGCCTGATCATCTCGGGCGGGCTGGATACATGCTGGGATGACCCCGAAGGCGTGATCGCCGAGGTTCAAGAAAGCGGCATGTTCGAGGGTGAGGCCGTGGATCAAGGTTGGGTTTTATGGCCGCTGATCCCCTATAGCTACAACACGGTCAATGATATCGGGCGCGCCGCCCCTTCGCCGCCTGATGGCGATCATTTGCTTGGCACCGATGACACCGCCCGCGATGTCCTTGCGCGGGTTATCTATGGCTTTCGCCTGTCGATCAGCTTCGCCTTGATCGTGACGGTTCTGACCTCGGTAATCGGGATCGCGGCAGGGGCCATTCAGGGGTATTTTGGCGGTTTGATCGATTTGTTTTTTCAACGGATCATCGAGCTATGGGGCGCGACCCCGAGCCTTTATATCATCATCATCATCGGGGCGATTTTCACGATCGATTTCTGGACGCTGGTGTTTTTGATGGTGCTGTTTGGATGGACGGGGCTGGTTGGCGTGGTGCGGGCCGAATTCCTCAGGGCACGGAATTTCGAATATGTGCGGGCGGCGCGCGCGCTTGGCGTGTCGAACCGCGTGATCATTTTCCGCCATGTTCTGCCCAATGCCATGGTGGCGACGCTGACCTTCCTGCCCTTCATCGTAACAGGCACAATCGGCACTTTGGCCGCACTGGATTTCCTTGGCTTTGGGTTGCCCTCCTCGGCCCCGTCATTGGGCGAGATGACCTTGCAGGCCAAGAATAACCTGCAAGCCCCGTGGTTGGCCTTCACGGCGTTTTTCGCCTTTGCGATCATGCTGTCCTTGCTTGTCTTCATCTTTGAAGGCGTGCGCGATGCCTTTGACCCGAGAAAGACTTTCCAATGAATGTGCTTGAGGTCGACAACCTGACTGTCACCTTCCGCCAGAGCGGAATGGAGACGCATGCGGTTCGGGGTGTGTCCTTCCATGTCGAGGAAGGCGAAACGGTCGCTTTGGTGGGCGAGTCGGGTTCGGGCAAATCGGTCACGGCGCTTTCATCGGTGGCTTTGCTGCCCGATAGCGCGGTGCTGGGTGGGTCAATCAGATATCGGGGCGACGAGATGGTAAATGCCCCCGAGACACGCCTGCGGCGTGTGCGGGGCAATGATATCAGCTTTATTTTCCAAGAACCGATGACATCGCTGAACCCCTTGCATCCGATTGAAAAGCAATTGGGTGAAAGCCTGTCGCTGCATCAGGGGCTGTCAGGGCAGGCCGCGCGCGAGCGGATCCTTGAGCTGTTGACCAAGGTCGGTATTCGCGACCCTGAAACGCGGTTATCAAGCTATCCGCACCAGCTTTCCGGCGGGCAGCGCCAGCGCGTGATGATTGCGATGGCTTTGGCCAATGGTCCTGATTTGCTGATCGCCGATGAACCGACAACAGCGCTTGATGTGACCATTCAGGCGCAAATTCTGGAATTGCTGGCCGATCTGAAACGCTCGGAAAAGATGAGCCTTTTGTTCATTACCCATGATCTGGGGATCGTGCGCCGCATTGCCGACCGTGTCTGCGTGATGCAAGGGGGCGAGATCGTCGAGCAGGGCAAAACCGCTGAGATTTTTGCAAACCCCCGGCATCCCTATACCAAAACCTTGCTGGATGCGGAGCCCTCGGGCCAGCCTGCACCCGTGCCTGACGGCGCCAGCGAGATTGTCTCGACCCAAGACCTACGCATCTGGTTCCCGATCACCCGCGGGCTGATGCGGCGCACGGTCGGGCATATCAAAGCGGTGAATGCCGCGACGATTTCAGTGCGCGAAGGCGAGACATTGGGAATTGTTGGCGAATCTGGTTCAGGCAAGACGACCTTGGCCTTGGCGATCATGCGGCTGATCAGCTCGGAAGGCCCTGTGGTCTTTCTGGGGCAGAATATCCAGAGTTGGAAATCAGCGGCGCTGAAGCCTTTGCGCAAGGATATGCAGATCGTTTTCCAAGACCCGTTCGGATCGCTCAGCCCGCGTTTGACGATTGAACAGATCGTGAGCGAAGGCTTGAATGTGCATGGCACGGCGGCTGGCAAGGATAGCCGTGAAATGGTTGCTGAGATCCTGCATGAAGTGGGCCTCGACCCTGCGATGATGGATCGCTATCCGCATGAGTTTTCGGGCGGTCAGCGCCAAAGGATCGCGATTGCGCGCGCGATGATTTTGAACCCGCGCCTTGTGGTGCTGGACGAGCCGACATCGGCGCTGGACATGACGGTGCAGGTGCAGATCGTAGAGTTGCTGCGCGATTTGCAGCGTAAGCATGGGCTGGCTTATTTGTTCATCAGTCATGACCTCAAAGTGGTACGCGCGCTAAGCCATAAGGTGATGGTGATGAAGCAAGGCGATATCGTCGAGGCAGGCACGCGCGATGAGATATTCTCGAACCCCCAGACCGAATATACGCGCGCGCTGATGGCTGCCGCATTTGGTGGGGATAGCGTGGCCTAGCGCCGTCGGGATTTTCGTATTTGTAGAAAGATGAAAACCAGCCCGAAAGAGCGGCAGGCTTTGCGCGTTGCGCAGGGGTTGGGCTTGGGTTAGGTATTTATTGCATAGGGGATGGATGAATTTTGCGCCCGCGTGGCGCATCCCTTGATCGCGTATGGTGGTCCGAATGTTAAATCGTAGCTTCTCAATTTCAAATCAGGATTGTTCGGGATGCCCGATCCGGCATCGTGCGGTCTGCTCACGCTGTGAGCCTGATGAATTGGACCAGCTTGATGCGATCAAATATTATCGGAATTTTTCGGCGGGGCAGACGATTGCTTGGGCTGGGGACAAGATGGAATTCGTGGCCTCGGTTGTGACGGGTGTTGCGAGTTTGACGCAGACCATGGAAGACGGGCGGCGCCAGATGGTTGGCCTTTTGTTGCCATCGGATTTCCTTGGCCGTCCGAACCGTGTGCATGCGCCCTATGATGTGGTTGCTGTGACGGATTTGGTTCTGTGTTGTTTTCGCCGTGTCCCGTTTCAGCAGATGCTGGAGAGCACACCCCATGTCAGCCAGCGCTTGCTCGAGATGTCTCTGGATGAGCTGGATGCAGCGCGGGAGTGGATGTTGCTTTTGGGGCGCAAGACCGCGCGTGAAAAGATCGCCAGTGTTTTGTCGATTATTGCCCGTCGTGATGCGCAATTGTTGAACCAACCTATGCAGGGCGCGTTCAGCTTTGAGCTACCACTGACCCGCGAAGCGATGGCTGATTATCTGGGGCTGACCATCGAGACGGTCAGCCGCCAGATCACGGCGTTGCGCAAGGATGGCATTATTGAATTGGTTGGTAAGCGCCGGATTGTTATTCCTGAATTTAGCCGCCTCTTGGAGGAAACAGGTGATGATGTGGATGACGGGGCGCTCGAGTAGCGCGGGGTACAGCACCATATTGGGCCGCGCCCAATTCATGAATACCTCAATGCGCCAGAAAAACGGGCCCTGTGGCGTGCTCAAGAAGGTTGCGTGTCGCGCCCCCTAGGATTGCTTCGCGGAAACGCGAATGGCCATAGGCCCCCATCACCAGCAAATCGGCGTTCTGGTCTTCCACGAAGCGGTTGATCTGGTCTGATACGCGCGACAGGGTTTGCGCGACAAGCGATATCTCGGCTTTGATCCCGTGGCGGCTGAGCCATGTTGCCAGCGCCATGCCAGGATCAGCCACGCCGGCGCTGTGACGCTCGGCCCCGATGATCAGGATGCTGACCTCATTGGCCATTTTCAGAAAAGGCAGTGCGCGCCGCGCGGCGCTGAGGGCCTCGGGCGACTCGTTCCATGCCAGCACGACCTGTTTCGGCTTGCTCGGCAATGGCGTGCCATCGGCCAGAATCAGAACAGGCGCCTGACCTTGGAACATAGCGGTCTCCACCACCGCCGGATCATCGGCCCCATGCCCCTCGCCATAAGGTTTGGACAGGATCACGAGATCAGCGAAACGCGCCCGGCGGGAGACGATCGTGCTTAGGCCTGTGGTCTGGGTCACGATGGCTTCTACGCCCCATGAAATCTCGGATTTATGCAGTCGCGTGCGCACGGCTGTTTCAAGCTTGAGGGCTTCTTGTTTCGTGAACTCCAAGGCGTCATCGAGCACCAGCGCGGTCGCCCCTGCAAAATAATAGCCTGTTTGGGTGTGATCCACGCCCAAGCACAGAACATCGAGATGTGCATTGGCGGCGCGGGCAAAGGGGATCACGGCATCAAGAACCCGATCTACATCTTGATCATCGGTCAGGACGGTGAGGATCGATTTATAGGCCATATCGCTTCTCCTTGAATGGTCCCCTGAATGCTAGCCGCCATCGCGCGGCAAGGGTTTGACCTGCGTCAACACAAAGCCTGCGAGGTTTTGACATGGATCAAGGTCAGCGCTGCCGCTTTGCGCGAATTGAGAGGGGATGAAACCCTCGGCTGGCTTTCGAACAGGAGCCAAACCCGAGGGATAGGCGAGGGGACATATGATGCTCGATTACTTTAAACTTCTGGTTCTTGGCTTGATTGCCATTCTGGCCGCAATTGCGGCGCAATATGCACGAGACCTGCCCTATATGGTGCATGCGATTCTCGTGATGCTTGTCGCGGCAGGCATGTTTTTGTGGCAGCTGCGCCAAATCGACGAGCCGAAACATCCCGCACCCAAGGATGAATATATGGATGGCCCCGTTCGCACGGCGGTCATTGCGACGGTGTTTTGGGGTTTGGTGGGCTTTCTGGCGGGTACATTTATTGCCTTCCAGCTTGCCTTTCCGCAGCTCAATTTTGATTGGGCGCAGCCCTATCTGAATTTTGGTAGATTGCGGCCCTTGCACACCTCGGCGGTGATTTTTGCTTTTGGTGGCAATGCCTTAATTGCGGCGTCATTCTATATTGTACAGCGCACATCGGCTGTTCGGATGTGGGGGGGCGGGCTGTCTTGGTTCGTTGTCTGGGGCTATCAGCTCTTCATCGTCTTGGCGGCAACTGGATATTTGCTGGGGGCCACGCAGAGCCAAGAATATGCCGAGCCGGAATGGTATGTTGATATCTGGCTGACCTTGGTTTGGGTGGCGTTTCTGGCGGTCTATGTTGGCACGCTGCTGAACCGCCGCGAGCCACATATTTATGTCGCAAACTGGTTCCTTTTGTCTTTCATCGTCACCGTGGCGATGCTGCATCTGGTCAATAATATCTCTATTCCTGTTTCGATCTTCGGGTCGCGGTCTGTCCAGCTGTTCTCGGGCGTGCAGAATGCGATGACCCAATGGTGGTATGGCCATAATGCGGTCGGGTTCTTCCTGACGGCGGGCTTTCTGGGGATGATGTATTACTTCGTGCCCAAACAGGCCGAGCGCCCCGTTTATTCCTACAAGCTGTCGATCATCCATTTCTGGGCGTTGATCTTCTTGTATATCTGGGCGGGCCCGCACCATCTGCATTATACAGCCCTGCCGGATTGGGCCTCGACCTTGGGGATGGTCTTCTCGATCGTGCTTTGGATGCCCTCATGGGGTGGGATGATCAACGGCTTGATGACGCTCTCGGGCGCTTGGGACAAGCTGCGCACCGATCCTGTTTTACGGATGATGGTGACCTCGTTGGCTTTCTACGGCATGTCGACCTTTGAGGGGCCGATGATGTCGATCCGTGCGGTGAATTCGCTGTCGCATTACACTGACTGGACTATTGGCCATGTGCATTCCGGTGCGCTTGGATGGAACGGGCTGATCACCTTCGGGATGCTTTATTATCTTGTTCCAAAGCTCTGGAACCGTCAGGCGCTCTATTCGCTGCGCCTTGTGTCCTGGCATTTCTGGTTGGCCACGATCGGGATCGTTCTTTACGCGTCCTCGATGTGGGTGACGGGGATCATGGAAGGGCTGATGTGGCGTGAAGTGGATGCGCAGGGCTTCCTTGTGAATTCCTTCGCTGACACCGTCGCTGCCAAATTTCCAATGTATGTGATCCGAGGACTGGGTGGGGTGATGTATCTCAGCGGTGCGGTGATCATGGCTGTAAACCTCTGGATGACCGTGCGCAAAGGGGAGGCCCAAGGTGCCGCTCCTGCCATGGCTCCGGCTGAATAAGGGAGGGCAGGGATCATGGCTGCACTCGATCATCATAAGAAAATCGAAACCAATGCGACCCTTCTAATGGCGCTGAGCTTTGTGGTTGTCACCATAGGCGGCATCGTTGAAATCGCGCCCTTGTTCTACCTTGAGAACACCATTGAGGATGTGGAGGGCGTCCGCCCCTATTCCCCGCTCGAATTGGCGGGGCGTGAAATCTACATCCGTGAGGGGTGCTATGGCTGTCACAGCCAGATGGTGCGCCCGATGCGCGACGAGGTGGAGCGCTATGGCCATTACAGCCTTGCCGCGGAATCGATGTATGACCATCCGTTCCAATGGGGCTCCAAACGCACGGGGCCTGATCTGGCGCGTGTTGGCGGGCGGTACTCAGATGGGTGGCATCTGGACCATTTAACCGATCCGCAATCGGTTGTGCCTGAATCCGTTATGCCGCCTTACGGCTTTCTGGCGGATGTCGAGATTGAGCCCGAGCATGTCACCGATCTGATGGAGACGCATCGTTTTGTGGGTGTTCCCTATACCGACGACATGATCGAGATGGCCGAGCTGGATTTTGTCGAGCAAGCCACCGAGTTCGGAGATCGTGGGGTGGTGGAGCGTTATCCGGGCGCGCAGCAGAGGAATTTCGACGGAAACCCTGCCGTGACCGAAATGGATGCTCTGATCGCCTATATGCAAATGTTGGGCACTTTGGTCGATTTCTCGACCTTCTCGCCTGACGAAAGCCGTTGAGGGGGATGCATTATGGAAGCCAGCTATAACATTTTGCGGGTTTTTGCGGGGTCATGGGGGGCTGTGTTTCTTGCGGTCTCCTTTCTGGGAGTGGTCATTTTTGTGCTGCGTCCAGGCAGTAAGAAAATCTATCGCGATACCGCAAATATCCCTTTTCGCCATGATGACAGGCCTGCGGTACAGACCACCGCTGCCAATGAAAATACGGAGGCGCGGCCATGACTGAGCAACGCAATCACCCCCAAAATACGACCCTTCAGGATGGCGACCCCGATACAACGGGCCATTCTTGGGATGGTATTCAGGAATTCAACAATCCTCTGCCGCGTTGGTGGCTCTGGACGTTTTATTTCACGATTTTTTGGGGAATTATCTACACCATCGCCTATCCCGCTTGGCCGTTGATCACAGGTGCAACACCTGGTGTGATCGGGTTTTCGACGCGGGCCAATGTTGCCGAGGAGATCGTGCAATTCGAGGCGATGAATTCGGATTTGCGCGCGCAGATCGAGACGGTGGAACTGGCCTCAATCACGCCGCAAGCGGATCCTGATCTCTATAATTACGCGATCCAAGGCGGGGCTGCGATTTTCAGAACATGGTGCGCGCAATGCCACGGCTCGGGCGCCGCTGGCGTTCAGGCATCAGGCTATCCCAATCTGTTGGATGATGATTGGCTTTGGGGCGGCTCGGTCGAGGATATTCACCTCACTATTCGTCATGGCATCCGCAATGAAGAGGACCCCGATGCGCGTTATTCGCAAATGACAGCCTATGAGGGCATCTTGTCGGATGAAGAAATCAGCCAAGTGGTCCAATATGTCCGCGATATCTCGGGGCAGGAGGCCGACCGCGCTTTGGCTGATGCAGGTGCAACTGTCTATCTCGACAATTGTGCCGCTTGTCATTCGGATGACGGAACGGGCGACCGTTTCTTGGGCGCGCCCAATCTGACCGATGCGATCTGGCTTTATGGTGGATCGAATGAGGCGATTGAATACACCGTGCGCAATGCGCGTTTCGGCGTGATGCCTGCTTGGCAGAGCCGATTGTCCGAATCCGATATTCGCGCAGTGTCGGTCTATGTCCACGCCCTTGGCGGTGGCGAATAGCCATTGCCCTGCTGAAATCCGACGCTCACCCCTTCCGAGCGTCGGCCAAGGCACCGACCCTGGTCCTGTTCGCGCGTTTCCAAAAGGGTCGGTGCCGCCTTTTTCTTACCTAAATATTGAATAGACTTCTTCACAGTCGTGCCAAACCTGCTCCGCAATTGGGTTTTACGTTTGAAGGAAATCAGGATTTAGCAAGGGCAAGGACATGACCCCGAAATTGAACCCATATTCATTCCTCCAAAACGAATCCGGTGCCGTTACGGTGGACTGGATCATGTTGGCGGCTGCAACTGTTCTAATTGGAACGCCAGTGGTGGCCCTTGTATCTGGGGCACTCGATACCAATTCCGCAGCCTTGGGAAGCCATATGGCCTCGATTGATCCTGGCGCGGAGTTGCATGGCGACGGAGACTCTTCAGGGACGACGGATTGGGTGTCGGGACAGTGGGAAATGAACAATCCCGGCATCTATAATGAATATTCTGAATGGATGGCTGGTTTCGAGGATCAGCAACTTCTCGATCACATGCAAAACACAGCGCAATATTCCGAAACCCCAATGGGGTCGGGACATCCTGTCGACACCTATCATGACGAATACTGGATCGCGCGGGATGAGGCGATCACGCGTGGATTGGTCGATCCCAACGCCTGATCGCGTCTTCCATTGCGAATTTGAAAGGGCATCCAAGACGGGTGCCTTTTTGCCGTTCAAGGGCCTTGAGTTGATCCACGTCAAGGAGGAGGGCGCGCTGGCGGGCTAATCACATCTTGCGAACAACGAACAAGATGCGAAGGGCCCGCCCAAATGAGTGTGACCGGCACGACACCCAAGCTGTATGCAGCGCAAGAACCCGTTTTCCCTAAACGGGTAAAAGGCAAATTCCGAAACCTGAAATGGCTGATCATGGCGCTGACGCTGGGTATCTATTACCTGACGCCATGGATCAGATGGGATCGAGGGCCGAACCTGCCTGACCAAGCCGTTCTGGTTGATCTGGCACATCGGCGGTTCTTTTTCTTCTGGATCGAAATCTGGCCGCATGAATTTTACTTCGTTGCGGGCCTTTTGATCATGGCGGGGTTGGGGCTGTTCTTGTTCACCTCGGCGCTTGGTCGGGTTTGGTGCGGCTATACCTGCCCACAAACCGTCTGGACCGATCTTTTCTTCACGGTCGAGCGCTGGATTGAGGGCGATCGCAACGCACGCCTGAGATTGTGGAAACAGAATTGGGACCTGCGGAAAATCCGCCTGCGGGTCACGAAATGGATTGTCTGGCTGCTGATCGCCATGGCGACAGGTGGGGCATGGGTTTTCTATTTCACCGATGCGCCAAGCTTAGCGGTCGATCTGGTTTCTGGTCAGGCACATATGGTTGCCTATGTGACAATCGCCATTCTGACAGCCACGACCTTTGTCTTTGGCGGCTTCATGCGCGAGCAGGTCTGCATCTATATGTGCCCATGGCCGCGCATTCAGGCCGCAATGATGGATGAGGATTCGATCACCGTTGCCTATCGTGGCTGGCGCGGTGAGCCGCGCGCCAAAGGTAAGGAGCGGGACGGGGCAGGGGATTGCATTGATTGCAACGCCTGCGTCTCGGTCTGCCCTGTGGGGATCGATATCCGCGATGGCCAGCAGCTTGAATGCATCACTTGCGCGCTTTGTATCGATGCATGTGATGACATCATGGCCAAGGTCGGCAAGCCCCGTGGGTTGATCGATTACATGGCCCTAACCGATGAGGCGCATGAGCGCGCGGGCCATCCCAAAAAACCGATCTGGCAGCATATTTTCCGACCAAGGACGCTTCTCTATACCGCGCTCTGGTCGGGGATCGGCGTGGCTTTGGTGGTCGCACTCTTTATCCGCTCCGATATCGACATGACCGTGGCCCCCGTGCGTAACCCGCAATTTGTGATGCTTTCGGATGGGACAATCCGCAATGCCTATGACCTGCGTTTGCGCAACATGACCCATGACGCAGCGCTGTTCGAGCTGTCTATCACGGGCGAAAACGGCCTTGAGATCAGCCTTGAGGGCAGCGGGGTGCCGCAGATCGAAGTGCCTGCGGACGAGACCTTGCAAGTCCGCGCTTACGTAACCGCCGAGCCAGATGCGACGGCGAGCCTGTCTGACAGAACATCTTTCCGCCTTTGGGCCGAAAACCTCGATCAGGGCACGCGCAGTTCTACGGACACTATTTTTATCGGGAGGGATCAATAATGACCAATACGCATGTTCTCACTGGTAGTAAGGTTTTGATGGTTTTCCTTGTTTTCTTCGGCGTGATGCTGGCTGTAAATCTGGTTCTCGCATGGAAGGCAGTATCGACATTCCCGGGGTTGGAGGTGTCTTCCTCCTATGCCGATAGTCAGGATTTCGATGTCAGACGCAGGGCGCAGGAAGCCCTTGCTTGGCACGCCTCGGTCGAGGTGGAGAGCGGTGTTCTAACCTTGCATCTCAACACCCCTGACGGTGCAGTGGCACGGCCTGCGCAATTGGATGCGCTGCTGACGCGCCCCACCAATCGCAGGGAAGATCAGGTGCTGGACCTCGTTTTGGTTGATGGGGCCTATCAAGCGCCTGTGGTCATGGGTGAAGGGCTGTGGCGTTTGCGGCTGACGGGCATCGCACAAGACGGCACCGCCTATCGCCATAACCTGACCTTCAGACAGAACTAGGGGTGCCGCGATGAGTGTCGCGCTAGCGCAACCGAGATCACGCGCCGCTGCTTGCCCCGCCTGTATGGCGGCCCCTTTGGCCGAGCATCTGGCCGATCTGCCTGAGACAGACAGCACGATCATGCTGTCGCTTCCGCAAATCCATTGCGCGGGATGTATCTCGGGGGTGGAGGCGGCACTTATGCAGGTCGAAGGCGTGCATAGCGCGCGGGTGAACCTGACACTGCGACGCGTGGCAGTTGAGGCCGTGCCTGCGATTTCGCCTGAGGATTTAACCCGCGTCCTGCAAGAGGCGGGCTATGAGGCGCATGAGTTGGACGCAGCACTTCTGTCCACGACGCAGGCCGATCTTCAGGGGCGCGATCTGTTGATGCGTCTGGCAGTTGCCTTTTTTGCCATGATGAATGTGATGCTTCTTTCGGTTGCCGTGTGGTCGGGGGCGGAAGGGGTAACGCGCGACATGCTGCATTGGATCAGTGCGGCTATTGCGATCCCTGCGGTGATATTTTGCGGGCGGCCTTTCTATGTGTCGGCCTTTTGGGCTTTGCGGGGGCGGCGCTTGAACATGGATGTGCCGATTACGCTGGCAATTGTTCTGGCACTTGGCACTTCGCTTTTCGAGACGATCCAATCTGGGGAACACGCCTATTTTGATGCCGCGATTTCCTTGTGCTTTTTCCTTTTGGGTGGTCGCTATCTTGATCACCGCACGCGGGCGGGCGCGCGCTCGGCTGCGCAGGAATTGGCGGCGCTGGATGTACCCCGCGCATGGCGTATTCGCGATGGCATAGAGGAGCGGGTCGCCGCCGCCGATCTTGTTGCAGGCGATCTTGTGCTGGTGAAGGCAGGTGGGCGCATCCCTGTCGATGGTGTGGTGCGCGAGGGGCAATCAGAGCTGGATCGCTCCTTGATGACGGGGGAAACGCTTCCTGCCTTTGCAGGCCCTGATACGGTTGTGAATGCGGGCGAGGTGAACCTGACAGGCCCCCTTGTGATCGAGACGCAGGCTGCGGGCCGAGAAACGGCGCTCCATAAAATCGCCGAACTGGTCGCCGTGGCCGAAGCGGGGCGGGGCAATTACACCTCGCTCGCGGATCAGGCCGCAAAACTTTATGCGCCAGGCGTGCATATTCTGGCGGGCCTCTCGGCAATCGGATGGTGGCTTGCCACGCAAGATGTGCGGATTTCTCTGAATATTGCGGCGGCTGTTCTGATCATCACCTGCCCCTGTGCGCTGGGGCTTGCGGTGCCTGCGGTGACCACTGCGGCCTCGGGGCGGCTGTTTCGCAAGGGCATGCTGATCAAAGATGGCACAGCGCTGGAGCGTTTGGCCGAAATCGATACTGTGGTCTTCGACAAAACGGGCACCCTGACCATCGGCGCGCCACGGCCTGTGGGCCTTGAGGCGCTTTCATTGAGCGCAAAGCGCGTTGCGCTGGGTTTGGCGCAAGGCTCTTCGCATCCTTTGGCGATTGCGATGGCAAATTGCCTGCGTGAGTTGGACCTGCGCCCTGCCGACATCACGGAACTGCATGAGGTTCCGGGCTTTGGGGTGGAAGGCATCTGGGACGGGCAGAAGGTGCGTCTTGGACGGGCGGCATGGCTTGGGGCCACCGCACCCGATGTTACGGCAAGCTTTGTCCAGATCGGGGATAGGGCCGCGATGCAGATCAGCTTTATCGATAGCCTGAGGCAAGGTGCGGCGGAAACGGTTGCGGCGCTTAAGGCGCAGGGCAAGCGGGTGGTTCTGATCTCGGGCGACACATCGGGTGCGGTGACACGTCTGGCCCGTGAGGTTGGTATTGATGAGGTCCACTCAGAAGCACTGCCCGCCGAGAAAGCCGACCGCATTGCAGGCTTTGCCAAAGACGGAGCGAAGGTCTTGATGGTGGGCGATGGGTTGAATGACACAGCAGCCCTTGCGGCTGCGCATGTCTCCATCTCTCCCGCCAGTGCGGTTGATGCCGCGCGCAGTGCATCCGATATTGTGATGATGGGGGCTGATCTCTCGGTGATCCTTGATGCTGTTGAGACAGCAGGTCAGGCCCGCAAGCGCATCCGCGAGAATTTTACGATTGCATCGGTCTATAATGTGATCGCCGTGCCCTTTGCCGTCATCGGGCTTGCAACACCATTGGTCGCGGCTTTGGCGATGTCATCCTCGTCGATCACCGTATCGCTGAACGCCTTGCGGCTGAGATAATGGGGTTTGGGGTTAACTTCCGTCACTTGTTTCTGGTTGAACCAGACACACTATAGGAAAAAACACATGGCAATACTCGGACTTCTCATCCCGATCTCGCTCCTCCTAGGCCTTGTTGGGCTGGGGGCGTTTTTCTGGGCGCTCAAGCGTGGTCAGTTCGAAGATCCTGACGGGGATGCCGCGCGCATCCTGCGCAAGGATTACGACCAGCACCCCAAAGACTGACGCCTAACGTGGCGCGCGTTATTGGGGGCTGATGATCGTGCAGACCACATTGCGTGTCATCAGACGCGCGCAGGCCCGCCCTGCTTGGTCTTCGGTCATGCCTGCAAACTGGGCCTCATACCCGCCCGAGCGGTTGACCACATGGCGCAAGGCTTCTTGAAAGGTCGACAGCTCCGCAAGGGCCGTTTGCAGCAGCAGCCTTTCGGCGGCATTCCGCGACGGGTAACGCCCCAGCGAAACACCATAGAGGCGGCTTCCATCAGATGAAGCACGGGTCACAATCTCGGGTTCGAGCGGAATGGCATTGCGCGCAATCACTTCTGTAATCACATCGGGGCGCATTCGCGGGGTCTCTGAAATCGGGTCCGAGGCGTCCTGTTCCAGCGAGGCCAAAGCATCTTCAAAAACCGAATTGTCATTTGACGGCGCTGCGTCTGCGACCTGCTCGACTGATGCGGTTTCGGTTTGCTCGGCCGGCGCGGCCTGCTCGATCAGGCGTTCGGCAAGGGCTATGGCCGTATTCTCCAAAACCTCTTCGGGGTCTGGCATTTCAACGGGGTCTTCGATTGTCGCAGCCGCAACGAGGGCTGGCTCGGGCTCCGCTCTTGGGCGAGGCAGGGGCACGAGGCTTGCAGTTACGGCACCCGATGGCCTGATTGTGCGCCCTGCAAGGCCTTGGGCGTCAAGCTCGTTCGGGTCATCGGTATAGACGGGCAAACTTGGCGTGCGAACCGCGGCCCGCGATGGCGCGCGCGCAAAGCCCATATCCAGAAGCTCCATCATCCGTTGATTGCGCCAAGCCGTTGATTGCCCACCAAAGACTGTTGCAATGATGCGTTCCTGTCCCCGTTCGGCAGATGCGACCAGATTAAACCCTGCAGCGCGGGTATATCCTGTCTTGATCCCGTCCGCGCCGCGATAGGCATCGAGAAACGCGCGGTTTGTGTTGCGCACAGTCGCGATCCCGGCATCCGTCGAGCGGCGTGAGAAAATATTGTAGTATTGTGGGTAATCATAAAAAATCCGGCGCCCCATCGTCGTCATATCGCGCGCCGTTGACATATGCCCGTCTTGGGTCAGGCCATGGGCGTTGCGAAATGTCGTGCGTGTCATTCCGAGAGCTGCCGCGGTGCGGTTCATACGGCGTGCAAAGGCGGCTTCGGATCCGGCGATGGCCTCACCGATCGCGGTGGCCGCATCATTGGCCGAGCGCACCGCTGCGGCTCGCACCAGATAACGCAGACGGATCGTCTGCCCCGCACGCAAACCAAGCCGCGAAGGGGGTTCGGCGGCGGCATTGGAAGAGATCGTGATGGGCGTATCCATCGTCAATTCACCAAGGCGCACGGCCTCGAACGCGATGTAGAGCGTCATCATTTTGGTTAGGGAGGCAGGGTGCAAACGCGTATCGGCATTGCGCGAATGCAGAACCTCGCCACTTCGCGCGTCAATCACCATCGCGGCATAGGGCGCTGCACGTGCAGGCGATGCCAAGACTACCAATACGCATAATAGCGAAGTCAGCCCCAAAAGGGCGGATATGAAACGTTTATATGTCACCAGACCTGCTCTGTCTGCCTCAGGGATGCCGTCTAACGCGGCGATTAGGAGAAACCGTAATCCAATTCGGATTAAAAATCCACGGTAAAGGCATGTTTTATCTAAAGATTCATGACTCCCTTTTCGGGGGTGGCAGATATTGGGGGAAATGCTGATCCTTCCCCAAGATAGATGAAACCAAAATGCCCACCCAATTGGCACTCTGGGCGTGACCTTTCCATTTGGGTGGTGTTATCTGGGCAAAAGAGTGATGAAAGATACTTGATGACCGACTTGTTTGATGACCGCAAAGCCCGCGCCTCTGCTTGGTTCCGTAATTTGCGCGACGATATCGTAGCTGCCTTTGAAGGCTTGGAAGACAGCCAGAATGGCGAGGGCACACCTGGCCGGTTTGAGGTGACTGAAACCACCCGTCATTCTGATGATGGCTCGGATGCAGGCGGCGGCCTGATGAGCGTGATGCGTGGTGGAAAAGTGTTCGAAAAGGTGGGGGTCAATGTCTCGACCGTTTACGGCACTTTGGGGCCTCGCGCGGTCCAAGCTATGGCTGCGCGCAAAGATCTTGCAGCCTTGAATGATGACCCGCGCTTTTGGGCCGCGGGCATCAGCCTTGTGGCGCATATGCAAAACCCCCATGCGCCTGCCGTCCATATGAACACCCGCATGTTCTGGACGCCGCATGAATGGTGGTTCGGGGGTGGGTCTGACCTGAACCCATGCATCGAATATGATGAAGACACGGCCGATTTCCACGATGTGTTGAAATCACATTGTGATCGCCATGATGCGGAATATTACCCGCGCTATAAAGCTTGGGCGGATGAGTATTTCTATATCCCGCACCGCAACCGTGCGCGTGGTGTGGGCGGCATTTTCTACGATGACCACAATACGGGCGATTGGGAGGCAGATTTTGCATTTACCCAAGATGTGGGCCGCGCCTTCCTACCCGCTTTTGTGGGCCAAGTGGAAAAGCGGCGGCATATGCCCTTCACGCAAGACGACCGCGAAGTGCAATTCATCCATCGCGGCCTCTATGCGGAGTATAATCTTGTCTATGATCGGGGCACCAAATTCGGCCTCGAGACTGGGCATGACGCCAATGCCGTTTTGATGAGCCTGCCCCCTATCGCCAAATGGTACTGAGAGGGGCGCTTTACGCGCTTTCTTCCAAGAGCTGGCGATAGATCGCAGTGATCGCGGCGGCCTCGCCCTCGATCGCGAAATTGGCCTCCATATGGCTGCGCGCGGCTTTTGATTGCTTGGCGCGGAGGGCGGTGTCATCAATCAGCTTTGCCGCCTCGTTGACCATCGGCGCCACCTCACCAGGTGGGATCAAAGCGCCTGTTTCGCCGTGCAGAACCAACTCCTCAAAAGCGCCAACAGTGGTGGCAATCACCGGCACCCCGCAAGCCATGGCCTCAATCGGGGTAAGGCCAAAGCCTTCCCAACGTTGCGGTGCGATAAAGATATCAAGCGCCTGATAGTATTTTGCGACTTCATGGGTGGGAACCTCCGCCAGAAAGCGGATGCGTTCCCCTAACCCAGCCGCATCGATCTTCGCGCGCAGCTCTTTTTCAAAACCCACATATTTCTCGGTCGCGCGCCCCAATATGATGGCGGTGGCCTCGGGTCTGGTGGCCAAAGCCTCGATCATGGCATCGACAAAAACATCGGTGCCCTTTTGCGCGCGGATGCGTCCGAAACAGCCAAGCAATGGGCCTGCGGGCAAGCCAAGCTCGGCCTTTAATGCGGCGCGGTCTTGTGGCGGGGTGAAGCTCGCCAGATCAATCCCGTGGAGGATGATGGTCGGAGGCTTCTCCAAATAGCCTGCGGTTTTGCTCGAGGTCGCGATCACATGGTCCATTTTCGCGATGAGCCATTTTGAATAGCCCGTATGCTTGCGCTGCGAGGCGGAGGTGAACAGAAGTTTCAAATCTTTCCGCAGGATATATTTGAGCGCGAGGCCTGCAAGCATTTCCGTATTGCGCCGCGCATGCCAAACGCGCGCGCCCGAGGGCCCGCGACGGGGCATGGTGATCAGGTCGCGAATGCGGATTTGCGGGACATGACGCGGCAAAACGGGTGCCACAGCCGCAATCGCGATTGATTGGGCCTGAAGGGGCACAAGGCGCACCACAGTCGCGGTCACACCCGATAGGCGTTTTTTGAAGTTCGGCGCGATGACATCAATGCCGGATGGGTCGAGAAAATCTGTCATGCCCCGCGCATAAGGCCCTTGCGCTGATCAGGCAAGAACCGCGTGGAAATCGGTTTGATATCCCTCGCCGCTCAAGGCGTCGCCACATGCTGTCATCGCCCCGAGCCTGCCGATCTCGTCACAATTCTTGGCGGCTGCACCATTCCCGCCTGTCAGGATCGTCAAGTGATCGGAAAGCCGCTCAATATAAGGATGGCCCGTGCGTGTGAAACTGATCGTGCAAGAGCCCGTATAGGTTTGAGGAAAACTCATATCTGGCATCAGGCCTCGCAGGCTATTAAGTAAGACGGCCCCCACCTCAGGCTCACCGTCCGAGCGGAACCAGTCGCGCATCTGGGTATCGGTATGGAGTTTAGGGCTGTCTTCCTGACCGCCGATCTTGATCCAGAGCTTGCCATCTGGATAGCGGATGGGGGGCAGCAAATAGAGATCATATTCCAGATCATGCGGCATCCAGATCATGCTTGGCATATCGGCAATCATCTCGGCCTCGGCTTGCGTCACCTCGGCAAAGGAAATGGTGCGCGCCATGACATCCATCTCGGCGCGCGCGGGCAGCAGGTTATCCGTATGTGCATAACTGCCAGTGGCTACAACAATATGCCCTGCCTCAATCTGCGCGCCAGAGGCGAGGGTGATTTTCCTGCCCTCAATTGCCTGCGCGGTATCTTTGATGATCTGGGCGCCTGCGCGCATGGCAAGACGCTCCTCAGCCAAACGGAAACGGCGCGGATTGATCGTGCCGCCAGATGTTTCCCAAAGTGCCGTGGTTTCCGCCTCGAAGGAAAGATAGGGGAACCGCGCGGCCAATGCGTCGCCGTGAAAATGCTGAGAGGGCAAATCCAAGTCTCGAGCGACGTTCAGGAAGGACGATGTGAAGGCATGCCCGTCGGGTCCCACCATCATCGCGCCGCATGGATCAAAAAGAGAAAGCCCGCTTTCCTCTTCCAGCATGGCGTAACGCGCAATTGAACGGGTGGAAAGAAGCGACCAATCAGGATCAACCGCCAAGCGGCGTGTGATCCTGCCTTCATCATGATGGCTGCCAAAAGGCGCGTCATGCGTGGCGCGGTCAAGGGGCTCATCGGGCCCGATCAAGACAACCGAGGCGCCGGTTTGCGCCAGATATCTTGCGCAAGCCGTTCCCATCAGGCCGCGCCCAATAACGGCAAAATCTGCTTTGCTTCCCATGGCGCCTTTCCTCAACACGAACTCCAGTGTCTGGGTTGAGCATCTTCGTATTTTTGGAAAGATGAAAGACTAGAGCGCGCACCGCTTTCATCTTTCTTCAAATACGAAAATCCGAGGGCTTCCCACCCGTGCGCCGTGGCTCAGCTTGGGTTGCGGATGGTTTCCAGCAGCAAATGCACATTCTCGGGATCGGCTTCGGGTGTGATGCCATGGCCGAGATTGAAGATATGCGGGCCGCCTTTGAGAGCATCGACGATTCGACGGGTCTCGGAGACGAGGGCCTCGCCACCTGTGATCATATGTTTCGGATCCAGATTGCCTTGGACGCAGCCGTCTTTTTGCAGGTTTTCGGCGGCCCAAGTGAGATCAACCTTCGTATCAAGCGCCAGACAATCCGCACCCACCGCTTTCGCAAAGCCAATATAGGCCTCACCTGCTTCGCGAGGGAAGGCGATGACGGGAAGGTCAGGGAAGCGGCGCTTCAGCTCTTGTGTGATTTTCTTGGCAGGCTCCAAAGCGTATTTGATGAAGGCCTCACCTTTGAGGGATCCCGCCCATGAATCGAAAATCTTGATCACCTCGGCACCCGCTTCCACTTGCATAGCGAGGTATTCGATTGTGGCTTGGGTCAGCAAATCCATCAGCGCGTCAAAGGTCTCTGGATCTTCTTGGCGCAGTTTATGGGCTGGGGCCTGATCGGGGGTGCCGCGCCCTGCAATCATATAAGTGGCGACGGTCCATGGCGCGCCTGCAAACCCTATCAGCGTTGTTTCCTCGGGCAATTCGCGGGCCAGAATTTTGACCGTCTCGTAAACAGGTGCGAGGTGGTCGTGAATATCATCCTTGCCTTTGAGCTTGGCCAAACCCTCACGCCCCGTGATGGTCGACAGACGCGGGCCTTCGCCCGTGACGAACCATAAATCAGCGCCCAATGCATCGGGGATCAAAAGGATATCGGCAAAAAGAATCGAGGCATCAAAACCGTAGCGGCGGATCGGTTGCAATGTGACCTCGGCCGCAAGGTCCGAGTTGTAGCATAGTGACAAGAAATCCCCTGCCTGGGCGCGGGTTGCACGGTATTCTGGCAAGTAACGCCCCGCTTGGCGCATCAGCCAAACAGGTGGTATAGGCAGGGTTTCACCCGCGAGGGCACGCAGGAGGGTTTTCTTCTCGGTCATTCTCGGTTCCTTGTTGTCATTCGCGCAACGTCTTGCTGTTGACCCAGAGTGTCAACCCGTCCAGAGTTGTCAAGTTAAGTTGACAGATAAAGAGAAGATATGACGACCGACCTTCCAAGCCCTGCCAAACCCCTGAATATCGGCACCCGTGGTTCGCCCCTCGCGCTGGCTCAGGCTCATGAAACCCGCGCGCGGCTTGCCGAGGCTCTTGACCTGCCGCTCGAGGCTTTCTCGATCGTGGTCATCAAGACTACGGGCGATAAGGTGCTCGACCGCCCTTTGAAAGAGATCGGCGGGAAAGGCCTGTTCACCAAAGAGATCGAAGAGGACATGCTGTCAGGTGCGATCGATATCGCCGTTCATTCGATGAAGGATATGCCGGTGGAGCAGCCGGAAGGTTTGATCCTTGATTGTTACCTCCCGCGTGAAGATGTGCGGGATGCCTTTGTTTCGCTGAGCCATAACTCCCTTGCTGATCTGCCTGCGGGTGCGAAACTGGGGTCCTCCTCACTGCGTCGGCGCGCGCAATTGATGCTACGGCGGCCTGATCTCGAAGTGGTCGAGTTTCGCGGCAATGTCCAAACCCGCATGAAAAAGCTTGGCGATGGCGTGGCGGATGCAACCTTTCTAGCCATGGCGGGCCTGCGCCGTTTGGGCATGGAAGAGGTCGCGCGTTCAGCGATTGCGGTGGAAGATGTTTTGCCCGCCGTTGCCCAAGGCGCGATCGGGATTGAAAGGCGCATGGATGATAGCCGTGCGGCCATGATGCTTGAGGCCATCCACCATACCGAAACGGGGCAACGCCTCGCAGCGGAGCGCGCGTTTTTGCGTGGGCTTGACGGGTCGTGCGAGACGCCGATTGCGGGGCTTGCGGAACTGGATGGTGGCACGCTGCGTTTGCGCGGTGAGATATTGCGGCCCGATGGGTCAGAGGTGCTGCGCGATGACCAGAGCTGCGCCATCGAGGATGGCGAGAAACTGGGGGCCGAGATGGCTATGAAACTGCGCGAAAAGGTGGGGCCGGATTTCTTTGACTGGATCACCAGCTAAGCTGCATCCATAACGCGAAATGAAAAACCCCGCCAAATCTGGCGGGGTTTCTTTTTGCTTGGAGTGAGCCCCTTACTGGGTCCAGCGCACGCCTGTCAGGTCATTGGCTTGCGTTGGCGAATTGGCCCAAAGACCTTCGATATTGGCGTTTGCGACACCGGTTTTGGCCAGTTGGAACAAGAAGCCGTTCACATACTCGTTTGCGATCATTTCCTGTGCCTGCTGGTTAAGCGCAGAACGGGCAGCAGGGTCGCTGGTCAGTGTCAGCTCTTCCATCAAAGCCTGAAACTCGGCGCTGTCATATTGGAAGTAATAGTCAGGCCGCGCGTAGATATTGATATCGGCAGGCTCGGTATGGCTGACGATGGTCATGTCAAAATCCTTGCCGCGGAAGACCTGCTCCAGCCACTGTGCCCATTCGAGATTGGTGATCTCGGTCTCGATACCCACATCGCGCAATTGCGAAGCGATAATCTCACCGCCGCGGCGCGCATAGGCGGGAGGGGGAAGCATCAGGCGCAAAGTGAGGTCCTCATACCCTGCCTCGGCCAGCAGCGCGCGGGCGCGCTCGGGATCATGGGCGGAGTTCGCCGTCAGATCGACATAGTCGGGGTTATGGGGGGCGAAATGAGTGCCAATCGGGGTGCCATAGCCGAACATCGCGCCATCGATAATGTCCTGACGGTTGATCGCATGGCTGATCGCCTGACGCACGCGCAGATCATCAAGCGGGGCTTGGGCGTTGTTCATGGCGAGAATCGTCTCACCCTCGGTTGAGCCAACAATCACCGTAAAGCGCGGATCGGCATCAAACTGACTGAGCGTCTCAGGCGCAGGGAAGTTTGGGAAGGCATCGACATCGCCCGCCATCATCGCTGCAAAAGCCGCATTCGGGTCCGAGATAAAGCGGAAGCTGGCCGCCTCAAGCGCCACGGGCTCGCCCCAATAGTCTGGGTTGCGGGTCAACTCTACGCGGTCACCTTGCACCCATTCTGAGAACAGGAATGGCCCCGTCCCAATCGGGTTTGTGGCGTTTGTCTCGGCGCTTTCAGGTGCGACGATAACCGCATCGCCCCATGCCATATTGAACAAAAAGGCCCCATTTGGCGCAGACAGGGTCACGCGAAGGGTGGTGTCATCAACTGCCTCAACGCTTTCGATGCCCGCAAAAAGGGCCGCTTGCGCATTGGTCGTGTCTTCGGCGCGGGCGCGGTCCAGCGAAAAGACAGCATCTTCGGCCGTCATGGCCGTTCCATCATGGAAGGTCACGTTTGGACGGAGGGTGAAGGTATAGGTCAGACCATCCTCAGAAATCTCCCAAGAGGAGGCGAGACCGGGAATGACGGACCCATCGGGGGCAAAGCGCGTGAGACCTTCGAAAACATTGGCATAGACCACTTCATCAATGGCTGCCGCCGCGCCGCCTGTCGGGTCAAGATTTGGCGGCTCAAGCCCCATGCCGATTGTGATATCGGTTTGCTGTGCCCAAGCAGCGCTGGCCATCAAGGCAAAGGCGGCAACGCCAAGCTTCAATTGGTGAACCATGTTAGGTCTCCCTCCGTTTTTGTTGATTGACCGTAGGGCGCAAAAGGCCAATTTTGCAAGGCTATCTTGGCAGTGCCTCACGCCCCATTCACAAAACTTTAACTTTGGAGTCGCGGGAATCACTTTGGGTTGTTAAATTCTCCCCGTGCCTGCTGGGGGGCATGTCTACTAAAGGGATTCGTCCAATGCCGCTGCCGCAGCCCGAGGATATTTTAGCTCTTTCAACCGACGCTATTGCTGAATTCATTGCAGATCAAAGAAGTTCCCGTAGCTTGCACGTTCTTATGCAGCGCCTGAATGAGCGGGCCTTGTCAGGAGACGATATGGCCAACCGCGCGATCCAGCATTTGGGTTTTGCTGTCGAGGCCTAAGACTCAGGCCAGTAATTCAGCCAAAGTGAGCGCCATAACCTGCGCCGCATCAACCATGTCTTGAACGCTCACCCATTCATCAGGTTGATGGGCGAGGTCCAGAATACCTGGGCCATAGGCAATACAATTTTTAAGCCGCCCGATCCTGTCAATATGCTTTTGGTCATAGGTGCCGGGGCTGACCACGAACTCAGCCTGACGGGATAAAACCTTTTCAATTGCGGCTTGAACTGTGCGCACAACAGGCGCGTTTTCATCCGTCATCGTTGGGTGCACTTCGAAAAGATCGCGCAGCTCATATTCGAATTTGGGGCGCTGGGCTTTGACCCTTTCCAGCATCGAAGTGATTTCGGCTTTCACCTGATCGATGTCTTCCTCAATCAGGAACCTTCGATCGATGATGATGCGGCAGCGATCTGCGACGCAAGGGGCGGGCAGACCTGTATAATCCTCGCTCTGCTCAGCCTCGCCGCCATGGATCGAGTTGATGTTCAGCGTTGACTGCTTTGCGCCTTCTGGGACCACGGGCATATCCGTGTGCTTTGATGCAAGCAGCGGGTAAAGATAGCGCTCCATCTCTTCCAACACGGCTCCCATATGGCGAATGGCGCTATCGCCCAGAAACGGCATGGAGCCATGCGCAATACGGCCCTTGGTTTCAATCTCGGCCCACCACACGCCACGATGTCCGAGGCAAATGCGGTCTTTGTTAAGCGGTTCTGGAATGATCACATGCTGCACACGATCAGGGTCAAAATAGCCCCGCTTGGCCAGATAGGCCACGCCGCCATAACCGCCCGATTCTTCATCTGCCGTGGCGCTGATCTCAATTGCCCCTGCAAAATCGGGGCAGGTCTCCAGAAAGGCCTCTGCGGCAATCACGCTTGAGGCGAGGCCACCCTTCATATCACAGGCCCCACGGCCATAAACACGCCCGTCTTTCAACTCGCCCCCGAAAGGGTCGGTCGTCCAGCCATGGCCCACCTCAACCACATCGTGGTGGCTGTTGAAATGGACGCAATCGCCTGCGCGCGGCCCTTCGCGGCGCGCAACCATGTTCCAGCGTGGATATTGATCGGAATCGGCAGGGGCGCCCTCGGCTCGGATCAATTCAACGACAAACCCTTTGTCGCGCAGCCGCGCGCCCAGAAATTCACAAATCTCGAAATATTTCAGACCCGGTGGGTTGAGGGTCGGGATTTGAATGAGGTCTTGGCACAGCTGTACCAGCTCGGCTTCTTTTGCAGCCACCGCCAATTTGAGTACATCGTCGAGCTTTGTCATAATTGCGACCTTGCGCGCGTAATTCTGGTCATGCAAGCCCTGCTCATAGGGTTTCGGCACCCTATATTAGAGGTTAAGCTTGTTTCATCATTTAGGAGGCCGAACATGCTTGGGATTGCCAGATTGGCAGTGGTGATGATGGTCGTTCTGTCGATTTTCTACGTGTTTTTGTTTCTCTACTTGCGGTCAGGCATCAAAATGCGGCTAGAAGAGGGATGGGTGATGGAAGGCAGACCGGGCGAGCGCGAGGACTGGGTGGACACTCGCCTTGCACCGAAAGCTGCGCGCTTGCATGGCTGGCTCATAGTGATTGTCTATGTGCTGCCGATCGTGTCATTAGGAGCCTTTGTGTTTCTGACCAACTGATTTCTGAAAGGGGCCCTGCCGATGCGCTGGCCACGGATTATATTTTACCTGATCTTGCTCGTCATTGCGGTGGCATTCCTGCATTACACCTTGCCACAACGCGATATTGTTCGCGTGGCAGATACCGAGATCATCCGGCAGGATTTTTCGGGTTGGAACCGCACTTTTTATGCGCAAGCTGATAGTGGTAATGCGCAAACAACCAGTCGCGATTTGCGGTTGATCAATACGATTTCGGCGGATGGTACCGTAAGGGTCTATCGCAACGAAGATACGGGGTTTGGTTGGCCACCCTATTTCAAATTCAACAGTGCCGATCTGCAAGCCGAAGCTGCAAGCTTGATCTCATCGGCTGCAGAAACCGAATGGATTGCGGTGACACATTATGGCTGGCGATCGCAGCTTCTGACCACCTATCCGAATGCTGTTGCGCTGAACCCAGTGGCAGGACCTGATACGCGCCTTTTCCCTTGGGTGAATATCATCCTGCTGATTGTCTTCGCTCTGTTCATATTCTTGCTGTGGCGCATGTGGGAAAGATTTGAAGATCGCGTGATCGATCCGCTGGTGGATAAATCCTCGGTTCAATGGGCGAAGTTCAAAGACCGTTTCAAGCGCTGAGGGTTAGACGGGGGCTCTGCCCCCGCGGGTGGCCTTGCCACCCGTCCCCCGAGGTATTTTGAAAACAAAGAAAGATGGAGAATCTGTCTTCCTATCTTTGCTTTACAAATACTTCCGCCGGAGGCCGCGCGCTCATCGGGGCCTCGATGGCCCCGATGAGCGCATGCCTTCATGCGCCATAGGGAACCCAGATCGTTTTTACATCGGTTGCTTTTTGAAGGAAGAGACGACCCTCGCCTTGATGCCCGAGCCAATCGGGGTTGCCTGACTCATTGAGCCAAAGGCGTTTGAGGTTCGAGCAGGAGGCGTCTTCCAGAATGGCCTGCTTTGCCGTTGAGGAGAATGACCAGAGCCCGTCCACATCCATATGACCAGCAAGCGCTTTGCCAAGTTCGGTGTGATCGCCCGTTATGATATTGACCACGCCCGCAGGGACATCCGAGGTGTCGAGGATTTGATAGAGATCGGTTGCTGCCAAAGGCGCGGCTTGGCTAGTGACCAAGATGACGCGGTTGCCCATTGCGATGGCGGGGGCGAGAGTGGAAATCGCGCCGAGCAGCGGGGCCTCATCGGGGCAGAGGGCTGCAATCACGCCCAAGGGCTCATTCATAGCAAGGGCAACCCCGCGCAAGGGTACGGATTTGACCTGCCCGTCGTATTTATCGGCCCATGCCCCATAGGAGAAGAGGCGCGCGATTGCGGCCTCGACTTCGGCGTCGGCCTTTCCTTTAGCTACACCCGTCAGATCGCTTAGACGCGCTGTGAATTCGGCAGCTCTCGCTGATAGGTTTTCAGCAATATAGTAAAGGATTTGCGCCCTTAAATGGCCTGTTGTTTTGCTCCAGCCCGAAGCTCCGCGCGCGGCCTCAACAGCATTTCGAACATCTTTGCGGCTTCCGATACCGACATGGCCGAGGATTTTTCCTTTGGGAGAGAACACCGCTCGGGAATACCCGCTATCGGGGCGCGATTGCTTGCCGCCGATATACATTTTTGCAGTCCGGTCCAGATCGGGTGCCGCTGCATTGGCAGGGGGCGCGATTGGATGGAGCGGTTTGACTGGGGTCATTTTTGCGCGAGGTTTGAGATAGCTCAAAAGCCCTTCCCATCCGCCTTCCCGCCCAAAGCCGCTTTCGCGGGTGCCGCCAAATCCGGCGGCAGCATCGAAGAGGTTGGTGGCATTTACCCAGACAACACCCGCGACCAGTTTCGGCGCGATATCCAGGGCCAGATTGATGTTCTCGCTCCAGAGGCTGGCGGCCAATCCATAGCGGGTGTTATTGGCCAGTTCCACGGCCTCGCTTGGTGTTCGGAATGTGGTGGAGACAAGGACGGGGCCGAAGATCTCCTCTTGCATCAGGGGCGATGAGGGGGAGAGGCCCGTGATCAGGGTGGGGGGGTAGAAGCAGCCTTGCTCTGGCATGGAGATGGCGGCCTGATAGGTCTCGCCCTCGTTATTGCTATCGACCAGACGCGTGATGGTCTGGTGCTGGATCGGGTCGACCACTGCGCCGATATCGATGCATTTATCCAATGGATCGCCGATGCGCAGTTTGTCCATGCGGGCCTTCAGGCGTTTGTGGAAATCCTCGGCGATGCCTTCTTGCACCAGAAGGCGCGAGCCTGCGCAACAGACCTGCCCCTGATTGAACCAGATCGCATCGACAAGCCCTTCGATCGCGCTGTCGATATCGGCATCCTCAAAGACGATATAGGGAGATTTGCCGCCAAGCTCCAAGGTGAGGGCTTTGCCTTGGCCTGCGGTCGCGCGCCGAATTTGGCGGCCGACCTCGGTAGAGCCAGTGAAGGCGATTTTTGCGATGCCGTCATGCGTTGTGATGGCCTCACCCGTTGCGCCATCGCCCGTGACAATATTGACCACGCCTGCGGGTAGGCCCGCCTCCGTGCAGATTTGTGCGAACAGAAGCGCCGTAAGGGATGTATATTCCGCAGGTTTCAGCACGACGGTATTTCCGGCGGCCAAAGCAGGGGCGATTTTCCATGCCAGCATTAGAAGAGGGAAGTTCCACGGGATCACCTGACCACAGACCCCCAATGCTTCATGGTCGGGAAGTTCGTGCTCCTGCAATTGCGCCAAGCCTGCGTGATAGTAGAAATGGCGCTGCGCGAGCGGGATATCGATATCGCGGCTTTCGCGGATCGGTTTGCCGTTATCCATCGTTTCCAGCACAGCAAAGAGACGGCTGTGTTTCTGCAGCAGCCGCGCAATCGCATAGAGATATTTTGCGCGTTTATGACCCGAAAGCTTGGACCATTTTGGGAAGGCTTTTTGGGCCGCTTTCACCGCAAGATCGACATCTTGCGCTGTGCCTTGGCTGATTTGGGCAAGCTCTTCGCCCGTTGCGGGGTTTCGGGTGGCGAAACTTTCCTTGGCCTTTGTAAAGCCACCATCAATGAAATGACCGAATTCGGGGCCATTTTCGGCGATCCATGCCCGCGCCTCCTTGTCGGATTCAGGGGCAGGGCCGTAATCCATGCTCTCGAAGATATCGGCTGTGGTCATGTCATGCTCTTCTTGGGGAAACGGAAGGAAAGGAGGCGGCCATATCTCATGCCATCGGATGTCTATAGCTGGCGGAGTACTCGCCTGTTGCGTGATGTTCGAGTTGGCGCTCGATATCTCCCAAAAGGCTTGAGGCGCCAAAGCGGAAGAGGTCAGGTTGCAGCCAGCGATTGCCAAGTTCTTCTTTCATCAGGCTGAGATAGACCAACGCGTCCTTCGCCTTGGAAATGCCGCCGGCAGGTTTGTAGCCCACTTTGAACCCTGTTGCGGCTTCATAGGCGCGAATGGCGCGGATCATCACGAGGCTGACGGGCAGGGTGGCGTTTACGCTTTCCTTGCCTGTTGAGGTCTTGATGAAATCGGCCCCAGCCATCATGCAGATCACCGAGGCTTTGGCGACATTGCGCAAAGTGCCCAATTCTCCCGTTGCAAGGATCGCTTTGACATGGGCCTCGCCGCATGCCGTGCGAAATTCCTGCATCTCGTCATATAGGGCCTGCCAATTGCCTGTCAGAACATGGCGGCGCGAGATGACGATATCGATTTCCTTGGCCCCTGCGCGCACGCTTTCCCCAATTTCGGCGACGCGGAGCTTGAAGGGCGAAAGACCTGCGGGAAACCCAGTTGAAACGGCGGCCACAGGGATAGAGCTGCCTTCCAGCGCGCGCAGGGCGGTCTCGACCATCTCGTGGTAGACGCAGACCGCCCCCGTTGTCAGAGCGGGCAGGCCAAGCGTATCGAGGATATCCTGCCGAACAGGTTGGCGCGCTTTTGCGCAAAGACGCCGCACGCGCCCCTCGGTATCATCCCCCGAAAGGGTCGTGAGGTCGATCAATGTGATCGCCTTAGCCAGCCAAGCGGCCTGAAATTCCTTCTTCACGCTGCGCCGGCCTGGCAGGCTGGCGGCGCGGCGCTCGATGGCTGAGGTATTGGCTTGCAGGCTGGCCACCCAGTCCAGATCAAGCGGCATGCCTGCATTGCGCGGCTCTTGCACCTGCGGAAGCTGGGGCTTGGTGATGCCGGCGGGGTTGGTTTGGATCACTGTCATGGTGTTCACTGGTTTAGAGGTTTGAATCAAGCGTCTCATGGGTGGTGGCCAAAGGCAAGCTTGACCAAATGGTAAAATTTATAATGGCCGCACAAAAGCGTGACACCACCCCCGCCACGCGCTAAGGGGAGGCCGTAATTCTATGGGAGACTCCGATGAGTTTTGACCGTTCTGTCAAGATTGCCCCTTCTATCCTTTCCGCTGATTTTGCTGATTTCGGACGGGAAATTCAGGCCATTGAGGCGCAAGGTGCCGATTGGGTCCATATCGATGTAATGGATGGCCATTTTGTGCCGAACCTGACCTTCGGGCCGCCTGCCGTGAAGGCGTTTCGCAAGCATGTGAAAACGGTGATGGATGTTCATCTGATGATCTCGCCTGTCGATGCCTATATCGATGCCTATGCCGAGGCGGGTGCGGATATCCTCACGGCGCATATCGAAGCGGGCCCCCATATCCACCGCACGCTTCAGGCGATCCGTGGTGCGGGGATGAAAGCGGGTGTGGCGCTTAACCCTGGCACGCCTGCCGAGGCTGTTGCCCATCTGCTGGATTTGACCGATCTGATCTGTGTGATGACCGTGAACCCCGGATTTGGCGGGCAAAAATTCATCGATATGTCGGATAAAATTCGCAGCCTGCGGTCCATGATCGGGGATCGGCCTGTTCATATCGAAATCGATGGCGGTGTTGACCCCAATACAGCCCCGCTGGTTGTGAACGCAGGGGCGGATGTTTTGGTTGCAGGATCGGCCGTATTCAAAGGCGGCTCGGTCGATAAGCCCGAGGTCTATGGTGACAATATGCGCGCGATCCGCGCCTCGATCGGCGGTTGATCCGCGCGTCTCAATTGCACAAAAAAGCCCCGCCTGACTTGCATCACGCGGGGCTTTTTCGTGAGTGGGGGTCAGTTTGCTGTCGGGCCCGCTTCAAGCACGTCTTCCAAGGTGCGCAAGCCTGTGCGCGGGGCCTGAACAAGCACGCTCATATTGCCGGGCTTATGTTCATTGCGCAGCATTTTGGTATGCGCGCCGGGCAGTTCGGCCCATGGGAACACTTCGGACATGCACGGGTCAAGGCGACGCTCGATCATTAGCTTGTTGGCTGCAGCCGCCTGTTTGAGATGGGCGAAATGGCTGCCCTGAAGGCGCTTTTGATGCATCCACATATAGCGGACATCGAATGTGCAATTGAAACCCGAGGTGCCTGCACAAATCACGACCATGCCGCCCTTTTTGCACACGAGCGTCGAGACGGGGAAAGTCGCCTCACCGGGGTGTTCGAAAACGATATCGACATTATTGCCCTTGCCAGTGATGTCCCAGATCGCCTTGCCGAATTTGCGGGCTTCGGTGAACCATTCTTTGTATTCAGGCGTGCCGACAGGGGGCAGTTGACCCCAGCAATTGAAATCCTTGCGGTTGATCACGCCTTTTGCGCCAAGCGACATCACGAAATCGCGCTTATCCTCATCCGAGATCACGGCAATCGCATTTGCACCTGCCGTATTGATCAGCTGGATCGCATAAACCCCAAGGCCGCCAGACGCGCCCCAGACCAGAACATTCTGACCAGGCTTCAATTCATGGGGGTGATGCCCGAACAGCATCCGATAGGCGGTTGCGAGGGTTAGCGTGTAGCAGGCGCTTTCCTCCCAAGTCAGGTGCTTGGGGCGGGGCATCAATTGCTGCGCTTGAACACGGGTGAATTGTGCAAAGGAGCCATCGGGCGTCTCATAGCCCCAGATGCGCTGCGTGGGCGAGAACATCGGATCGCCGCCATTGCATTCCTCATCATCACCATCGTCTTGGTTACAATGGATTACGACTTCATCGCCGACCTTCCATGTTTTGACCTTATCGCCGACGGCCCAAACAATGCCCGAGGCATCGGAGCCTGCGATATGATAAGGTGCGCCGTGGCCGTCAAAAGGGCTGATCGGCTGGCCAAGGCCCGCCCATACGCCGTTGTAATTCACGCCAGCTGCCATCACGAGAACCAGAACCTCATGGCTGTCGATTGCGGGTGTTTCAACGACTTCCATCTCGAAGGCCTTGTCAGGCTCACCGTGGCGTTCGCGGCGGATGGCCCAAGAATACATCTGAGATGGCACATGCCCCATCGGAGGCATCTCGCCCATTTCATAAAGGTCTTTTTGCGGTGCGTCATAGATGACGGCTGCGGGATTGATATCCAAAGCCATGAGGCCTCCGTAGAATCGGCCATAGGTTTGGTTTGCCCATGGCGGTTGCTGCACTGCGGAATCATTCCGCTCCTGCAGCAATGTATAAAACGGCCACGCAATAATTCAAACGGAAAATGAATTTTTTTGAAATATTATGTCGCGAAGGATTTTCTAGGATGTTTGCGGAGCTTGCCTGTGCTCTGGTGAAACGGGCAATAAATGCTCGATCGAGGCTGCGTAAAAGGCGGCGAGGCGCTGCCCCTCCGCCGTGATATCGATCTCCCCCTCGGGTGATATTGTAAGCAATTTACGCTCCCGCAGGGTCCGCAAACCGAATTCGACTGTTCCGGCGATATCTTCTTCGGGGAGGTAGATGCTGGCGCCAAGGGCATTGGCCCTCGCGACGTTGTCTGTAACACCTTGCAGCAAAGCCGCTCTGTTGCGCGCCCCGTTGATCAGCGACAAACACAGCAAGGGCACAGGGGTGATGGGCATGACCTTACCAATGCGCGACATCAATTCCTCACCAAGGGCCTGTGTCTCATGGTTTTCATGCTGTTCCATAAATTCCGTCAGGCTAAGCGGATCACCAAAGCCGACCGCTGCGTAACCATAATGCCGAAAGCTACCCGTCAAACGCTGCCAAATCTGCCGCCGCAAGTAGCGATAGATCGGCTTGAGCGAGAAGCGGAACCGCCTTGTGCCTTTGGCATGGGCGTCAATCAGCACGCGGTCTTCCATGACGCGGTCATAATTCAAGGCAATCGGCACAAAGACGACATCACGGGAAACGCCCGGCTCAAACCCTTCTAGAATATAGGAGAAAAGGCCAAGTTTGGGCGCGCCGAGAGACCCCGTTTGGCTGAGTCCGCCTTCAGGAAAGACGGCTTGGGTCAACCCTGCCTCCGCGGCCATTTTTACATAGCGCGCCAAGACCTTGCGATAGAGCGGGTTATTGTAACGTCTGCGGATGAAATAACCGCCCAAAGCGCGCACGAGGCTGCGAAGCGGCCAGACACGCGCCCATTCCCCAACGGCATAGGCCAACGCTGATCGTTCCGCCGCCAACCATGTGACAAGGACATAGTCCATATTTGAGCGGTGGTTCATCACGAAAATCACGGTCGCATCAGGCGGGATCGCGGCAAGGGCTTGTTCATTCCCTTCTGTCAGGCGCACGCGGTAGAGGGATTTGCTGAAGAACCGCGCAAGACGGATTGCAAAGGTGAAATAGGTGAAGGCCGAAAACCCGGGCACGATCTCGCGCGCATAGCGTTCGGCGCGCTGAAAGACGACATCCTCGCGCACGCCCGTTTCCTTGGCATAGTCGGAAATCGCCTGCGCCACCTCGGGGTCATAAACGAGCCTGCGAATCGTATCGGTGCGTCGCGCCAGTTTAAACGGCTGAATTGGCCGCGTCAGGCGCTGGTTTAGACGTTCTACAGCCATTTCCAAGCGCCTGCGCAGAAACCAGCGCACCGATGGAAACAGGAAATGCGAGGCAAAGGTGACCGCTGCAAAAAGCACGATCAGGATAAAAAGCCAGAGCGGAACAGCCACAGTCGTCGTCATGTTGGGAAATTCGCAGGAAAGCCCGCTGCCCACAATCACAAGTTACGTGGCGGAGCGGCATTATTTTGCCGCAATGCAGCGAATTGACAGAGACATATAATTGTTCATATATCACACCAAGTGAAATTAAATTACGCATCTGTCGATTCTGGAGGCAAAATGGCCGCGCAACATTCAGACAAGCCTTGGCTCATTCGAACCTATGCAGGCCATTCGACTGCAAAAGCCTCTAACGCCTTGTATCGAAGCAATCTTGAAAAGGGACAGACGGGCCTTTCGGTTGCTTTCGATCTCCCCACCCAGACGGGTTATGACAGCGACCACGAGCTTGCACGCGGCGAGGTGGGCAAGGTGGGTGTTCCTGTTTCGCATCTGGGTGATATGCGCGCGCTGTTTGATGATATCCCGCTGGATAAGATGAATACCTCCATGACGATCAATGCGACGGCGCCTTGGCTTCTGTCGCTTTATATTGCTGTGGCGGAAGAGCAAGGCGCCGATATCGCGGCGCTTCAGGGCACTGTGCAGAACGATCTGATCAAAGAATATCTAAGCCGCGGCACCTATATCTGCCCGCCACAGCCCTCGTTGAAAATGATCGCGGATGTGGCGGAGTATTGCTATTCCAATGTGCCCAAATGGAACCCGATGAATGTGTGTTCCTACCATTTGCAAGAAGCGGGCGCGACGCCTGAGCAAGAGCTGTCCTTTGCATTGGCAACGGGGATTGCTGTTCTTGATGCATTAAAGCCGCGCGTTCCCGCCGAGGATTTTCCAGCCCTATGTGGCCGGATTTCTTTCTTTGTGAATGCGGGTATCCGTTTTGTCACCGAGATGTGCAAGATGCGAGCTTTCGTTGATCTCTGGGATGAGATCTTGTTGGAGCGCTACGGTGTGCAGGATGCGAAATTCAGGCGGTTCCGCTATGGGGTGCAGGTCAATTCTCTTGGCCTGACCGAGCAGCAGCCTGAGAATAACGTCTACCGTATTTTGATCGAAATGCTTGCCGTGACCTTGTCAAAAAAGGCGCGGGCCAGGGCCGTTCAGCTTCCTGCATGGAATGAGGCCTTGGGGCTTCCTCGCCCATGGGACCAGCAATGGTCCATGCGGATGCAGCAAATCATGGCCTTTGAAACCGACCTTTTGGAATATGAGGATCTGTTTGACGGCAATCCTGTGGTTGATGCCAAGGTTGAGGCCTTGAAAGAAGGTGCAAGGGCCGAATTGGCAAATCTCGACTCCATGGGAGGGGCGATTGCAGCCATCGATTATATGAAATCCCGCCTCGTCGAGAGCAATGCCGACCGCGTCAACGGTATCGAGCAAGGCAATACGGTTGTTGTCGGTGTTAATAGATTCACCCAATCCGAGCCTTCCCCTCTGGTCGGGGCCGATGGGGGCATCATGGTGGTTGATCCCGCAGTGGAGGCGAGCCAGATTGATGGATTGAAAGCGTGGCGCGAGGGGCGCGATGCAAGCGAGGTGACCCAAGCCTTGGCCGCGCTGCGAGCCGCCGCAATGGATGGTGAAAACATCATGCCTGCCTCAATCGCCGCTGCCAAAGCGGGCGTGACGACTGGTGAATGGGCGGGTGTTATGCGGGGCGTCTTTGGGGAATATCGCGGGCCAACGGGTGTTTCGAAAGCGGTCTCAAACAAAACTGAAGGCTTGGATGATATTCGCGATGCCGTTGATCTGGTCAGTGACAAGCTGGGACGACGGTTGAAATTTCTTGTTGGAAAGCCGGGATTGGACGGACATTCGAACGGGGCTGAACAAATCGCATTTCGGGCACGCGATTGCGGAATGGATATTTCCTATGAAGGGATACGCCTGACACCCGAGCAGATTGTTAAGGCTGCAAAGGCCGAAAATGCGCATGTCATTGGCCTGTCGATCCTGTCGGGCAGCCATATCCCTTTGATCAAAGATGTGATGGAGAGGCTGCGTGCTGAGGGGTTAGGAGATATCCCCGTTATTGTCGGTGGCATTATTCCCGATGAAGATGTGCAGGCCCTCAATTCCTTTGGCGTTTCACGTATCTATACGCCGAAAGACTTTGAATTGAATCGGATCATGATGGATATTGTGACACTGGCTGCGCCCAACCCAATTGCTGCGGAATAGGGCTCGGGGCCCCAATTTCATCAGTTGTTGACGATCAAAAGACATCCCGTTCTTGCTGAAGTAGATATCGAAATTTCTTGTTAAAATGGATTTTCAGTTCTATCCGAATGGGTTGACTTCCAGTTTGGAGAATTAAAAATGGCTATTGATCTTTCAACAATGTCGCTTTCGGAATTGCATGATTTGCGCAAGCAAGCGGATGTTGCGATCCGCGATTTTGAAAAACGTAAAAGAAAAGAAGCGCTTGCCGCGGCTCAAAAAGCGGCTCAGGAACATGGTTTCAGCCTTGAGGAAATTCTGGGTAAAAAGACGACTGGGCCCAAATCGCCACCAAAATACGCCAATCCTGAAGATGCATCCCAGACATGGACTGGTCGCGGACGCCAACCTGCTTGGGTCAAGGATGCCTTGGCTGCGGGAAAATCGCTGGATGATATGGCGATCTGAAGGTGACAGTTCATATTGGTGCGGAGCGTGGTGATATTGCCGAGACGGTTCTTATGCCCGGAGACCCGCTCCGCGCTAAATGGGCGGCCGAAACATTCCTAGAGGAACCACGTCTCGTGAATGAGGTGCGGGGAATTTATGGATTTACAGGGCGCTGGAATGGCCATCCTGTTACGATCCACGGCTCTGGCATGGGAATGCCCAGTTTTTCAATTTATGCAAATGAATTGATTAAGGATTTTGGCGTCAAGACCATCATCCGGATCGGCTCGGCAGGTGGAATGCAACCTAAGGTAAGACTGCGCGATGTTGTCTTAGCAATGACTGCGTCGACTTTGTCTTCGCCCTCATCAGGGATTTTTCGTGAATTGAATTTTGCGCCCTGTGCTGATTTTGACTTGCTACAAGCCGCGCAACGCATTGCCTTGGAGAAGGACGTGCCCACGCATGTTGGTGGCATTTATTCTTCAGATGTTTTTTATGATGAACGCCCTGATTTGAATGAAATAATGACGCGTCATGGGGTTTTGGCCGTCGAGATGGAAACAGCCGAATTGTATAATCTGGCAGCGCGCTATGGCATTCGTGCTTTGGCAGTTCTGACGATTTCCGACCACCTCCTGACGCATGAAGCCTTGCCTGCATCGGATCGGCAATCAAGCTTTTCCGATATGGTCGAGATTGCTTTAGGGGCGGCATTTTCCTGACCCATGCCCACGGTTTCGGTGGTGCTGAGTTGGGGGGCATTGCGGCTTTATGGTCTATGAAGAGTTTAGAGGGGCGCTGCCCCTCTTGGCCTTTGGCCAATTCACCCCGAGGTATTTTGGAAACAAAGAAATGCTGGGGTGGCCGCGAAGCTTGGAGCCACCCGATTGTCTTTTAAATCACGACGACGCTTAGTGGTGGGAAGCCGTTGAAGCCGACCGAGCTGTAACTTGACGTATAGGCCCCGCAATTCCGGATTATGATGCGATCGCCGCCCTTGAGGCCAAGTGGCAATTGAACGGGGCGCTTTTCATAGAGCACATCGGCACTGTCGCAGGAGGGGCCTGCGAGAATGCATGGGCCTGTCGCCTCATCGTCGTGATCGGTGATGAATTGATAGCGGATGGCCTCATCCATGGTTTCGGCGAGGCCAGAGAACTTACCGATATCAAGATAGACCCAACGGCAGAGATCATCATCGGATTTTCTGGAGACAAGCAGCACTTCGGCTGCGATCATGCCTGCTTCGGCGACAAGCCCGCGACCAGGCTCAGCCATGATGCGGATGTCTTGACCAAAGCGTTGCGTGACCTGCTCCATGACGTTTTGCGCGTAGAATGTGGGATGCGGGATCGCGTCGCCATAAAAGGCTGGGAAGCCGCCGCCGATATTGAGAAGTGTCAGGTTGAACCCTGCTTTGCAGGCCTCTGCCCAAATTGCTGCGACTTGATCGAGGGTTTCAGCCCACATGGCGGGGTCGCGGGTTTGGCTGCCGACATGGAAGGAGAAGCCCACAGGGTCGAGGCCAAGCTTGCGCGCATAGTGCAGCAGCGTGATCGCCTTGTCGCGCGATGTGCCGAATTTACGGGTCAGCGGCCAATCAGCTCCCGAGGCTTCAACGATCAAGCGGATATAGACCTGCGCCTTTGGGGCGTATTTGGCGATTTTTTCCAGCTCTTCTTCGGCATCGGCTGCGAAGAGGGTGATGCCAGCCGCGAAGGCAAAGGCGATATCACTGCAGCGTTTGACTGTATTTCCGAAGGAGATCGTCTCGGGGCGTGCGCCAAGCGATAGGCACAACTCGATCTCACCACGGGAGGCGGCATCAAAATGAGAACCAAGCGCGACCAGACGTGCGATCACTTCACGCTCTGGGTTGGCTTTTACGGCATAATGGATGTCAGCCCTGCCAAGCCCTGCTTTGAGCGCGTGATATTGCGCCTCCACATGGTCGATATCGAGGACAAGCGTGGGCTGGTCAAAACTGTTCTCACGAATGAAGGTTTCAATGCGGGAGGATGCGTCGACAGCAGTAGCTGCCGAGAAATCGGCGTATGTAGCGTTCATGGTCATCTCCAATAGACCCGGCCATATATGACCGCTCACTTCCAAGGGAGACGTTACCGTCGCTACGTAAACCACGTGGGAATTAGCCCACCTCGCCAGAGGCGCGTGCGTTGGCGTCTATGTCGCGGCGTTTGCTTGTTTTGGTGAGTCGATGCAAGTGGAATTTTTCAGGGATCTGAAAATATCACCTTTGGCAGCAGGCGCGACCAAAAGGGTTGAGATCAGCGACCATGGCTTTGATCATAGGCGTTGAGGTCTGCGCTCTGGAAATCTTGGGTCAGGTCGCAATCAAAAACCTCGATCTTGAGGGGGTAGCAGGCGGCTGTGTCGGAGGAATGCTCCGAGCTACAATCCCCGCCCGGGCAAGCCGAGAGGGCGCCGAGCAGGTCGATTTCTGCCAGAAAATCAATGTGATCGCCGGGGCGAACGGGGCTGGCTTTCATGAAATACTGGCCCGTGTCGCGGGTGAAGCCTGTGCACATGAAGACATTGAGCACGTCATGGATATGCGGCTCGGCTTGCTCGAGGGAGAGCCCCGTTTCATCGGCCAGCGCACGCGTTAGGTTGGAGTGGCAGCAATGATGGTATTGCCCGCCTGACAACAGGTTATGCGTATAAGGGTCGCAGCGGGTGCCGATCACGTCATGGACCGAGCCACCAAAGGAATCGATGCCGTACCAGCTCAGCGTATCCTCGATGATCGTTGCCATCGGGCGCAGATGCGGCAGGTTCGACCAAAGCCGTTCGCCCGTTGTGACATGTGTGCCATGTAAGGCGCGGGTCTTGCCCGAGAAGAACCGCTCGGACAAATCATGCGCATTCCAAAGATTGAGATCACCGACCTGCGGGCCATCAACCGAGGATATGCGGAAGACCTGCCCGGCTTTCACATGAAAACAGGCCGCATCACGTGCGGGGGCGATGGTCTCGGAGCGTTTGACGAGGCCCGTTTTGGCAGCAGTGCTGCGTGCGGCATCGATGGGGGGCAGGCTGTCATTGGGGTAGCAGATCACGGGTTTGACAGCGCGGCGGGCGTCGGCGTCATGGGGGGCGTTGTTTTGGTCGAGATTTGGGTTGGGCATCGCTGGCATCCTATTTTCGGTGATGAAGGCAGGGCTGTGTGAAATTGGCAAGTGGTGTCGTTGGGGGCGCCCGTGTTTTTGAAGATCGCGCAGTTTTAGTTTTTTTCGTGCTATTTTAAATATTCTTCTTGCGGGGGGGGGCAATTTTAAGCTATGGTAGAATTAGCGAAATCAGCGCTATCTTAGCTAATATTGGAGTGTTGAAATGGACATGATTTATCTCCCTGTGCCTCGAAAGTTGTACAACGATGTCACTCGGTTTTCTGATGGAAAGGTCGATCTGATTGAGTTCGCGTTGATGCTCTTTGATGATCACATTCAGTTCACCGAAGAGGACGATGCTCACGGCATTTTTGGTACGCGGTTCGAGGAATTCTTGGCTGCGCACTACCCAGAAATTTTATCGGACAGGGCTGCCCGTGATTTTGACAGAAATCATGGGGAGAAGCAGAAGGATATAAAGCCACTGGTTTGGAAGGAAGTTGTTGTTCCAAATGGCTCTCAAGTAAGAATGCAGTATGCCAATGCCTACCATTTTGCAAAAGTGGTCGACGGAAAAATTGAAGACTCGACGGGCCGCTATACTCCATCTGAATGGGCTTCAAAGGTTGCGTCTGGAACGAGCAGAAACGCTTGGCGTGATTTGTCGTTTCGCTTTCCTCACCGCCCAGAATGGTCGCCTGCGTTGATGCTGCGGGAAGCGGCGAGAGTGAAGAAAGTCCATTTGGGGGGCGACAATGCGTAAAATCGAGCGAGAGTACCGTAGACTGTGCCGTCGAGAAGGAGTTGTGCTACGCAATATTCGTTATCGCAATGGCCATATTGCGTTGGAATTTGGTTGCGGAGTGGTATCCGCCGCGAGTACCCCATCTGACTGTCGCAATTTGTTAAATGTTAGGGCGCAGATAAGAAGGCTCCACCCCGAGATAGGCTAGGGGTGGAGTAGTGAAAAAACTAAAGGCTATGTTTCGCGCTGCCGCGCTTAAACTTGGCGCTCGACCATCATCTTTTTGATTTGCGTGATTGCCTTGGCGGGGTTCAAACCCTTGGGGCAGGTCTTGGCGCAGTTCATGATGGTGTGGCAGCGATAGAGTTTGAACGGGTCTTCCAGCTCGTCCAGACGCTCGCCGGTGGCTTCATCGCGGCTGTCGATGATCCAGCGATAGGCATGCAGCAGGGCTGCTGGCCCGAGATAGCGGTCACCGTTCCACCAATAGCTGGGGCAGGAGGTGGAGCAGCAGGCGCACATGACGCATTCATAGAGACCATCGAGCTTTTCACGGTCATCAATCGACTGGCGCCATTCCTTTTCGGGGCGCTGTGTCTTGGTCTCGAGCCATGGCATGATCGAGGCATGCTGCGCATAGAAATGCGTCAGGTCTGGGATCAGGTCTTTGACCACAGGCATATGGGGCAGGGGGTAGATTTTTACGTCGCCCTTGATCTCATCCATCCCGTAAATACAGGCCAAGGTGTTGATCCCGTCGATATTCATCGCGCAGGACCCACAGATACCTTCGCGGCAGGAGCGGCGGAAGGTCAGGGTTGGGTCGATCTCGTTCTTGATCTTGATCAGCGCGTCCAGAACCATCGGGCCGCAGGTGTCCATATCAACCCAATAGGTATCAACCGAAGGGTTCTGGCCGTCATCGGGGTTCCAGCGATAGATCTGGAACTTGCGCAGATTATTTGCGCCCGCTGGTTTCGGCCAGGTTTTTCCGGTCTTGATCCGAGAGTTCTTCGGTAGAGTAAATTCTGCCATGGTCTTCTCCGTCTCGATCTGCCCCTGTCAAAGCGACAGGGGGCGTGTGGGCGCAGTGCCCGTCATTTGGGTGTAACAGGATTGATAGACCTCATGCGGGTCACGCCCTGCGAGGTAATCGGTGGAAATACTGATAGAGGCGCCCGTGCGCGTGCCGCCCGAGCCTGTGCCAATGCTGAAGGTGCCAGTGGGCCCGAGGGCCGCGCGGGCCCGCTCGGAGCAGGTGGCATAGGCGCGCTCAGGCGAGGCGGGGCCGCAACCTGCGAGCACCAAGCCTGCCGCAATCACCAAGAACATCGTGGCTTCACTGGTCATGCCGCGATCTCCTCAAGCCAAGCGCTTGGGTGGTCTTCATATCCAAGGCTCACCAAGGCATCGCCAAATTCCGTGGCATAGGTTTCGGCCACGGCGCGGGGAAGCTCGGTTTTCCAGCGCTGTGGTTTGCCTGACTGAATATGAGTGTCGAGGTCCTGCTGTGTAAAGCCTGCATGCTTCATCGGGCCAAACAGGCTGCGTTCGACAAAGATTTTACGGCCCAAAGCGGCCTCCTCAGCGGAGAGGCCAAGAAACCGCAAGATATCTTGGAACAAGCTGCCATCGGTATCGGTGATCAGGGCTTCATAGGTGACTTCTGCGCAGGTATCGCGGGTGTAATCCCATGCCAGCATTTCAGCCACGGTTTGCGCATGTTTGCCGCGCATCTCGAACAAAAGGCGGTCTTCGTCGGATGCCAGCCAATTCAGATGCTCCTGATAGCTGCGCCCGTCCAGTGATGGGATCGGCTTTGATAGAAACTGTTCCCGCGCTGGATCAATCTGGCGGTGATAGCTCATGCCAGAGAGCAGCACATCACGCGGATCGCGGATCAGATGCAGAAAGCGGGCATCGGCCCTGCGCAGCAAACGGTTCGTGAAATTCGACGACCATTGCATAATGATGCTGCGGTCATCCTGCAGGGTTGGTTTGATACCCGCCTCGCCCAAGGAGCCGCCAACGCCATAGGGCAGGCCAAGCTCTTCCGCGAGTTTGCGGAACACCCATCGCATCCAAAGGGTGCCTGTTTTGTGATGTGTGCCGACGCAAATAATTCGGGGGGCGATGGCCTGATCGACCACCGCATCCTCGAAATCTTCTGTGGGCACCGCGATCACCACCTGACCTTAGTAGACGCGCGCCTTGGGCGCGATCTTCTTGAGGTCAATGCCACCATCTTCCACCTTGGTCAGCGGGTCGAGATGGACGGGGCGATAGGACAGATCTGTCTTGGCGCCATCCACAACGGCAAGGCTGTGCTTGCGCCACGTCTTGTCGTCGCGATCAGGGTAATCCTCATGGGCATGCGCCCCGCGGCTTTCCTTGCGCGCCTCGGCCGAGACGATGGTGGCCATCGCATTGGGCATCAGGTTGGTCAGCTCAAGCGTTTCCATCAAATCCGAGTTCCAGATCAGGGAGCGGTCGGTGACCTTGATGTCATCCATCTTGGCGGCGACAGCTTCCATTTTCTTGACGCCCTCGCCCAAGGTCTTGTCGGTGCGGAACACGGCCGCATCGGCTTGCATGTTGCGCTGCATTTCAAGGCGCAGCTCGGCCGTGGCTGTGGTGCCGTTTGCGTGGCGCAACCCGTCAAACCTTGCGACGGCCTTGTCGAGGCTGGCTTGGTTGAGCGGCTGGTTGGCCGTGCTTGGGTCAACCACTTGCCCTGCCTTGATCGCGGCGGCGCGGCCAAAGACCACAAGGTCGATCAAGGAGTTCGAGCCGAGGCGGTTGGCCCCATGCACCGAGGCACAGCCCGCTTCACCCACAGCCATCAAGCCCGGAACAATTGCGTCAGGGTCTTTCGCGGTTGGGTTCAGGACTTCGCCCCAATAATTGGTTGGAATACCGCCCATATTGTAATGCACGGTTGGCAAAACAGGGATCGGTTCCTTGGTCAGATCGACGCCTGCGAAAATGCGCGCGCTTTCCGAGATGCCGGGAAGGCGCAGGGCCAATGTCTCGGGCGGCAGGTGGTTGAGGTGGAGGTAAATATGGTCTCCGTCCTTGCCCACACCACGGCCCTCACGGATTTCCATGGTCATGCAACGGCTGACCACATCGCGTGAGGCGAGGTCTTTATAGGTTGGCGCGTAGCGCTCCATGAAGCGCTCACCTTCGGAATTGGTCAGGTAGCCGCCTTCACCGCGCGCACCCTCAGTAATCAGGCAGCCCGCACCGTAAATGCCAGTGGGGTGGAACTGAACAAATTCCATATCCTGAAGCGGGAGCCCTTGGCGCGCGACCATGCCGCCACCATCGCCTGTGCAGGTATGGGCCGAGGTTGCCGAGAAATAGGCGCGGCCATAACCGCCCGTGGCCAGAACGACCATCTTGGCATTGAACGCATGCAGCGTGCCGTCATCAAGTTTCCAAGCCAGAACGCCTTGGCATTGGCCATCGTCCGACATGATCAGATCGGTTGCGAAATACTCGATATAGAATTCCGCGTTATTCTTGAGCGACTGGCCATAAAGCGTGTGCAACATGGCGTGGCCCGTGCGGTCAGCCGCCGCGCAGGTGCGTTGAACGGGCGGGCCTTCGCCAAACTCGGTTGTGTGCCCGCCAAAGGGACGCTGGTAAATTTTGCCCTCTTCGGTGCGCGAGAAAGGCACGCCGTAATGCTCAAGCTCATAAACCGCCTTGGGGGCCTCACGGGCGAGATATTCCATCGCATCCGTATCACCGAGCCAGTCCGACCCTTTCACGGTGTCATACATATGCCATTGCCAGTTATCAGGGCCCATATTGGACAGCGATGCTGCAATACCACCTTGGGCCGCAACTGTGTGCGAACGGGTGGGGAAAACCTTGGTCACACAGGCTGTTTTCAGCCCTTGTTCCGCCAAGCCGAGGGTCGCGCGCAAACCTGCGCCGCCCGCACCGACTACGATGGCGTCATAATTGTGATGGGTGATGTCATAGGAAGCGGTCATTTTTTGGTCTGCTCCAGTTGTCTCAAAGCGCGATCATCGCCAGCGCGATGAGGCCAGCGGCCATCATCCCGTAGCTAACGAGGGTCATTACAAGGATCGAGATTTTGCGGGCGAGGCCATGCACATAATCTTCAATGAGCACCTGCACGCCGAGACGGAAATGATGAAGGCCGACGATCAGCATCAATGCTGTCACGACGGCGCGGAAGGGGTGGGACAGGGCTGCAATAACCTCGTCATGCGGCTCGCCCAGAAGTGGTCCGAAGGAGAACAGGAATAGCGGAGTCAGCACCAACAGGGCCACCGAAGTCACGGTCATGACCCAGAAATGATGCGTTCCGGTCCGTGAGGAGCCTAGGCCTTCGACGCGTTTGCGGTCGGTTGCGAATTTCATATGCCTACCTCCTCAAATCGCGATGACGGTCAGGAAGGTGAGGGCGACCGAACCAATCAGCATGCCCCACCCCATTTTGTCAGCTGTTTCAACATCCAGCCCGCGGCCGGTGTCCCATATCAGGTGACGTAGTCCGCCAAGCGCGTGATACCACAGGCCGAGCACCGATAATGTCATTACAATATCGCCGACAAAGGATGTCAGGATGCCATCTGCCATTTCGAAATAGGCGGCATTGGTTGCAGCGGCGGTCAGCCACCAGATGATCAGAAGCGCGGTAACGAGCATCGCATTGCCCGTGATGCGGTTCAGAATCGAAGTCATGGAGTTCAGCTGCGGGCGGTAGATCTGCAGATGGGGCGACAGGGGACGATTGCCCCGATTAACGTCTGCCATGGCGGACACCCTTTCAGGTTATGCTTGGTCTGGAATACTTTATAACGCCAATCCATAGCGAGTTTTAAACCTCTGTCACGTGTTCAGGGGTGATTTTAGACAAAATTCTTGGGTCCAAACGCCGCAGTTTGCCGTTTGTGATCACGAAAATAAAACGTGTGATCACATTATGAGGCATCCAGATTGGATGAGGCGCGGGGGACCCATTGAAAGGTTTTCAGGCTCGCCACCGCTTGGCAGCGGGCAAGGCATTACAGTGGCATCAAGGCCCAATAATCCAAATCAAGCAGAACATGGGGCAGGTATTTGCCATCCTCACCCTTCAATACGCCAGCTTGTCCCGCTTGGGTGACGGCCACCAAGCGCAAGCGGATCGCACCAACGCCAGGGGCTGTGGTTGGCGCTTTATCAAGCACCTCGGACCAAGCCCGAACCGTATCACCTGCAAAACAGGGGTTGGCATGCGCCCCGCCATTCACCCCGACGATACATTGCGCATTGGCCAGCCCGTTGAAACTGAGCGCGCGTGCCATCGAGATCACGTGGCCGCCATAAATCAACCGTTTGCCATCAGGCCTGTTGGTTGCATCAAAATGGGTTTTGGCAGTGTTCTGCCAAAGCCGCGTGGCCATCATATGTTCGGCATCTTCAATGGTGACGCCATCCACATGGTCAATAACTTCGCCAATCGCGTAATCTGCAAAGCGGTGCGGCTCGCCTGATTGGGTGAAGTCATAGCCCGAGAAATCGATCCCCTCGGGCAGGGTCAATTGATCGGGCGTCAAGGCAGAGGCAAGTTCGGGCACAACCGTTTCGGGGGCGGGCGCGGAAAGGTCTTTCTTGCGGACCATCACCCAACGGCAGAACTCCATAACCTTGGCGCCATGTTGATTGGTGCCTGTCGTGCGAACATAGACAACGCCTGTCTTTCCCGAAGAGTTTTCCTTGAGGCCTATCACCTCCGACGAGGAGCGCAGCGTATCTCCGGGATAGACCGGATGCAGCCAGCGCGCCTCGGCATAGCCAAGATTGGCGACAGCATTGAGCGAAATATCGGGAACGGATTTTCCGAAAACGATATGAAAAGCAGCCAGATCATCAATCGGGCTTTGCGGCAGACCGCAGGCGCGCGCAAACTCATCCGAGGAATAGAGCGCGTGGCGCGCAGGGTAGAGCGCATGGTAGATCGCGCGCTCCCCGCCCGAGATGGTGCGGGGAACGGCATGTTCAAAGACCTGCCCGAGGCTGTAACCCTCAAAGAAATTGCCTGAGCTTGTCTTGCTTGCCATCGTTATTGCGCCCCCAGTTTCATGTCGGGGGAATATTCCGCCTCGACATCCTTTGTCACAGCCTGCCCGCAGCGCATCACACCGCGTGCTGAATCGAACGCATATGTCGGGGTGCCATATAGCTCCCAACCTTTGCTGAGCGCCTCGGAGACTTTGTGGCAGAAGGCCGAGGTGTCATCCTCGGTCAATAGGCGATAGATTTTCATGTGATTATCCGAAAACTGGGTATCCAAGAAGCCCGTGAATATAGCCGACCAGCCCCATCACAACGACAGCGACGCCCAAGGCGATAATATCGTTCTTGACCGAGGCATTGGCGGGACGCTCCCATTCAGGCTCGGCTCTTTTGATCTTGATGACGGAGAAAACGGCCCAAGCCAGCAATCCGCCGAACAAGATCAGCGATGCGAGGTCGCCATTCACCAGCAAATGCGCAATCGCCCATGTCTTGAGGGCGGTAAGCTGTTTATGCCTGATCCGCGCCGACATGGTTCCTGGAATGGCCGAGAGGGCGAAGAACCAGAATGCAATCAGCATCAGCAGGTTGTTGACGTGGTTGAGGAATTGCGGCGGGTTCCAGAGTTGGACGACAGGGGCCGCGCGATATCCGATCACCATCAAGATGATGCCTGAAAACATCGCGATTGTGACGATTATTCTTCCTGAATTGCCCATTTCTGCACGGCGCGCGGGCGCGAGGCGTTTGAACAAATGGGCGAGGGCGAAAACCGCCACGCCGAGGATTAGTAAGGGATAGCCCATCAGACAGACTCCAGTTCTGCAATTGCTTCAGCTTTCGCGAGCGTGGCGCGTGCAGTCTCGATGTGCAAGTTTTCAACGATGTTGCCATCGACAACGGCAACGGCCTGCCCTTGCGCGATGGCTGTCTCATAGGCGCTAATCTGGCGACGCGCGAGGTCGATCTCGGCATTGGACGGGGCAAAGGCCTGATTGGCAATCTCAAGCTGCGCGGGGTGGATCAGGGTTTTGCCATCCATCCCCCAGTCGCGCCCTTCCACGCATTCGGCGCGCAGGCCGTCTTCGTCTTTGAAGGCGTTGAACACTCCGTCGATGCAAAGAATGCCATAGGCCCGTGCCGCAAGCAGGCAATGTTGCAAGGCCGTTAGCATCGCAGCGCGATTGCGCGCGCCCAAATCCTTGGCCAGATCATTGGTTCCCATCACAAAGCCTTCCATGCGCGGCGCCCCCGCGATTTCGGCAGCATTCAGGATACCTTGAGGTGTTTCCATCATCGCCCAGATTTTAGTGTCTTTTGCGGCAGGATATGCATCAAGCAGGCGGGCCAATGCCTCGATATCCTTGGCGTTGTTCACCTTGGGAAGCAGGATCGCCTCGGGTCCTACCGCTGCATTGCTTGCCAGATCATCCGCACCCCATTCGGTATCAAGCGCGTTGATCCGCACAAGCTGCGCACGCGGCGCGAACCCACCAAGCGTGAGCGTTTCAGCAAGCAAGGCCCGCGCATTCGGCTTTTCGTCAGGGGCCACGGCATCTTCGAGATCGAAAATAATCGCATCGGTTGGCAACCCCTTGGCTTTTTCCAAGGCGCGCTCTTTCGAGGCGGGGATATAAAGAACCGAGCGATAGGGGCGTGAGGTCAAAGCCATGAAGGATGGGCCTTTTATAGAGAGTATTCGTGTTGCGCTGCAGAAAGCACATCAATGCGCGCGAACGCAAGTTCCAATTTTGTGGATTTTTGCGAAATATTATGTCGCACACATTTTCAGGCCAGCCCGTCCCAAATCAGCTTGAGGCCTGTCAGCACCAACATCACATAGGTCAGCCCAAAGAAAAGCCGCTCAGGGATGAGGTGATGCGCACGCACGCCTATATAGGTGCCAAGCAGGGCAAACGGGGCTAGCAAAGTGGCGGTTCCTAGGATTTGCCATGAAAAAATGCCGATCATCGCATAGACCACGAATTTCATCATATTGATGATCCAGAACACGATGACAGTGCTGGCCTGATAGCTGGTTTTGCCAATCCCCTCCTGCGAGAGCATGAAAACAGCCATGGGCGGGCCGCCGGCATGGCTGATGAAACTGGTGAAGCCCGCTGCAATTCCTGCCAGAAATCCGCTGCGCGCATTAAAAGCGCGGGGTTTGGGGGAAAGCCAGCCGCGCGCACGGGCCAGTTGGAAGATGGGGAAGCCAAGGGCGACGGCACCGATCAGAACGCGAATGAAATCAGCCGATACAACCGTGAACAGAGCCGCGCCAAGCGCCGTTCCGGGAATGCCGCCGAGGATAAGAACCTTAACCGAAGGCGCATGCCATTTACCCCAATAAGGCTTGAGGGATGCCACATCGATCAGCATCAAAAGCGGCAACATAAGCGCCAAAGCAATAGCGGGTTCGATGACAATTGCGAGAATCGCGGAGCTGGCAAAAGCCACGCCTGAGCCGAATCCGCCCTTGGAAATTCCCGCCAAAAGCACAGCAATGGCCGCAATTACCCAGACCCAGCCTTCAAGCATGGTTTTATCCCTTTGGCTATTTTGCTCTGTTTTACAAGGTTTTGACAGCGTTGCTAGCGCCAACTGTGCCATTGCTTTGCTCAGGCTTCTCTTGCACGAACGCTGCACTGCGGCTAGGCCTCGCTCGATAATCAACACCGGATCCGGAGACACATCTCATGGCCAGACCCAAGATTGCACTTATTGGCGCAGGACAGATTGGCGGCACACTCGCTCATCTCGCCGCGCTCAAGGAACTGGGCGACGTCGTCCTTTTCGACATCGCTGATGGCACCCCGCAAGGTAAAGCCCTCGACATCGCCGAATCCGGCCCGTCCGAGAAATTCGACGCCAAGCTGAAGGGCACGACCTCCTATGCGGATATCGCAGGCGCCGATGTCTGCATCGTAACCGCAGGTGTTCCACGCAAGCCCGGCATGAGCCGTGACGACCTTTTGGGCATCAACCTGAAGGTTATGAAATCGGTCGGCGAAGGCATCCGTGATCATGCGCCCAATGCATTCGTGATCTGCATCACCAACCCGCTTGATGCGATGGTATGGGCGCTGCGCGAATTCTCGGGCCTGCCGCATAACATGGTCTGCGGCATGGCGGGTGTTCTCGACTCTGCCCGTTTCCGTCATTTCCTTGCCGAAGAATTCGACGTGTCGATGAAAGACGTCACAGCCTTCGTTCTGGGCGGCCATGGTGACACGATGGTGCCTTCTGTGCGCTATTCGACAGTTGCGGGTATTCCTTTGCCTGACCTGATCGAGATGGGCTGGACCACGCAGGACAAGCTTGATGCAATTGTTCAGCGCACCCGTGATGGCGGTGCCGAGATCGTCGGGCTGCTGAAAACAGGCTCGGCGTTTTATGCGCCTGCGACATCCGCGATCGAAATGGCGGAAGCTTTCCTCAAGGATCAAAAGCGCGTGCTGCCTTGTGCGGCCTATTGCGAGGGCCAGTTTGGCCTGAAGTCGATGTATGTTGGTGTGCCAACAGTGATCGGCGCAGGCGGTATCGAGCGTATCGTCGAGATCAAGCTGACCAAGGACGAGCAATCCATGTTCGACAACTCGGTCGAAGCGGTCAAAGGCCTTGTGGATGCGTGTAAAGCGATTGACCCAAGCCTGAGCTGATCACGCTTGATCGGAAGAATTCGGAAAACGCGCTCCTAATCAGGGGCGCGTTTTTTGTTCTGCGGCTTGACGGAAATGGGTGTGGTTTGCCCGAACCTGCTCACAAGCATGCCGAATGTGCATCGGCCTTTCGGTTGGGGCAGGGTTCGGAGTGAGGTATTGGCCACCGAATTTATGTTCTGGATCGTTGGTCAAGCAACCCAGAGGTGAGTCGCCCGCCCCTTGGATGGGCTGGGAGGTGGGGTACTTACGGGAATATTAAGGCCAAAAATTTGTGATCACACCTTTTTCAACTGTGATCACAAATGTAGGAATTTTCGCCAAAAGCTATAATCTGCGATAAATATCCGTTTATTATCGTGATGAACTCGTGCTTAGACACATTTGAACGACACCAAAACGGGACAGTTTCATGAACATTCATGAATACCAGGCGAAGGCATTGCTTCGCCAATATGGCGCTCCGGTCAGTGATGGCCGCGTCGTAATGAAAGCTGAAGAAGCCAAAACAGCAGCAGGTGAGATGGACGGCCCTCTCTGGGTTGTGAAAGCTCAGATCCATGCTGGCGGTCGCGGCAAGGGTTCCTTTAAGGAGGCCGATGCAGGCGAAAAGGGCGGCGTGCGCCTCACCAAATCGGTTGAGGAAGCAGCCCAAGAGGCCAAGAAGATGCTTGGCCGCACGCTTGTGACGCATCAGACGGGTCCTGCGGGCAAGCAGGTTAACCGCATCTATATCGAAGACGGCTCGGGCATTGAGCGCGAATTGTATCTCGCACTTCTGGTTGATCGCCAGACAAGCCGCGTGTCTTTCGTATGTTCCACAGAAGGTGGCATGGATATCGAAGAGGTCGCCGCGTCGACACCTGAGAAAATCCTCAGCTTCAGTGTTGATCCCGCGTCCGGCTATCAGGCGTTCCATGGTCGCCGCGTCGCTTTCTCCCTCGGGCTGGAAGGCAAGCAGGTCAAAGAATGTGTGGCTTTGATGGGCCTTCTCTATAAAGCCTTCGTCGAGAAGGACATGGAGATGTTGGAAATCAATCCGCTGATCGTCACCGATGAGGGTAGCCTCAAGGTGCTGGACGCCAAGGTTGGTTTTGACGGCAACGCGGTCTACCGCCATGCCGATATCGCAGCCCTTCGTGACGAAACGGAAGAAGACCCCAAAGAACTCGCCGCGTCGAAATTCGACCTCAACTATATCGCCTTGGATGGCGAGATCGGTTGCATGGTGAATGGTGCGGGTCTGGCGATGGCGACGATGGATATCATCAAGCTGTACGGGGCCGAGCCTGCGAACTTCCTTGATGTTGGCGGCGGCGCGACCAAAGAGAAGGTGACCGAGGCTTTCAAGATCATCACCAGTGATCCGAACGTTAAAGGCATCCTCGTGAATATCTTTGGCGGCATCATGCGCTGTGACATCATCGCCGAGGGCGTGATTGCTGCCGTGCAGGAGATCGGGCTTGAGGTGCCGCTTGTTGTGCGCCTTGAAGGTACGAATGTTGAGAAGGGCAAGGAGATCATCCGCAGCTCTGGCCTCAATGTGATTGCCGCCGATGACCTCAAGGACGGTGCCGAAAAGATCGTGAAAGCGGTTAAAGGGTAACGGCCTATGGCGCGCCTCATGAACCAGCGTACACAGACAATGGCAAAAGCGGCCCCCAGCCAGTCGCATCCCTCTCGGGGGATCGGGCTGTGGGCGGCGCTGCATCTTGTAGCGATTGCCGTGTTTGTGCTGTTGGCCTTGGGGCAAGCCCGTGCCGAAGCATCACAGACCGTCACCCAGAATGTGGCCGAGCAAGCTGTGCAACGTTTTGCGCAGAATTGCTTTAGCCCTTTTCTGACCGCCGATCTGGCGCAGGAGCGTTTGGCGATGGACGAGGTTCGGATCGATTTCTACGATCTCAGGCCCTTCTCCAATGTCGAGATTTCCCCTGCCACTGGTCGTGCGGTAACCGCTGGAACCGACCGTCGCTGCGAGATTGCTTTCGATGGCTCCTTTGCGGCGCTGGCTGCTGAGGCCGCGATTGGCGGTCTGGCTGCGGAAGGCATCGTGATGCAAGCCCCTTTACCTGACACCTACACTCCGCTTGCGGGCACCGAGCTTCTCGCCGCCCGTCAGCTTAACCCGAACCGCGTTGCCGTGGTCCATGCGGGCACGCGCCCGTATCAGGACGGCACCGAGACTTTCATCTTTGTGGAACGGCTGACGCCGTCCGACGAATAACAAACAGAGGAACAGGCACATGGCCGTACTCGTTGACGAGAATACCAAAGTGATCTGCCAAGGCTTTACCGGCAGCCAAGGCACCTTCCATTCCGAGCAAGCCATTGCTTATGGCACGAAGATGGTTGGTGGTGTGACGCCAGGCAAAGGTGGTCAAACCCATCTGGACCTGCCCGTGTTCAACTCGGTCCATGAGGCCAAGCATGTCACCGAAGCAAACGCATCGGTGATCTATGTGCCGCCCCCCTTCGCGGCTGACTCGATCCTTGAAGCGATTGACGCCGAGATGGAGCTGATCATCTGCATCACCGAAGGCATTCCTGTGCTGGACATGATGAAGGTGAAGCGCGCCCTCGAAGGGTCGAAATCACGCCTGATCGGGCCAAACTGCCCTGGCGTTATCACACCTGATGCCTGCAAAATCGGCATTATGCCTGGCCATATCCACAAGCGTGGCTCGGTCGGTGTTGTGTCGCGTTCGGGCACGCTGACCTATGAGGCGGTAAAGCAGACATCGGATTCAGGCCTTGGCCAATCCACGGCTGTCGGCATCGGAGGCGACCCCATCAAGGGCACCGAGCATATCGACGTCTTGGAGATGTTCCTTGCTGATCCAGAGACGCAAAGCATCATCATGATCGGTGAGATCGGTGGCTCGGCTGAAGAAGAAGCTGCACAGTTCTTGGCTGATGAGCGCAAGAAGGGCCGCTGGAAGCCAACCGCTGGCTTCATCGCGGGCCGCACGGCCCCTCCCGGTCGCCGCATGGGCCATGCTGGTGCGATCGTTGCAGGCGGCAAAGGTGGTGCAGAAGACAAGATCGAAGCGATGAAATCCGCAGGGATCGTGGTGGCAGAAAGCCCCGCATCGCTTGGTGAGGCTGTCCTCAAAGCTATTGGCTAAATCAAACACACCCGCGCGGGGATGGCTTCGCGCGGGACTTAAATCATCTCGGGTGCACCCATGACGGATCAAAGCTCCAACGACCTGTTCCACGCCTCCAGCTTTATGCAGGGCCATAACGCGGAATATCTTGAGCAACTCTATGCACGCTATGCCGAAGACCCGAATGCGGTCGATGAGCAGTGGCGGGATTTCTTCGCGGCCTTGGGTGATACACCCCAAGACGCCAAAGCCGAAGCGGCGGGGCCAACATGGTCGCGCACCGACTGGCCGCCCCAGCCTGCCGATGAGATGACCTCTGCCCTGACGGGTGAATGGGCCGAGGCGAAAGCCGAAGTAAAAGGCGCCGAGACCAAAATCCGCGCACAAGCGGCCGAGAAGGGCGTTGAGCTGACCGATCAGCAAATCCAGCGCGCTGTGCTCGATTCCATCCGTGCGCTGATGATCATTCGTGCCTATCGTATTCGTGGCCATCTTGTGGCCGACCTTGACCCGCTCGGCCTGAGCGCCCAAACCCCGCATCCCGAGCTTGATCCGAAATCCTACGGCTTCACCGATGCCGATATGGATCGCCCGATTTTCATCGATAATGTGCTTGGTCTGCAAATGGCCTCGATGCGGCAGATTGTTGATATCGTGAAGCGCACCTATTGCGGCACTTTTGCGCTGCAATATATGCATATCTCCGACCCTGAGCAGGCAAGCTGGCTCAAGGAGCGGATCGAGGGCTATGGCAAGGAAATCGCCTTTACCCGCGAAGGTCGTAAGGCGATCCTGAATAAATTGGTCGAGGCGGAAGGCTTCGAGAAATTCCTGCATGTGAAATATATGGGAACCAAGCGTTTCGGCCTTGATGGTGGTGAAGCGCTGATCCCCGCGATGGAACAGATCATCAAACGCGGCGGTGCGCTTGGTGTGAAAGAGATCATCATCGGCATGCCGCATCGTGGCCGTCTTAGCGTCTTGGCCAATGTGATGAGCAAACCCTACCGCGCGATCTTCAATGAATTCCAAGGTGGCTCATTCAAGCCCGAGGATGTCGACGGATCGGGCGATGTGAAATACCATCTGGGCGCCTCGAGCGACCGCACCTTTGATGACAATACCGTCCACCTGTCTTTGACTGCGAACCCAAGCCATCTCGAGGCTGTGAACCCAGTTGTTCTGGGCAAGGTGCGCGCAAAGCAGGACCAGCTTGGCGATAAGGAACGCCAGCAGGTTATGGGTGTGCTCTTGCATGGTGATGCGGCATTCGCGGGCCAAGGCGTTGTGGCCGAGGGGCTTGGCCTGTCGGGCCTGCGCGGCCACCGCACAGGCGGCACGATCCATATCATCGTAAACAACCAGATCGGCTTTACGACGGCGCCGCATTTCAGCCGCTCCTCGCCATATCCAACGGATATCGCCTTGATGGTTGAAGCACCGATTTTCCACGTGAATGGCGATGACCCCGAAGCGGTGGTTCATGCTGCACGCGTTGCGACCGAGTTCCGCCAGAAATTCGGCAAAGACGTTGTTCTGGATATCTTCTGCTACCGCCGCTTTGGTCACAATGAGGGCGATGAGCCCATGTTCACCAATCCGGTCATGTATAAGCGGATCAAGAAGCAGAAAACCACGCTGCAACTGTATACCGAGCGCTTGGTCAAAGACGGTCTTATCCCCGAGGGCGAGATCGAGGATATGAAGGCCGCGTTCCAGTCGCATCTCAACGAAGAGTTTGAGGCAGGCAAGGAATACAAACCCAATAAGGCCGATTGGCTGGATGGGCGCTGGTCGCATCTCAACCGTGAGGGCGAGGAATACCAGCGTGGTGAAACCGCCATCAAGCCCGAGACCATGGCAGAGGTCGGACGCGCGCTGAGCACTGCACCTGAAGGGTATAACCTCCATAAGACCGTTACGCGCTTGCTTGAGACAAAGCGCAAGATGTTCGACACGGGCGAGGGCTTTGATTGGGCCACGGCCGAGGCTTTGGCCTTTGGCTCGCTGGCAACCGAGGGCTATCCCGTGCGGCTTGCCGGTCAGGATTCAACCCGCGGCACATTCAGCCAGCGTCATTCGGGCTTGATCGATCAAGACACGGAAGAGCGTTACTACCCTATCAATAATGTTCGCGAGGGGCAGGCAAAATACGAGGTCATCGACTCGATGCTTTCGGAATATGCCGTGCTCGGGTTTGAATATGGTTATTCGCTGGCCGAGCCGAACGCGCTGGTCATGTGGGAAGCGCAATTCGGCGATTTCGCCAATGGCGCGCAAATCATGTTCGACCAGTTCATTTCCTCAGGCGAAAGCAAATGGTTGCGGATGTCGGGCCTTGTGATGCTGCTGCCGCATGGTTTTGAAGGCCAAGGGCCTGAGCACTCTTCGGCACGGCTTGAGCGTTTCTTGCAGATGTGTGGTCAGGACAACTGGATCGTTGCAAATTGCACGACGCCCGCGAATTACTTCCATATTCTGCGCCGCCAGATCCACCGCACATTCCGCAAGCCTTTGGTGTTGATGACACCGAAATCCTTGCTGCGTCACAAGCTGGCCGTGTCCAAGGCGGAGGAGTTCACCACGGGGTCGTCCTTCCACCGTGTTCTCTGGGATGATGCGCAATATGGCCATTCCGAAACCAAGCTGGTGGCGGATGATAAGATCAAGCGCGTAGTGATCTGCTCGGGCAAGGTCTATTACGACCTTCTCGAGGAACGTGATGCCCGCGGGATTGATGACATATATCTGATGCGTCTTGAGCAATTCTATCCTTTCCCCGCCATGGCGTTGATGAAGGAAATGGAACGGTTCAAGCAGGCCGAGGTTGTCTGGTGTCAGGAAGAACCCAAGAACCAAGGTGGTTGGTCCTTTGTCGAACCCAATATTGAATGGGTTCAGACCCGTATTGGCGCCACCCATAAACGCCCTGCTTATGTGGGTCGTGTGGCGTCTGCCTCTCCTGCCACTGGCTTGGCATCAATGCACAAAGCACAACAAAGCGCGCTCGTGAACGACGCGTTGACGATTAAAGGATAAGAGAAAATGTCGATTGAAGTGCGCGTGCCCACATTGGGCGAGAGTGTAACCGAAGCGACGGTTGCGACATGGTTCAAACAGCCCGGCGATGCGGTTGCTGTGGATGAAATGCTATGCGAGCTGGAAACCGATAAAGTCACGGTTGAAGTGCCTTCCCCTGCTGCTGGCACCTTGGGGGAGATCGTGGCCCAAGAGGGTGAGACAGTCGGCGTTGACGCGCTTTTGGCAACTTTGAGCGAAGGTGGCGCTGCTACTGCCGCTCCTGCCAAGGCAGCACCTGCCAAAGCGGATGCAGCGCCCGCTGCTGCAGCGGCCGCTGACGCCAAATCGGTTGATGTGATGGTGCCAACACTTGGCGAATCCGTGACCGAAGCAACAGTGTCGACATGGTTCAAACAGGTCGGTGATAGCGTCACGCAAGACGAGATGCTCTGCGAGTTGGAAACGGATAAGGTCTCGGTCGAAGTTCCATCGCCTGCAACGGGTGTTTTGACTGAAATCGTAGCGGCTGAGGGCAGCACGGTTGATGCAAGCGCGAAGCTGGCGGTGATTGCTGGCGGTGCTGCTGGTGCTGCTGCGCCAAAGGCCGAGGCGGCAGCGCCTGCTGCTGCACAGGCTGCCGCTCCTGCGGCTGGCGGACGTGACGTTGAGGATGCGCCTTCGGCCAAGAAGCTGATGGCGGAAAAAGGGTTGAGCGCAGATCAAGTTCAAGGCTCGGGCAAGGATGGTCGGATCATGAAAGAAGATGTGATGAAAGCGATGGCGGCACCCGCGGCGGCAGCTGCGCCTGCAGCGGCACCCCGTGCCCCTGTTGCCGCCGAGGACGCCTCGCGCGAGGAACGCGTGAAGATGACGCGTCTGCGCCAGACAATCGCCAAGCGCCTCAAGGATAGCCAGAACACAGCAGCAATGCTGACCACCTATAACGAGGTCGATATGACCGAGGTGATGGCGCTGCGCAAAGAGTACAAAGACCTCTTCGAGAAGAAGCATGGTGTGAAACTGGGCTTTATGTCCTTCTTCACCAAGGCCTGCGTCCATGCGCTGCGCGAAGTGCCTGAGGTCAATGCCGAGATTGATGGCACTGATATCGTCTACAAGAACTTCGTCCATATGGGTATTGCGGCGGGCACGCCGACTGGCCTTGTGGTGCCAGTCATCCGTGATGCAGATGCCTTGTCCTTTGCTGATATCGAGAAAGCCATTGCTGAGAAGGGCAAACGCGCCCGTGACGGCAAGCTGTCCATGGCTGAAATGCAGGGCGGCACATTCACCATCTCGAATGGCGGTGTCTATGGCTCGCTCATGTCCTCGCCGATTTTGAACCCGCCACAATCGGGTATCCTTGGCATGCATAAAATTCAGGACCGCCCAATGGCGATCAATGGTCAGGTTGTGATCCGCCCGATGATGTATCTGGCGCTGTCCTATGACCACCGGATCGTTGATGGCAAAGGCGCTGTGACCTTCCTCGTTCGTGTTAAGGAAGCTTTGGAAGACCCACGGCGCTTGCTGATGGATCTGTAATCCAGAGAGCTACCCCAACCAATAAAAACCCCGTCTGGCGCAAGCTTGGCGGGGTTTTCTTATGTATGGATCAATAACCCGCTTTGCGGTCGACCAGATGCAAGAAATCCTCGCCGGCCTCACCACGCCTGATGTTTTCGACAATCACCTTTGAGGCCGTGCCCGTCCGAGTTGCCGAGGCGATATGCGGGGTCACGGTCACATTGGGATGGGACCAATAGGGGTGATCTGCGGGCAAAGGCTCGGTCCGGAACACATCCAAGGTGGCATGGCCGATCTGCCCCGATGTGAGCGCGGCCAGCAAGGCCTCGTCCTCAATCAAGGGCCCACGGCCCGGGTTGATGATAACGGCCCCTTTGGGCATTTGGGCAAGGCGCTTTGCGTCCAAAGTATTCTCGGTTGCAGGGGTTTTGGGCAAAAGCAGCACGGTGATTTCGGCTTTGGCCAAGATGTCATCAAGCCCGTCCGCCCCATGATAGCTTGTAACGCCGTCAATCATCTTGGGGCTGCGGGACCAGCCCGAGACGTTGAAATTCAACGCAACCAAGGCTTTGGCGCAGGCCTCACCCAATTCGCCAAGACCCAAGATCGCAACATGGCGGTCACGGGCAAGGGGCGGGACGCTCTCAGAGCGCCAGATGCCGTCTTGTCCAAGGATATGAGTGTCCATCCCCAGATGATGGCGCAGGACATGGCCCGTTACCCATTCCACCATGCCTTCGGTCAAACCACTATCGACCATCCTTGCAAGGGGGGCTGACAGCGTGGGGTTCCCCACAACATCCTCAACCCCAGCCCAAAGGTTCAGAACGGCTTTGAGGCGGGTGAAAGGGGCGAAATCTGTCAGGCCTGAATTAGGCGCATAGACAATGTAGTCGACGGTTTCAGGTGCGGCTTCAGTGGTCAGATGGGCATGCCCCAGATCGGCCGCCTCAAGAGCAGCGCGCAGCGGCGCTTCATATTCTGTCCAGCGTTCAGCCTTTGCAGCAAAGAGGATGATAGGGCGGGACGACATGGGCGGCTCCTTGAGGTTACATAAACGAGGGCTAGCAGAGCGGTCGCCCTTGCAAAAGGGGGGGTCAGCGGGGGCGGTGGATATGGGCCGATTGGACCAGACCGAAAGCCGCCAACAGCACCAGCATCGCCGAGCCGCCGTAAGAGACCAAGGGCAGGGGCACACCCACCACAGGCGCAAGCCCCATGACCATCGCCATATTGACCGCAAAATAGAGAAAGAAACTAACCGCGATGCCAAGCGTCAGAAGCGAGGCATAGCGATCCTTGGTTTGAAGGGCTGTCGAGATACTGAAAGCCAAAATCAGGAGGTAGAGCACAAGTAGCGAGACCGCCCCGACAAACCCGAATTCCTCGGCCAAGGTTGTGAAGATAAAGTCTGTATGTTTCTCGGGCAGAAAGTTCAGGCGGCTTTGCGTGCCTTCCATAAAGCCGCGCCCCGTCAGCCCGCCCGAGCCAAGCGCGATCTGGCTTTGGCTGATGTGATAGCCTGCACCAAGCGGATCTTGGCTTGGATCAAGAAAGGTGTCGATCCGCCGATACTGATAATCCTGCAGAAGCTGCCACGGCGTCCCGCGGGATGTGAACACAGCAGCAACCGTGCCGACGCCTGCGGCGATAACAGCACCGAAATAGGCCCAATGAACGCCGGCTACAAACATGACCGCACCACCACCCAAAAACAGCAAGAGAGCCGTGCCGAGGTCGGGCTGGCGCAGCGTCAGAAAGACGGGCAAGGCAATGATCAGCAGAGGGAGCAACACAAAGAGCGGGTGGGATTTCTTTTTGACATCCAGCCAGTCGTAATAGGAGGCCATCAGCATCACGAGGGTGATCTTGGTCAATTCCGAAGGCTGAAGGCGCATGAAGCCTAGATCAATCCAGCGTTGTGCGCCCATACCGACTGTTCCAAAGAATTCCACATAGAGCAGCAACAAAATTGAAAAGGCATAGGCCAGCGCCGATACGTTTCGCCAGAAATAAATCGGCACCATCGCAACGATGAACATGATCGCCATTCCAATGCCGAAGCGTTGCAATTGCGGCTCTACCCATGGCGACATGGAGCCGCCTGCCACGGAATAAAGCATCATGAAGCCAACGCCCGACACCGCGCAGAGCAACAGGATCAAGGCCCAATTCATATAGAGGACCTTGGTGATCCCCCGCGGCATGGTCTTCAGGCTGTATTCCAGAAAACTCATGCGCGGCTGCTTCCGCTGCTGGGTCCCTCAGGGACAGGTTCAACCGGGCGCAGCTCCATATTGTCGATCATGTCTTGGTAGCTTTGGCGCTGGTTGCTTGGGTAGAGTTCTGCAGGAGGAATATCCCCGACCTGTGCGCGAAGCAGCAAATCACGCGCGATTGGCGCGGCAGCCGTTGACCCGCCGCCACCATGCTCGACAATCACCGAACAGGCATATCGCGGGTTGTCATAAGGCGCATAGCCCACAAAAAGCGCGTGGTCGCGCCGTTCCCATGGCAAGTCTTCGTTGCGGGTTACACCGCGTGCGCGTTCGGCGGCTGTGATGTTGCGCACCTGAGAGGTGCCCGTTTTGCCCGCAATCGTATATTCCGCGCTGGGCACACGACTGCCAAAGGCTGTACCGCGTCCGCTATTGTTCACGCGGTACATGCCTTCGCGGATCAGGTCGAAATGGGCAGGGTTGAGGCCCATATCCTCACCACCCTCGATGGGTTGTTCAACGCCATCAATGGCGCGAATGATCCTTGGGGTGATGGTGCGGCCTGTCGCAATACGCGCGGTCATCACCGCCAGATGCAGGGGTGAGGAGAGAACAAAGCCCTGCCCGATGGAGGCATTGAGCGTGTCGCCCACCACCCAAGACGCATCACGGTTTTCGCGTTTCCACGCCATGGTTGGCGCAAGGCCCGTGGCGATGCCGGATAATGGCAAATCATGCCGCACGCCGCAGCCAAACCGAACAGCCATTGCGGAGATGGCCTCGATCCCTGTGCGTTGTGCCAGCTCATAGTAATAGCAGTCACAAGATTGCTCGATGCTTGTGAGCAAATTCACCGCGCCATGCCCGCTGCGACGCCAGCAATGGAAGCGCCGTTCGGCCACTTCAACAAAGCCTGTGCAAGGAATGGTTTCCTCAGGCGTGATGACGCCCGCTTCAAGGGCTGCAAGCGCCACGACCATTTTGTATGTGGAGCCCGGTGGATAGAGGCCCTGCGTCGCTTTATTCGCCAATGGGCGGTAGATATCTTCGTTCAAACCGTTCCATGCGGTCGTTGATATCCCGCGCACAAAGAGGTTCGGGTCATATGTGGGGGCAGAGGCCAGCGACAGGATATCCCCATTCTGGACATCCATAATTATAGCGCCCGCGCTTTCACCAGCTAGACGGGCCTCGGAATAGTTTTGCAGCGCCGCATCGATGGTCAGCTGCAAATCGGCCCCTGAAATTGGCTCGATCCGATCCAACTCTCGCATTGTTCTGCCCGCGGCATTCACCTCGACGCGTTTGGTACCTGCGCGACCGCGCAAGGCTCTCTCCATGCGGGCCTCGATATTGGAGCGCCCAACTTGGAAATCGGGGATTTGCAGGACAGGGTCGGTGTCGCCAGTGGTGTCGAGATAGTAATCTGAGACGGGGCCGACATAGCCGATAACATGGGCAAAATCGGTATCTCGCGGGTAGACGCGGCTCAGACCCATTTCAGGCGTAATGCCTGGCAAGGCAGGTGCGTTGACAGCCACTGCGGACAACTCATCCCATGTCAGCCTGTCAGCGATGGTCACGGGTACGAAAGGCGGGCGGGCCATCATTTCTTCACGGGCGCGATCCAGCCGCTCCAGATCAAGATTGACGGTCTGGGATAGCCGCGACAGGACAAGATCAACATCGCCTGCATCTTCGCGCACCATGGTGATGCGGTAATTCTGTTCATTATCGGCCAGCAGCACCCCATTGCGATCATATATCTGACCACGGGCAGGGGGAAGAAGCCTGATATTGATGCGGTTTTCTTCGGCCAAAAGGCGGAAGTCATCAGCACGCTCAACCTGAAGATAGCGCATCCTGCCCCCCAGCACGATGCCGGTGGTTGCCATCAAGCCCCCCACGAAGAGCGCACGCCGAGAGATCGTCTTGGCGCTGTCCTCCAGATCTTTGGGGTTTTGCTTCATGTGGGTTTGCTCTCGGTTTCTGTCGGGCGCAATTTACGCAATCCCAAGCCATATTTCGAGAGGGCAACAACCACAGGGTATATCCCCACGGTCACAATCCCATGAGCGAGCGAAATTCCAAGCCTGTCGGTCTCGGCGAAAAGGACAAATAGCGCGATCCTGTTCATCAAGATCAGGGCGAAGACGGCCACTGCAAACAGGCCCCATTCCACGAGGAAGGGAAACTCGGTCATCTGCGCCCGCTTACGCCTGAGACCTTCCGAGACCAGCAGAACCAACAGGGTCCAGAGACCAGGGGGGCGCTGCAACAAAAAGTCAGCAAGCAAAAACACAATCACAATAGATAGAACAGGCACTGCTGAGGGCTGACGCAAAAGCCATGCAAGGGTCACGGCAAGCAGAATGTCAGGAGAAGGCAAGCGTCCCTGATCAAGTGTAATGGGCAGGATTTTTGCTGTGATGATGAGAAGGCAAAGGCCAAGAAAAAGCGCCCGATAGGTCCATAGATGTTGGCTGGACTTCGTGATCATTCTTCCAACTCACCCGTTTCCACGATGTCCTCAGGCGCGCTTAAGCTTGGCTCTGGCGGCCATGGCGGGCCGATCAGCGAGCCTGGATCAGTGACTTCATTGCTTTGATAACTGCGCATCACCCGCAAGAAATTCAGCCGCGAAAGATCAGCCGAGAGGCGCGCGCGAACGCGGCGGTCGGGGGTGATGGCGACCTGACCAATCAACAAACCGGGTGGAAACAACCCGCCATCGCCCGAGGTCACAATCCTGTCGCCTGCCGAGATATCTTCGGGTGTTTCAAGAAATTCCATCACGGGCGCGAGGGTATTATCGCCCATCAAGATGGCCTGCTGGCCCGAGGGCTGCACAGTCACCGGCACACGGCTGTTGGAATCCGTGAGCAGCAAAACCCGCGATGTGCGCGCGCCCACGCCTGAGATGCGCCCAACAACACCAAGCCCGTCCATCGTGGCCCAACCATCGAGAATGCCATCACGCTCTCCGACATTCAGGAGGACCGAGCGGCGGAAAGGAGAGCCTGAATCAGCCAGAACAATTCCTGTGATAAAGGTCAGCTCAGGGTCGAGTTGAACGCGGTTGAGGTCCAGCAATCGGGCGTTTTCCTGCTCCAATTGGATGGCGGCCTCACGCCAAGCCCGCATTTGCTGCAATTCACGGCGAAGCTGGTCGTTTTGTTCATAGAGACGCGCATAGGATTGGAAATCATCAATCATGCGTCCCGCACTTGTCACCGGTGCCATGGCCCATTCCATATTGGGCACAAAACGATCGAGGATTGCGGCGCGGATACGCTCAACCCGCGCATTATCGATGCGCCATAGAAGGACCAGTAGAATAAGACATAGGGCAAGAACGCCGACCATCAGACGTCTGACGGGGCGGGCAAGGCTTTGATCGCTGCGTTCCCGTGCCATTCACACCCTTGCGTTGAAGCTGGACCGCTGACGCGGCCCATTGAGATCAGCTGTCGTAATCGATCGCGTGGCGCAGCAGTTTTTCATGCTCCAGCGCCTTGCCTGTGCCAAGTGCCACACAATTGAGGCTCTCGTCAGCGACGGAAATGCTCAGGCCAGTTTGCTCGCGCAGGGCAAGGTCCAACTCACCCAGCAAAGCGCCGCCGCCTGTCAGCATAACGCCGCGATCCACGATATCTGCTGCAAGATCGGGTGGGGTAGCTTCAAGCGCGCTCATCACCGCTTCGCAAATCTGCTGCACGGGTTCGGCGAGCGCTTCTGCGACTTGCGCCTGATTGATTTCTGTTTCCTTGGGCACACCATTGAGCAGGTCACGGCCACGGATCATCATCGAGCTGCCGCGCCCGTCATCGGGCATACGGGCTGTGCCGATTGTGGTCTTGATCCGTTCAGCCGTGGCTTCGCCGATCAGCAGGTTATGCTGGCGACGAAGATAGGAGATAATCGCCTCATCCATGCGGTCACCACCCACGCGCACCGAACGTGCATAAACGATATCAGCCAAAGACAGGATCGCCACCTCGGTCGTACCACCACCGATATCGACAACCATGCTGCCCGTTGGGTCAGTAATGGGCATGCCCGCGCCGATCGCCGCTGCAATCGGTTCGGCAATCAAACCCGCCTTGCGCGCGCCAGCCGAGAGAACCGACTGACGGATCGCCCGCTTTTCAACGGGGGTCGCACCATGGGGCACACAGACAATGATTTTTGGCTTGGTAAAGGTGGTGCGTTTATGGACCTTGCGGATGAAGTGTTTGATCATTTCCTCAGCAACGTCGAAATCCGCGATCACACCATCGCGCATCGGGCGGATGGCCTGAATGGAGCCGGGTGTACGACCCAGCATCAATTTCGCATCTTCGCCAAAGGCCAAAGCCTTTTTCACACCATCTTTGACCTGGTATGCAACAACCGAAGGTTCATTCAGCACGACACCTTTGCCACGCACATAAACAAGCGTGTTCGCGGTACCGAGGTCGATCGCCATATCAGCGGAAAAAAGGCTGCCAAATCCCAAGGCCATACGTGTTGGCTCCTACTACATTCATTAGAGGGCGCACCAAGACTCGAGACACCCAAACCGGCCCGCATATAGGCAGGCGTATCCCCTAAGGTAAAGGGCGTTGGCGCGGGCTACCAGCGTAATATTGCTTGGAAATACCACAAAAGCGTCGGGGCCCTAGGCGGCCCCGACGCTTCATTTGCTTAGCCCGCATCCTTATAGGACACTTCCTTGGCATCTGATCCCGCTTTTTCGCGGCGCAGGATCAGTCGGTTGAGCGCGTTGATATAGGCCTTCACGCTGGCCACGACCGTATCGGTATCGGCCGATTGGCCCGTTGCAATGCGGCCCTCTTCTTCCATGCGGACCGAAACCGTGGCTTGGGCATCCGTGCCTTCGGTCACAGCATTCACTTGGTAGAGTTGAAGGCGCGCATCATGCTTGAACAAGGCTTTGACGGCGTTGAAAGCCGCGTCCACGGGGCCATCACCTTGCGCGGTCACCTGATGCTCCTTCTCGCCGATGCGTAGGGTCAGATCGGCTGATTGGGGTGCTTCGGTGCCGCAAATGACGCGAAGGAATTTCAACTCCAGATGATCCGAGGCATCGCCAGCACCGGCATCGGTGACCAAGGCGATCAAATCATCGTCAAAGACTTCCTTCTTGCGATCCGCCAGAGCTTTGAAGCGCACAAACAGGTCATTGAGTTGGTTGTCGATCATGTCATGGCCCAATTCCTTGAGCTTGGCACGCAAAGCTGCCCGCCCCGAATGTTTGCCCAAAGGCAGCGATGTGCCTGACAGACCCACATCTTCGGGGCGCATGATCTCGAATGTATCGGCTGATTTCAGCATGCCATCCTGATGGATGCCAGATTCATGCGCAAAGGCATTCTTGCCGACAATCGCCTTGTTGAATTGAACCGCAAAGCCCGACACGGTCGAAACACGGCGCGAGATATGCATGATTTTGGTCGTGTCGATGCCCGTATGGAACGGCATGATGTCATTGCGCGTCTTGAGCGCCATCACGACCTCTTCCAGCGCGGTATTGCCCGCGCGCTCGCCAAGACCATTGATGGTGCATTCGATCTGGCGTGCGCCACCTTCAACGGCGGCCAAGGCATTCGCGGTCGCCATGCCAAGGTCATTATGGCAATGAGTGGCGAAGATCACATCATCAGCACCCGGAACCTCGGCGATCAACCGCGCGATCAAAGCAGCACTTTCACGCGGTGCGGTATAGCCCACTGTATCGGGGATATTGATGGTGGTGGCACCTGCCTTGATGGCAATTTCCACAACGCGGCGCAGGTAATCCCATTCTGTTCGCGTTGCATCCATGGGCGACCACTGAATGTTGTCACACAGGTTGCGCGCATGGGTGACGGTGTCATGGATACGCTCGGCCATTTCATCCATGCTCAGGTTCGGGATGGCGCGGTGCTGGGGTGAGGTTCCGATAAAGGTATGAATGCGCGGGCTTTTCGCGAGCTTCACAGCTTCCCAACAGCGGTCGATATCTTTGTAATTGGCGCGCGCGAGGCCGCAGATGGTCGAGTTTTGGGATTGCTGTGCAATCGCCGAGACGGCTGCGAAATCGCCTTCCGAGGCAATCGGGAAGCCCGCTTCGATGATATCGACACCCATCTCATCGAGCAGCGCGGCGATCTCGAGCTTTTCGTCATGGCTCATGGTTGCGCCGGGGGATTGCTCGCCATCGCGCAGGGTTGTGTCGAAAATCAACACTTTGTTCTTGTTGGTCATAGGTTTGATCCTTGGTCTTAGCCGTGAAGGTCTGAGGTGATTTTCGGCGCTACTTCCTCCCCTGAGCGGTCGCGCCGAATGGCACGCTCAGAGGCGGCTAAGAAGCAGTAGTGCGCGCAGGCCAAGAGCCGCCTGAAGGGCGGTAAGGGTCGTGATATGGCGTTGCGTCATCATGGGCGCGAATATTGCGCAAGGTATGCTGTTTGAAAACCCCCTTTTTGCACAGGCGCTTTCACGGGCGTTGACGCGGCGCAAATCGCTGCTAGCTGGCTCGTGATGACACAACGAGCATTGATCATCGGCGCCTCAGGCGGAATCGGGCGCGCCTTGGTGGCGCATTATGAAGCACTGGGTTGGGAGGTTGTCGGCCTGTCGCGATCTGGCACGGGGCTGGATGTGACGGATGAAGACAACCTGCAAAGGGCTTTTGATGCAATAGAGGGCGCGTTCGATCTGATCATGGTGGCAACGGGTGCTTTAGAAATCGATGGCGCGGCCCCTGAAAAGGCGCTCAAGCAGATCACGGCTAAGGCAATGATGGACCAGTTTGCTTTAAACGCCGTCGGGCCTGCGCTCTGCCTCAAGCATGGCGCGCGCTTGCTGGCAAAGGATAGGCGCGCGGTATTTGCGGTTCTGTCTGCGCGCGTGGGGTCCATTGGGGATAATCGTATGGGGGGGTGGCATTCCTACCGCGCGGCGAAGGCAGCGGTGAACCAGATCGTGCATGGGGGAGCGATCGAATTGGCGCGTTCGCATAAGCAAGCCATTGTGGTGGCCCTGCATCCAGGCACGGTAAAAACCGCCTTTACCCAGAAATATCTTGGCCGCCACCCCGCCGTTGAGCCCGCCGAGGCCGCAGCGCATCTGGCGAATGTCATGGAGGGTTTGACGCCCGCGCAATCGGGCCAATTCTTTGATTGGGCGGGAAAGGTGGTACCGTGGTGACGCGCCTTGTCCTGATCTTGGGGGATCAATTATCCCAGCAGATAAGCGCGCTGCGTGAAGCAGACAAATCGAGCGATATCGTTGTGATGGCCGAGGTGGCCGATGAGGCTTCTTATGTGCCGCATCACCCCAAAAAGATCGCCTTCCTTTTCGCCGCCATGCGCAAATTCGCCAAAAGGCTGGAAGAGGCTGGGTGGCAGGTTCGATACACAAAGCTGGATGATAAGGGCAATAGTGGCTCGATCACTGGCGAGCTGCTGCGTGCGGCTGAGGCGAGCGGTGCATCGGAGGTGCTGGCCACTGAGCCGGGAGAATGGCGGGTGATCTCGGCATTGGAGGATTGCCCGATCCCTGTTCATCAATTCCCCGATGATCGGTTCTTATGCTCGCATAAGGAGTTTGAGGATTGGGCCGAGGGCCGCAAAGAATTGCGGATGGAGTTTTTCTACCGCGAGATGCGGCGCAAAACGGGGCTCTTGATGGAGGAGGGGAAGCCTGCAGGTGGAAAGTGGAACTTTGACCATGACAACCGCAAACCTGCCCCTGACGAGATCGGTTTTGATGGCCCTTTGCAGTTTGAACCAGATGAGGTTGTGCAAGAGGTGCTTGATCTGGTCGAGGCGCGGTTCGGCCAGAATTTCGGCACCTTGCGTCCATTCTGGTTCGGCACGGATCGCGACCAAGTCTTGAAAGCTCTGGATCATTTCATTCGCTTGGCACTCCCGCGATTTGGTGATTTTCAAGATGCAATGCTGCGCGATAACCGCTTTCTCTACCATTCGGTGATTTCGATGTATCTTAATGCGGGTCTGCTGACGTGGCAGGAGGTCTGCGAGGCGGCCGCGCAGGCATTGGAAAACGACCATGCCCCGATCAATGCGGTCGAGGGGTTTATTCGGCAGGTTATCGGGTGGCGCGAATATATGCGCGGCATCTATTTCCGTGAGGGGCCTGACTATATCAAGCGCAACACCCTGTCCCATGACAAACCTTTGCCCGCATTCTACTGGACGGCCGAGACGGATATGCTGTGTATCTCAAAAGCCGTGGAGCAAACCCGCGACGAGGCCTATGCGCACCATATCCAGCGCCTCATGGTCACGGGCAATTTCGGGCTTTTGGCGGGGGTTGATCCGTTTCAACTGCATGAATGGTATCTGGCGGTTTATGCGGATGCCTATGAATGGGTCGAGGCCCCGAATGTCATCGGGATGAGTCAGTTTGCAGATGGCGGGATTGTAGGCTCCAAACCCTATGTCTCGGGCGGCAACTACATCAAGAAAATGTCGGATTACTGCGGATCCTGTGCCTATGAGGTGGCCGAGAAGACGGGCGAGAGGGCCTGCCCTTTCAACTACCTTTACTGGAATTTTCTGGACCGCCATCGCGACAGGTTCGAAAAGAACCCGCGCATGGCCCAGATGTACCGCACATGGGACCGTATCGATTCCGATAAGCGCGCTGAATATTTGCAATCGGCAGCGCAGTTTCTGGACCGTTTGGATAAAGCCGAACGCGTTTAGGGTTTTGTTTTTCGGTCCAATGCGCCGCATCTGATTTGGCCGCTGGACCATCGGAGGTCCAGAACGGCTAGGGCGATATGGACAATTCGGGCATGCTATGAAAAACGAAGCGCTTGAGATTTGGAGATCCGGACCATGACCGTCACCCGCTTTGCCCCATCGCCGACAGGTTTTATCCATGTCGGCAATCTGCGTACTGCCTTGTTCAACTATCTGATCGCGAAAAAGGCGGGGGGGCAATTTATCCTGCGTCTTGATGATACGGATCAGGAGCGCTCCAAGCAGGAATATGCGGATGCCATTCAGGAAGACCTCGAATGGTTGGGGATAACATGGGACAGGATTGAGCGCCAATCGACACGGCTTGACCGTTACGCCGCGGCAGCCGATGAGCTGCGCGAAAAGGGCCGCTTTTACGAGGCCTTCGAGACACCGACCGAGTTGGACCTGAAGCGGAAAAAGCAGCTCAATATGGGGCAGCCACCTGTTTATGACAGGGCCGCGCTCAAGCTGACAGATGCGGAAAAAGACGCGCTGCGCGCTGAGCGTGGTCAAGGTGTGTGGCGTTTCCTGCTCGATCAGGAGCGGATTGAATGGGAAGATGGCATTCTGGGGTCGATCTCGATTGATGCGGCCAGTGTCTCGGACCCTGTATTGATCCGCGCAGACGGGCAGGTGCTCTATACCATCGCCTCGGTTGTGGATGACACAGATATGGGGATCACCCATGTGGTGCGTGGCTCGGACCATGTGACCAATACCGCGACGCAAATCCAGATCATGGAAGCGCTCGGGTTTTCCGCGCCTTCCTTCGCGCATCATTCGCTTTTGACAGGCCCGCAAGGCGAAGCACTGTCCAAGCGGCTTGGCACGCTGTCCTTGCGCGATCTGCGCGAGGCGGGCGTTCAGCCTGCCGCACTGCTGAGCCATATGGCGCGGATCGGATCATCGCAGCCTATTGAGCTTGTGGGTTCGGTTGATGAATTGGCCGAAGGGTTTGATCTGTCGCATTTCGGCTCGGCGCCGACAAAATTTGACGTGGATGACCTTTACCCCCTGACAGGGCGCTATCTCGGGTCGCTTCCGCTTGAGGCGGTTGCCGAGCAGGTCTCGGCCTTGGGGGTTCCGCAGGAGTTGGCGGCGACATTTTGGAATGTGACACGCGAGAACATCACCACCTTGAACGACTTGCCGGATTGGTGGGCCTTGTTTCGTGACGGAGCGAAACCTTTGGTGGCGGAAGAAGACCAAGCTTTTGTTGCGCAAGCATTTGATATGTTGCCCGAGCCACCCTTTAATGCCGAGACTTGGGGCGCATGGACCACTGCGGTGAAAGAGGCGACAGGCCGCAAGGGCAAGGGTTTGTTCATGCCTTTGCGCAAAGCTGTGACGGGCTTGGAGCGCGGGCCCGAAATGGCTGATGTAATGGTGCTTTTGCAAAAGAAGCCGAGCTTGTGAAGACAGCCGCCTCCGGCGGAAGTATTTTTGAAGCAAAGATAGGATCAGGCGCGGATATACTCCGCGCCGATTTCTTTTAAGCGGTCATCAATGAAGCCCGTCTCGGTGGTGCTCAGGATTTGGTGGCGTGGGTAGAGCGGCGCGCTGCGGTCATTGAGGATCGGGCAGTCCCAGCCTGTTGTCGTCTCGAAAAAGCGCATGGCGCCATCTTGGCCGAATTCTTTGAGATAGCCTTGCACGACGACATCGAGATAGCTGAGAAGGATGGGATGCGGATCTGAATTCTCGACCTCGAGATCGGGGCGGGTTTGGTAGATTTGGACATTTAGAGACCCGTCATGCTCATGGCTTATGTCTGTGACAGGCAGGCGGTGATAAGCGAATTCTCGTTCATCGAGCGCTGCCCAATCCGCACCGGGCACGGCTGCGATCAAGCCTTCGATCTCGCTCCCATGGGCTTCTACGGCGGTGAGAAACGCGCCCTTGCGCAGGCTTGTTTTCTTCCACGCCCGCCCCCAGCCGATGACGCGCGCGCGGGCGGCGTTTGGATAGGCATGGGTGGCACGGTTCACAAGACTGCCATATCCAAAGAAAAATGGCGATTGGTTCAAAATGCTCATGCCGCTAGGGATGGCCTATGGGTCGTTTTTGCACAAGGCCTCTTGTCGGGGCGGTTGGAATGGGTATGTTGTTGCAATCTGGATAGGGAGACGCTGGCATTTATGTCAGGGCCGAAGGAGCAACCGCCCCGGTAAACTCTCAGGCAAAAGGACCTGTCTGGATCAACAAACTCTGGAGAGAGGCGCGTTTATGCGTCCGCCGACGGGATAACGATCTCAGGCGAAAGGACAGAGGGGGCATCGCAAGGCTGCGATTTCGCGGCGCAACGATGCCGGGCCGTGCCCGTGCCAAACAGGTGACGAATGGCTGATTTGATCAACTTACCCCTCAAAGACCTCCATGCCGAAATGGGTGCTAAATTCGTGCCCTTCGCAGGCTATGAGATGCCTGTGCAATATGCGGCAGGTGTCATGAGTGAGCATCTTTGGACGCGCGAGAAGGCGGGTTTGTTTGATGTCAGCCATATGGGGCAGGTTTTGCTACCCTCGGATCAGGATGCTGCCTTGGAGGCCTTGGTGCCAGTCGATGTGCTTGGCCTTGCGGTTGGGCGGCAGCGTTATGGCTTGTTCACAACGGATAGTGGCGGCGTGATTGATGATCTGATGATCGCGCGGCGGGCCGAGGATTTGTTCTTGGTGGTGAATGCCTCGCGCAAGGCGGATGATCTTGCACATTTGCGCGCCCATTTGAGCGGTGTTGTAGAGGTTATGGATCGGGCGCTTTTGGCGCTTCAGGGGCCTTTGGCCGAGACCGCTTTGTCGCGTTTGCTGCCCGTGATAGCCGAGATGCGCTTTATGGATGTGCTCAGGGCCGATTGGGAAGGGGCGGAGCTGTGGGTTTCACGCTCGGGATATGCAGGCGAAGACGGGTTCGAGATATCGGTGCCTGCTGCCAGCGTAGATGCATTTGCGCGCGCGCTTTTGGCTATGGAAGAGGTTGCGCCCGTTGGACTTGGCGCGCGGGATTCGCTGCGTCTTGAGGCAGGCTTGCCGCTATATGGAAATGATTTGAGTGAAGAGATTTCGCCAATTGAGGCGGGGATGTCTTGGGCAATTTCCAAGGTCCGCCGCGCGGGCGAGGAGCGGGCTTTGGGTTATCCAGGGGCTGACAGGATCGAGGCAGAGCGCAGCACTGGCGCGGCACGCAAACGGATCGGCTTGGTGCCCGAGGGCCGTGCGCCGATGCGCGGTGGCGTGGCTTTGTTCGATGCAGAAAAAGACGGCAGTCAGATCGGTATTGTGACATCGGGTGGTTTCGGCCCCTCGGTTGGGCATCCGATTGCGATGGCTTTGGTTGACGCGGGCCTTGCACCTGAGGCCATTATTTATGGAGAGGTGCGCGGTAAGCGTCTGCCTGCCAAGCAGGTGCCGCTGCCCTTCCATAAAGCGACTTACAAACGATAACACTTCGAGGGAACTACGCTGATGAAATATACTGAAGAACATGAATGGCTGCTGGTGGATGGTGATCTGGTTATTGTGGGCATCACCGAACATGCTGCCACCCAGCTTGGGGATGTTGTTTTCGTGGAATTGCCTGAATTGGAGACGGCCGTTGCCAAGGGTGACGAGATCGTTGTGATCGAGTCGGTGAAGGCCGCGTCCGATATTCTGGCGCCAATCGATGGTGAGGTCGTCGCGGTTAATGACGCGCTGATCGACAACCCCAGCCTCGTCAATGATGACCCGACTGGCGAGGCTTGGTTCTTCAAGATCAAGCCCGTCGATATGGGTGTAATCGACGATTACATGACCGAGGATGAATACAAGGATCTCATCGGTGAATGAGTGAACGCCCCGCGCGCGACCTCGCGCGCGGGTATCTGTTTTTGGACCGTCTTGCCTGTTGTGACTTTTGCCAAAGGACCCCGCCCCATGCCATGGACCCCTGTCGATTATGACCCCACCGATTTCGGCAACCGCCGTCATATCGGACCATCGCCTGCTGAAATGGAGGCGATGCTCGAACGGGTTGGAGCGGCCGATCTGGACGACTTGATTGACCAGACGCTTCCGACCTCGATCAGACAGGCAGAACCCTTGGATTGGCCTGCCATGTCCGAGGCGGAACTGATCGCCCATATGCGTGAGATCGGGGGCAAGAATAAGGTCATGGTGAGCATGATCGGGCAGGGCTATTACAACACCCACACCCCTCCTGCGATCCAGCGCAATGTGCTGGAAAACCCTGCTTGGTACACTGCCTACACCCCCTATCAGCCCGAGATTGCACAAGGACGCCTTGAGGCCTTGCTGAACTTCCAAACGATGGTGGCGGATTTGACGGGGCTGGAGGTGGCCAATGCCTCGCTGCTGGATGAGGCGACAGCCTGCGCCGAGGCGATGGTGATGGCGCAGCGTGTGGCGAAATCGAAGGCGCGCGCTTTCTTCGTGGATGAAAACTGCCATCCGCAGAATATCGCGGTGATCAAGACGCGCGCGGCCCCTTTGGACATCGAGGTGATTGTCGGGGACCCTGCTGCCATGGAGGCGGATAAGGTCTTTGGCGCGGTCTTCCAATACCCTGGAACCTTTGGCGGCTTGAGCGACCCTTCGGCCCAGATTGCAACGCTCCATGAGGCCAAGGCGATCGGGATTGTCTGCACGGATCTGCTGGCTTTGACGCTGATCAAGGAGCCCGGTGCAATGGGGGCCGATATTGCCGTGGGCAGCGCGCAGCGTTTCGGTGTGCCGCTTGGCTATGGTGGCCCCCATGCGGCCTTCATATCCTGCAAGGATGCTTATAAGCGCAATCTTCCGGGGCGGCTTGTCGGGGTGTCGGTGGATGCGCATGGGCATCAAGCCTATAGGCTTTCGCTGCAAACCCGCGAGCAGCATATCCGCCGCGAAAAGGCGACTTCCAATGTCTGCACGGCGCAGGCGCTTTTGGCGGTGATGGCCTCGCTCTATGCTGTGTTTCATGGGCCGATGGGGCTGAAAGCCATTGCACAGCGCGTTCATTTGAACGCTGTGCGTTTGGCGGCCAGCCTTCAGGCGGGCGGCTTTACCCCCGAGAATGAGAGCTTTTTTGACACGATCACCGTGCATGTCGGCGATAAGCAATCTCGGATCATGGCGGCCGCCGTGGCACGCGGGATCAATCTGCGCGATGTCGGGCAGGACCGCATCGGTATATCCGTGGATGAGGTGACAACCGAGGCGCATCTTGAAGCGGTTTGCCGCGCTTTTGGCGTGCTGCTGGCGCGGCCGCAGATTTTGCCTGCCATCCCTGACGCGCTGCACCGCGACAGCGCTTATTTGAGCCATCCGATTTTCCACATGAACCGAGCTGAATCCGAGATGATGCGCTATATGCGGCGTCTGTCGGACCGTGATCTGGCGCTTGATCGTGCGATGATTCCGCTTGGCTCCTGCACGATGAAACTGAATGCCGCCGTGGAGATGATGCCGATCACTTGGCCGGAATTTGGAGCTTTGCACCCCTTCGCGCCTGCTGATCAGGCCGAGGGCTATGCCGAAATGCTCGAGGATTTATCGGCGAAGCTGTGTGAGATCACGGGCTATGACGCGATGTCGATGCAGCCAAATTCGGGCGCGCAGGGCGAATATGCGGGGCTTTTGACGATTGCGGCCTATCACAAGGCGCGCGGGGACGAAGAGCGTGATATTTGCCTTATTCCCGTGTCAGCGCATGGCACCAACCCTGCCTCGGCCCAGATGTGCGGGATGCAAGTGGTGGTGGTGAAAGCCGCCGAGAATGGCGACATCGATGTTGAGGATTTCCGCGAGAAAGCAGCGGCAGCAGGCGATCGGCTGGCCGCTTGCATGATCACCTATCCATCGACCCATGGCGTGTTCGAGCGCACGGTGCGTGAGGTTTGCGAGATCACCCATACCCATGGCGGGCAGGTGTATCTCGATGGGGCCAACCTTAATGCGATGGTGGGCCTGTCAAAACCCGGTGAGATTGGGGCCGATGTCAGCCACCTCAACTTGCATAAGACCTTCTGCATTCCACATGGCGGCGGAGGGCCGGGCATGGGGCCGATTGGTGTTAAGGCGCATCTTGCCCCCTATCTGCCTGGCCATCCCGAGATGGGCGGCGTGGAAGGCCCTGTTTCGGGTGCGCCGTTCGGGTCAGCCTCGATCCTGCCGATTTCCTATGCCTATATCCATCTGATGGGGGGCGAGGGGATTACGCAGGCCACCAAGGTCGCAATCCTGAATGCCAATTACATCGCGGCACGGCTGAGCGAGGCCTATCCGATCCTGTTCACAGGCAAGAGCGATCATGTCGCGCATGAATGTATTCTGGATTGCCGCGGCTTCTCGGAGGCGGGCGTTACCGTTGATGATATCGCCAAGCGCTTGATGGATAACGGGTTTCACGCACCAACCATGAGCTGGCCCGTTGCGGGCACCTTGATGGTTGAACCCACCGAATCCGAGACCCAAGCCGAGATTGACCGTTTTTGCGACGCGATGCTGGCGATCCGCGATGAAATCGCCGAGGTGGAAGCAGGCAAGATCACGGCCGAGCAAAGCCCGCTGCGGCATGCGCCCCATACCGTCGAAGACCTTGTGGGGGAATGGGACCGCGCCTATTCGCGCGAGCAAGGCTGCTTTCCCGAAGGCGCGTTCCGCGTTGATAAATATTGGCCACCCGTGAACCGCGTGGATAATGTTCATGGCGACAGGCACTTGATCTGCACCTGTCCACCCCTAGAGGAATACCTCGACGCGGCGGAGTAAGCCGAAGGGGGGGAAGGCGGAATAACTTGCGAGATGGGCTCAGCGTCCGAAACGGGTGTAGAGCTCCTCAAGCGTATAGTTTTTGGCGACAGGCGCGTTGCCGTCCAAACCGATATTGGGATCCACGGGAAGGCAGCCTTCCTCACAGACCTGATGCATATCGCCAGTTTGCCCATTGATGAACCATAGCCGCCCACCCGGGGTGCCGACCCAACCATTGATGCCCCGCGATAAATCGCCTTCGACATCCACGGTCGAGGGCACTTCATTATCATAGCTGGGGGCCCAAGCGGCATGGGTATGCCATGAGGATAAAACCTCAACCCCAGGGGCAATGGGCAGGGACGCGCAGGAGGCAGGTCCGCCCCAAGATATCTTGGAGCTGGTCATACGGCCATTCGGCCCCCGCAGGACATGGCCACAAATCTCGCGGTTATTCTGAATGGATGCGGGGTTCATCGAATGCATCAAGGCAATCATGAACTCGGTTTCTTCGGCGCTTTGCGCGTTTGCGGTGTTGGAAAATACCAACAGTGCCAGTGCTGCGATCAATCTGCGCATGGGGCGGGCCTCCCTGAATTGCTTTGGTGCAAGGATAGATGAAATGGCCAAGGACGCCAGACCTTGCTTTTCGACTTTCGAACTCTACCGTTAAAGGCAGGCCTTAAACGGGGAAATTATTGGGAGAAAGAGCATGTCACTGATCGAACTCATCAAATCACGCGAGACCGATGATGAATGGGAAATGAAGATGTGGAACCATGCAGGGCGTGCTGCGATGTTCTTCTGCCTTTGGGCGGCTTTCATCATTCCAATTCTGCTAGTCATCCAGTTCCGCTTCGGCTGAGGGCAATGACCTCTGCCCGATGTGAAGGTCGGTCCGATGGGGGCGGCCTTTTTGCTACTGATAAATGAGTGGCGGAGTGAAGTTGCCTGAGGAAAGAGGCGGGCCGTTCGCTGTGGTCACCGCCGAGGTCTGCTATGCGGACATAGTACCATTTCGCTGCGGCTGCACCAATGGCCGCTTTGACGGTGCAGGCTAAACACCCCAAGCAACCGGCGTGCTGGTGGGACCACGGAATGCCCATCCGCCGATCTGTGTCGGGCCATCCAGACGAATGGTTGGCAATTCAGCAAACAGGCGAGGCAGGACAACTTCGGCGATGGTACTGTCAGAGCAAATTAACTTGAGGCGGGCAGGGCGGTTGCGTAGCTTCGCTGGATGACAAAACCCAATCCATTTAGGTACTTCAAAACGAGCCCTGAGATCATCCGCCTGGCGGTCATGATGTACGTTCGGTTTCCGCTCTCGCTCCGCAACGTCGAAGATCTTCTGCACGAATGTGGCATCGACGTAAGCCATGAAACAGTTCGGTTCTGGTGGAACAGATTTGGCCCAATGTTCGCGGCTGAGATCCGAAGAAACCGAGTTAGTCGGATGCGATCTTATTCGAACTGGCAGTGGCATTTGGACGAGGTGTTTGTGAAGATCAATGGTGAGACGCACTACCTCTGGCGGGCAGTTGACCATGAGGGAGAAGTCCTGGAAAGCTATGTGACAAAGCGCCGTGACCGCGAGGCAGCTTTGAAATTCCTAAGGAAATCAATGAAGCGTTGCGGCAAACCTGAAATTATCGTGACTGACAAACTGCGGTCTTATTGCGCCGCAATGCGAGTTATAGGAAACGACAACCGGCAAGAAACTGGCCGCTGGTTGAATAATCGGGCTGAGAATTCCCACCTCCCGTTTAGACGACGAGAACGGGCGATGCTGCGCTTCAGGCAAATGCGGTCCCTGCAGAAATTTGCCTCAGTTCATTCATCAGTCCACAACCATTTCAACCAGGAGCGCCACTTCTACTCACGAGACACTTTCAAACTCATTCGCACCGCGGCTCTTACTTAGTGGCGCCAGCTTTGTTCAGCATAGGTTCCTGCATTCCGCAGCAATCTGAGGCCAGTTCGAATTAGTCTGACAGCACCTTAGACAGTTTGTCTCAAAGTTTGGGCGAGTTGGAGTGTTTATGTGTCACTTAGGTATTGGTGTCGAACCTGTCTCGGTTCTCCAGATAAGCCCATCTTTCTTCAAATGCACTATCATAACTGCATCTGTGGTACCATTTGGAAAATCGGTTATGTTGTGAGCGACCATAATATCATTGTTTTCATAAATGCATCGATGATTGTGTTGTTTGACTGCTTTCATGAACGCAATACGAGTATCAAGATTGATATCAGATTTCCTCATAACATCGCCGGTTGAGTGAAACTTAAATTCATAGTCGCTGTGATAAAGGGCCATTTCTGACTCAACATCACAATTTTCCCATGCAGTCCTTAGTTTATCGTAGAGCATTTTAAATCCACTTTTTTTTAATTACAGGGATAAAGATGCCATTCTGCTTTACCATCTGGATCAGACTCGTAAGTAAACATGTAATATTTACCATTTAGTTCAGATAACGCTTCTGACGTCGTTTCAAAGATGGCACCGCCTCTAAAGGAAACGCCACCGGCTTCAGTCATATTTCCAACACCATCACATTTGTATGTGGCGACACCTTCTGCACAAAATATAACCCCTGCATGAGCATGGCCTAGCCAAGAACCATCAGGCTTCATATGAGCCGTAAATGTTGCTTGCGTCTGAACATCATGGCCCAGCAATTTACCGCCACCAACAGTGCTTGTCTCCATGGCAGGTAATCCATATCGCCCAGATTCTATTGGCTTACTGCTCTCCTGAAGAGTCATTGATCCGGCCTTATCACCAAGCATTTTTCGTCTCCATTTCAGTGATTCTATCGAATTTATAGTAAGCCTACTATTCAATTTTTTAAAATCTACTCTCTTTATTGAAGTAGTTACTACAAGGATCATTTTACTGTTTATTTTGCGTGGGAGAACTAAGCTATAGCTGAGTTAACCCATAGCAAAATCAGAGTTCCCCGTGTAAATGGTTTGATACGAGTTGTTACGCTCCACGCCAAACTTATGTCACGCGCGCGGGCGCCTCCGCGGCTATGTGCCCGTGTGCTGACACGGCAATTGTCTGGCCACTTCTACTCACTAGACGCTTCCAAGCTAAATCGAAGAGCCGCATTCTCAGAGTGGCGCCAGCTGTGTTCCGGATAAGTTCACGCGTCCCGCGGTAATCTGAGACTGGATCGAATTGGTCTGACAGCACCGCCACGTATTCTGCATAAGTAACTGTAACCATTTCCAGAATAATTGATCTGCCTTACGCTACCCTAATCTCTACCCACAACAAAGGGTATGGTGGCATCGTCAGCCGAAATTAATTGCGTATTATTAAGAATTTTCTAAGAGTGTGCGGACTAGCACCGTCAGACAAGACGAGCTTGAGGCGGGCAGAGCGACTTCGGTATTCACCATCTTTTCCGTGACAATTAAATGGTAGCGCAGTTTTAAACGACTAAGACAAGGGTATTGACCAATGGCAGTTATCACTGATCGGATCCGCAACAGTTTTGACAAGCAGACACTTATGAAGACCTTCGAAGCCTCGATTGAAGCTGTTGAAGAAGGATTTGTTGTCATTCGTGCGCCGATACTTACTGTCGCGCGCCAACAACATGGGGCAGGTCACGCGGCGCTTGCTTTTGGCTTAGGCGACTCGGCAGCAGGATATGCGGCTCTTTCAGTTATGCCGGAAGATGCCGAAGTCATGACTGTAGAAATGAAGATCAACCTTCTGTCGCCCATCTTGGGGGATTGGCTGTTTGCCGAAGGCCGGGTTGTTCGGGCAGGACGTCGACTGGTCGTCACAACGGCGGAAGTTTTCTCTGAAACTAAAGGAGTGCGAAAGCAGGTCGCAATCATGCAGGGGACAATGATCCCGGCCTGATGCAACAGAGCTTTCCACATTCATACGAAACGCTGCCAGAGCCATAACTGTGGCGTAGGCACTGTAAGACAAAACGAGCTTTAGGCGGGCAGGTTGGTCACATAGCGTTGCTGTATGACAACATGCTCCCCGTTCCGCTCTTTCAAAACGAGCCCGGAGATTATCAATCAAGCCATTTGCACGTACGAGGCACATTCAAGTATTATCGACTCGCTGCTCTTACTGAGTGGCGCCAGCTGTGTTCCGGATAAGTTCACGCGTTCTGAGGTAAACTGAGACTGGTTCGAATTGGTTTGACAGCACCTTACTGCCCCCTATCGATGTTTGAAACGTTGCCCGATACACTGTCGCTCAAGACCGGATCACTCCCCCTCGAACCGGGGCGTCTCCTTGGCCAGGAAAGCCGCGATCCCGGCAGGACCATCCGTTGTGCGCATCATGTCGGCGATAGAGCGCGTCTCGCGATCCAGCTGGGTTTCCAACTATATGAAAATGCCGTGTCCAGAAGTCTTTTTAAACCGTCAAAAGCCGTGGTCGGCCCGGTGCCGATGCATTGCGCCATTGCTCGAGCTCCGTCTATCACGGTCTCTGTCGGGACCACCTTGTTGACCAGGCCCCAGGCCTGAGCCTCGTCAGCTGTCAGGACGCGATTTGTCAGCATCAGCTCTTTTGCTCGCAGCAACCCGACCTGTTTCGCAAGGTAGTAGGTCGACGATCCGTCCCGTGTCAGACCCGAGGACGTATAGGCGGCGACAAACTTAGCCTTGTCCGACGCGATGACAAAATCGCCAGATAGGACGACAGAGAATCCACCACCGCCCGCGGTGCCGTTCACCGCCATGATGACCGTCGCATCGATCCGGGTAAGCCGGATCAGACCTGCATGCAGCATCGTTGCCATTCGGGTCAGATGCGCGTGTTTGTCGGCTGCGGCATCCATTTCAGCTAGATCACCGCCGCCGCAGAACATCTTGCCCGTGGCGGTAACGATCACGGCGCGCACGTCGGGCGCACCGCAACGTAAACCGACATCAAACAGCTCTTCGGCCATCCGCGCGTTCAGTGCGTTGGCCGCGTTGTCCTTACGGTCCAAAGTGATTGTCGCAATGCCGTCGGCAATCTCGAAGCGAAGTGTTTCATAATCCATATGTTTGACCTTTGGCAGATTTTACTGCGCACGCCTTGCGGCCTGTCGTTCCAATTCAAAACTGTGCGAAAGCTGGGCTTCGGCGTCGTGGGCCTCTATGCGCTCGCTGCAATCCGGGCAGGTCATATGGGGCCTGACAACCTTGCCGCAGGCGATGTGCGTGATATGCACAGGGGTGTCATCCGTGCCCAACCAGCGATCGCCCCATTGCTTTAACGCGATGATCACCGCCCACAGGTCGAGCCCTTTTTCGGTCAGGTGGTATTCATAACGTGGCGGGCGTTCTGAATATGGCGCGCGGCGGATCACCCCTTCTGCTTCCAGCTTCTTTAGACGTCGCGTCAAAAGGTGAGATGACATGCCCATAAGGCGTAAGAAATCGTCAAAGCGTCGAGTCCCAAGGAACATTTCCCGCACAATCAGAAGCGTCCATTCATCGCCGACTTGCGCAACGGCGCGCGCGATGGTGCAGGTGTGCGACGGAAGGTTAGAGCGGCTCATCAATAGTCACTTCTTTTTCAAATTGACTAACTGTTAAAGTTGAAGTCTCCTGGTTGTCAACAAATCCCGTCGCATATTCGAGAGGCCTTAAATGAAAGTCTATTTTGCCCCACAGTCACGCGCCGTGCGGACGGTTTGGCTGCTTGAAGAAATGGGTCAGCCTTATGCGCTAGTGAAATTCACATTGGGCCAGAAAAAAATGCGCGGTCCGGACTACACGGCGATCAACCCTAATGGCAGGGTGCCCACACTGGTTGATGGCGATATTACGATCAGCGAAAGCACCGCTATTGCACAGTATCTGGCGGCCAAATATGCACCCAACTTGGCTGCTGCACCTGACGCCAAGAACTTTGCCGAATACCTGCAATGGCTGCACTATGCCGAGGGCATGATAATGCCACCGATCAACAACTATGTGGTCGAAACCATCCTTCTCCCCCCTGAACGGCGCAACGATGAGATCGCGATGCGCGCGCTCAAGCTTTTGAACCGCACGCTCGCGGCGGTCGAGCATCATATGGAAGGGCGTGACTTTCTCGCCGGGGATTTCACGGTTGCGGATACTATCACCGGACACGCCGTCGTCATGTCGCGCCGCCTTGGTGCGGCGTTCGAAAGCCTGCCGAACCTCTCAGCATACGCGGATCGACTAGAGGCCCGGCCCGCCTTTCAGACGGCAGAAGCGGAATAGAGTTACTATATGAACGCAAAGCCCATCTGTCTGATCATCGGTGCCGGAGACTACATCGGTGCTGCCATCGCTAGGCGTTTTGCCAAAGGTGGGTTTCATGTCGTGATGGGCCGCCGCCGAGGGGAATTGTTTGCCCCACTGATCGCCGATATCGAAGCAGAAGGCGGCAGCGCCCAGGGGTTCACTTGGGATGCCCGCAAGGAAGAGACCGCGACCGAGATGTTCGCAATGGTCGAGGCCGAGATCGGACCGATAGAGATCTGCATCTTCAATGTCGGCGGCAATGTGCGGTTCCCCATTCTGGACACAACCGAGCGCGTCTTTCGCAAGGTGTGGGAAATGTGCGCCTATGCTGCGTTTCTTTCGGGGCGTGAAGCGGCGAAATATATGGTGGAGCGACAGAAAGGCTCGATCTTTTTCACCGGGGCAACGGCCTCAGTCCGTGGCAGTGCGGGATATGCTGCCTTTGCTTCTGGCAAATTTGCGCTGCGCGGGCTGGCGCAGTCCATGGCGCGCGAGTTGGGCCCCGAAAACATCCATGTCGCGCACTTGGTCATTGATGCAGGCGTCGACACCGCCTTTGTCCGCGACCGGGTCCGACAAGCGGGCAATGATCCCGATACCCTGCCCCCGGATACGCTGATGAACCCAGACAGCATTGCCGAAGCCTATTGGACCCTGCACCACCAGACGCGCGACGGCTGGACCCACGAACTGGATATCCGCCCCTTCGCCGAAACATGGTGACAGCTGACAGCCTGTGCGGTTCCAGACAGGCCGGTCTTCCACCAGACAAGCAGAAAGAGACGCCATGCTCGACCAATTGCTGAACGGAGTGCTGCCGGTGTTTGGGATTGGCGCGCTTGGCTACGTGTTTGGCCTGCGCGGCACTTTCGATTTCAACATGGCCATGGCCCTGAACAAATTTGTGATGTTTGTCGCCATGCCCGCACTGGGGTTTCAATTGCTGGCCAATGCCCCGCTGGCAGAGTTCAACTTTGCCATGCTGGGTGGGTATTTCGTCACCGAAGTGGTGACGTATGCGGTCGGATTTCTGATCGCGCGGCGGGTCTTCAAAACCGATGTTATGGAGGCCGCCCTTCTGGGCCTGGCCATCGCCCTGAGCAACCATATCCTCTTCGTTCTGCCGATTGCGGTCACCCTGTTCGGAGAGACCGCCGCGATGCCGATTGTCGCGATCATTTCCATGGACGGAATCCTGATTTTCAGCGGTTCTTTGATCCTGATGGACGTCCTGTCCACCAAAGGTGCCTCTCTTGGGCACACGCTGGGAAAGATCACGCGAAATCCGCCGCTGGTTGCCATGGTGCTTGGCTTGGTGATCGGACTGTTGGGCGTCTCGGTACCCACAGGCTTTGATGTCTTCGCGGACTTCTTGGGCGCGACAGCCTCGCCTGTGCTGTTGTTCGCGCTTGGCGTTATTCTGAGCCAGAAGGCTAGCGGCGCCCGCCCCATGTTGCCGGTGGCCATAACCGGTGTGAAGCTGGTCGTTCACCCATTGCTGGCCTGGGCCATCTTTGCCGGGGTGCTGCAACTGACGCCCGAGGTGCGCAACCCTGCCATGATGGTCGCAGCCGCGCCCTGCGGGGTCATGGCCTTCATGCTGGCGCTGAACTATGGCGTGCTGGTTGACGCCATCGCCCGGGCCATTCTCTATTCTTCGATAGGGTCGCTGGTGACAGTCACACTGGCGGCCGCGCTGTAATGCGGCAGACAAATGAAAATTGTAGCAAGGAGAAAATATGACAGATAGTTTTTCAGGAGGCTGTGCCTGCGGTGCGATCCGCTACACATCTTCAGGTCCTGCACGCTACATGGGCAACTGTCATTGCCGCCATTGTCAGCAGGCCACCGGAGGTGCCTATTTCCCCGCGGTTCTGGTTAAGCAATCCGACTTCAAAATCGAGAAGGGTGAGCCAAGCTGGTTTGAACGCCCCGCCGATCGTGGACATGCCATGCGCCGAGGCTTCTGTGCGACATGCGGGTCGCCATTGTTCCTGATCAACGGCGCTGGCGAGGGTGCGATTGTGGTCTATGCAGGAAGTCTGGACGATCCGAGTTGGTATACCCCCAGCCGTGACATCTTTGTTAAAAGCGCACAGCCTTGGGATGTCATGGATCCGATCCTTCCCAAATCCGATACGACGCCCTGACAGGAACCTATGCCGCGAAGGCTTTCTGAAGCAGATAACTCCGAACACGCCCCGCGAGTATTCGGTTTTCCTTGTTGCGGACCCGCGCCATTTGCGAATTGCGCATTTGATGTCATTGATATTGGGTCGCAGGTGGAGCGTAGAAAACCGTTTCAGAGTCCCGAAGTTGGACTGAGCCGAGACATAAAGGCTGGACATGTCCGGAAAGGGCTCAAACCAGCCATTTGCGGCGTGGTGCGTATCACCTACACAAAAAGGCCGCCCCATTCAGAGCGGCCCTTTCTATCAGCTTCGCTGAGCCAGCCTAGCGCACGAATTTTTTGTATTTGACCCGCTTTGGTTCCAGCGCATCTGCGCCAAGGCGGCGCTTTTTGTCTTCTTCGTAATCGGTGAAGCCACCTTCAAACCATTCCACATGCGCCTCGCCCTCGAAGGCAAGGATATGGGTGCAGATACGGTCAAGGAAGAAACGGTCGTGGCTGATCACCACGGCGCAGCCTGCAAAATCGGTCAAAGCATCTTCCAGCGCACGCAGGGTTTCGACGTCGAGATCGTTGGTCGGTTCGTCGAGCAGCAACACATTGCCGCCGGATTTCAGCAGTTTGGCCATATGCACGCGGTTGCGTTCACCGCCTGACAAAAGCCCCACCTTCTTTTGCTGATCGCCGCCTTTGAAGTTGAAAGCCGAGCAATAGGCGCGGCTGTTCATCGAGGCATCGCCCAGTTCGATCACTTCCGCGCCGCCCGAGATTTCCTCCCAAACGGTGGTGTTCGGGTCGAGTGCGTCGCGGGATTGGTCGACATAGGCGAGTTTCACCGTATCACCATATTCCAACGTGCCGCCATCAGGCGTCTCGTTCTCGGTGAGCATGCGGAACAGCGTGGATTTACCCGCGCCGTTCGGACCGATCACACCAACAATACCACCCGGAGGCAGCGCAAAGCTGAGGTCTTCGATCAGCAATTTGTCGTCATAGCCCTTTTTGAGGTTTTCAACCTCGATCACCTTCTGGCCCAAGCGCGGACCATTGGGGATGACGATCTGCGCGCGGGTGATCTTGTCGCGCTCGGATTGCGAGGCCAGATCCTCATAGGCGTTGATACGCGCCTTCTGCTTCGCCTGACGGGCCTTGGCACCTTGCCTGATCCATTCAAGTTCGCGCTCAAGCGTCTTCTGGCGCGAGCTGTCCTCACGGGCTTCCTGCTCAAGGCGTTTGGCTTTTTGTTCCAGCCAAGCGGAGTAATTCCCCTCATAGGGAATACCGCGCCCGCGATCGAGTTCCAGAATCCAGCCAGTGATATCGTCAAGGAAATAACGGTCATGCGTGACGCAAAGGATGGTGCCCTTATAGTCGATCAAATGTTGCTGAAGCCACGCGATGGTTTCCGCATCAAGGTGGTTGGTCGGTTCGTCGAGCAGCAGCATGTCAGGCGCTTCGAGCAGCAATTTACACAGCGCAACACGGCGCGCTTCACCACCCGAAAGATTGGCGGGCATCGCCTCATCTGGGGGGCAGCGCAGGGCCTCCATCGCGACATCAACCTGACTGTCGAGATCCCACAGGTTGTTGCTGTCGATCTCGTCCTGAAGGGCTGCCATCTCATCGGCGGTCTCGTCGGAATAGTTCATGGCCAATTCGTTGAAACGATCAAGCTTGGCTTTCTTCTCGGCCACACCGAGCATGACATTGTCCCGCACGCACAGCGTTTCATCGAGCTGCGGCTCCTGCGGGAGGTAACCGACTTTGGCATCTTTTGCTGCCCAAGCTTCGCCGCTGAAATCCTTGTCCCAGCCTGCTATGATCCGCAGCAGCGTGGATTTACCCGCACCGTTGACGCCAACGACACCGATTTTCACACCTGGCAAAAAGCTCAGGCGGATATTTTCAAAGCATTTCTTGCCGCCGGGATAGGTCTTGGAGACACCATCCATGTGATAGACATACTGATACGAGGCCATGTGATCTTGCTCCGTCGGGTAAATTCAATTTCTCGATATGTATGCGTCTGCGGGCTTGGGGGCAATCGGGCGCGGTGGTGTTTTTCCACTCCCCGCTTTGCGAGAGTTTATCCGCATGTTAGAGCCGCGTGATGAAAGTTGGAGGGCCGTTTTGCGCCACGGATTGCCATATGCCCGCCACGGGATGAGCGTGGGCCTGTTTGGAGGGTCTTTTGATCCGCCGCATGCGGGCCACGTGCATGTTAGTCGTGAAGCGCTCAAACGCTTCGGGCTTGATCGTGTCTGGTGGCTTGTGAGTCCTGGAAACCCGCTCAAATCCGAAGGGCCCGCCCCGTTGGACCGCCGCATGCAGGCCGCGCGCGATTTGGTAAAGCACCCCCGCATTGAGGTTACCGATCTGGAGGCCCGCCTGCAGACCCGTTTTACGGCTGAAACCCTGCGCCGCCTGATTGCGCTTTATCCAGGTGTGCGGTTTGTCTGGTTGATGGGGGCCGATAATCTGGCGCAATTCCATCTCTGGCAGGATTGGGACTGGATCATGGAAACCGTGCCGGTCGGTGTTTTGGCCCGCCCCGGTCAGCGAATTTCGGCGCGGATGGGCAAGGCCGCGCAGGTCTACCGCGAATACAAACTGCCCGCTTTGGCGGCTGATCGGCTGGCCTTCTCGGATACGCCCGCTTGGTGTTTTCTGAATATGCCGATGGTTAATATGTCCTCCACTCGTATTCGGGCGCAGGGGGATTGGGTGCGCTAGTCCATTACTCTATGAGAAGGGCTTGAGCCATTTTCCCAGCTGCGCTTTAGTTGCACCTGTTGGGGAAAGGTCGAAAACGAATGGTTTCAAGGCGTGAGTTCTTGGCGGGCGCAGCCGCTGTGACGGCGGGGCAGGCTTGGGCCGCGCCGCCCGAGATATCGCCAAGGCCATTCCTGCGACCTGACGCAATCGGCTTGCGCCGCTTTCCTTCCGTCGAGGGATTGGTTGCCGAAGCCGCTTTGGGCGGGCGTGTCTCGGCCTTGGCGGCAGATGCGCGCACGGGCGAGGTCTTGGAGGTATATAACCCCGTCTTGCCAATGCCGCCTGCGAGCACTGCCAAGGCGATGACTGCGCTCTATGCGCTGGACAAGCTCGGGGCGGGGCATCGGTTCAGATCGCAGATTCAGGCCGATGGCGTGATCGAGAACGGGCGGCTGCGCGGTGATCTCTATCTGATCGGCAGTGGCGACCCTGTTCTTGATACCGACAAGATCAATGACATGGCCCGCGCGCTCAGGGCGACTGGTTTGCGCGAAGTAACGGGGCGGTTGAAAGTGGTCTCCACCGCCTTGCCCTATATCTATGAGATCGACTCCTCCCAGCCTGATCATGTCGGCTATAACCCCGCGATTTCGGGGCTGAACCTAAATTTCAATCGCGTGCATTTCGAATGGCTGCGTGAGGCAGGGGATTATACCGTCAGGATGGATGCGCGCTCGGAACGGATCAGGCCCGGTGTGACGCGGCAAAGGATGCGCGTGGCTGATCGGGACGCGCCCGTCTATACCTATGACGCGGCTGAGGGGCGTGAGAATTGGACGGTCGCCCGCGCGGCTTTGGGAAATGGCGGGTCGCGCTGGCTGCCTGTTCGTGACCCTGCGCTCTATGCCGCCGAGGTATTCCAAATTCTGGCGCGCTCGCATGGGATTGTTCTGGACGGGCCTGATATTGCCGCGATCGCCCCGCCGGATGGCTTGGTGATGGTAGATCAGACAAGCCCGCCCTTGGATGAGATCACGCGCGATATGTTGAGATGGTCGACCAATCTTACCGCCGAAACATTGGGCTTGTCGGCCAGTATTGCCGGCGGGGCACAGCCTGAAACCCTGACACAATCGGCAGGCATGATGTCGGATTGGATGGCGCAGCGCCTGGGTGCGCGGCGGCCTGCTTTTGTTGATCATTCGGGGCTTGGGCCTGACAGCCGAATAACGGCCGCCGATATGGTGCGATGCCTGATTGCGGCAGGGCCCGAGGGGGCGTTGCGGGGTTTGATGCGCAATCATGTCATGCGGGATGCCGATGGAGCTGCGGTTTCCGATCACCCCGTTCAGGTCTCGGCCAAAACGGGCACATTGAACTTCGTCTCGGCACTGGCAGGCTATGCGCAGGCCCCGACTGGTCGTGTGATCGCTTTTGCGGTGTTCTGCGCCGATCTTCCAAGGCGCGAGGCGCTGAACCCCGACGAGGTAGAGCGCCCCCCAGGAGGCCGCAGTTATAGCCGCCGCGCAAGGCGGCTTCAGCAAAGCTTGATTGAGCGATGGGCTGGAGTTTACGGCTAGCCGATCAGAGCGTCATGTGACGCGCCCGCGCGCCACGTTCAATCGCTGCGGCGGCAAGGCGGTCAATATCGAGCTGATAGCGGATTTCCATCAGCATTTGCAGCTCGGACTGGCCGAGAAGGCCATCAGCGGCGGCAACATCACAGGCCAATGCATATGCCGTTTCGTTCAGGCGTTCGGGCAGGGCTGTTTTGATCAGGCCAAAAAAGGCATCCAACCCGTCTTCATCCTCGAACAGCTCGAACACCATGGCCGATGCACGGCGCATGCGGTCGGCATCATAATCCGCGAAAATGGGCATATGATTGACGATCTGTTCAATCGCGACCAGTTCGGCCGTGCCGATCCGTTCATCCGAGGCAGAGACCGCCACCATGAGGGCAACAAGGGCATCTTGGGATGAAAGGCTTGTTGTCGAACTCATAATCTCTCTCCTTGGAGGGCTAACTGAATGCTTAGAGAATATTGACCCCGAGGCCTAGCCGCAATAGGTGCACAGCCCATGCGGCAAGGTGCTGCTGAAAAAGAATGGATGAGGAAAATGTCGGATTTGCGTGACGTTGCGATGAACTCCAAAGCTTGGCCCTTTGAAGAGGCGCGTGCTGTTCTCAAACGTTACGAGAAAGCCCCGCCCGAAAAGGGTTATGTGCTGTTCGAGACGGGCTATGGCCCCTCGGGCCTGCCGCATATTGGCACTTTTGGAGAGGTTTTGCGCACCACCATGATCCGCAACGCATTCGAGCTTATCTCGGATATTCCAACGCGCCTGATCTGTTTCTCAGATGATCTGGACGGCATGCGCAAGGTTCCAGGCAATGTGCCGGACCAAGAGATGTTGCAGGAGCATTTGCAAAAACCGCTGACCAGCGTGCCTGATCCTTTCGGGACCCATGACAGTTTTGGCGATCACAATAACGCGATGCTGCGGCGGTTCCTTGATACTTTTGGCTTTGACTATGAATTCTATTCCGCGACCGAATTCTACAAATCGGGCCAGTTCGACGAGGTTCTGAAACGCGCCGTTGAGCAATATGACGCGATCATGAAGGTCATGTTGAAATCCCTTCGGGAGGAGCGCCGCCAGACCTATTCGATCTTCCTGCCGATCCATCCCGAAACGGGGCGTGTGCTTTACGTGCCGATGAAGGAGGTGAATGCAACAGATTATACGATCACCTTCGATGATGAAGACGGGCGCGAATGGACGCTCCCTGTGACGGGCGGAAACGTAAAGCTGCAATGGAAGCCTGATTTCGGCGCGCGTTGGGCCGCTTTGGGTGTCGATTTTGAGATGTATGGCAAGGACCATTCGACCAATACGCCGATCTATGATGCGATCTGCCGTATTTTGGGTGCGCCTGCGCCTGCGCATTTCACCTATGAATTGTTCCTTGATGATCAGGGGCAGAAAATCTCCAAATCGTCGGGCAATGGTATCTCGATTGATGAATGGCTGAGCTATGCCTCTACTGAAAGCTTGAGCTATTTCATGTATCTCAAGCCCAAGACCGCCAAGCGGATGTATTTTGATGTCATCCCGAAGGCCGTTGATGAATATCACCAGCAATTGCGGGCCTATCACACGCAAGACGCCACGCAGCAATTGGCCAACCCTGTCCATCATATCCATAATGGTGAGGTGCCTGTCTCGACGATGGTTGTGTCCTTTGCGATGCTGCTCAACCTTGCCAGCGTCTCAGGTGCCGAGGATAAGGAGACCCTTTGGGGCTTCATCCGCCGCTACGCGCCCGAGGCGTCAGCCGAGACGAACCCTGATCTGGATCAGGCGGCGGGTTTTGCTGTACGCTATTACAATGACTTCGTGAAACCGAACAAAACCTTCCGCCCCGCCGATGAAAAAGAGCGTGCAGCGATGCAGGATTTGGTCGAGCGGCTGAAAGCCTATGATGGTGGGCTGGAGGATGAAGCCCTTCAGACCATCGTTTTCGCTGTTGGCAAGGACCACGGGTTCGACCCTCTGCGTGATTGGTTCAAGGCGCTTTACGAAGTGCTGATGGGAGCAAGCCAAGGCCCACGTTTCGGCGGTTTCATCGCGCTTTACGGCGTCCCAGAGACCATAGCTTTGATCGAGGATGGCCTTGCAGGCAAGCTTGTGAAGGCCTGATTTGACATGGCTGTGAATTGACCGCCAGCTTTGGGCTTCTACGTTTCACTTTGTAACAGTGACGCGTGGAGGTTCAGATGCGGCGGTTTTTTCTTGTAGTGATATGCAGCTTGGCAGCTGGCTTGGCGCATGCCCAAGAGAGGCTCGCCCCGAACGCGGATATCGAGAGCACGATCCAGAACCAGCTTGAGGCCTTCTTGCTGGATGATGTCGAAGCGGCTTGGCAATTCGCCAGCCCCAATATCCAGCGCCTGTTCAGAACGCCCGAGAATTTCGGCAGAATGGTCGAGGGGGGCTACCCCATGGTGTGGCGGCCTGCCGATGTCGAGTTTGTTGATCTTCAAACCCTTGGCGGCGTGACCGTGCAGCGGGTGCAGGTCATCGATAGGGCAGGGCGGGCCCATATTCTCGCCTATCAGATGATTGAAACCGAAGCGGGTTGGCTCGTCAATGGTGTGCAATTGCTGCGCGCACCCGGCATTGGTGTTTAACGCCATCTTAACCAGTTTGGTCTAACGCCTTTCGCCAAGCGACCCTTTGGCAATGCTGCTTGGTCACTTTTCGAAAACTGCAACAAATGAGGATGCCTTGCTGGCCCTCACACTTTTCGTTGCGGGCCCTAGCGGGGCCTGACGCGCGCGGAGCAGCGCGCGGGAAAGGGTTTCAATATGAACCAAGTAATCACGGATGGGCTGACCCTTATGCCGCCATCTTTCGGCGACGGGCTTGGCGTGTGGTCACGGCAAGATGGTGTGCCGGGCTCTGATACCTATTCCACCGCACCAAATGCAGCGCTGGTTGCGGCAGATCAGGATTTCGGCACTTGTCTTGAGCTGATCAAGATCGAGACAACCACGAAATTGCGCTATATGGGCAGCACCCCGATCCGTGCGGGGATGTATCTTCGGGTCTCGGCGCGCGTCAAAGGTTTGGCGGGGTTGTTGCCCTCGGTTCGCATCGCGGGATGGGCGGGCAATTCCAGCAGTGCAAATGTCTCGGGCGTGCCGCAAACAGGCCCCACAACCACATTGACCGACTATGGCGAGGTGGTCACCGTTTCTGCCATTGTCGGAACGGGTGAGCGTATCGGCGTCGATATGCCTTGGGGCGAGACGGCGACCTATGGGCATTTCGGCCTCGATCTGACGGGTGGCAATGGCGGAATCATCCGCATCGAAAGCATCGAAATCGAAGATGTCACCTCGATCTTTCATCGCAAGATCATGGATTGGGTCGATGTCACCGATTATGGCGCTATCGGCGATGGTGTCACGGATTGCCGCGCCGCTTTTGCTGCTGATGCGGCTGCTGCAGGGCGGGAGGTGCTTGTGCCTGCGGGTGTGTTCCATATTGCCTCGAACCTGACGATGAACAATCGCATGCGCTTTGAAGGGCGGATCGAGACGCCCGACGCCGTGCGCGTTGCCTTGAACCAGAATTTTGACCTTGCTGGCTATGCCGATGCTTTCGGGGATGAAGTGACGGGTCTGAAAAAAGGGCTTCAGACATTGTTCAATCAATCCGATCATGAGGCTTTTGATCTGAGCGGCAGACGGGTCTTGCTGAGCGAGCCTGTGGATGTGCAGGCGGTGGTTGATAACCGCACCTCCTACGCCAATCGCCGCGTGATCCGGAATGGGCAACTCGCGGCTGATAATAGCGCAGGTTGGGAGGATGAAGTGCATAGCTCGACTGCGACTTGGTCGGCCTCCTCTCCGTTTTTGCTGAGCAATGTCAGCAATGTGGGCAATATCGCAATCGGGTCGCTCGTGACTGCAGCGCAGGGCGTGGGCCGTGAGGTCTATGTGAAAGCAACCAACGTGACGGCTGGAACGGTCACGCTGTCGCAATCGCTTGGGGTGCCGCCGACATCGCAAAGCTATGAGTTCCGTCGCTTTAAATACCTTTTGGATTTCAAGGGCTTCCAGAACCTGCAGCGCTTTGTGATTTCGGATATCGAGTTTCTCTGTGCGGGGTGGTGCAGTGGGCTTTTGCTGCCAATGGACGGGCTTGTCTTTCAGGTGCAGGATTGTTTCTTCACGGGGCCGAAAGATCGCGGGATCACATCGGCGGGGGATGGCTGTCAGGGCATGCAGGTGGATCGTTGCCAATTCCTGTCCAACGAGCAAGTCCTGAATGTGCGCGACAGGGTCTCGATCGCGATCAATGTTAATAATAACGACGCCAAAATCCGCGATAATCGGGCCGTGAAATTCAAACATTTTCTGGTCACGGCAGGCACGGGATACCTGATTTCGGGCAATCATTTCTTTCAGGGCGATAATGAAACCAATGGCACCCGAACGGCAGGTATCGTGATCACCAAGACCAATTGCAAAACCACGATCAATGGCAATTACATCGACAATTGTGCGATCGAATGGGTGAATGAGCATGACCCCGAGCCTGAGATGCAGAATGAATTGTCCTTTGGCGGTCTGACCATCACGGGTAATATTTTCATGTCGATCCGCTCGGCGCCGTGGTTCAAGTTTATCATGATCAAACCGATGGGGCCGAACCATTATCTGAATGCGGTGTCGATCACGGATAATGCCTTTAAGCAGACCAATGGTTCTGCTCTTGATGCGGTTGATGGCGTGGATGAGAGTGTGGCTGTTCTTGATACCAGCCGCACCAAGAACCTGACCATGACGGGCAATATGTATCACGGCATCGTCAAGGATTCGCAGAACCCAATTACTTTGGCCGTGACTGAGAATACCGCGCTAAGCACATGGGAAGTCGACCTGCGCGACTACCTCCCCTTCACCACGCAGGCGCGTGTCGCGGTTTCGGTTCTGCCCGAAGGGGCTATACGAAATGCATCCAATGTGGCGGTCTATACGATGCCTTTTGCAACGGTGCGGCATGGTGTGGGGCGTGGCTCCATCCGTATCAATTGGTCGCAAGCCGTGAAGGGTAAAGTGCAGCTAACGGCACGCTGCGACACACCATAGGTTCGTTCTGATCCTAGCAATTGGCCTCGGCTCCGTTATCGCGGTGTCGGGGCTTTTTGATGGTGTGGGCCTTACCCGAGCAGATCGGCGGGGCTCAGCTGATAGGCCTTTCCAAAGCCGCCATTGAGGAAGGCATGGCTGACCTCAAAACGGATCAAACGGAAATCTCCGAAATCATAATAGAGCTTCGCCTTGGGATAGGCCGCGAGGTAATGCGCTTTGAGTGCTGCCTTATCGGCTTGGGTCGCGCGGGCTTGCAGGGTGAGGCGTGGGTGGGTCAGCGGATCGCCTTTAGCCTCGGGCTCGCCCACCAGCAAAGAGCAGGCGGGATTGGCGGCAAGGCAGGCAGAATGCAGGGACAGGTCCGAGATCAAGCTCAACGGTGCAGCATCAGGTGCTGCGACCAGCGCGATGCGCGACACCATAGGGGTCGCTGTCTCGGGCTCGATCACTCCAAGGGCTGCGAAAGAGGCGTCCGCTAGAAGGCGTCGGGCAAGGGCGCGGGCCTCATCATCGGTTTCCCTGATCGAATTGATTTTATCGGCCATATCGCGCCCGCCCCGAAATACTGCTTACGCGCGTGGTCTTGCATGTCCGGTGCGCCCGCGCCACGGTTGCCATGCAGCTTTGACGGAGGAGAGAGACATGGCATTGGTGCGACCGCTGGAAGAAGACGAGATGGACCCCGCTCTGGCCGAGCATGTGCAGTTTTTCAAAGGGCCGCTTGGCGTGATCCCCAATAGCGTCCGCACCATGGCACATCGCAGTCCGATTGCGCGCGCCTTTACCGATTTGAACGTGGCCGTGATGACCGATTACGGCAGCGTCACACCCGAGTTTAAACGGCTGATAGGCTATGTCAGCAGCTATGCTTCGGGGTGCATGTATTGTCAGGCGCATATGATCCTTGCCTCCGAGCGTTTCGGGGCCTCAGAGGAGCGGCTGGGTGATGTGTTTGATTTCGAAGGCAGCCCGCATTTCACCGAGGCTGAAAAGTCAGCACTTGCTTTTGCCCATGCCGCCACGCAAGTGCCCAATGCAGTCACCCCCGAGATCGGCGCGCGGCTCAATGCGAACTGGTCTGAGGATGCCGTGGTCGAGATCATGGGCGTTGTCGCCCTTTTCGGGTATCTCAACCGCTGGAACGACTCGATGGGGTCGGCGCTTGAGGATTTGCCAATTTCTAAAGGTAAGGCGCGTTTGGCCGATACGACGGGATGGACAGTGGGCAAGCATGTCTGAACAAAGGCCAATTGCGCCGCATAATATGAAAATCGTTCTGGTTACCCCCGAGATACCCGGAAATACTGGTTCGGTCGGGCGGACCTGTGTCGCGCTGGATATGGAGCTTATTCTGATCCGTCCCTATGGCTTCGACATCACCGAGAAATCGGTGCGACGGGCGGGGTTGGATTATTGGCAGCATGTCCATTTAAGCGAATATGACAGTTGGGCCAGCTTCATTGCCGAGCGCCAGCCGCAAAAAGAGCAGATGTTCTTCTATGAAAATGACAGCGCGGGTTCGGCCTATGAGGTGGCGTATCCGCGTGACGCTTATTTGATTTTCGGGCGCGAGACCAAGGGTATCCAGCCCGAGATTTTGGAGGACTACCCAGACAGGATTTTCGGCCTGCCGATGTTCAGTGAACATATCCGCTCGCTCAACTTGGCAAATGCTGCAACGGCTGCAGCCTATCTGGCGATGCGGGGCCATGTTCTGGGATAGGTGCGAAACACCCTAGCGCAAGCGCTGCAGCAAATCCTGTGACGGGGTGCCAGTGACAGGCAGGCCGTTTCTTTGCTGATAGGCCATGATCGCGGCTTCGGTCCTGCGGCCCAGAACGCCATCGGGGGTGCCTGCATCAAAGCCCGCTGCATTGAGGCGGGATTGCAATTCCAGACGCTCCTCCATGACAAGCCCGTATCGGTCAGGCGGGAAACGCCCCGCGATCGGTGGACCACCTGCAATGCGGCCCGACAGATAGCCAACGCCAAGTCCGTAATTTTCGGAATTATTATAGCGCAGGATTACATTGAAATTGCGGAACACAAGGAAAGCGGGGCCAGCGGCCCCTTGTGGCAGCAAAAGCGCGGCCTCGCCTGCATCGGGTATGCCGCCGCCTCGGACAGGTTGCACACCAGCCGCGCGCCATGCTGAGACGCTTCTGCGGGTGCTGCGGCCAGATGGGCCAGCATAGCCAGCGGGAATGCGCACCTCCAGCCCCCAAGGCTGGCCGCTCTGCCACCCTGAACGGGAGAGATACGCCGCAGCCGAGGCCAATGCATCTATCGGGTTTTCCGACCAGATATCGCGCCGTCCATCGCCCATGAAATCCACGGCATAGGCCTCGAACGTGGTGGGGATGAATTGGGTATGCCCCATCGCGCCTGCCCAAGACCCGACAAGACGATCAGGCGTTGTATCGCCATTTTCGAGAATACGAAGGGCCGCGATCAGTTGGGCCTCAAAGAACTCGCCGCGCCGCCCGTCAAAGGCCAGCGTTGAGGTTGCCGAGATCACAGGAATATCACCGCGTCTTGTGCCAAAATTGCTCTCCACACCCCAGATGGCGCAGACCAGTTCGGCGGGCACGCCATAGCGCCCCTCGATCTGGCGCAGGACAGCGCCTTGCCGAGCAAAAGCTGCGCGGCCTGCGGTCACCTTTGGTTCGCTGGCAACAAGTGCCAGATAGTCTTCCAATGTGCGGGTGAATTCGGCCTGATTGCGATCGCGTTCCACCACACCTGGTAGAAAGCCCGTTCCTCGAAAGGCGCGGCTCAGGGTTGCCGCGCTAATGCCCCGCGCTTGCGCCCGAGTGCGAAAGGCCGCAACCCATGCATCATAGCTTGCATTCGGTGTTGGCAGCAGGTCGGGATCAAGTGGCGAGGACGCGGCTTGTGATGTGACCAAAGGGCTTGCGGGGATACAGCCCGACAGACCCAAAGCAGTTGCGCCGATTAACAGGCTTCTACGCGAGGTTTTCATTGGAACGCTCTTTTTCTGCTCGTGTTTTTCCCTGAGTCTCTACGGAACAGGGTTTTTGCACAAGACCCTGCGCGGATTTATGCCAAAGGTCTGGTGGCGCAGGCTTCAAAGGCGGCAACGGCGGGGGCGGCACCCTCAAGATCGAAGGCGATGCTGGCATTTGGCGTGAAGGCCAATGCAATGTCGTTGTCAGACAGGCCGTTCAAAACATTTCCAAAGCCACGATCGCTGACGCTCAAGGCATCGCGGCTCTCCGAGAGGGAATGACGATCCGTGGTGATGATATTGGGCGAGGGGCCTTGGAACTGGATGCCGAAATAGGGGCTGTCCGACCATGCCTGAGGGCTGGTGACCGTGATGGTGTAAAGCGGACCTGCGGGGTTATAGGTCAGCCGCATTTGCGCGCCGTCTTGATCATGTTCAAGCGTGCATAAAGGCCCGTCAAAGCCTGCCTCCCAAGCAAGCGCAGGGGTGGAGAGCATCAATAAAAACAAGCTTACACATAATTTCATACCGCAAAATTAGCGTGAAACCTGCCTGCGTCAAAACAGACATTTCGCGACCAAGGCTTGACCCGATACGCAGATGGCCCGACCTTGGCACCAAGATGTTCAGGGAGGACCAATCATGCGTAGCCTAATCGCCTTAGCCCTAATGACAGGGGCTGCCTTTGCCGAGCCTGTCGGGATCACACCCGATATCATGTCCGTCACCGTCGAGACGCCGCAAGGCGAGGTTGAGATTTCGCGTATTCAGGACAATGCCAACCGGCTTGAGGGCGACTGGACTCTCACCTCGCGCTCTTGCCCGAATTTCTGCATCCAGCCGATGACCCCCGCACCCGGTGTGACAACCATCGGCGAATTGGAGGTGCTGGAGATGCTGCAAGCCGAGGATGCCGTGCTGATTGACGGCCGCATCCGCCCGAATTTTGAATCGGGCACCATCCCCGGTGCGATCTCGGTGCCTTATACCGAAGCCGCGGATCGTTTGGGGGAATTGGGCTGTGAAGTCGATTTCGACGGCTGGATTTGCGAAGAGGTGCCGCGCGTTGTGCTGTTTTGCAATGGCCCTTGGTGCGGCCAATCCCCCACCGCCGCGCGCCGTATGATTGAGGCGGGCTATCCCGCCGAGCAAATCTATTACTATCGCGGCGGAATGCAGAACTGGAACATGCTCGGGCTGACCGTGGTTCCGGGTATGTGAGGCTGCAAGGGGGAGGCTGTCTTATCCAACGTTATCCCTTCGTTAACGCTTGTTTGCCATGCTGTCGTGCATGTCGAACTATCGCCGTTTGCGCATTTCTGGTGGGACGTTTTTCTTCACGGTCGTCACGGCGGCGCGGAGTAGATCTGTCCTGACCGATCATGCCGATCTCTTGCGGCAGGCCTATCGCGCTACGGCGTCAGAATTGCCTTTTGTGACAGATGCCATCGTGATCCTGCCCGATCACATGCATGCCGTCTGGACGCTACCGCAAGGCGACAGCGATTTTCCTGAACGATGGCGCAGGATCAAGGCGCGGTTCAGTCATGCTTTGGGCAAGCGCTATCCGCGTTCTGCCTCCAAACACGCAAAGCGGGAGGTCGGGCTTTGGCAGCGCCGCTATTGGGAACACGCTATCCGAGATGATCGCGATTACCGGATGCATGTCGAGTATTGTTGGGCAAACCCCGTTCGCCACGGTCTGGTCGCGGCCGCGATGGATTGGGAACTATCCTCGATCCACCGCGACCATCGCGCAGGCCGTGTGCCAAACGGCTGGTCTTCGCCCAAATTCGATGGCGCATTCGGTGAGTAGGGTGGGCGATACCGCCCACCATTTGATCATGCGATGGAGGGTGGTCTTGCAGCCCGCGCTGGTGGGCAGGATTGCCCACCCTACCCAGCTCGGAGGAGGGGCCGTTCGGGCGTCAGGATGCACGAGATGTATATGCGATGGCTATTCTCTGATGGTCGAACAGCTACGACAATTGGAAAGCCAAAATAGGCCATAATCACCGCCCCCGCCGCTTCACGCCGCCCCGTTGACCCGGTCTGCCCGCTGTTGAACGGCCACTGGCTTTCACCGCATCTTCTGCCGCTTGTTCCACGGCGGATTGGCGGGCCAGCGGGTCATCGGCCACGGCAAGCTCGACCGCTTCCAGACGTTTCACCTCATCGCGCAACCTTGCGGCTTCCTCAAACTCGAGGTTCTCGGCTGCCTTGCGCATTTGCGTGCGTAACCCGTCCAGATGCGCCATCAGGTTCGCGCCCACCATAGGCGCATCCACCTTGGCGGTGACGCGGTTCATATCGACATCGCCTTTATAGAGACCCGCCAGAATATCCTCGACATTCTTCTTTACGGTTGCGGGCGTGATGCCATGTTCTTCGTTATAGGCGGCCTGTTTGGCGCGGCGACGCTCGGTCTCGGCCATGGCGCGTTCCATGGAGCCAGTGATCTTGTCGGCATACATGATCACGCGGCCTTTATCATTGCGCGCGGCGCGCCCGATGGTCTGGATCAGCGAGGTTTCGGAGCGCAGGAAGCCTTCTTTATCGGCATCCAGAATGGCCACCAGACCACATTCGGGAATATCGAGACCCTCGCGCAACAGGTTGATCCCGATCAGCACGTCAAAGGCGCCAAGGCGCAGGTCGCGCAAAATCTCGATCCGTTCGATCGTGTCGATATCGGAATGCATATAGCGCACGCGGATGCCCTGCTCATGCAGGTATTCCGTCAAATCCTCGGCCATGCGTTTGGTCAGCGTGGTCACAAGCGTGCGCATCCCGTCAGCGGCGACACGGCGGATTTCATCTAGAAGATCATCGACCTGCATTTGCACAGGGCGGATTTCGATCATTGGGTCCAACAGCCCTGTCGGGCGAATGATCTGCTCGGTGAAGACGCCACCCGCCTGATCGATCTCCCATGCCGAAGGGGTGGCCGAGACATAGACCGATTGCGGGCGCATGGCGTCCCATTCCTCGAATTTAAGAGGGCGGTTATCCATGCAGGAGGGCAGGCGGAACCCGTGTTCGGCCAGTGTGAATTTACGCCTGTAGTCGCCCCGATACATGCCGCCGATTTGCGGCACAGAGACATGGCTTTCATCGGCGAAGACGATGGCGTTATCGGGGATGTATTCGAACAAAGTGGGCGGCGGCTCACCCGGTGCGCGGCCTGTCAGATAGCGCGAGTAATTCTCGATGCCATTGCACACGCCCGTGGCCTCCAGCATCTCGAGGTCGAAATTGGTGCGTTGCTCAAGGCGCTGTGCCTCAAGCAATTTACCCTCACCCACCATCTGGTCGAGGCGCATCTGCAATTCGGCTTTGATGCCCTTGACCGCTTGGTTCATCGTTGGGCGCGGCGTTACATAATGCGAATTCGCATAGACGCGGATTTTCTCGAAGCTGTCGGTTTTCTCGCCCGTGAGAGGATCAAACTCGGTGATGCTCTCCAGCTCCTCGCCGAAGAAGGACAGTTTCCAAGCGCGGTCATCAAGGTGGGCGGGCCAAACCTCGAGGCTGTCGCCCCGCACGCGGAAACTGCCACGTTGAAACCCTTGGTCATTGCGCTTGTATTGCTGCGCCACCAGATCGGCCATGACTTGGCGTTGATTGTATTCCTGACCCACATGCAGATCGACGGTCATGGCAGTGTAGGTCTCGACCGAGCCGATGCCGTAGATGCAGGAAACCGAGGCGACAATGATCACATCATCGCGTTCGAGCAGCGCGCGGGTGGCCGAGTGGCGCATCCTGTCGATCTGCTCGTTAATCTGGGATTCTTTCTCGATATAGGTGTCCGAGCGCGCGACATAGGCTTCGGGCTGGTAGTAGTCATAATAGCTGACGAAATATTCCACCGCGTTTTCAGGGAAGAAGCCTTTGAATTCCCCGTAAAGCTGCGCGGCCAATGTTTTGTTCGGCGCAAGAATAATCGCGGGGCGCTGCGTTTCTTCGATTACCTTCGCCATGGTGAAGGTTTTGCCCGTGCCTGTTGCCCCAAGCAAAACCTGATTATGCTCTCCCTCATTGAGGCCTTGGCTCAATTCCTTGATCGCGGTCGGCTGGTCGCCTGCGGGCTCGAACTCCGTGTGCAACACGAAACGCCTGCCCCCTTCGAGTTTTTCGCGCGCGGGGGAGATCACGTTTGGCAGCTCGGGCATTTGCTCGGGCGAGTTGTTATGCATGACCGAATCCTTGCATCGGGGGAGACCTCTAGAATGGTCTTATTTTGTTCTTCTTCAAGGGCGGTCCTGCATGCCGCGGCGCGATTGACCAGAATTCGCTAAAATTCTGCATAAGTTTTATGCCGATGAACGGGATCGCATTAACCAATTTCTCATGGATGGGGCGATAGTCTGGCCTTGCAAGCAGCACGACCGGTTGTCCCTCGCGGTTGGTTCACCCACCCACCCCTCGCTCCCACCTCCGTGGGGGGCAACCACATTTGCGCACCGGCCCCTTGAAAAATCGCAAGGCGCGGCTGCAAACCCCGTTGCATTACAAGGCAGATTTGCCGATATAGAAGGCCGATCCGAACACGGGAGTTGCCCATGCGAGCGCGCATCTACAAACCTGCAAGAACCGCCATGTCCTCTGGCACTGCCAAGACGAAGGATTGGGTTCTGGAATTTGCAGCCGAGTCGTCCCGCGAGGTTGATCCTTTGATGGGTTGGACAAGTTCGTCCGACATGAATTCGCAGGTCCGCCTGAGTTTCGAGAGCGCGGAGGCCGCAAAGGATTACGCGCAATCCAAAGGGATCGAGGCCGTGGTGCTCAAGCCCAAATCCCGCAAGCAGAATATCCGCGCGGGCGGCTATGGCGATAATTTCGCGACCAATCGCCGTGGCGTTTGGACCCACTAATCTTTTTGTCCGCGGTAGACGTGGCCAAAATCATTGCGTAGTGACGCAGCCAGCGGTCCCTTAGCTCAACTGGATAGAGCAGCTGACTTCTAATCAGCAGGTTGAGGGTTCGAGTCCTTCAGGGATCGCCATAAAAATAAGCTAAAAAGTCCGCATATAAACCTTCGTGTAGAATTTCAGCGAGACAATCAGCGAGACGAAGTGGCGTGGAATCGCGTAAGTTGATGTAAAAAATCCAGCCACCGTCCTACGCGTGTGGCTGCGTGTTTGCTCCCGCCCGCGCGTGCGTTGCTATCGGTGGTTAATGTTATCAGCCGCCACAGTCCAACAGATGAAAGAACGAAGTGGAGGCGCCGTGAGCGCTCATTTGCAAACAGGAGTAGCGAACTCTAATTTTTTTCTGAGAAGGATTGCCTTGGGATGGTTTTGGCCTGAATATCCAAAATAGAAATTTGGTTTGTGCATGAAGTGATTAGACTGTCAGTCTGGCCTCAAACAAGGAGCAAAAGGTGAGCTTATTTAATAAATGGTGGGACGCAGCAAACGCACTCGACAGGCCAAGTATGGAAGAATTGTTGGACGACAGCTTTATTTTTGTCAGACATAATACTGGCGAGAAGATGACCAAGAATGAGTTCATTGATTACTTGATGACAGGCGTCAGAGATCAAGTAAAATCTGAGGCCAGACGTTTAATCTATGAGAATGATGAAATCATTGTCAGTCATTCAATATTAGACGGACCAGCGGGTAGAAATGCAGTGATGCTGGTGCGTGTGGTGAAAGATGGAAAAATTACAAGAATGGAGTCCGGCGCAACACCGCTATCTCTTCAGTAAAAAGTTTAGCCACAAGAGCAGTCTGTATGGCCAAAGCTAGCGCGTTGCCATCGGCGTCCTAGCTATCCAAAACAACAGACAAACGGCTTGGGCGTGAGTGTCTCAGCTAGTCAATTTATGAGCAGATCGGAAATGGCGCAAATTATGAATACGTGACTGACTTTTTGCGCGGCATTTTTGAAGTTGGAAATGTTTTTTATTGATTCGTACTGTCATTTTAACGCGGTATTGAGCGGCTTCATCAAACTTCTAGCTGCCCCAGAATAGTCCGCTGAAAGTGGCTCAACAACGGCGATAGTTTTATCCTGTGCTTATATAATCCAAGAAATCTTAGAAATAACGCATACCCTTGGTGATCGAAACGTACATCCGAGGGAACTCAAGCTCACCAGTTGACTAGATCTACCAGAGCATAGGTGGAGCTAATGGGCTTGAAACGGTATGGGATTAATGATCGTGTCAATGCTGGCACCATTAACACACCAAATACGAGGCTTCAGCAGATTACGACCGGAATCGGCACTACCACAATGGGAGTTATCCTGGCAGCAATCGGAGCATTGTTGTTAACGCCTGATACTTTTCTGATGCGCTTTTCACAACTGGATGGCTGGAATATGCTTATTTGGCGTGGGGGCTTAAGTAGCCTAGCCTATTTCATTATTTGGGTAGTGTTGAATGGCTGGAAGAGTTTGCCAAAAGCAGCAACGCTTAGCTTTGGCGTTCTAATATGTTGTCAAATACTTAATGCTGTATTTTTTAGCCTAGCGATTGCACTGGCTCCCGTTGTGATAGTCCTTATTGGCGTTTCTACAGTTCCAATATTTGCGTCCCTTTTATCAATATTTATCCTGAACGAACCAGTTTCTAAGTTAACGCTAGTTACCGCACTTGTGGTTATGGCTGGATTGTTAATTTCACTACTAGGAAATGAAGTTGAGGGCTTAAGGCTGGACACAAATACTTTGATTGGATTGCTGCTAGGGTTAGGAGTAGCACTAGCACTTGCAATGAATTTTACTTTAATACGTAAGGATAGCGAAGCACCTTTTCCACTAGCATTGGCTATTGGAGCAATGTGTGCAGCTTTGGTGGGCTTTTTGTTCGCTGACACGTTACAATGGCTCTCTATAGCTAAAATGATTTCAATTGCCTTTACTGGTATAATTATTTTGCCACTGTCGTTCGTAGCACTTTCTTATGCTGCACGGAGCATAAAACCTTCAACAGTAAGCTTAATCATGTTGTCTGAAACAATATTGGGGCCTCTGTGGGTATGGTGGGGCATGGGAGAAAAACCAACTATGATGATGTTGGTTGGTGGAGGGATAGTGATCTCTGCTCTCGTTGTGTTCATTATGTTTGAGCGTAAGAATGACGAAAGCGAGACTGCTTAGCTGATCAATTCGACCTTAATCGTGGAGAAGCTTTTTGAAAGTAATCTTCCGATCTGCAGGAAAAAACAGTCTCCGTTGGTGGACCAACCGATGGGTACACGCCAGACTGCTTAGCTGGAACAGCATAGCTGAGCTTTGCCTTCGCCAACGGACATCGGAGTATTTTCTTTTGGCAAAATGGATACTTTTATGCAATCTGATGTGCGAGTAACGAAGTAAACTAGATGAACTGGACACTCGCTTCGTTAACGCAGTTCTTGATGCCAAAAGCCTGATGTGACACACTTTCACGCTAATTCTAAAATTAAGGCTACGAAAATTTTATGGTTATTCAATGGGAAAAACTTGCAAAAATCACGGGTAGAAACAAAGCTACACTTTCTTTTATGGCCACGAGTCTCTTTGATTTGACTGAGATCGGAGAGGACGGACTTGATGTTGATGTTGCACTAAAGCTATTGTTCAAGATCGGTTCGTTTGAGCGCAGTCAGAAAGTTGAAATCCTAGATTTGTCTCAAAAGCTAGAGAGTAAAAAAGATGAACTGCTTCAATATGCAGTTTCCCTCGAAATCGTAAAGGCAGAGCGTCGTCAACTCAAAGATCATATTAAGAGCGTTGAGCGTCAGTCTGCGGCAAACGCCATAAGGGCTGAGACGGCCGAGACTCGCCTCCATGAGGTTACCCAATCATTTGCATATTTGATTGAGCGCAAATCACAGGCCGACAAAATAGTGAAATTAGGAGAGCGAAATAAGCCTCCGCCTCTGCTACTTGTGAATCAAATAGTCCCAGGAGATTAGAGGACAGCAATTAATGGCGCAGAGGATTGGAGCGATTATAGTTGCCTTGCTTTGCTTGGTGGTGTTTGCAGCTGCAGCCATGGAGGCTCCAGAGGGGGTTGTTTACTGCGGAGGCGCTCCAGAGCGGCAGATTGAGTTTATCATTCGCCCAAGCGCTGGTGAGGAGTGGAATGTAACCATGTCCGTCGCCGGCGATACCGTAAGGGCAATGTCCATCTATTCATATTTTGGCAGGCAGAAGCCACCGGAGGGTTTTGTAGTTGCGCTGCTAGACGCAGGATAAGGTGGGCATTTATCAGCGAGACCCTCAGCGAGACAAAACAGGGTAAGTTTGCGAAGCATAGCGTAGTTTAATGCTTCTTGAAACTCTGTTTGAGCCTAAATAAGTTGGAAAAATAGGTTCTGGTCCCTTAGCTCAACTGGATAGAGCAGCTGACTTCTAATTAGCAGGTTGAGGGTTCGAGTCCTTAAGGGATCGCCACACGCATTCTCCGAATCATGCGCTGTTTTTCGAGTTTGAATGCCGTCTGATTTCGCAAAGTGAGAGTTTTCTTGCCACAATTCCCCAGATCGGGGCGAAAAAGCCCAAAAAACCCGATCTTTCATGGCTTGCACGCCCTTTGGTGATTGTAAGCATCTGGCCTATCGGTAAAAATTGTCTCGTCACGTCGGGGAGGCTACCTATGATCAGATCAGAGCTCATTCAAAAACTCGCAGAAGAAAATCCGCATCTGTTTCAGCGCGATGTTGAGCGTATTGTGAACGCGATCTTCGAAGAGATTATTGAAGCGATGGCGCGGGGTGATCGGGTCGAACTTCGTGGCTTTGGCGCTTTCTCGGTGAAACAGCGCGATGCGCGTATGGGCCGCAACCCGCGCACGGGTGAAAGTGTTCAAGTGGAAGAAAAGCATGTGCCTTTCTTCAAGGCGGGTAAGCTGCTACGCGATCGTTTGAACGCCTGATCTGTCCCACCTAGGAGCAACGCAGTGATCCGCTACCTCAAATACGCCTTTCTTGCTCTTGTCGCGCTGGCCTTGGTTCTGCTTGCTTTGGCGAACCGCGATCCAGTGACTTTGCGGGTTCTGCCCGAGGATCTGGCGGTTTGGGCTGGGTGGTCCTTTGCGATCGAATTGCCGCTGTTTCTAGTCATCTTCGGGGGTGTGGCTGTCGGGCTTTTGGTTGGTTTCGTTTGGGAATGGCTGCGTGAGCATCGCCACCGTGCCGATGCCAAGCTGCATAAGCGTGACAAGAAGAAGCTTGAGCGCGAAGTGCAGACCCTCAAAGGCCGTCAGAATGAGGGCAAGGACGAGGTGCTGGCTCTGCTTGAGGATGGCAGCGCCGCGCGCTAGGTCTGCGTTATGAGCGTATCTATCAAATTTTGCGGGTTATCCCGTGTCGAAGATGTTGTCGCGGCCGCTGATGCGGGTGCGCGCTATGTCGGCTTTGTGTTTTTTTCCAAATCTCCGCGCAATGTGACGCCCGATGAGGCGCGTCTGCTTGCTGTCGAGGTGCCCGTTGGTGTGGCCAAGGTGGCCTTGGTTGTGGATGCCGATGATGCGTTTCTTGATGAGATCACTTCGAAGGTTCCGCTGGATATCCTGCAGCTCCACGGTAAGGAAAGCCCCGAGCGTGTGGCGCAGATCAAGGCGCGGTATGGCTTGCCTGTGATGAAAGCGGTTGGCATCGCCGATGCCGAAGATCTGCCGCAGCTTGATGTCTATGCGCAGGTTGCCGACCAGATTTTGGTTGATGCAAAGCCGCCCAAAACCGCCAAGCTTCCAGGTGGAAATGGCTTGGCCTTTGATTGGCGCTTGATCGCAAACCGTCGTTGGCCTGTGCCTTGGATATTGGCGGGAGGTTTAACGCCTGAAAATGTCGCGCTGGCCGTGCAGATGACGGGCGCGCGCCAAGTGGATCTCTCCTCAGGCGTTGAAAGCAGCGTGGGGGTTAAGGATGCGGGCTTGATGCGCGCATTTGCCCAAGCGTTGGCCTAGCCGAACCACGCCTCGCGCCCTTGCTCCTTTCTGCGCTGCGCGTTAGGCAGATTGAACAGCAAAGAGGAGGCGTAACCTATGCCCGATGACATCCTGAACAGCTATATGACAGGCCCTGATGAAAGCGGCCGCTTCGGCGATTTCGGCGGGCGGTTTGTGTCGGAAACCCTGATGCCGCTGATCCTCGAGCTGGAAGAGCAATACGAGTTTGCCAAAACAGACCAGAGCTTCTGGGATGAGATGGATTTCTTGTGGAAGCATTATGTCGGCCGCCCTTCGCCGCTCTATCATGCCGAGCGTCTGACCGAGCGTTTTGGCGGTGCGAAAATCTACATGAAGCGCGATGAGCTGAACCATACAGGCGCGCATAAGATCAACAACGTCTTGGGCCAGATCATTCTGGCGCGTCGCATGGGCAAGACCCGCATCATTGCGGAAACGGGTGCTGGCCAGCACGGCGTTGCCACGGCGACTGTCTGCGCGAAATTCGGGTTGAAATGCGTGGTCTATATGGGCGCACATGATGTGGAGCGTCAGGCGCCCAATGTGTTCCGCATGAAATTGCTGGGGGCCGAGGTTGTGCCCGTGACCAGCGGCCGTGGCACCCTGAAAGACGCGATGAATGACGCGCTGCGCGATTGGGTGACCAATGTGCGCGACACATTCTATTGCATCGGCACCGTTGCAGGCCCCCATCCTTACCCCGCGATGGTCCGCGATTTCCAAGCGATCATCGGCAAGGAAACCAAAGAGCAGATGATGGAGGCCGAAGGCCGTTTGCCCGACACGCTGATCGCGGCGATTGGAGGCGGCTCGAACGCAATGGGTCTGTTCTTCCCTTTCCTTGACGACAAAGAGGTCAATATCATCGGCGTCGAAGCGGGTGGCAAAGGTGTGAATGACAAGATGGAGCATTGCGCCTCGCTGACAGGTGGGCGCCCCGGTGTGCTGCATGGCAACCGCACCTATCTGTTGCAGGATGGCGATGGCCAGATTCTGGAAGGCCATTCCATCAGCGCGGGTCTCGATTACCCCGGTATTGGCCCTGAACATTCTTGGCTGCACGAGATCGGGCGCGCGCAATATGTCTCGATCACTGATACCGAGGCGCTTGATGCATTCCAGCTATGTTGTGAAGCCGAAGGGATCATCCCCGCGCTGGAGCCGTCGCATGCCTTGGCCCATGTCGCCAAGATCGCGCCTGATCTGCCCAAGGATCATATCATCTGCATGAATATGTGTGGCCGTGGCGACAAGGATATCTTTACCGTGGCGCGTGCGCTCGGCTGGGAAATGAACGGCTAGGGCAACCACCCAAACAGCCTTTCCATTCCTCATCAACCTTTGGTTTATGCGTGTAGATAGCGGGTTTACGGACCCGCTTCTAAACGGTTAGCCAATTTCTCAAGCTGGGTTTCCTCTCCATCTGTCCTGCAAGGCGTGGCACTTCCGCTGCGCCGCAACCAGATGGGAGACCCATGATGAAAACGATTATGACAGCAACAGGCGTTGTTCTTCTTTCGGCAGGCATGGCCGTATCACAGGATTTAGCTGACCAACTCTTGGCGCAATATCAGCAAGAGGGATATGACTATATCGAAGTCCAACGGGGCCTGAATCAGATCAAGGTCGAAGGTATTCGCGCGGGACAGGAAACCGAAGTGGTCTACGATGCCGTGACTGGCGCTGTCCTGAGCACCGAGGTTGGACCTGCCGACGCTGAAGACCGTGGATTGAGGGGCTATGAGATCAGAACCAGAGCGCGTGATTTTACCGATGATGATGACAATGGTCGGGATGATGACGATGATAATGGGCGCTATGACGACGATGACGATGATGATCATGACGACGATCACGATGACGACGACAATGATGACGATGACGACAACGATGATAGTGACAACGATGATGATGACGATCGCGATAGCGATGATGACTAAAGCGCATTACGTTTAACCTCTAGGCTGTCTCTGGCAGAGCCAGAGACAGCCCATGGATTTGGAAATGATGAACCTGTTTCGCTCAATACTTCTTGGTGGTGGTTTGATCCTTGTTCTGGCGGGGGCAGGCTTGGCCCAAAGCGTCACCGAGCAGGTGATTGACCAGTTGCAGCGCCAAGGCTTCGAAATTGAAGAAACAAACCGGACGCTTCTGGGCCGTGTCCGCATCATTGCCGAGAGGAATGATTTCACCCGCGAGATCGTGTTTGACCCGCGCAATGGAGAAATCCTGCGTGATTACAGCTATTCCGATGACGGAGAGGCGGGCATCTGGGGCTTTCGTCGCGATGATGACGATGACAGGGAAGATGCGCGAGACGATGATGATCGCGATGACCGCGACGACCGTGATGACGATGATGACGATGATGGTGATGACGACGGGGATGATGACGACGGGGATGATGGCGATGACGATTGATCCCGTGAGCGGCATTCTTTGCCTATGCTGAACCGCTCGGGCACATATGCTACGATCCTTGTGTTGCAATTGCTTTGCGCGATCTTTTTTGTATCGGATATCATCTTCTCGGTGCTGGGTATTCCCATCAATCCGGTGCCTTGGCGCTACCAAGAGGCGATGGAAATCGCGGCGGCGCTCGGCCTGATTTCGGGGGTGGTGCTCAGTGCGATTTTGCTCAGCCGCGCCCGCAGGAGAACCCGCGCGGCGGAACAGGCCCTACGTGTGGCCTCGGGCGCCTTTATGGAATTGGTGGAGGAGCATTTCACCGAATGGGGCTTCACCCCTGCTGAACGGGATGTCGCCCTTTTCGCGCTCAAAGGCATGAGCCTGACGGAAATCGCACAGCTTCGCGAGACGTCAGAAGGCACGGTAAAGGCGCAGACAAACGCGATCTATCGCAAGGCTGGGGTCACGGGCCGCCCGCAATTCCTCAGCCTGTTTGTCGAGGATCTAATGGGGGAAAGCCTGCTGCCCGCGCCGGAGCTAGAGCCCGCGCCGCGCGCGCAAAGCGAAGAGCCGATCTCAGGCTGACCCATCATCTTGGTGTCGCGTGATGTCATAGGCCTCCAGAACATCAAGCGGCACGATATCCAATGCGCGTTGATGCGTGGCTGCAAGGTTCACATCGGGGGCCGCGCCTTCATCATGCGCTTGCAAAAAACGCGAGGCACACAAGCACCAGTGATCGCCAGGGTTCAGGCCTGCAAAGCCGAATTCTGGCCGAGGCGTCGACAGATCATTGCCAAGATATTTGGAAAAGGCGAGGAACTCGGCCGTCATCACGGCGCAAACCGTATGCGAGCCATGATCCATCGCGCCTGTATCGCAGCATCCGTTGCGAAAGAACCCCGTGACGGGGTCTGTCGAACAACTGGCCAAAGGCGCTCCGTGCACATTGATGGATGGCTCTATCTCGGACAAATCACAGGCTCCTTGCTGGTCTCGCCTCTCAGGGTAGAGCTTGCGCGAGGATGCGCAAGGGCAGCCAGCGTCACGATTTGAACCGGTCCGCCAATCGTTGAAGCGGACTGCGGGTGTCGGGCTCAGCTTCTGGTTCAGGTTTAGGCTCGGCAGGTGGCTTGGGCGTGGGTTTGTTGTCGGATTTGGGCGCGCCTTTCTCGGTCGGCTTGGCCTGACCAGTGCCCGATCGTGGCGGGTTTACACGCAGCGCCACCGCGTTAAGGAATTTGCTGCCATCCCCTTTGGCCAGTTCCGCGGCACCATCGCAGATGCCGCGCATCAGATCATCAAGCCAGTCCTGATCCGCCTTTGCAAAATCCGACAGCACGAAACCTGCAACCCGATCCTTATGGCCCGGATGCCCGATGCCAAGCCGCACGCGGTTATAGGCCTCGCCGATATGGGCATGGACCGAGCGCAGGCCATTATGCCCCGCATGCCCACCCCCTGTTTTCAGCCGCAGCTTGGCAGGCGCAAGGTCCAGCTCATCATGAAAGACGGTCACATCTTCGGGGGCCAGTTTGTAAAAGCGCATGGCTTCACCCACGGATTGGCCCGAGAGGTTCATGAAGGTTTCAGGCTTGAGAAGCAGCACTTTCTCGCCGCCAAGATTGCCTTCGGTCAGGCTGCCTTGGAATTTGCTGCGCCATGGCGCAAAGCCCTTGTCTTCGGCCACGCGTTCAAGCGCCATGAACCCGATATTATGTCGGTTCATCGCGTATTTCGCGCCCGGATTGCCTAGCCCTACCCAAAGTTTCATGCCACCTTCTCTAGCGCGGAACTTGGCGCGGTTCCAGCTACTTGGCAGGGCAGGGCGCTTGTGCAAGTTTGGGGGCCAGTTTGGAACAACACAGAACCGAGGCGCAGAGGCGTGACACAGGCTGGATCAACAAGCGCGGATGAGGTCTCGATCGGGATCAATGGTCTGGATTTACGGCTTCCCGCAGCTTTGGCCGCCGATGAGATCGTCGGAAAATTGCGCGACGGCACCTATGAAGAAGATGAAGCGCGCGCTGTTGATCGCTGCATCCGGCAAGGCTCGCGCGTGTTGGAGCTTGGCGCTGGTATAGGCTATGTCTCCTCGCTTGCGGCCCGCGCGGCAGGTGCGGCGAATGTGCTTTCCGTTGAGGCCAACCCCGACCTTATTCCAGTGATTGAGGGCAATCTTGCCCGCAACGGTCAAGCTGAGGCCACGGTCCTGCACGCCGCTGTTGCAGGCGATGTTCCCGAAGGCAGCACGGCCGAGTTTCATCTGGCTGATTTCTACACCGCCTCCAGCCTGTCAGGCGGCAGCGGGCGCAAGGTTACGGTGCCGCTTGTATCTGTCACCGATCTGATTGCCGCGCATCGGCCACATGTCATCTTGATGGATGTGGAAGGTGCTGAAGAACATCTCTTCGACAAACGCTGGAAATGCCCCTTGCGGTTTTTCGTGCTTGAGCTTCATCCAAAGAAATACGGGGCCGAGGTGATCAAGAAGATCGTCGATTTCATGTCCGCCATGGATATGACCTATGATCCGGTCGTCTCGACACGCAAAATCCTCGGGTTTCGGCGGGTCTGGAGCACGGATCAGAAAGAGACATAAGAAAAAGGCGCAGCCCGCAAAGGGCCACGCCTCAAATCTGTGTTAGCAAAAAGCCGCAGTCTTATTCTGCTTCGGCTTCCGCTTCACCACCTTCTTCATCCGAGGCGGCGTTATCTGCGCTCACCAGACCCGAAGGTGCTGTGATATTGGCGATAACGAAGTCACGGTCGATGGTTGGCTTTGCACCTGCAGGCAGGGTCACATTGGAGATGTTGATCGTATCTCCAATTTCCAAACCTTCAAGATCAACAGTCAGGTGATCAGGGATATCGCCTGCGGTCACCGTCAGTTCAACTTCAGGGCGTACAACGGTCAGAACACCACCGCGCTTGAGGCCAGGGGCGGTCTCATTGTTGATGAACTCGACAGGGATGAAAAGTTTCACCTGCGAGGTCCTGCGCAGACGCATAAAGTCAACATGGGTTGGAAGGTCTTTCACAACATCACGCTGAACACCGCGGCAGATCACACGCACATCTTCTTGGCCTTCAACCTGCAGGTTGAACAGTGTCGAAAGGAAACGACCCTGCTTGAGGCGCTTCAAAAGCACGTTAAAGGGGATCTGGATCGCAACGGGGTCTGCACCACCACCATACACGATACCGGGCACTTTGCCTTCACGGCGAGCTTGACGAGCGGCCCCCTTGCCTGTCCCCGTCCGTGCCTCAGCGATAAGATCAGGAATCTCACCAGCCATAGCTATTCTCCATATAATTAAGGGCCGCCTCCAAGGGTGTCGGGCCCGATTGAAGTCGCGCGTATAGACGTGAATCGCCGCGATGGCTAGAGGCAATTTTCGCCAACCCATTGCATAGTGCTTCAGGGCAGGCTAGCGGCGATGCCATGAGAATACTTCAAGACCTGCGCGAGACCCTTTTGCTATCCCAACGCCCCGCATTGGCCTTCATGATGCTTGGCATGTGTTGGGGTGGATTCGCAGCTCTCGTGCCACAAATCAAACTCCGGATCGGCGTGGGCGATGGCCTGTTTGGAACATTGCTCTTGCTCTCGGCTTTCGGGCTGGTGTCGGCGATATGGCTCGCTCTCAAATTCGAACGCTGGCTCAGGGCTTCCAGCTTGCCGCTGGCGGTGATGTCTATGGCCAGCAGTTTCCTGTTGATCGGATGGGCGCCGACACCCGCCCTTTTCGGAGTGGCCATGTTTCTTGCGGGCGCCTGTTCAGGGCTGACAGATGTGTTGATGAACACGCGTGTCTCCGAGATTGAGGCTCGCGAAGACAGGCCGATGATGAGTCTCAATCACGCGATGTTTTCATTCGCCTATGCCTTCTCGGCCCTGATGACCGGCCTGTTGCGTGAAGCCGGTGCAACCGCGTTTTTGGTGTTCCTGCTCTATTTTGTCGTCATCCTTGCGCTGGTCACCCGAACGCGGATCGAGCCGTCTTTTCAATCCGATGATGCAGCGACGCCTGAGGCGCGTAAACTCCCGAACGCCTTGATCGCCTTGGGCGGATTGGTCGTCATGATTGCCTTCATGACCGAAGCCTCAATCGAAAGCTGGTCTGCCTTGCATGTGGAACGCTCCCTTGGCGGGCGGGCTGTCGAAGGGGCGCTCGGGCCCTTCCTGCTCGGCTTCACCATGGGGATCGGTCGCCTGACAGGGCAAACGCTCGCCTCGCGGCTCAATGATACCAAGGTCATTTTCTGGGCCTCATTGATGACTTGTAGCGGTGCCATAATCGCAGCGATCGCAGCAGTTCCCTTTGTGGCCTATCTCGGATTTGCAATTCTGGGCATGGGCGTCTCGGTCATTGCCCCTCTGGCCTTGGGGCTGGTCGGGCGCCGCGCCACTTCTCAGACGCGCTCCACCGTGATCGCGCGGGTCTCGGGCTTTGGCTTTCTGGGCTTCTTCTTATCGCCTGCCTTGATGGGCTGGCTCTCGGCCATCACATCGCTTCGGGTCTCGTTCATCGTGGTCGGCATGATGGTTCTGCTGATCCCGCTGATCCTGCTGCCCCGTCTTCGGCGCGCCTGACCCTGCCCATCTTTGCTTTCCAAATACTTCCGCCGGAGGCATTGCGCGGACCCGCAGGGCCGCGTCATTCACCGCATTCAGGCCCAATCGCCCGAGAAGTTTCTGGGCACCAGCAAGTTCTGCCGCCCCAAATCCTTCACTTCCCGCTCCCCACAAAGCGCCATGGTTCCATCAAGTTCCTTATGGATCACCTCAAGCGCCTTGGTCACGCCTGCCTCACCCATCGCTCCCAGACCATTGACGAAAGCGCGCCCGATATAGGTGCCCTTGGCTCCCATCGCCAAGGCCTTCAAAACATCCTGACCCGAGCGAATGCCGCTATCCAGATGCACTTCGATCTTATCGCCAACCGCGTCCAGAATGGGCTCGAGCATCCGGATCGAGGACAAAGCCCCATCAAGCTGGCGCCCTCCATGGTTCGACACGATGATCGCATCTGCGCCCACCTCAGCGGCCTTCTTCGCATCTTCTACATCAAGGATACCTTTGATGATCACGGGGCCGTCCCACATTTTGCGGAACTCTTTGATCCGGTCCCAATCAAGGCTCTGATCAAAGGCCTGCGCTGTCCATGAACTCAAAGAGGAAGGATCAGTGATCCCCTTCACATGGCCTACGATATTGCCGAAAAACCGCCGCTTTGTTTGCAGCATTTCCCAGCCCCATTGCACCTTTGTCATCATATTGGCGACGGATTTGGGCGTGAGCTTGGGCGGCGCGGATAGCCCGTTTTTAAGGTCTTTGTGTCGCTGTCCCAAAAGCTGCAGATCAACCGTGATCACGATGGCGGAACAGTTTGCATCCTTGGCGCGCGCAAAAAGCCGCGTCATGAAGTCATTGTCTTTCAGCGTATAGACCTGAAACCAGAAGGGCTTGCTCGTGTTCTTGGCCACATCCTCAATGGAACAGATCGACATTGTGGACAGCGTAAAGGGCACACCAAATTTCTCGGCGGCGCGGGCGGCTTTGATCTCGCCATCGGCGCGCTGCATCCCCGTCAGGCCCACAGGGGCCAGAGCCACTGGCATAGATACATCCTGCCCGATCATCTGCGCGGCAGTAGAGCGGCCCGACATATCTACCGCCACGCGTTGGCGCAGGCGGATCAGGTCAAAATCCGAGGAATTCTCGCGAAAGGTCTGCTCGGTCCAACTGCCAGATTCCGCATAATCATAGAACATACGCGGTGTGCGGCGTTCATGGAGGCGGCGCAGATCTTCGATCTCGGTGATGACTGGCATGGCGCGGCCTCCCTTTGCGCTGGATTGGTTAAAGTTTTGTACCAATTCAGCAGGGCGGCGGCAATCCGTATTGGATCAGGCGCGATGCGCCCCATCTGCCAGCGATTTCACAAACTCCAGAATCTCGGGCACGGGCTTGCCTTCAGCGATCTGGTTCACGATGGCCGAGCCCACAACCGCCCCATCCGCAACGCTTGCAATATTTTCGGCGGCCTCTGGCGTGGTGATACCAAAGCCCACGATCACGGGCAGATCGGTATGGGATTTGATGCGCGCAACCTCAGGGCCAACATCGCCCGATTGCGCCGCCGCAGCCCCCGTGACGCCTGTGATCGAGACGTAATAGATAAAGCCGCTGGTATTCTCCAACAGCTTGGGAAGGCGCTTATCGTCAGAGGTGGGCGTGGCCAGACGGATGAAATTCAAGCCCGCTTTTTGTGCGGGGATACACAGCTCACCATCTTCCTCGGGCGGCAAATCCACGATGATCAAGCCGTCGATCCCAGCCTCTTTCGCATCGCTTAGAAAACGCTCCACACCACGGCTGTAGATTGGGTTGTAATATCCCATCATCACGATTGGGGTTGTGTCATTCCCTTTGCGCAACTCGCGGGCGATTTGCAGGGTTTTCTCCAAGCTTTGCCCGCCATCAAGAGCGCGCTGGCCGGCAAGCTGGATGGTCGAGCCATCGGCCATCGGATCGGTGAAGGGCAGGCCAAGCTCGATAATATCGACGCCCGCCTCGGGCAGGCCTTTGACGATCTCCAGCGAGGTCTCATAATCGGGGTCACCCGCCATGACATAGGCCACGAAAGCCTTTTTCCCTTCGGCCTTGAGCCGTGCGAATGTGTCGTCGATGCGAGTCATGGCGTCCTCTTGTCCCAAAGTCGGGACGGGTTTGGGCCAAAGGGGGGCAGAAATCAATGGGGGCCATTGCCCAAACCTCCTCGCCGCCGTAGAAGCAGGCGGATTTTGCGCATATCGGAGAGCGGTCATGGGTTTCAAAATGGGTATTGTGGGTTTGCCGAATGTCGGGAAATCGACCTTGTTCAATGCATTGACGAAAACGGCTGCCGCACAGGCTGCAAATTTTCCCTTCTGCACGATTGAACCCAATGTCGGCGATGTCGCCGTGCCCGATCCGCGCATCGATAAACTGGCCGCGATTGCAAGCTCCAAACAGATCATCCCTGCGCGCATGACCTTTGTGGATATCGCGGGCCTCGTGAAGGGGGCCTCCAAGGGCGAAGGTCTGGGCAATCAGTTCCTTGCCAATATCCGTGAAACCGATGCCATCGCGCAGGTCCTGCGCTGTTTCGTCGATGATGACGTCACCCATGTCGAGGGCCGCGTGGACCCGATTGCCGATGCCGCAACCATCGAGACCGAATTGATGCTGGCCGATCTTGAAAGCATCGAAAAACGCATGCAGAACCTGACCCGCAAGGTGCGTGGTGGCGATAAAGAAGCCATCCAGCAGGAACGTTTGCTCAAACAAGCCGCCGCAATGCTGGAGGAGGGCAAACCCGCCCGTCTGGTCGAGGTGGATGACGAAGACGCCAAAGCATGGAAGATGCTGCAGCTTCTGACCACGAAACCCATTCTCTATGTCTGCAACGTCGAGGAAGAGAACGCCGCCTCAGGCAATGCGCAATCGGCCCGCGTGGCCGAAATGGCCGCCGCGCAAGGGGCGGCTTGCGTGGTTATCTCGGCCAAGATCGAGGAAGAGATCAGCCAGTTGGACGCCGAGGAAGCTGAAATGTTCCTCGGTGAAATGGGGCTGGAGGAGGCGGGCCTCGACCGTTTGATCCGCGCGGGCTACGAATTGCTCGACCTCGAGACCTATTTCACCGTGGGCCCGAAAGAGGCCCGCGCATGGACCATCCGCAAAGGCACCGCCGCCCCGCAGGCCGCAGGCGTGATCCATGGCGATTTCGAGCGCGGCTTCATCCGCTCCGAGACGATCGCCTATGAGGATTACATCGCGCTGAATGGTGAACAGGGGGCCAAGGACGCGGGCAAAATGCGGGTCGAGGGGAAAAGCTATATCGTCAAGGATGGCGATGTTTTGCATTTCCTGTTCAACGCCTGAGGGCAATTCAAGTATTTCTTCGGCAAATTCGGCTAAATCTCTGCTTGTCCTTCGCCAACTGACACATTAGACCCGCCAGCGGAGATGTGGCCGAGTGGTCGAAGGCGCTCCCCTGCTAAGGGAGTAGGCCCGGAAGGGTCTCGAGGGTTCGAATCCCTTCGTCTCCGCCACTTTTCCCCTTAATACTCAATCTTTACATGAGCTTAGAGGCTGATGTGGGGATTTTGTCCCCAAATTCGTCCCCACATCGCATGACGCTTTCACAAAGAAATGGCGATACGTGCAGGCCAAAAGTTTCTTAAAATAGACTGATCTGGCAAATCATGCGCCGAACTTAGACATAATGTTGAGATTAGCGCGCGCCACCGTCCTACGCGCGTGGCTGCGTGTTTGCTCCCGCCCGCGCGCGCGTTGCTATCGTTTTGTGCGGAGGTGTGGCCGTGGCAGGGGGGTATGGGAGCTTTTTGGGTAGGGTGACAGCCCAGAACATCGAAATGCAATCTTACGCGAAGTCTTATCGTGGCCATACAACCCGACACCACTCTGGAGGAAAGACTGGTTATTCTAATACGCGCGTGTAAATCTGAGAGAGGACATATCAGATTAAAAGGTTGGAGGTATGGAAATGCCAAAGGGGTACTTGGTGGCGAACATTCGGGTCACTGACGCTGAAATGTTCCAAGAATTTTCAGGGATGGCAGCACCAGCCATCAAGAAATATGGCGGTAAGGTTCTGGCTAGAGGCCCCTTAGCGGACAGGCACGAAGGTGACCTCGCTGGCACTGTGATGATGATTGAGTTTGAGAGCAAGAACGCTGCCGAAACGTTCTACTTTAGTGCCGAGTACCAAGCAGCAAAGGCTGTGCGGGAAACATGTTCTGATACTGATCTGATGATCATTGAGGGCGCTGAGTAGTTCAGCCGCAACCATAGCAAATATATGAGTTGGCATGGCGTTGGCATCAGAAATTTGTTGTGACTGGTTTACCCAGTCGACCCGCAGCAAGCCTTTGGATGGCCCGTAGCGGGGCTGAGAGCGTGGCAGGGTTGGGTATTAGGAGTCCAGAAGCACGTGTGAACCTTTGGGCCTCAACCACGCTTGTATTGCGTCTACTTGGTATGGATTAAATGGATAGTGGGCATAAGTTGATGCCCATGTTCAGGACGCTGCCATCACTGTATTGGCACATCTGGTTTCCATTTATCCGCCAGCGGTTTCTAAGAAAACGTGTCATTTGCGGTTGCGTATAGTTGGCGCTCTCAGAAGCTTGGAGAGATTGACTCGCAGCAAGGAGGCCACTTGATGCCGCCATAAGGCGTTGTGCCTGTTCAGGGGTCATGTCGTTAGCCTCCCCCATTCAAGTGGTCCGCCCCTATAGTTAGGAAAGCGCAGGACCAAAGATGGCTATTAAGAGACCCAAGACCGAAGAGATTGTCGTGAAGTTACGGCAGTTTGAAGTCCTAATGGGGCAAGGCATGCCCCAGATTGATGCGATCCGGCAGATCATCGTGACTGAACAAACCTATTACCGCGGGAAGAAGAAGTACGGTGGAATGGGCATAGAACAACTCAAGGAGTTGAAGCGGCTGCAGAAAGAGAACGAGCGTCTGCGTCGCGCAGTTTCTGACCTGACGCTGGACCAGCTAATCTTGAAGGAGGCCGCATCGGGAAACTTCTGAGATGCCTAAGCGAAAATTAAAGAGCTTTTAATGTGACTTTCGTCTCGGGGAATGTGTCGATTGCTGCCCGCAATTCGGGGTGCTGTTTTGCGTAGTCTTTTATGTCTACGCCCTTGCGCGCTGCATCTGCTGCTTGGCGAAGGGCGATAACGCCTGCTGCTGCTCCGCCCGGATGGCTCAAAATACCGCCGCCTGCGCAGAAGATGAAATCGTCATTGTTCAATAGGGTGCGAGCAGGGTCGAGCTGCCAAACAGTTTGCCCAGACGAATAAACAGGCATGGCCAGATGCGGCGGTCCGCCATCAGAGACTGGGGTTTGGACCGAGGTCGCCGATTGCGCGATCACATCATCGGTTTCAGTGAATTTGTTGGACAGGCCATTGACGTGCAAATGGTCGGCACCCGCGAGACGCCAGAGTTTTTGCATCACGGGAAAACTGATCCCGATATCGGGCGAGCGTGAATAAATCCCCCATCCGGCGCGATGTCCGTGAATCGTCATGGAACTGCGGTTGCGCAGCGCGCGCAGGCCCGTCAGTCCGACGGAATTCATGCACACCATTGCGCAGGTGCCGCCATGTGTTTCCAGTAGGTCAAGATTGCGCCACATCTGATCAATCTCATCCGTGAGATTGAACGCATACATGATCCTTTTGCCCGTTTTGTCTGCATGAGCATTCAGAACACGGGACACTTCACTGACGCGTTCTTCAAACGGGCAATGGGGTCCGTTTGCCTGCAGCTCGTCATCCTTGATGAAGTCGATCCCCGCATCAATAAGTGTTTGGACGAGGGCGGCAGTTTCTGTGGGGCTTAAACCGACGCTTGGTTTAATGATCGTTCCGATTAGGGGGCCTTGATGGCCGCCCATGAAGTCCCGCGTGCCTTCTGCGCCGAATTGAGGGCCGGGATGATCTGCGGCGAAGACGCTTGGCAGATACATATCGGTAAGGCGAATGGCGGAAAGCTCGGCCAGTTCGAACAGGTTGCCCGCCAATGTAGAGAGCAGGGTTGGCAAGGAGGTGCCGAAATTGTCCAGCGACCAGCTGATGGTGACGGTGCCACGCTCGTAACGCTCTGCGGTCTTGCGGCATGGGAGCGAGGGCGTGGAGCTGCTGCCCGTGACCTCGATCGCCTCGATCCGTGCGGCGGAGCGTTCGCGCAGGGCATCTGTTTCGGAGGCCAATCTGGTGAATGTGCCTGTGGATTGCTCGCCTGCAAGCACCTGTGCCGCGCGCTCAAGGCCTACTGGGGTCTCAATGTCATAGGTTGCTGTAATTCGGGTCATCGGGGTCCTCCTCCGCTTCGGATCCAGCCGAAGTAATCATGGCTGCCCATTTGGCCGCCCTTTAGTGCAAGCTGAAGCCCATCCATTGGCCCCTCTGCATGTGCTTGAAACAAGGCAGCACCAGGAATGGTGGGGGCCAGCGCCGATAGAGCATAAATGCCTAATTGCCGTGTCGCATGACCTGACGTGTCGCCACCTGATACCACGGCGCGCTGCACGCTGCTTTGCATCAAGCTTTGATGTAGAACCTGCCCAAGGGCCTCGCCGACCTTTTGATTGGCCTGCGACATCTTCTGGCCCATTTGGGCGACGGCCTTTGTAAAAGTTTCAACCGCGGGATCATCCGGACCCTCTGCGGTATGGACCAGAGGGTCTAAACCCCGCTCTATTGCCTCAAGACAGGCCGTAACGCAGCGCGTGATCTCGCCTTCAAGGATGTCAGGGCCTTTGCAGACACTGGTCGTATCAAAAGCAATACCTTCAAATCCATTTGCCTTGGCCCATGAAATTTGTGCGGCAGTGGTGGGTGAGACTGACCCCGATACAACAATCATCCGCTCCGACCGCCCGATCCCTTTTGCAGCGGGAGTTTTTTCAATCTTGCCCTTATCTTGCAGGTGGCGCACGAGGGCGTATTCCACACCCTGAGACCCAACGACGAAGCGATTGGTATGACGCCCTTCCCAGAGCAGATGTCCAACGGCTGATTCTGTCGCCTCATCCATGCAATCGAGCGTGACCGTATCAATCCGAGCTGGGATTTTGGCGGTTTTTGGCAGAAGCGTTCCAGCGGAAATATCTTCCAAGTTCAGGCAGCGCGTATCCAGTTTGGCTGATTGCAGGGCGATATGTTTTGCCACATCCGATTCACACATTGGCGTCACGGGATGGCGCGACATGACAGGGTGCTGATCCAGCCTGAAAACCGCATCACCAAAGCCTGCAAATAAATGCCCGAAGGATTGATATCGCCGCATCTGCGGAGCTGCGATCAGGATCGGAACAGCGGCGGGTGAAAAGGTGTCTGCACCGATTTCAATGGCCCGACCGATGGACCCGATTTCTGGTGAAGAATCTAGGGTAGAGCAAACTTTATAATGCATTAAGGCCGGGTTCAGGGCCGCTAGTTTCGCAAAAATTTCTGGCAGTTCGGCATCCATCCATTCGGGGGATTGCGCACGCGCGGTTGAAGCAACGCCAATGCCTTTCAAATCAGGGAACTTGGCGAGGTGTTCCTGAGTTGGTGGCTCCAGAAAAAGCATGGCAGGCAAACCTGCAAAGGTCAGCACCTCCATCACAGCCGCCGCCCCCGTGAAGTCATCAGCATACCAAGCGACGAGAGGTCCGTCCGGCAGTGCGTTTATCGGTTGCCTCATAGCGGTTCGCTCCTTGCCGAATAAAAAGCGTTTGACATAAACACATACTTAGCTACTGATTATACCAGTTGTCAATTTATTCCCGCTCGGATGGCGGGAAACACGGGAGGAGAATTCATGCCGAAACTGGCTTTGTTTGGTGCGGGTGGAAAAATGGGGATGCGCCTTGGTGCAAACCTCGCCAAGAACAATGAATTCGAAACCATGCATGTCGAGGTGTCCGAAGCAGGGCGCGCTGCTGTTCGCGAAGCTTACGGCGTGGATTGCGTGGATGTGGATGTGGCTCTGGATGGCGCGGATATCATTGTGCTTGCCGTGCCTGACACGCTGATTGGCAAGGTGTCCCACGGGATCATCGACAAAGTAAAATCGGGAGCAATGATTTTCGTTCTCGACGGTGCGGCTCCGTTTGCGGGCCATATGCCTGAGCGCGCTGACGTGACCTATTTCATGTCGCATCCCTGCCACCCTCCGATCTGGAATAATGTGAACTCGACCGAGCAGCGCCGCGATTACTTTGGAGGTATCTCGGCGGATCAGGGCATTGTGAATGTTTTGGTTCAGGGCCCAGAAGAAGACTACGCTTTGGGAGAACGCGTAGGAAAAGCGATCTATGCGCCTGTTGTGCGGTCACATCGTGTGACGCTCAAGCAGTTCGCCTTGCTCGAGCCGGGCCTGTCCGAAACGGTCAACGGCTCGCTTTTGAAGGTGTTGCGCATGGCGATGGATGAAGTCGTCAAGAAGGGCGTCCCTTTTGAATGCGCTCGCGACTTTCTGCTCGGCCATATGAATATCATGGGCGCGGTCATTTTTGACGAGCACAAGGGCGTGTTTTCCGACGCGGCCAATAAAGCAATTGAATTCGGGATTCCGGTCCTGATGAAAGACGACTGGTTGCGCTGTTTCGACGATGACGAAATCGCAGCGAGTGTCGACCGGATCACCTGATCCAAGGTTATCGGGCCTCTGCCTGATTACAAAGAACGCTAAAGGGAGGAAACCAAATGCGTATGTTGAACAACACACTGACTGGTGTAGCCGTTGTTTTGGGGATGACTGCAAGTGCAGCCATGGCTCAGGAATTCAATCTGGCTTTCACACCACCCCTTGAGTCACACTATGGTGATGGCGGCCAAGCCTTTGCTGATACGATGGCTGAACTGTCTGGTGGCTCCATCACGATCAATCTGCGTCCAGCAGGTGCATTGGGTGGCGAACGTGACGTGATCGAAGGAATGCAGATCGGTACTGTTGATCTCGCGATCTCGTCGACTGGCCCGATCGGTAACTTCGTACCGGCAATCTATGCACTTGATTTCCCGTTCCTCTTCGCAGGCTACGATCAAGCACATGCCGTTCTTGATGGTCCAATCGGCCAAGGCCTTCTGGAAGAGTTCCAGGACCACGGTCTTGTTGGTCTGGCTTGGGGTGAAAACGGCTTCCGCAATGTTACCAACAATATCCGTCCGATCAACGTGCCTGAAGACCTTGAGGGTCTGAAGCTTCGTACCATGGAAAATCAGGTACATATCGCGGCCTTCGAGGCGGCAGGCGCAAACCCGACACCAATGAGCTGGACCGAAGTTCTGACATCCTTGGCGCAAGGCACCATCGACGGTCAGGAAAACCCTATCCCTGTTCTGGTTGCCAATAACATGTGGGAAATCCAAGAGCATGTGACATTGACACAGCATGTCTATTCGCCTGCCGTTGTCGTCATGTCCGAAAGCCGTTGGGATGGCCTGACGGAAGAGCAGCAGGGTTGGTTCATCGCTGCTGGCCAAGCGGCCGCTGCGGCAACCCGTGCAACAGTCGCCGAGAACGAAGCTAATGGCGTAGCCCTCCTCCGTGAAAATGGCATGCAGGTGGTAGAATCGGTCGACTCGGCCGCCTTTGCTGCTGCGGTTGCGCCTGCATATGCGCAGTTCGCAGAGCAGATGGGCGTTGCCGATCTGATCGCGGACATCCAAGCTGCACAGCAGTAAGCGTTCCTAAGCTAATACAAACTGGGGGCGCCGGACGAAATCTCGTGTGGCGCCCTTTTTCTCAAGGGAGGGGAACATGAACTTTTTGATCAAGCTGTCTGAGACTATCGTTCGTATGACGCATTATCTTGCGGCCTCGATGCTCGCGGTTGCAGCGCTTCTGGTGTTCTATCAGGTCTTGACGCGTTTCATTCTGAACGATGCAGCGGTCTGGTCAGAGGTGCTTGCCCGCGCGGTGATTGTCTGGGGTGTATTCCTGATCATGGGACCCGCAATCCGTTATAGCAAAATGATCCCCATTGATGTGTTGCGCAGCCTTCTGCCGCAGAACAAGCAAATCTGGATAATCCGGATTGTCACTGCAGCCATCGCCCTGTTTCTGTGTGTTCTCATTTGGTACGGCTATCAAATGACCTTACGCGTCGTGAACCAGCAGGTCGCCATGCTCAATGTGTCGGTTGCATGGTTCTATGTATCGATCCCGATAGGCGCGTTGCTGGCCATTCCGGGCCTCTTTCTTGCACATCTTGACGCCGAGCGCGGACATCTCAGCGCAGTGGAGGTATCAACATGAACGGTGCGCTCGCCTTTTCGCTTATCTTCTTTTTCGCGATCACCATCCCTGTCGCGGTCTCAATCGCGCTGGCGTCGATTTTCGGTATCGTGTTCTTCTCCAACCTACCTTTGCTGGTTGTTCCGCAAAAGATGTTCACAGGCCTTGATAGCTTTCCGCTGATGGCTGTGCCTTTCTTTATTCTTGCAGGAAACCTTATGACGAAGGGTGGCGTGTCACATCGTCTGGTAGATTTCGCAAAATCCCTTGTAGGGGGCACTCAAGGCGGATTGGCCAGCACTTGTGTCGTGGCCTGTATGGTCTTTGCTGCGATTTCCGGTTCCTCGGTTGCCACAACTTTTGCCATCGGCTCAATCTTGATCCCCGCGATGATTAGGCATGGATATCCTGTCAACATGGCGGCCTCTATCCAGGCGTCTTCCTCGGAGCTTGGCGTGATCATCCCGCCCTCCGTGCCCCTGATCCTCTTTGCGGTCTCGACCCAGACCTCGATCACCCAGCTGTTCATCGCCGGGATCGGTCCTGGTCTGCTGGTGGCGGCGGCACTTATCCTTATGGTGCAAATCTGGTGTCGTATGCAGGGCCACGGAAAGCTGGACGGAGAAGACAAAAAACCAATCATCGGCTCTTTTTTCAGCGCCTTCTGGGCCTTGATGATGCCTGTAATCATTCTTGGTGGCATCTATGGGGGTATTTTCACTCCAACCGAGGCGGCCGCGATTGCGGTTGTCTATGCCCTCTTCCTCGGGCTTGTCGTCTACAAAGAGATGACCCTGCGCGACCTGCCGGAATTGTTCAAAAGTGCCGCGATCTCGTCGGGGGCTGTCATGCTGATCATCGCTGCGGCATCCCTGTTCAGCTTTTTGATCAGCCTGTCCGGAATGCCAAATGCTGTCGGTGCTTGGGCGCAAGGTACCTTTACCAGTGCCTGGACCTTCCTGTTGGCCATCAACGCGCTGCTGTTCTTCATCGGTATGTTCATTGAAACATCAGCGGCCATCCTTGTGCTTGCGCCGATCCTTACGCCTGTTGCCATGGCTTTCGGTATTGATCCGGTACATTTCGGGATCATCATTGTGGTGAACCTTGCCTTGGGTATGTTCACGCCGCCTTTGGGGGTGAATCTGTTTGCCGCCGCACAAGTGGCCAATATTCCGGTTCAGCGGATGTTCAAAACGCTGGTCATTCCCGTTTTGACGATGATCACCGCCCTGATGATCATAACTTATGTGCCGCAAGTTTCGCTATTTCTACGAGACGTGATGCAATAGCCAAGCAGCAGGTCGGGTGGTTATCTTGTCATATATGTGTGAATACTGGAGAAACGAAACAGAGGAGAACGTCGCAAAATGAGCGCTAAGGTTGATTTTGATCCCATTGACGCCCCTATAGTTCGTCAGAAATTGTCGGATCAGGTTTTTGATCGCCTTTGGGCAATGGTACAATCGGGTGAGCTTTCGCCGGGTGATACCATGCCCTCCGAGCGGGCGCTTATGGAGCGTTTCAATGTGGGCCGTCCCGCTGTTCGGGAAGCGCTGCAATCCATGGCGAACAAGGGGTTGATCTCAATCTCCCATGGCGAGCGGAGTAAGGTCAATAAACTCACCCCCGGAATTGCATTTGATCAAGTCGACAGCATCGCAAAATTGCTTTTGTCGAGCGAGCCTTCGAATCTGGAAAACCTCAAGCAATTCCGAAAAATCCTTGAGGCCGGATCGATCCAGATTGCTGCGGGCAATTGCACACCAAAGAACATCGCAAACCTCCGTGCACTCGTGGAGGCACAGCGCGACAAACTGGGGCAGGAAAAAGCATTCATCGAAGCGGATATCGCCTTCCATGTCGCGATTGCTGCACTGACGGAAAACCCCCTGATTCAAGCGGTAACCCAAGCCATGCTGTCTTGGCTTTCTGCTTATTATAAACCTGTTCTACATTGGTCGGGGAGAGAAGATACCACCTTGATGGAGCATGCCCGTATCGTGGACTTGCTAGAAGCGAAGGATGTCTCGGGTGCAGTAAGATTGATGGGAGATCACCTTAATCGCTCAGACCCACTTTACGAAAATGGTTAAGTTTGGGCCGTAAGTCGGTGACGTTGCAAGAATGCCTTTAGAACTTCTGTCTTACCCCCGCAAACATCTAGGTTCGCGATTTTTCGAAAGCCTCCCAAGCCGCCTCGAATTTTGAAAAGTCAAATTCGGCCTCGCGGGCGGGGCCAAGGATAAGCTGCTCCGTTTCCTGCATCTTCTGGATAGCACTGGCCAATTGGTCCACCACTTCAGGCGGCACGACCACAGCGCCATGTCGATCTGCATGGATCAAATCACCTTGGCACACGTCCAAGCCAAAAACCTTCACAGGGGTGCCAAGCTCGGTCACATGGACAAAGCCGTGACTGGGGCCAATAGAACCCGCAATCACAGGATAGCCCTCTGCCATATCACCCAGGTCACGCATCACGCCATTTGTCAGTGTTCCCGACAGGCCGAAGCCCTTGTGGATCGTGGTGTTTACCTCGCCCCAGAACGCTCCAATGGCATGCGGGAAATCCGTATCTTCAATCACAGCGACGCTCGGGTTTGCCCCCTCCGCCATGGATTTGTAATACGCCATGCGGCGGGCACGGATAACCTCGGGCGGCTCTGTCGGTGGATTAACGGCCTGTATCTTCGCGGTGATCGCATAGCCAACAACTGGGGGGGCATCTGGGGCCGAGCAGAGCATTGTGCCGCGCGTGAACGCGCTAAAGCCCCGTTTGCCTTGTGCGACCTCAATGGCGTTGCACACAGTCGGCGTATCGACCGAGCGCAGGAGATTGAGCAGGTCTTTATTCATTATGCCTCCAACCAGCGCGCAAGAGCCGCTGTGGTTTCTTGTGGTTGTTCAAGTGTCGGCAGATGGCCCGCATTCTCGATGATGGTGAATGTCGCGTGGGGCATCAACTCATGCATCAATTGATGCCGTTCAACAGGACAAAGCCTGTCATCCCGCCCGCAAAGAATGAGCGTGGGGATGTCGCTCGCCTTGAGGGTCTCGATTTGGGACCGGCGCGATTGAAGAGCGCGGGATTGGGCAATAAAAACCTCGGGTCCAAGCGATTGCGCCATCTCCATACAAAGGTCAAGTATCGCGGGGCGGTTCGGTCCATCGGCCAAATAGTTCGGTTTCATTTCGTCCCGCATCACGGCATCAAGTTTGCCCTGCTGGACCTTTTCGATCTGTGGCTCGCGCCGTGCTGCAACTTCTGCCAATTCGGGCAATGGGTTTGTATCCAGCAATGCCAGACGCTCTACCCGTTCAGGGGCCTGCCGCAGAATTTCCATGGCAACAATCCCCCCCATCGACAGCCCTGCCAACGCAAAGATGGGGGGTGCATTTGAAAGGATATCTGCCGCAATTTCGGATATCTCCGAGCGGACCATTGGAGCGGTATGAACCACTCGCTCGCCCGAGAATGCAGCGATTTGCCCGGACCAAAGCCGCGCATCGCACATCATTCCGGGAAGCAGAACGAGAGGTGTCATGACGCCAGTGCGGCTCCATCAGACAGCGCACGCAATTTGGCGAAAGCGATATCAGGATCAACCGAGCCGAACCCTGCGAATGTGCCAAAGCCGCAATCAGACCCTGCGATAACGCGATCAGCGCCCACGATACTGATAAAGCGGTCCAGACGTTGCGCAACAAGTTCGGGATGCTCGACGAAATTCGTGGTGGTATCGACTACACCTGGCACGAGGATCTTATCCTCGGGGATGTCATTCTTGCGGTCGCGGAAGGTCGTCCATTCATGCCCATGGCGGGGATTTGACGTCTCGAACAGCACATAACGCGCTTTGGCCGACATCAATGTGTCGAACATTTTGGCCATCGGGATGTCACAGACATGCGGCCCCTCATAATTGCCCCAACAAATATGGATACGCACCTTATCCGCTGGAATATCAGATAGGGCATGGTTCAGCGCCTCGACATGACCCGCCGCGATCTTGACGAATTCTTCATCGGTCACGTCCTGAAACAGCATATGCTTGGCCAAGGCGAGATCAGGGCAATCGAGCTGCAAATCAAGACCCGAGGCCACGATGGTCTCGTATTCTTCCTTCATCGCATCTGCCAAAGCCGCAAGGTAGGCCTCGCGCGTTTTATAGAAATCATTTTGCAAAAAGAGCGAGATAACCCCAGGCGACGCCGCATTCATGAAGCCGTGATCAACCCCGTGATTGGCCATGGCCGCTTTGAGATTGCTGATGTCTTTTTGCAGCTCACTCTGACCTTTGGATTTGACCTCTCCAACGCACATCGGGCGGGCGTATTTGGGCGTACCACCATCATCGGCAAGACGTTTGAGAAAGCTGGGGAACAGTTTGAGATCAGCGGGCGCATTGCGCGGGCTGTCCCCGTCGAACCCAGTGTAGCGGTCTTTGACATAGGTGGCGTAGCTGATCTTTGAGGTTTCACCATCGCTGACGATATTGACCCCTGCTTTGACCTGTTTCGCAACGGTCGCATCAACCGCTTCGGTCATACATGCGTCAAAGGCGGATTGATCATAGGTCTCGTTGCGTTCACGTGCGAAGATGAAATCAACGACCTTCTGCGTCCGTGGCAGCGATCCGACATGGGTTGTTCTGATATTGGACATTTTCGCTTCCTTTTATCCAAGCCAGGTGTGACCGGCAGGGTCGCTTGTGGCAACAATATGAAACATGCTGGCCTCGCCAGTCATGGATGGCACGGCAGTATGCATAAGGTTTTCAGGCACCGAGATTGTATCGCCCGGGGCAAGGGTCGCCTCACCGCCGTCCCAGATTACGCGCCAATGGCCGCGCATGGGCATCAACACACTTGGAACATCATGCTGGTGCATCTCTGGCGTTGCAGAATTGCGGTTCACGAAACCGACCTCGAAGCCGGGTTTGTCTTGCAGCATGCCCGTCTCGCCGATGACGAGGGCGGGTTTGCGATCGGCCAAGGCCATCATATCCCAGTATCGCGCGACAAATTTGGGCACGACGTCATGCGTGGTCGGTTCGGGAAAATTCTTTAACTCAGCGTCATTCAACAAGGGCATCGGGTTGACACCCTGCGGCAAAGATTGCCCCGCCTTGCTGTCATAGAGCTTGCCATTCTCACCAAGGATCAAGCCATGGTCTTTGGCATCTTCGATCACTTCAGGCGCCCAGATCACTCCGCCACCCGCATCATCCCCGCCAAGGATCGCCATGATCATTCCGTAATCCGTGCCGATGTTTTCAAAGCCGCGGAAGATACCTGTCGGGATATTGAAGATATCCCCTTCTTCCAAAACAACCTCACCCGCATTGCCATGGCGGCCCCAAAAGAAGCGCCAGCGGCCTTTGAGCACGAAAAACACCTCGGCCGTTCGATGGCTGTGCAATGAGTTGCGGCATTTCGGAGGCTGGCCCGCAGCCCCGATATTGAAGCCGTGCGGGATTGCAATATGGACGTGCTGATCGGGCGATTCCGAGACACCACCACCGATGATCGTAAAATTCTCTTTCTGGTTCGAGCCGGGCGTATGCGCGTCGATAAAGGCGGTTTTGCAAGGGTGCAAATCGCCATAGCGAACGATTCGGGCTTCCATATCAGCGGGTGTCATCTTCCTCTCCCTCCGGTCAAAGGCGCTTGGATTGATTTCTGCGGGCGATGCATTGCAAAAGCCCCTTCAAGCCGCCCCCATTAGAATTTGTTTCCAGATTGCGACCTCGTCATAGAGCGCAAATTCGCGGCGCAGCCCCCATGGTCCGAATTCTGCGTGACACATGCCCATGACATGGACCGCAGCGCCTGTCGGCTCTCCGAAACTGCCCCAGCCATCATGAACCCCATCAAGCGACCAACGGATTGCAGCGCGAGGCGAGAGCATATCTGCATCCATGCCGATCTGGTGATGGATCTTGAAGGTGGCATTGGGGAAAGACGACCGCAATCCAACCCAGAACGCCATGCAACCCGCGCGTCCGATAGAGGTTTGCGCGCCTGCATATTCGCCGATAACCGCACGGTCGAAATCACGGTTTATCGTCGTGAAATCGGTTTCCATGATCCGCGTCAGGATATCTGCGTATTTTTGGCCCCAAGGGTTATCATTGCCTCGGCCTTTATAATCGCCTTCCACATCCATCGCAGGCGTAAAAACGGGTTTCGCATGGCTTGGCCCGCCCTCTTTATCAATCAAGCCAGCGGCAAAGTCTTTCGGGTCCATCCCCAGTTGGCGCACAACGCCGCCATAATCGCGGACCAACCATTCGTCATAGATGACATCGTCCTTGGCCGCGCAATCTGCGATCACGCGTACGACCCATGGTTTGCCGCTTGCCGGACCGAACTGACCATCGCGGGTATGGGTGGCCTTGGTCAGCAGTCGATGCGACGATAAAAAACCGTCATCCTCATTGCCTGACCAGATGACATCCTCCCCCAAAAGCTCCCGATCCGGAAACTCGTTAATCGTGGCCATGGTGGCTGCAATCGTTGCCTGATTTCCGATAGCCACACCCATTGGTGTGCGCACCGGAATGTCGGGCGCGTAATAATGGTTCAGCGTGCCCACCCCGCGATCTTCCCAAATTTCCTTGGTGATACCGATGATGTAATCGGGGAAGTCTTTCCACTTGGGGTTAAAACCCTTCATATCGTTTGTCCTTTGGGTTGGCGGGTTGTGCCGCGTAGGATCAACGGGCCATCGAAGGAGACCCGTCGGGGCGTGACAACCCCTTCGTCGATTTGCGCGATGAGCATATCAATTGTTGCATCCACCATCCGGTTGAGCGGTTGACGCACAGTTGTGAGATCATATGACGGCCAGGCTGCGAGAGGCACATCATCATAGCCGATAAGCGCAACATCCTCGGGAATTCTGAGGCCAAGCTCAAAGCGCAGCGTGTCCATGACCGCAAAGGCCATATGATCATTGCCCACAAAAATGGCATCAGGCGGTTGCGGCAAGGCCATCAAATCCCGCGCGGCTTGGCTCGCGACGTTGCGGTCATACATCCCATCAATGATTTGCATGGGAGCAAGACCATGGGCAGCCAGCCCCGCGACAAAACCCTGATGGCGATCCCGTCCCGTGGAAGACCCTTCCCAACCCGAAATATGGGCGATGCGCGTATGGCCACATTCTACCAGAAACTCCGCGATCTTGCGGCCCCCTGCTAGGTTGTCCGAGGTCACAGCATTGGTCTCGACCCCGTCTTGACCACGGTTGAACATGACCACGGGGATACCTGCCGCTTTGCATCTATCGGAAAGGTCCGATGTGACCGCAACCGAAGCCGTGATGATCCCGTCCACTTGATAATCAAGCAGGTCGCGCATCACCTCTTCGACCTTTTCTGGGCTGTTGGTCGCGGTGAAAACAAGGACATGGTAACCCTTGTCCTGCAGGGCATTGGAAAGATGTTCGAGCGCCTGCGGATAGAACTGATTATCCAGATAGGCCACGACCAAGCCGATGATCCGGCTTTTGCCCGTGATCATGGCCCGAGCGACAAGATTGGGGCGATAGCCAAGCTCCTCGGCTGCTTTTTTAACCTTGGCGATGGTTTTGGCACTGGCCGATGCACCTGGTGTAAAGACGCGGCTGACAGCGGATTGGCTAACGCCCGCTCGTTCGGCCACTTGCATGGATGTGATGCGCGTATGTTCCATCAGTCAGCGGTCCAACCTCCGTCGATCATAAGATGTGTCCCCGTCATGAAAGCGGAGGCATCAGACGCGAGATAGACTACAGGCCCCATGATATCCGTGACTTCACCCACACGGCCGAGTTTGATTTTTTCTTCCAGCCATTTCACGCGGTCTGGGTTGTCAAATGTCTGCTCCGTGAGCGCGGTGCGGATGAAGGTTGGGCAGATCGTGTTCACCCGAATGCCAAGCGGCCCCCATTCGATGGCCATGGATTTCGTGAAACCCTCAATGCCATGTTTAGTGGCGCAATACACGGCGCGGTCGATACCGCCGACATAGGCCATCTGGCTGGAAATATTGATCAGCGAGCCTGATTTGCCAGCCGCGATCAGGCCCTTTGCCACCGCTTGGGTCAGGAAATAAGCGCCCTTTAGGTTGAGGCCGCTGACCAAGTCGAAATCCTCTTCCGTGGTCTCAAGTGCGGCGCTATGGCGTGCAAGCCCCGCCGAATTCACCAGAATGTCATAGGGGCCAAGCTCCGCGACTTGCCTTTGGGTTTTGGCCACATCTGCCACGTCCATGCGTATTGCGCTGGCCATCATACCCGCTTCGGTCATGGCTTTGGCGGTGGCCTCTAGCCTGTCAATCGAACGGGCGGCAAGCGTGACCTCCGCCCCCGCTTGCCCCAAAGCCACGGCGCAGGCCAAGCCAATTCCCGAAGACGCACCCGTAACAAGCGCGCGCTTTCCATCAAGCCGAAAGGTGGGTGTCTGCGGTAAGCTCATGACAGTGATCCTGAATTTCGACCTTCAAAAACCAAAGCCCTTCTCTCGGGCGATATGTTTAACAGGTGAAAAGACTGCTCCTTTTATGTTTGCGCGTTACTCGGCAGCTGTGCCGTAGGGAACATTTTTGCCCCCATAACGACGGACACGGATATTGCATTGCTCGGCATGACCAACAAAGCCCTCAAGCATGCAGAGCCGTGAACCATAGGCCCCCATTTCAGCAGCCGCGCTGTCTGATTCAATGCGTTGATAGCTATGGGTTTTCAGGAATTTGCCCACCCACAAACCGCCTGTATAGCGGCCCGCCTTCTTGGTCGGGAGAGTGTGGTTCGTGCCGATCACCTTATCGCCATTCGCCACATTCGTACGCGGCCCCAAAAAGAGCGCACCATAACAGGTCATGTTCTCAAGGAACCAATCATCACGGTCCGTCATCACTTGCACATGTTCCGAGGCAATATCATCCGCCACGGCCAACATCTCATCATAGGTGTCGCAGACGATAACCTCGCCGTATTCTTCCCATGAGGTCCGCGCGGTCTCTGCGGTTGGGAGGATGTCTAGCAACCGCTCAATTTCGACCAATGTGTTGCGCGCGAGCTTTTCTGAATTGGTGAGAAGAACCGCGGGCGAGTTATACCCATGCTCGGCCTGACCCAGCAGATCGGTCGCGCAAAGTTCGGCGTCAGCGGCTGTGTCATCGGCGATCACCATCGTCTCGGTCGGCCCTGCAAACAGATCAATCCCGACGCGCCCGAAGAGTTGGCGTTTCGCCTCGGCCACAAAGGCATTTCCAGGACCCACGATCATATGCACGGGGTCGATGCTTTCCGTACCAATCGCCATGGAGCCAACGGCCTGCATGCCGCCCATCACATAGATTTCATGTGCACCCCCCATATGCATGGCTGCAACGATCGCAGGATGTGGTTCGCCGTTTTGGGGCGGTGCCGATGCGATGATACGCGGGACTTTGGCCACCGAGGCCGTCAACACAGACATATGCGCCGAGGCGACCATCGGGAATTTGCCACCAGGCACATAGCAACCAACAGATTGCACGGGAATATTGCGGTGGCCCAGAAACACGCCCGGTTCTGTTTCGATCTCGATATCCGTCATGGAGGCCCGCTGCGCCTCGGCAAAGCGCCGTATCTGTTTTTGCGCGTAGCGGATATCATCCATGTCGCGGGTGCTGACCTTGGACATCGCCGCTTCAATCTCGGATTGGCTGAGGCGGAAATTCTCGGGGGCGTAATTGTCGAATTTCTGTGACAGCTCGCGCACAGCCATATCTCCGCGGGCCTCGATATTTGCCAGCGTGTCCTCGACTATTTTGCGAACTTTGGCATCATCCTGCTGGCGTTCAGCCTCTGGTTTGCCGTGTTTAAGATATCTGATCGCCATGGTTCTTACTCCGGCTTTGGCGGCTCAAGTGTGCCGTTGTCATAATTTTCCCACCCCTTGCCATCGAACACATCAACACCAAGCTGAAACAGAACATGGGCCAGATCGACCGAGACTGGATTGTCAGCGATGCGCCCGTCTTCAATCCGCCAGAAATCCATATAAGGGATTTTAACCCGCTTATTGGTTGCGGGAATTCCCATGAAAGGCCCGCTATGCAAGGCGTCGATATAGCCAAAACATGACGCCCAATCACCATCGGCCATGAAATGTTCGGTCAGGTATTTTCGGTCCGTGAAGGCCGCGCGCAGCGGAAATTGCCAATTGCGTTGGAATTCCGCGATACCGTGTTTGGTGCCCGAGCCTTGATTGCCCCGCCATACGAAATCCTCCGTGAAGTATTTCGTCATATCCATTTCATTTGCCGCGAGCCCTGCTTCCATCGCCTTTACAGCGGCGAGGGAGGCTGCGGATTTTTCGTCATAAGGCATGAAGGCGCTCACCTGTTTTGGTATCGAAGAGATGGCAGATATCGGCAGGGATGGTTGCATGCACCGCATCACCAATCTGCGTGCGATAGTCTTTGTCGGATTTCACAGAAATGATGGTGCCCGCAGCACGCATCGTGACCATCGTCGCCTCTCCCAGCAATTCTAGGGAATAGACTTGTGAATTGGCCTGTGCAGGCCCTTGGGCAACGCTTGCATCTTCCGCGCGGAAACCGAGTGTCACCCCGCCTGAATGATCAGTTGGCAAACCCGAAATGCTGATATTTTCCGCCGAGAAAACCCCGTTTTCCAGCGTTCCATCCACAAGGTTCATCGCGGGCGAGCCGATAAAGCCCGCAACGAATGTATTTGCGGGGTTGTCGTAAATCTCGGTCGGGGTTCCGACCTGCTGAACGACACCCTTGGACATGACAACAACACGATCAGCCAATGTCATGGCCTCGATCTGGTCATGGGTCACGTAGATTGTCGTGGTTTTAAGCTCGTGGCTGAGATTCTTGATCTGCGCCCGTGTCGACACGCGCAGCTTGGCGTCGAGATTGGAGAGCGGTTCGTCCATCAAGAATACATTGGGTTCACGAACCACAGCACGGGCCAAGGCAACACGCTGGCGCTGTCCGCCCGAGAGTTCCGCAGGTTTGCGATGCAGGAAATCGTCAAGCTCGACCATTGCCGATGCGCGCTTGACCCGCGCATCATGTTCGCTGGCTGGAATGCCACGTACTTTCAGCGGAAACCGAATGTTTTCATAGACATTCATGTTCGGATAAAGGGCGTAGGATTGGAAGACCATGGCGACATCACGATCCTTGGGGTCAAGGTCATTGATCCGCTTCCCGTCGACAAGAATATCCCCGCTGGTCACATCCTCTAGCCCCGCGATCATGCGCATGGTTGTGGTCTTGCCACAGCCCGAAGGCCCGAGCAGCACAAGGAATTCCTGATCGGCAATCGTCAGATCAAATTCCTGCACACCGACAAAGCTGCCCCAGCGTTTTGACACTTTACGAAGCTGGATTTCGGCCATGGTTGGCTCCCACTATTGCATACGCATGCAAAAGACTGACGCGAATTCATTTCGCTGGCAACCCATATTTTTATATGAATTTTTCTGCAATGCGGCGTGGTAAAAAACTTGCAATACGAAACAATTCGCCGATTATTTGCAAACGTATGCAAAGCGGTTGCGATTCGCGTGGCCCTGTCGCCATATGGCTGGGTGGTCGAATGACTGCTTGGAACAAGTGCCGGATAACCGGCCCATTTTGACGAAACACTGGGAGGTTCATTCACATGAACATGTTTAAGACCACACTGCTTGGAACAGCGATTGCCGCAGTCGCAAGCACGGCCGCCATGGCAGACGGCCATGGCTGCGCCATTGATACTGGCCGTGTCAGCATCATCGGTAACGAATTCCCCGCGATCCAATCCGTTGCTGCCTTGGCGCTGGAATGTGCCGCAGGTGCCGAGACCGCATCCAACCTCACCGCCGACCACCAGACGCTGAATGTGGCTGGCATGACCGGCAATCCGGCGGAATACACATCGGCCATCGTTGCCAACTCATCCATCGTTGCATTGATCAACGAGGATGTTATTCGGCCGCTGGATGATTTGGTCGCTGAATACGGGCAGGATATTCCCGCCCACCAGTTGATCACTGTGAATGGCCAGATCATGGCTGTCGCTTTCATGGCGAACGCCCAACATCTCGTATATCGTCAGGACGTGCTGGAGCAGGTTGGTCTGGACGTGCCGAGCTCCTATGAAGAGGTACTGGCCGCAGCCGAGGCGATCCGCGCCGCTGGCATCATGGAGAACCCTGTCGGAGGGGCCTATGCCGCTGGCTGGAACCTCGCGCAGGAATTCACCAACATGTATATCGGTACAGGCGGCCAGTTCTTCGAGCCAGGCACAGCCAATGTCACCATCAATAATGCGCAAGGTGTCGAAGCCTTGGAAATGATGCGTGCCCTGAGCGAATACATGAACCCAGACTATTTGACCCATGACAGCAACGCGACCTCTGCTGAGTGGGAAGCAGGCAATGTTGCTCTCATGAATATGTGGGGCAGCCGGACGGGCGTTTTGATGGATGACGAGGGCTCTGCCCCTGAGGTTTATGAAAACACGGCCGTAAGTGGCCCTCTGACCGTTGGCGATAGCGGCACACCTGCGACCACGCTGTGGTGGGACGGCTGGACCGTTGCAAAGAATGTCAGCGACGAGGACGCCGCCGCGACCTTCCAGGCACTTGCCCATGCAACATCGCCTGCATTGCTGAATGACGAGACAATGTCGCAGGCCGTATGGCTGATGGACGGCTTCGAGGCACAGCCTGTGAATGAGGGTGTTTTGGCCTCCGTTGCGGCAAGCGCAACGCCATATCCAATGGTGCCGTTCCAAGGCTTGCTGCACACAGCACTGGGTGACAACATCGCCGATTTCTTGCAAGGCAATGAAAGCGCCGAGCAGACATTGGCAGACATCGAAGCCGCCTATGTGGCTGCAGCGACCGAGCAAGGCTACCTGCAGTAAAACTTGGCTGACGCGCGGGGCCGGCCTAGGCCCCGCGCACCCCATTTCCCAAGATCATCCATGAGGCCGGGGGCGCATACGCGATGAAACACAAGTCCTTCTTTTGGTTCGTCCTGCCATCTGTTGTCCTGATGCTCTTGTTTATTACGTTCCCGATCGTCTCGGTGGTTACGCAGTCAATATATACCCAGCACGAACAGGTTATTGTCACCGTCGAGAATTGCGGCCCGTTCGGCTGCACCGAGGTGCAATCCGTTGACCAAGACGCAACCCGCGCCCTGCGCGAGGCGCAGCCTCTGGGGCAGTATGTCGGCCTTGATATCTATCGGGATCGCAACCACCTTGCCGTCGCTGACGTTGCAGAGGCTTGGGAAAGTTCTGACAGCTTTCGCGGTTTCTGGAACACCTTGATGAATTTGCCCTTTTACGGGGCAATGGCCTTCACCTTGACCTACACGGCCATCGTGACCCCGATGACTATCATTCTGGGCTTTGCTGTCGCAATCGCCGTCAACTCGGTCGCGCGGTCAATGCGCGGTCCTACAATCTTTCTGTCGCTCTTGCCGATGATCGTGACGCCGTTGGTCGGCGCTTTGATCCTGTTCTGGATGGTCGATGCCCGCGGTATCCTTGGCGCGGGGCTGCAATGGCTGGCCAATGATCCGACCCTTTCTGTCAAGGCCTCCACACCTCTGATGTGGATCATGCTGATGGTCTACGGCACTTGGAGTTCGATCCCCTTTGCCTTCATCGTCTATTATGCAGGGCTGCAAACCGTAAATCAGGACACATTGGAAGCTGCCATGATCGACGGGGCCAATCGGTGGGAGCGCATCCGCTATGTGGTGATCCCGCATCTGGCCCCCCTGACAACCTTCATCGCCCTTATCCAGTTGATGGATAACTTCCGCGTGTTCGAGCCGATCATCTCGTTTCAGGCTCAGGCACATGCGCGCTCGCTCTCCATTGCGATTTTCAGCGATCTGGGCGGCGAAACGCGTCTGCTGTCTTCGGCAGCCGCCACTTCGGTTCTGACGATCATCTTTGTGGCCATTCTTCTTTCGCCTGTCCTTATTCGGACATGGCGCGAGTTCGGCACAAAAAACTGAAGGACCGCCCATGTCTGTCGCCACCCGCCGCCCTTTGACCATCCGCTTCCTTGCTGGAAGTTTCCTGATGCTCTGGCTGATCATGGCAGGCTTTCCCTTCCTCTGGACCCTTTGGGGATCCTTCAAAGTCGAAGGGGATTTCTTCTCGAAAGCCGATTGGGCCTATTCGATTTTCGGCACTTTGACACAGACGGAAACAGGCTCGACCTTCACGGGCGCTGGCTATTTCGGGGCATGGATTCAGGAAGAGTTCTGGCGCGCAGCCCTGAACACGCTGATCGTGTGTTTCTGCGTGGTGACGATCTCTCTGACCTGCGGAACATTGGCGGCCTATGCGCTGTCGCGCTCTCCCTATCGCTATGCGTTCTGGCTGTTGCTTTTTGCGCTGATCTTCCGCGCGACACCGCCGATCATTCTGGTATCGGGCTATCTCGTGCCCTTTTTTGAATGGAACCTCTGGGGACATCTGAGCACCACCATCATTGTATTGGTGGCGATCAACCAGCCATTTACCCTGTGGATGCTGCATTCCTTTTTCAAGAATATCCCCAAGGATTTAGATGAATCCGCTATGGTGGATGGCTGCACGCGGTTTCAGGCTTTCCGTCATGTCATCATCCCTGTCATGTGGCCGGGGGTGATCACCACGGGGCTGTTCAGCTTCCTGCTGGCCTATAATGATTTTGCCGTGACCTCGATGCTTTTGAGCGCAGAGAACCAGACAATGGTGCCCAAACTGGCTTCATTCCTTGGTACCACGCAAACCAAGGGCAATGTGATGTTTGCCGTTGCAGCCGTTGTTTCGATCACTGCGCCGCTTTTTGTGATGATCATGTTCTTCCAGCGCCAAATTGTATCGGGCCTGACAGCAGGCGCGGTGAAAGGATAACCCGTGACCAAGTTTCAAGACGCCAAAGCGCTGGTTCGCGCCCATCATGCCGCTTTGCATTTGGCGACGCCTGCAACCGTAGAAAGCGCGCTGGCACAGCACACATCAGCAAATTGGCATTGGCGCGGGATGCATCCGTTTCACGAGCAATTTGGCGCAGCCGCCGTGGCCGAGAGCTTCTACATCCCGTTTCTGAAGTCGTTTACACGGATCCAGCGGCGTGAAGACCTGTTCTTTGCAGGGCTCAATGATTGTGATGATGGGGCAAGCACATGGGTGGGTAGCATGGGCCATTTGATGGGCCTGTTCGATGCACCCTTTCTTGGCATAAAGCCCACAGGCCGCATAGCGATGCTGCGCTATGCCAGTTTTTACCGCGTTGAAAACGGCGAAATTGTAGAGACATCGCTCTTTGTCGATCTACTGCACCTCATGATGCAAGCAGGCCAATACCCATTGCCGCCGCAAACGGGCGCGCATCTCGTGCAACCCGGTCCGATGACACATGGCGGATTGCTTTATGAGGATGCCGAACAAACCGAAGGCACCAAGACCCTAGACTTGATCAACCGCATGATCGGCGACATCAACGGTCACGAAAAATACAAGACGCGCCAAGAAGAGCTCGCACAATGTTGGCATGATGACATGATTTGGTGGGGGCCCGCAGGCATCGGCGCCACCTATACAATTGACCGCTATATCGACCAACATCAAAAGCCCTTCCGCACTTATATCAAAGACCGTGTCTATAACGGCCATGTCTGCCGAATTGCAGAGGGCGATTTTGGTGGCTTCTTCGGTTGGGCCAATCTGACCGTTACCAATGCAGGCGGCTATATGGGCCTTCCCGCAGGTCAGCCGGCAGACATGCGCGTGGTGGATATGTATCGGCGTGACGGTGATAAGCTTGCAGAAAACTGGATTTTCATCGACATGCTGCACTGGCTCAACCAGCAGGGTTTGGACGTGTTGGGGCGTTTGAGCGATACTTAGGGACAAACAATTCAGCCAGTAAGCGATAAAGGGAAAGGGCCTTGGAAATAGCCAAGGTTCACGTCAGAGGAGTGCAACCGCGAGATGAGCCAAGGCTCGGAAAACCGTAGGCTGCTATTGACGGCGTCCCCCAGCTCTTTTTCACCGCGCCATCGTGCCCCTAAGGAAAAAATGCGAATGTGAACCATCGCGCCCCCCCCAAGCGGACGTTCCTTCCAAGTCATACGAATGGCAGCTAAGGGCTGTCCGCGTATGGCGCTTACTATCAAGCAGCGTCATCTCTAAGGCCAATCGTTACGGGTAGGCTCATTGTTGTATTATTGTGGGTTTGATAAACTTAACGCACAGAAGGTTGCTACACATTCTGCTCCACGTGAAAACAACTCAGGTCATCTTATCTATCTGATAATTAAAAAAATTTAATAGTCTGCTGCCCTCTCAAATAGGACATCGTCTCCATCGTAACACAACCGCTTTAATCTTGCGTCGGGATGTGTTGCGGCTTTAGTTGCTCAGGGCAGCGAAATGCCTCGCTTTGCCTGCACTCAGATCGCCAAACCTTCCAACCATGCGGCGGTGTCTGGCAGCAGCGCGATTTGATCGCGAACCTCCAAGATCAGATGTGGAGCCTCGTTAAGTTCTTCAATCGCTTTGAGGATTGGCTGCCAGTTCAACCGCCCCTGACCCGGATGCCAGTGACGGTCCGCATAGCCATCAGCATCTTGTAAATGAACATGCCCCAGATACCCAGAAGCGGCAGCGATGAAATCTACGACAGGCGGCGCGGTGTAGCGGCCATGGGCAAGATCGGCATGGCCTGTATCAATCGAGGCTTTCAGATTGGGATGGGCGATTTGCTGGATAAGCTCGACACGCATCCTCGGGTCGGTATCTTCGATATTTTCGATCACAAGATCACAGCCAATATCTGCTGCCCGTGGCAACACCTCTGACAAACATTGCGCTGCTGCATCACACATCGCGGGGATGGATTTCGGGTAATTGTCCCGATTGAGCAAATCCCAATAAGAGAACGGGCTATGGATCACCATATGCGTGGCCGATAGCGCTTCGGCGATCTCAAGGCCTTTGAGGAAACGCTTTTGCACGATTGCGCGGATATCGCGATCTGGGTTGGCCATATCCAAGCCAAAAAACGGGCCATGGATGCCACGGTGACCGTGATGGGCGACAAGCGCCTGTCTGTAATGGGCCACAAGCTCGGAGCAATCGCCCGCAATCAGGTCAGTTTCGACAAAATCCTGTATTTCGATCGGACGATCCTGATCGCAAATCCAGTTTTGCAGAGTATCAAACCCTGTGCGGGTCACAGCTACACCGATAGAGGAGAGGGTCATGAGGGTGATCCTTTAAAGGACGAGTTCGCACCAGATGGCGTCATGGTCTGAAAGCGTCTCGCCGCTTTCGGTGACGGCGGGAATAATCCGGCCCTGCTTGCCCGTCAGGCCGCGCAGGGCGAACCAGTCGAGTTTCATCTTGCGCAAGGGATGCGGGGTGAGAAGGCTGGGTCTTGTGGTCATGCCTGCGGGGTTCACCTCCCATGAATAGCCTTGCGCGCGGGCCAGATCGAAAAGCCCTTCGCTGTGCCATTCAAAATCGGGTGGCATATGGTTGCCAGTATTCAGATCGCCGCCGATGACCACAGGCATATCGGGGGCGAAATCATCGATGGCATCCAAGAGATGCGCAAATTGCGCCATGCGGTGCTTGGCATCGGCATTGCTTTCCAGATGCGTGGACACCGCGCAAATCGGCCCTGCTTCGCTCTCGATGACGGCCAAGAGCGCCATGCGCCCGCCGATGCGGGGCTGGTTCGGATCAACGGCGCTGCCATTGGCAAACCAATGGCCATGGCTGTCCAGACGCCGCATCATCACGCGCAAAATCGGGGCGCGTGACAAGATGGCGTTACCATGCCACCCGCGTTCGTTTTTACGGTCCTTGCAAAAGGGCATCTCGGTGTCGCCGCCAAGGCCCATCTCGAAAAACTCAACGCCGTAAGCATAGGTCATGCCCATGAAGCTCGCCATTTCGGCTGTCGTGTGGCGTTGGCCTGTGCGGGCCATGCCGCAATCCACTTCCGAGAGCAGAAGCAGATCAGGGGCCAAAGGCGCGAGATGTTTCGCCGATGCTTCAGGAAACAGGCAGCGCTCGACATTCCATGCCACTGTCGAGATCTCGTGCGGCAAAAGCGGGGCACTTGCCTCCCCGCCCAGTTCCACCGTGTTCAGAGCCTCCATTTCGGCAAGCAGAGCTTCATGGGCCGCACGCGTTCTTGGCGCAGTCAGGATGCGCTCGCGCATCTGTTCGTCGACAATGGGCAATTCCGAGACAGCCATTATGCCACCCTCAACCCAGTATCCGCATCGAACAAAGACACCACCTCCAAAGGCATCGCGAAACGCAGGGTGCCTGCCTCAACGATGTAATCTTTGGGGACATGCACTGTGATCGCCTGCTCGCCCAATCGGCCATGGAGCAAGCGATGCGCGCCCAATTCCTCCACGATCTCAATGCTGATGGATAGCGGCCCGTTTGGGTCGGGGGCGATATCCTCGGGCCGGATGCCAAGCGTCAGGGGCTTGCCCGTATCAGGGGCCGCAAGGGGCAATATCTGATCGGCAAGGCGCAGGCCGCTGCCCTCGCGGGTGACCTCCAAAAGGTTCATTGGCGGCGCGCCCATGAAAGAGGCCACGAATGTCGAGGCAGGGTGCTGGTAGATCTCGGACGGGGTGCCGATTTGCTCGATCACGCCGCCATTCATCACAATAATCCGGTCGGCCATTGTCATGGCTTCAACCTGATCATGGGTGACATAAACCGATGTGACCCCAAGGCGGCGCTGCAAGGCCTTAATTTCGATCCGCATCTGGTTGCGCAGCTTGGCATCCAAATTTGACAAAGGTTCGTCAAACAAGAACAGGGCAGGGTCGCGCACAAGGGCGCGCCCCATGGCCACGCGCTGGCGCTGGCCGCCTGACAATTGGCTGGGTTTGCGATCCAGATACTCACCGAGGTTCAGGATTTTTGCTGCCTCATCAACCTTAGCGGCGATCTGGTCGCGCGGGATGGCACGGTTTTTCAGCCCGTAGCCGATATTGTTGCGCACCGTCATATGCGGGTAGAGCGCGTAGTTCTGGAACACCATCGCGATATCACGATCGGCGGGGTCGACATTGTTCACAACCCGATCCCCGATTTTGAGAACCCCGTTCGAGATATCCTCAAGCCCCGCGATCATCCGCAACATGGTTGATTTTCCGCAGCCTGAGGGGCCGACCAGAACAACAAATTCACCGTTTTCAATCTCGAAGCTTGCAGGTTTAACCGCCTCAAACCCATTGCCATAGATTTTTTGAACCGCTTCAAAATGGACTTCAGCCATCTTTGTATTCCTTTATTTATCGCTCTCGGTGAGGCCTTTGACGAACCAGCTTTGAAAGAAAACCACGATCAAGACAGGCGGGATCACCGCGATCAGGGCCAAGAGATTGCCGCGCCCATATTCGGGTAGGTTTGTGCCTTCAAAGACCTGAATGATCTGTTTGATCCCACGAACGAGCGTGTACATATCTTCGTCGGTGGTGATCATTGTCGGCCAGAGATATTGGTTCCAGCCATAGACAAACATGATGATGAACATCGCCGCGATCATCGTGCGCGACAGTGGCACCAGAATATCGATGAAGAATTTCACAGGTCCCGCACCATCGATCCGCGCAGCCTCAACCAGTTCTTCTGGCACCGACATAAAGAATTGCCGAAAGAAGAAGGTGGCCGTGGCCGATGCGATCAAGGGAATGATCAAACCCTGATAGGTATTGAGCATGCCTAGGGATTGTACGATTTCATAGGAGGGCAGGATGCGCACCTCCAATGGCAGCAGCAATGTGGTGAAAATCGCCCAAAAGGCCAGAGTGGCGAAGCGCAGGCGGAAATAGACAATCGCATAGGCGGCCATCATGCCCAGAATGATTTTGCCGACGGCAAAGCCGATCCCGAGGATGAAGGAATTCATCAACATCGACATGCCCGTATTCTCGCCCGAGAACCCTGATGCTTCGAACATGGCTTTTACGAAATTATCGTCTAGCTGGTCGCCAATATGCAGGCTTGGACCGCGTTGGATAATTTCGGCATCCGGAACGCTGGCCAATTGCAGCACCATGAGCATGGGCAGCAGCATGAAAAGTGATCCCGCGATGAGGACAGCGTGATCGATCACTTGCGATAGTTTGATCCGCTTGCGCACGCGTATTTGGGTCATATCGCTGCCTCCTCAGGTGTAATGGATGCGCCGCTCGACCAAGCGGAATTGCACGAAGGTCAAAGCCAGCACCAAGATCATCAGCAAAACCGATTGTGCAGAAGAGCCACCCAGATCATTGCCTCGGAAACCATCGACATAGACCTTGTAAACAAGGGTCATCGGGTTGTTCCCTGGCTCGCCTTTGACCACGGTGTCGATGATCCCGAATGTGTCGAAAAGCGCATAGGTGATGTTGATGATCAGCAAGAAAAAACCCGTTGGCGCAAGAAGCGGGAAGGTGACCGTCCAGAACCGCCCCGATGCCGAGCGATTATCGATCAGGGCCGCCTCGCGGACCGAGCGGGGAATGGATTGCAGGCCCGACAGAAAGAAGATGAAATTCACGGGCACCTGTTTCCAGATGGAGGTGAGGACCATCGCAAAAGCTGTATCGTTGAAATTGACGCCGACCTGAAAGCGGTATCCGAACAGGGCGAAAAATTCGGTCAGCGGGCCCCAGCTTTGGTTGAACATGATCACGGCGATAAATCCGGCAACAGGTGGGGCGACCGCATAGACCCACATCAAAAGCGTGCGATAGGTTCGCGCGCCCCTCAGAACGCGATCCGCTTTGACCGCCAGAAGCAAAGCAATCGCGAGGGAGAAAAAGGTGACAAGTGCTGTGAACCACAGCGTGAAATTGGCAATTCTCAGATATTCGTTGTTTCGGAACAGGTTTTCATAATTGCCTAAGCCCACGAATGTGGACCCGAACCCGAAGGGGTCTTGCAAATAGAACGAAGATTGGACGGCATAGCCTGCGGGCCAATAGAAGAATATCGCGATGATCGCGAGTTGCGGCAGTAGCAGCGCAACCGGTAGCCAAATATTGGAGAAAAGCGCGCGTTTCATTGTCTTGCCTTAAAAAGGGGAGAGCGGGCGCATCCGGAATGCGCCCGCTCGATCGGATGTGAAGGGATTAGCCCTGCGTCTGCGCAAAGCGCGCCAGCAGTTCATTCGCTTCTGTTTCGATTGTGTTGAACGCGTCCTCAACCGATGTTTCACCTGTCAGGATGCGGCCGTATTCACGGTTCATCACGTCACGGATCTGGACGTAGAAGCCCATGCGGTAGCCGCGTGTGTTGTCACCTGCTGGCAAGGACAACTGCTGGATGCCAACTTCGGCAGCAGGGAAACGCTCGTAATGGCCATCGGCTTGCGCAAGCTCATAAGCGGCTGTGGTGATTGGCACATAGCCGGTCTCGCGGTGCCACATATACTGAACCTCAGGGGAGGTCAGGTGCTCGAAGAAAGCTGCAGTTGCTGCGTTTTCAGCGTCCGATTTACCAGCCATCGCGAACAAGGATGCGCCGCCAATAAAGGTCTGTGTTGGCGTTGTGGTTACGGCTTCCCAATAAGGCAGGAAAGTTGCCGAGAAATCGAAAGGCAGGTCAAGCTGCGAAAGGCCACCGAAGGAGCCCGAGGAGCCGAGCCAGATTGCAACATTGCCTTCTTCAAACGGGGTCTGGTTGTCGCCCCAGCCAGTGCCGTACCATTCAAAGAAACCACGCTCCTGCCAATCGCTGAGCGCTGTGAAATGCGCCTGAATTGCAGGGTTGTTTACGAGGATTTCAGTCTCGAGACCGTCATAGCCATTATTGTTGGTCGCGAATGGCAGGTTGTGACGGGAGTGGAAGTTCTCGGTGAAGATCCATGGCAGGTGCGATTGCGCCAATGGGATATAGCCTGCTTCAACAAGCGCAGGTGCGGTCACGTCCTGGAACTCTTCCCAAGTGACAGGAGGGGTTACGCCTGCGGCTTCGAGGGCCTGAACATTGTAATACATGATTGGCGAGGAGGAGTTGAACGGCATGCCGATCATGGTGCCGTCGCTATCGGCATAGAAGTAGCGCACGCCCGAGATGTAATCTTCGATATCGAAGTCAACGCCATTGGCTTCCATCAGATCCTGAACAGGAACGGTCGCGCCTTGTGCTGCGATCACAGTGGCCGCGCCTGCGTCAAACACCTGCATGATGTTTGGCTGCTCGCCTGCGCGGAACGCGGCGATACCGGCTGTCAGCGTTTCTTCATATGTGCCCTTGAAAACAGGGGTGATCACATAGTCGCTTTGGCTTGCGTTGAAATCTTCGGCAATCTGGTTCACCGCATCACCCAAAGCACCGCCCATGGCGTGCCAGAATGTGATTTCGGTTTGTGCAACAGCGGCGGATGACATCATCGTCAAGCCTGTTGCAGCAGACAAAATAAGACGCTTCATTTGCTTCTCTCCAAAAGAAATGTCGCAGGCAATGGGTCCCCACATGCCCACAGCTTGAACCTACCGACGCGGACTGCGTCGAAGTGATCAGACGACCCGAAAGCAGAAGTGGCCTCTGACCTTCGGTTGAGAGATGCATGGCAAGTCGATGTAACGAGCTATTGACGGTAACATTTCAGTTCCGTGAAACCTGATCGCGCGCGAGAACCCGCGTCGCGAGTTTACCTGACAACACGGGTCGTTTTTACCTGACAACACGGGGCGTTGGTATAGAACTGTTTCCTCTCGCAGACGCAGCGCGGTTCACCTAATAAAACTCAACACAACAGAACCGGTTGTCTTATTTTTCTGACACCACGGGTGTTTCGGCGATGTGGCTGCCATTTTCGGCACAGTCCAACATAAAGCCAGCAACGGCGCTGCGGCGGGCCATCATGCCGGGCTTTGGTGTGGTGGCCGTGCCGATGATCAGCTCTTTGTCCTTTTCGCTATTGGACAGCCCCATGGCGCGCACAAGTGTCCAAGAGGCGTCGGAGGCACGGAATGCCTGTTCCGCGCTATTGTGATCGCTATAGGCATAGCTCAGGTTGGTACGCTTGATCAGGAAGCGCATGATCCATGGCGTGTCATCCAAACTGTCACCAACGCCAATCGCCGACAGGAAGACGACACGCTTGCGACCAAGGGCAATGATGTTGTGAGCAACCTTGGTTAGAAGCTTTTCGGTCGTTACAGGCTTTGACCAAGGGGCGTCGGAGGTGCGCGGGTTGTTGAGGGCGACCACAATAGCGTCGCTACCTTTCTCGGCAGCGGCAAGATCTGCTTCGTTGATCGGTGTGCCTTTTACAATTTTCAGGCCGTCCCTAGCCGTCAGGGAGTCAGGATTGCGCACCAAAGCGGTAACTTGATGCCCACGGGAAAGGGCTTGGTCGACGATCAGTTTGCCGGTGCGCCCGCTGGCGCCAAGTACGAGAATTTTCATTTTAACTTCCTTTTTATTCGGTATGGTCATGCGCCTGATCCTTTTCCATTGGGGGGTGACGCATGGGGCTGCGGCTTGCGCTGGCCATGGGAGGGGGCGGTTTGGTTTAGCCAAACCGATAGTTTGAAACGGTGATGCCGGTCATTTCGCTGGTGTGGTGGTAGATCCTCTTTGCTGGCTCGTCCTCGGCAGCCCCAAGGGCTACGAAGATCGGCACAAGATGATCCTCCTCTTCATGACAGATGCGGGCGGCAGGAGCGGCTTCCCAATCTAGCATGGCTTGGCGTCTTATATCGGGCGCTGCCAGCATTGCATTATACAGCCATGCGTCGAACTCCGCCGATGGTGCTTTTCCGACCCCACGGGGCAGGCGGAGGTTGTGAAAGCTCAGACCTGAACCGACGATCATGATCCCTTCATCGCGCAAGGGTTTGAGCGCTCGGCCGATGGCAAAATGGTCAGCCGGATCATAGGATTTCAGCATAGAAAGTTGAAAGATCGGCATATCCGCATTTGGATACATGACCGCCATCGGAGCATATAGCCCGTGATCAAAGCCCCGATCAGGGTCTATATGAGCAGCGATTCCAGCTTCTTGCAGAAGGCCGAGCGTTCGGTCTGCGATATCCGGTGCGCCAAGTGCGTCATAGGTGATTTCATAAGTATGGGGCGGAAAACCCGAGTAGTCATAGATCATTGGAGGCTTAGCCGAACCCATGATGGCCACGTCCTCCTCCTCCCAATGCCCCGAGATCATCAAGATCGCTTTTGGGCGCGCGCCATGGTCAATGATCATCTGTTTGAGCGAGGCTTCAAGCGGGGCGAAAAAGTCGCGCATAGGGGGGACCCAAGGCCAGGGACCGCCACCATGCGAGATGAAGTAGGTAGGAAGCGTTGTGGTCATGGTGTTCTCACTCCATTTCTAGTGCCAACTGGATGCGTCGTTCTCTCTGGAGAGTTGGGTCCGGCTTGACGCCGGACCCCTTTGTTTATCCGCGTGGAGCGATCGGTGCTTTGCGTCCACGACCCCACAGCACGATCAAGGCACAGGCGATATAGACGACGTTCAGAGGAAGCACTTCGAATTCACCACGCATCGCGTGAAACCCGATGGCGAGGATTTGCAGCACTACACAGGCTGCGGCTGCAATTACGGTCAGACGCGGCATGATGCGGGTCAGCGATGGCAACAAAAGGCCAAGACCACCCGCAATGTCGACAACACCAATAAAGCGGACAAAGCCAACTGAGTATTCACCCGCCCAAGGCATCATTGTGGCAAGCTCAGGGATTGGCGTGAAAAGCTTCATCGCGCCCGACATGATGAATAGGGCAGCGCCGATCACTTGCGCGACCCAGATGCTGATATTGGTCCCTTTAGAGGCGGGCGCTGTCAGGGATTGTGTTGTCATGGGTGTTCTCCTTTAAAAGTTATGTGGTCTCTTCTCTTGGGCTCAGAGATAGCCACACCCGCCAAGCTAAAAAATAGGGATAGTTTTGAAGATCATGTTCATATAATTTGAACGTTATGGATGCGATTACTCTGGACCAATTCACTGTCTTCCTGACGATCGTCGAAGAAGGCAGCTTTGCCGCTGCTGCGCGCAAGCTTGGGCGGGCGCAATCGGCCATCACTTATGCTATTCAAAAGCTGGAGGACCAAAGCGGTGTCCTGCTGTTCGACCGCGCAGCCTACCGACCCACCCTAACCGAGCAAGGGCATGCCTTGCTGCCACGTGTCCGCCGCATCTTGGAGGATGTCGGTGAATTTCGCGTGCAAGCGCAAAGCATGGCACAGGGTGTGGAGGCTGAGTTGGTTCTGGTGATTGAGACCTTTTTGCCGCTATCGATGATCGCCCCTGCTCTGCGGCGGTTTCACGACGAATATCCAATGGTGCATCTACGGATCAACGCGGTACCGCCGCTGGATGCCGCGCGCCAGCTTTTGGAACACCGTGCCGACCTCGGGATATGCCTGCAATCGCCAAAGCCAGAGCCGAACTTGGAAAACCTGCTGATCACCGAGTTGGACTTCGTGGCTGTCGCGGTGCCTGAGCATCCGCTCGCGAAGCTGCCGCCTCATTTTCCAAACGCAGCAATGCGCGATCATTTGCAAATTGTCGTCTCTGACCCCAAGGCCGTCGGAGACGGCACCGCGTATGGTGTGGTGGGGGTCAACCAATGGCGCGTCAGCGAGGTGCGGTTGCGATATGACTTGATCAAAGACGGGATCGGCTGGGGGTCTATGCCGCGCCCGATGATTGAAGCCGATCTCGCCCGTGGGGACCTCGTAGAATTGAAGCCCAAGCAATGGGGTTCTTCAAATACGATGCCGCGTTTCAAGACTGTTGTGACAAGGCATAAAGACAAAGCATTGGGCCCGGCGGGCACGTTTTTGATGGCGACGATTGCGCGAGGCAACGCCTAAGGGCAGGGCTGTCGAGGCGACCATTAGCACTATCGGTGATGCGCCCAATGAGTCCCGCCTTTAACTTTGTGCTCAAAGCTTGAGTTTGGAGCCTTTGCGTCAGAGCCCCATTTTGCTCCGCTAAGTTGCTGCGATTTTTATGGCTCGCCTTCCTTGCGCTCAAGGTTGGAGGAAATTCCGTATCGGCGCATTTTGTCGTTAAGGGTTCGGCGCGGCACCCCGAGGATTTCTGCAGCGCGTAGCGTGTTTCCAGCGCAAGCATCTAGCACCGCTGAAATTTCGCGGGCCTCAAATTCAGACACGCGGTCTGCAAGGGCCTTGGGGCCAGAGGCTGGGATGCCAGAGCTTTCCAACTCGAATAGCCCAAGTGCAAAGGCTTCGGCGCTGGTTTTAAGTTCGCGCACATTGCCGCTCCATGTCTGGCGCTTGATCTTTTGTGCCATTGCCCATTCAAGTTTGGGGGCACTGCGCCCATAGCGTTGGGCAGCAAGCTGGGCATAATGCGCAAAGATCAAAGGAATGTCTTCGCCCGCTTCGTGCAGGGTTGGCGTTGTAAATTCCGCGCCAGCGAGCCTGAAGAACAGATCAGGGCGGAAGGTATCGAGCAACCGCAGATTGGTTTTGGTGGTCGCGATAACCCTGACATCAAGCGGCCTTGCGTCAGTATCGCCCATCCGTTCAAAACTGCGCTCTTGCAAGACCCGCAAAAGCTTGGCCTGAATGACCATTGGCATCGCCTCGACCTCATCCAGCATTAAGGTGCCGCCATGGGCCGTTTCCAGCTTGCCCGCGCGCCCCTTTGCATCATGAGCAAAAACGCCTTCACCGTGACCGAACAGGACCGTCTCGGCTGCGGATTCTGGCAAGATGGCACAATCCAGCACAACGAAAGGCCCGCTAGAGCGGCTGCTGGCGGCATGGATCGCGCGCGCTGCAAGCTCTTTTCCAGTGCCCGTTTCGCCAGTGATAAGAACATCAAGATCAACCGATGCCAAAGCGGCTATGCGTTTGCGAAATTGCTGCATCGCACGCGATTTGCCAAGAATGCTATCATTGGCCTTCTCTGCCAACATCTGCTTCAGGCGCGTCACTTCCCTGCGGGCGGCTTGCGCTTCTAACGTGCGGCGAACAACGGCCATCAGATGTGTTGAATCGTAGGGCTTTTCTAGAAAATCTTCAGCACCTGCGCGTATAGCGTCAACCGCATGGCCGACATCACCATTGCCCGTCAGAAGCACAACTGGCACAGCTTGTTTTTGGGTCCGTAGCTCTTTTACAAATTCTATCCCGTCCATCTGGGGCATGCGCAGATCACTGATGATAAGGTCTGGGTTGGCCGGCATAGCCTGCAAGGCCTCTGCCGCAGAAGGGAAGGCTTGTACGGCATATCCAGATGCTTCGACCAGATCAGCCAAGGACGAGAGGTGATCTGCATCATCATCAACAATGAAAAGAAGTGCGCTCATGCGACTTGCGCCGTTTTATCAAGGGCCAAAGGCAGCGTGACCACAACCTGTGTTCCGCGATCTGGACCAGCGCCGATATCGAGGGTGCCTTTGAAATCGGAAAGGATCGCTTTGCAAATTGCGAGGCCAAGGCCCAAGTTTTCACCTGTTAACTTTGTTGAAAAGAATGGCTCAGTCACTTTTGGCAGATCCTCCTCTTGGATGCCTATGCCCGTATCCGCAATGCACAGCCTCGCTTGGCCATCTTCGGTTGTCAAAGTGACACTGATCTGCGCGTCGGGCGTTTCGGCGACTGCATCCAGCGCGTTAAGCAGGAGATTCACCACAACTTGCTCGATCCTGATTACGCCTGCCATGACCTCAAACCTGCCTTCTGGGGCATGAAATGTCGGCACAACCCCCATGGCGCGCGCGCGCGGCTCCACAAGATCGATCGCGGATCGGACTGGAGCGCAGAGGTCGATCAAGCTACGCTCGGCGGTCTCTTTCCGCGCAAAGCTCTTGAGGTGTTTTGTGGTGCGTTGCATCCGACGGATCAGGCCACGGGCCTTATCGAGCCGTTTTGCCGTTGGGGCGTCTTGTTGGTTCAATCCAAGTTCGGCTGCTGCAATGCTTGCTTCCAAAGCAGCAAGCGGCTGGCTAATTTCATGAACAATCGCCGTAGACATACGCCCTAAAGCGGCCATTTTTTCGGTATGTATCAATGCTTCTTGCGTCGTGCGTAAATCAATCTCGATTTCGGTGCGCGCCTCAACTTCTCGGGCCAAATCTGCGGTTCTTGCAATGACCATGGATTCAAGCTTTTCCGATTGCGAGAGCCGCAATGCAATGATCTGTCGTCGCTGTTCCCATGCCTTGAATGCAGCCGCAATCGCCAATGTTGCAAGTGCTGCCAAGATGGCTGAGGCCAAGGACAAAACCTGTAGCCCTGTTGTGCCGCGCGCCGCAATCACTTGCCAGTTGGTGGACGGCATCGGGGAAATCCGAGCAATCCAATCGTCCCAAGATGCGTTTCCGTGCTCGGTTTCTGTATCCATAAGCGGGGCTGAGTTGGCGAGGTCCACCCCCTCATAGGCGCGAGTTTCATCAAGCTGTGCAATGACCTCAGGGCTGAGCTGAGTAAGGGCCCGATATTGCCATTCTGGTCGGGCTGAGAGAAACACAATCCCGTTCCCATCTGCCAAGGCAACATCCGCATTTGCAGCGCGCCAGATCGCCTCTAGCGGACGCAGATCAAGCTTGACGACCAACACACCGACGGCCCCGCCTGCCTCTACCCGAGTAGAAAGAAAATACCCCGGAACGCCAGTTGTCACGCCGATTGCATAAAAATCGCCTTGTCCCGTCTGCATCGCTTCTTGGAAATAGGGACGAAACGCATAATTCTGCCCCACAAAACTTCCAGGGCTGTTCCAGTTTGACGCGGAAATCGTATCGCCCTGCGCATTGATCAAGAACAGATCGCCAGCTTGGGTATGGGCGGTGAGGGTCTCAAGATATAGGTTTGCGTCCTGCAAGGACCCCGTTCCGGCCAAGGCATCGCGTACGCGCACATCTTCGGCGGCGACTGCTGGCAGAGACCTCAGGCGTTCGACTTCCGCTTCGACGGCGCGCGTTGTCAAAAGCAGGGTTTGGTCCAGCTCTGTTCGGGCTGAACCAAGTGCAAGATTTTGCACAACTACCCAGCTCAGAATAGCCGCTAGTCCGGCAAGAAGGAGTGGCCGGACCAGCTTCACAGGCTTAGGCCTCCGATGGTGTTTTCAACCATGGGGGGCCGTCGGGAAGGTTTCTTTCCCGCCGCGCCTGAAACCAGTTCACGCCGAGCAAGACCAGGATCAGTACAAACCCTGCGATTTCGTAGGTCAGATTTGACCAGAAAACGGCGACCACACCGAACATAAGCAATACCCGCATCCACAACGCGATTGGACGGAACAAGAACCCCTCGAGGATCGCGGCAAAGGCCACCAGAGCCACGATTGCGATGGCACCTCCCCAAAGGACCAGCGGCAGCGGGCCACCAAGAATGATCTGCTGGTTGAAGACCATGAAAAGCGGGATCAGATAAAGGCCTTTGGCGTATTTCCATGCCTGAATACTTGTTTCCATCGGTTTCGACCCCGCGATCGCAGCACCTGCAAAGCCGGCGAGTGCAATCGGAGGTGTCACGTTACTGTCTTGCGAATACCAGAAGACAACAAGGTGCGCGATCAAAATTGGAATGCCAAACTGCTCGGTCAATGCGGGACCAACAAGGATGATCAGGACGATATAGGCTGCCGTCACCGGCAGACCCATGCCAAGGATCAGGCTCGCAAGCAGCACTAGGATCAGGGCAAGAATGATATTGCCGCCAGAGAAGGCAATCATCATCGCCGAGAATTTCAGCCCAAGACCGGTCAAGCCGACGACGCCCACAATGATGCCAGCAACAGCACAGGCAACCGATACAGCGACTGCATTGCGCGCACCAAGATCCAGCGCGTGGAGCGTTAGATCGACCCCTCGCTTACACAGGGCAATAAAGCCTTCAATCGTCGGCTCGGAGCGTATGAATGACCAAAGGGCACGGGCCGAGGCCGCGGCAATGATCGACAAGATCGCGTAAAAGCCAACCCGCATAGGCGAGTAACCCGCGACCAACAATGCCACAAGCGCAACAAGTGGCAGCAGGAAATGCCAACCCTCTGCCAAGATCTTGCGCATATTTGGCAGATCTTCGGCTGGAAGGCCTTTCATCCCCAGTTTCACGGCCGCGATATGGACCAACAGGTAGACAGAGCCAAAATATAGAAACGCAGGAAAAATCGAAACCAGAACAATCTGGACATATGGCATTTGGGTGAATTCGCTCATCAAGAACGCACCCGCACCCATAAGCGGTGGCATGATTTGCCCACCCGTTGAGGCCGCTGCTTCGATCCCGCCCGCCTGTGCGGGACGGTAGCCAAGTTTCTTCATCAAGGGGATGGTGAACGCACCCGTCGTGACCACATTGGCAATCGCAGAGCCCGAGATTGAACCCATGCCTGCGCTGGCAATCACAGCCGCCTTGGCTGGCCCCCCGGGTTTTTTGCCAGCTGCGGCATAAGCAAGATCAATAAAGAATTTGCCTGCACCTGTGACTTCCAGAAAGGCACCGAACAGCACAAAGACGAAAACGAATGTGGCAGCCACGCCCAAGGGGATGCCAAAGATGCCTTCTGCACCAAGGGTCATTTGGCTGGCCAGCCGTTCAAGAGAATAACCACGGTGATTAAGGATGCCTGGCATAACGTCGGCGAGGAACGGAAGTTCCCCACGGCTGCCTGAGAATGCGTAGACAATGAAGAAGGCACCAATCAGTGTCATACCCAGCCCCACGGCGCGGCGGGCGGCTTCCAAAACGACGATCATGGTCACAAAACCCATGATGACGTCGATGTCGCGCGGGAAGACTTGATTGGCGATGATGTCGATGTTCAACGGCACCCAAGCACCCGCTGCGATGCTTGCGACAATCAGTGCGCTGTCAATGATCCACCCAATGACACCGCGCGTTTTGTAACGTCCGAAAACGGGGTAGATCAGGAAACAGAGCACCAAAACAAACCCAAGGTGAATAGGGCGCTGAAAAAACAGCCCCAAAGGTTGCAGGCCCGCCGTGTAAAGCTGGAACAGCGATAGAGCGATCCCGATCACGGTAATGGTCCGCACAATCGTTTTAGGCTGCTCAAGGGGGAGCTTTATTTCGTCTGTGGTCGAACTCATCGGTCTTAATTCCTTGTAAGAGCAATCCGCACGCGTTCGCGCGGCGCTACAGCAGATAGAGATACGGTTGTGTTTCCAACCTGTAATCGGTGATTAACTGGGCCTGCACCGGGGCGCAGAACATAAGCATTTCCTGGTACAGGCTCATGAATGTCGCGAATAAAGTAGCCACCTTGGCCATCCGTGATTTGCCGACCACGACCAGGGATGTGATCGAGGCCAGCCGCAAAATCAGGAAGATGTGCGTGCATTAGAACCATTTGGCCTGCTTGGTTTTCGTAGCAATCTGCCACGGGAAAACCCTGTACAGAATGGTTCCAAAGCACGCACCACTCGGTTCCTTCTGGAACGGACAGACGGGCAATCTCTGTGCCGTCTTCGCGCGTGGCGATCAGTTCATCTGCGAATGCAGAAACTGGCAAAAGCATCAAAACGAGAAGGAGGAGGCCTTTGCCTCCCCCTCCCCAAGGCATCTCATTCATGGACGGAGGTTATCCGGAATGGTCGCGCCAATCTCTTCGTAGTAGCGGATCGCACCAGGGTGCAGCGGAATTGGCGTTGCCGCGATTGTAAGATCGACGGTTGTCTGGTTCGCTGCGGGGTGAATGGCCTGCATGTCTGCAATGTTTTCGAACATCGCTTTTGTCACCGCATAAACAACATCATCGGACATTTCAGAAGACACAGTCAGTACGTTCGGAATGCCGAGCACGGAAATGTCTTCATCAACACCAGGATATGTACCACCAGCAAGTGTGGTCTGAGCGAAGGTTTCATGTGCCCCCATTGCCGCTTCAAGCTCGGCTTCGGACAGCGCAATAACTACGATGTCTTGAGTCGTTGCGAGGTTGAGGATCGACGATGTTGGCGCACCAACAGACCAGAAGCCCGCATCGATGTCACCGTTGCCGAGCGCGTCAGCCGTTTCGTTGAAGTTCAGGCGCTGCTCGTCGATGTCATCATAGCTGATGCCATTTGCTTCGAGGATAGCAGCCGTGTTGACTTCGGTACCAGAACCTGGCGCACCGATGGATACGCGCTTGCCGCGAAGATCTTCGAGCGACGTGATGCCCGAACCTTCAAGCGCCACGATGTGGATCATGTTTGCATAAAGCGATGCAACACCGCGGATCATTTCAAGTTGCTGGCCTTCAAAGCGCCCTGTGCCCGTTTGAGCTTGTGCAACTGTATCGGCCAGACCGATTGCAAAATCAGCATCGCCCGTGGCGATCAGACCCATGTTTTCAACAGAGGCGCCTGTGACCTCGGCGGTCGCCGAAAAGCCATCTACGTGGTTATTGATGACTTCGGCCAAGCCGCCACCCATAGGGTAGTAAACGCCGCCTGTGCCGCCAGTTGCGATCGAAAGCTGCTCCTGAGCGGCCGCTGGCGCGCTAAGGCCCATGGCCACAACTGCAGCCGTACCAAGCAGGCCAAAAGACCTGCGCGTGAAAGTATTGAACATTATTGATCCTCCCAGATCGGGCAGTCTGCCCACCAATTAAACCCGAATCCTCCCGGGTCAGGCTAAACGCTACGCAAAACGGATGGGTTGGGGTTAAAATTTTTGCGCTTTTCCCCAACTCCGTGGCAATAAGTCGCCAAACTTGGCGCAAATTACCGCCAGCAGGGCGCGGGCGTTGGTGGAGTGGCCCGCAAAAACGCAGTGGACGCAGGTAGCGCCTGTTTGTCACGGCGTGGGCATATGCGTGGTCGCTATAAAAATCGCTGTCTAGTTTTTGCAATCCATTTTGATACCCCTATGCATCAAGCTGTGGTCACGTGTCGAATTACGGGCACAGTCAGCATTACAGCGGCACTTTCTAGATAACGAACGGGAAGTACGGTGTTAACCTCCGCGTCTCAGATGTGGTGATCTCCCTCCAGCGCCTGAAGGGACCAAGGCTATTTCTGCAGGAATACTTCAACTCGGTCCTGCGCGAGGGGATCATAGGCAATTGGCGTAGTCGCTGACCAGCAGGTGGGTTGGGTCAACGTCTTCCTCGATATTGGCGAAGCGGCCGATAGGGTCGCGGAAAATATTGTCGGTTTCATCGTCGTTGACGGTGCTGACTTCGCCAATCAGAACGTCGCCGCCTTCGCCCCAAAAAGCGTGCCAATCCCCTGGCATGAGTGTCACGCTCTCACCTGGTGCGAGCTTGAGTTTCTGCCCCGCCTCGTAATCGATGCGGATGCCATCGCAATGAACAGTGCCGCCCTTGTCCTCGGCAAAGCGGCCCTGATCATCCGAGCCATAAAGCTCGACGATCAGCGTCGCGCCGCCGCGATTGATGATATCCTCGGCCTTAAGGATATGGGTGTGCATCGGGCTGAGTTGATCTTGCCGCGAGATCAGCAACTTTTCCGCATAGCACATGCCTCCACCCCGTTTCAGATCCGCCAGACGGCCATTGCGCAAGGTGAACAAAAACAGCCCCATCCTGTCAAAATCGCCTGCGCCGTAATCGGTTATATCCCAACCATTGCGTGCCGAGATCACATTGCGCGCTTCGTCTTTACGCGCAGTAAATTCCTCGGGCGACCAATAGGCGAAGGGTGGCAGGGCAAACCCATGCTTGCGAATAAGCTCATCCGCGTCCGCCATGATTGTATTTATGGTTGAGCGTTTCATGCAGGAAACCTTTATGTGTTAAGAAATTCGATGACCATCGCAGCGGTCCATGTGAAACTATCGCCGCCGCGAGTTTCGGCGTTGACCTGCCCGTAACATTCGGCAAACCCGCTGCATTCGGTGAAGGTTGGACCATTCCATGTTACTTGATGCGACATCGCCAATTTCTACCGTTAGTGAATTTGATCTTATATCAGATTGGAGTTGTAGCCTTATTTCTTACCGTGTGGCTTCATATCTCGGTTTGGCATCGGGGTCATTGTCCAGCACTCGATGAAAATGTTCTATCACTTCATTGAAGGTCTTGCGTTGCGCGTCGCTGAGCCCTTCAAGCAGCCCCCGCTCAACCTTGATGGCGGGAGGGAGGATTGCGTCAAGCGTTGCCACCCCCTTCTTGGTTAGCCCGATCTCGACCAGTCGGGCATCTTTTGCGCCCGCGCGCTTTGCGACCAGCCCCGCGCTCTCCATCCGCGCAACTGCGCGGCTGACGCGGGATTTTTCGAGATTTGTATAGACCTGAATATCGCGCACCGAAGCAGTGCCGAGATATTGCAAATTCACCAAGACCCGCCATTCGGCAACCGATAGCCCATGTGACTTTCCGTAATCGGCAGAGAGCCGTTGGCTCACCCGTTCCGAGATATAGGCCAGTCGATAGGGCAGAAAGGTCGCGAGGTCGAAATCTGTGCTCATGTGCACCCCTTGAGATAACCATAGAATATTGACTTTCGTTGCAATCGCAACGATATAATTCATTGCAATTGCAACAAAGGGCGAGATGGCTCGCCCATGGGGAGGATTCATGGCGAAGACATTCGCGTCAGCGGGCGATCTGACGGAAAAGAAGATCAGTTTCACCGAAGTGGGCGAGGGGCTTTATGCCTTTACCGCTGAGGGGGATCCGAATTCGGGCGTGATCATCGGCGATGACAGCGTGATGATCGTCGAAGCGCAAGCCACCCCGCGGCTGGCCAATAAGGTCATCGACTGTGTGCGCAGCGTCACCGATAAACCGATTAGCCATGTTGTCCTGACCCATTATCATGCGGTTCGCGTGCTGGGGGCCTCGGCTTTCGGGGCGGATCAGATCATCATGTCGGATGCCGCGCGCTCCATGGTGATGGAGCGTGGGCAGGAAGATTGGGACAGCGAATTCCAACGCTTTCCGCGCCTGTTCGAGGGGCATGAAAGTATCCCTGGATTGACCTATCCAACCACGACATTCAGCGATGCCATGACCGTGTTCCTTGGCAATCGTCGGGTCGAGATCAAGCAGATCGGCCGCGCCCATACGGCTGGCGATAGCGTGGTCTGGGTGCCCGATGCGCAGACGATGTTCACAGGCGATATCGTAGAATACCATTCGGCCTGCTATTGCGGCGATGGCCATTATGAAGAATGGGGGGCGACGCTGGATGCCGTGAAAGCCTATGACCCGCAATCGATTGCACCGGGGCGCGGCGATGCGCTGGTCGGGCGCGAAATGGTGGATGCGGCCATCGCGAATACGCGGGATTTCGTGGATAGCACCTATAACGCGGTCAAACCTGTGGCGGCCAAAGGGGGCAGCCTCAAGGATGCTTGGGATGCGGTGCGCGCGGCCTGTGATCCGAAATTCAAGGATTATGCGATTTATGAGCATTGCCTGCCGTTCAACGTGGCCCGCGCCTATGACGAGGCGCGCGGCATTGCCCATCCCCGCATCTGGACCGCGCAGCGCGATCTGGACATGTGGGAGGCGCTTCAGGGATGAACGCGCCGCTGGTTGATCGTTATCCGCTGGCTTTCAGGCTCTACCCCTATCAGCGCAATGCGGATCAAGATGCGGCATCGCCCGTGCGGCATCCTGTGGTGATCGTTGGGGGCGGTCCAATCGGCTTGGCCCTCGCCATGGATCTGGGCCAGCGCGGGGTGCCTGCGCTGGTGTTGGATGATCATGAAGGGGTCGGGCTTGGCTCGCGCGCGATTTGCTTTGCCAAGCGCACGCTCGAGATCATGCACCGTTTGGGGGCAGGGGCAGCCCTGCTGGATAAGGGCGTTGTCTGGCAAAAGGGCCGCGTCTTCCGTGACCGCGACGAAGTGTTCGAGTTTGATCTTCTACCTGAGGATGGCCATCGCTGCCCTGCTTTCATCAATCTCAGCCAGATGCATTTTGAAAAATACCAGATGGAAGCGATTGATGCCTCGGATGCACCTGTTGAGGTTCGCGGCAAGAACCGTGTGGATGCGGTTGAGGACAAAGGCGATCACATTGCCCTAACCGTGATGACACCCGATGGCCCCTATCAGATCGAGGCTGAGTATCTGGTGGCCTGTGACGGCGCGCGCTCGCCCATTCGCGATATGATGGGGCTGGGGTTTGAGGGCCGTGTCTTTGAGGATAATTTCCTGATTGCCGATGTGAAAATGACGGCTGATTTCCCAACCGAGCGCTGGTTCTGGTTCGAGCCGTGGTTCAAATCAGGCGACAGCGCCTTACTGCATAAGCAGCCCGATGATATCTGGCGGATCGATTTTCAGCTTGGCTGGGATATCGACCGCGAAAAGGAACTCAAGCCCGAGAATATCCGCGCCCGTGTCGATCAGATGCTGGGGCCCGATGTGGAATACGAGCTGGATTGGTGCTCGATCTACACGTTCCAATGCCGCCGCATGGAGAAATTCGTTCATAACCGCGTGGTCTTCGCGGGCGATTCCGCGCATCAAGTCTCGCCTTTCGGGGCGCGCGGGGCCAATTCAGGCGTTCAGGATGCCGATAATCTCGGCTGGAAACTGGCGGCTGTGCTCAATGGCGCGCCTGCGGCGCTTCTGGACAGCTATGAGCTGGAACGCGCAGCGGCGGCGGATGAGAATATCCTTAACTCCACCCGTTCGACCGATTTCCTGACCCCGAAATCGCAAATGTCCAAGATTTTCCGCAATGCGGTGCTCGATCTCGCGAAAGAACATGCCTTTGCCCGCCCGCTGATCAATTCAGGCCGCTTGAGCCTTCCAAGTGTTTATGACGGCTCGCCCTTGAATGGCTCGGATGCGCTTGGCGGCCCCGCACGCACAAGGCCGGGCGCGCCCTGTCCTGATGCGCCTTTGGGCGGCGGGTATTTGCTGGACCATCTGGCGGGCCAATTCACCGTGCTGGCAATCGGCACAGAGGCCCCGTCGCTGGAGGGTGCTGTTGCGTTGCATATCGGGCAGGCAGAGATTTCTGCGGAATTGAGAGAGCGCTATTTGGGCGATGCACCCTCGGCGGTCTATCTGATCCGCCCTGATCAGCATATCGCGGCCCGCTGGCCTGATGTGGAGGCGTCGACACTGGCAGATGCGATGCATATAGCTCTGGGAGGTGCCGCATGAGCGATCTGAACCTATCCCCAAATATCACCGATCCCGACGGCTTTTATGCCGAGCTTCTGGCTGTGCATGACGGGCTGTCACTGGAAGACAGCCAAAGCCTGAATGCCCGTCTGGTGTTGATTTTGGCCAATCACATTGGCGACCGCGCCGTTTTGCGCGCGGCCCTGAGCGCCGCGAAAGGAGCGAGCACATGACATCCATGGAACCGCATAGCCTGATCCAATCCGACGGGGCCAGTACCACGCCGGGCTATATGTCGGGCTGGGGCAATGATTTTGAAACCGAAGCCCTGCCGGGGGCTTTGCCTATTGGCATGAACTCGCCCCAAAAGGTGAATTACGGCCTCTATGCCGAGCAGCTTTCAGGCACCGCATTCACCCAACCCGCGCCAGAGCGTACTTGGTGCTACCGCATTCGCCCTTCGGTCAAACATACCCACCGTTTTGCCCGCATTGATCTGCCTTATTGGAAATCCGCGCCGCATATCGTCGAGGATGTCACCTCGCTCGGCCAATACCGCTGGAACCCCATTGAGGCCGAGGGCGATCTGACTTGGCTGACAGGCATGCGCACCATCACCACGGCGGGGGATGTGAATACGCAGGTGGGGATGGCCTCACATGTTTATCTGGTGACGCAAAGCATGAAGGATGCCTATTTCTATTCGGCAGATTCCGAGATGCTGGTCGTGCCGCAACAGGGCAAGCTACGTTTCGCCACCGAGCTTGGGATCATCGATGTGGAGCCTAAGGAAATCGCCATTCTCCCGCGTGGTCTGGTCTACCGTGTCGAGGTGCTGGAAGGCCCATGCCGTGGCTTTGTGTGCGAAAATTACGGGGCGAAGTTCGATCTGCCTGACAGGGGCCCGATCGGGGCCAATTGCCTTGCCAATCCGCGCGATTTCAAGGCCCCCGTTGCCGCCTTTGAAGACCGTGAGACCCCAAGCACCGTCACCGTGAAATGGTGCGGTCAGTTCCATGAAACCCATATCGGCCATAGCCCGCTGGATATTGTGGCATGGCATGGCAATTACGCCCCGATGAAATATGATTTGCGGGCCTATTGCCCTGTCGGGGCGATCCTGTTCGACCATCCCGACCCGTCAATCTTCACCGTGCTGACAGCACCTGGTGGTCAAGCGGGCGTTGCCAATATCGACTTTGTTTTGTTCCGCGAACGCTGGCTGGTGGCCGAGGATACCTTCCGCCCGCCTTGGTACCACAAAAACGTCATGTCCGAGTTGATGGGCAATATCTATGGCCAATATGACGCCAAGCCCGAAGGCTTTGTTCCGGGTGGCATGTCACTGCATAATATGATGCTGCCCCATGGCCCCGATATGGAGGCCTTCGAGAAAGCCTCAAATGCCAATCTTGGGGCAGATAAGCTCGACCGCACGATGTCCTTCATGTTCGAGACCCGTTTTCCCCAGCATCTGACAGAATATGCGGGCAAGGAGGCACCTTTGCAGGACAATTACATCGATTGCTGGACCTCGCTTGAGAAGAAATTTGACGGCACGCCTGGTAAGAAATGAAGCTGTATTCCCATTGGCGTTCAACCACCTCCTACCGCGTCCGCATCGCGCTGCATCTCAAGCAGATTGCCTTTGAAACCGTGCCGGTCGATCTGGTCGCGGGGGACCAACGCGATGCGGAGTATCTGGCGGTTAACCCCGTGGCTGGCGTGCCCGCGCTGGTGCTGGAGGATGGCACGGTTCTGACGCAATCCATGGCCATCCTCGAATGGATCGAGGCGCGCCACCCCAACCCAACCCTGATCCCGCGCGATCCGGTGCAAGCCGCCCTGATCCGTGCCGCGGCGCTGGTCATGGCGGCGGATGTGCATCCGGTGAACAATCTCAAAGTGGTGCAGCAACTCAAGGCCATGGGCCATGATCACGATGAGGCCGTCGCATGGATGCAGGATTGGATGACACGCGGGTTCACAGCCTATGATGCATTGATCCCGGGCGGCGCGTTCAGCTTTGGGGACGTCTTGAGCCTTGCCGATATCTGCCTTGTCGCGCAGCTTTATAATGCGCATCGATGGGGTGTTGACCTATCGCCTTTCCCACGCCTGACCGAGATCGAGGCACGCTGCCTTGCTTTGCCTGCCTTTGATGCAGCCCACCCCCAAAACCAGCCCGATGCGGCCTAGACGGAGACGAGTATGACTTTGAAGCGATCATGGGTTGAAACGGCCAATACCGCCGAAACCGACTTTCCGTTGAACAACCTGCCTTATGGCGTGTTCTCCAACGGCGGCGCGCCGCGCTGTGGCGTGGCCATCGGCGATCAGATATTGGACATGGCCGCAATGGAGACAGAAGGGCTGCTTGATTTTGACGGGGCTTTGCAAAGGCCTGCGTGGAATGCCTTTATGGAACAGGGCAGGGCGGCTTGGGCGCGCCTGCAGCAAAGCCTGACGGATATGCTGGCCGAGGGGAGTGCGGCCCAAGATCAGCTTGCGCCCCTGCTGGTGCCGATGGCGGGCGTGCAGATGCATATGCCCTTCACGGTGACGGAATTCACCGATTTCTATGCCTCGCGCAATCATGCGACAAATGTCGGCACGATGTTTCGCGGGGCCGAGAACGCCTTGCCGCCGAATTGGCTGCATATTCCCATCGGCTATAACGGGCGGGCCTCGTCTGTTGTGGTGGATGGCACGGATATCCGCCGCCCCTATGGGCAGTTGAAAGGGCCAAATGATGCGCGGCCGCGTTTTGCGCCCTCTGCGCGTTTCGATTTCGAGCTTGAGATGGGCGCGATTGTCGGGGTCCCCTCGGATGCGCCTATTTCCGTGGATGAGGCGTTTGCCAATATCTTCGGCTATGTGATCCTGAATGACTGGTCTGCGCGCGATATTCAGGCATGGGAGTACCAACCGCTTGGGCCGTTTCAGGCCAAGGCCACAGCCACCAGCATCAGCCCTTGGATCGTGACCGCCGCCGCGCTCGAGCCGTTCCGCCGCCCCACGCCCGAGCGTGAATTCGCCTTGCTGCCCCATATCGCCGACACCGCCCCCATGCTCTATGACATCGAGCTTGAGGTTGGCCTGATGCCTGAGGGCAAATCCGAGACCGTGATTGCGCGCACCAATTACAAAGAGATGTATTATTCCTCGGCGCAGCAATTGGCCCATCACACAAGCAGCGGTTGCCCGATGCGGGTGGGCGATTTGCTGGGGTCGGGCACAATTTCGGGCGCGACCAAAGACAGCCGTGGTGCCTTGCTGGAGCTGAGCTGGGGTGGAAAGGAACCGATTACGCTTGATACGGGCGAGGAGCGCAGCTTCCTCGCGGATGGGGACACCCTGACCTTGCGCGGGGCGGCTTGCGGCGCGGGCTTCCGCATCGGCTTTGGCGCATGTTCGGGCACAGTGCTTCCAGCCAAGACGTGAGCGGCATTTAGGTCAACGCGTAAAGATCGACGATGACCCGCGTGTGCTCGCGTTTGCCTGTACCGACAAAGAGTGTTTGGTTCACCCAATCATACCGTGCATCGCCTGTTTCAAGGCGGGCATGGGTGCGCATATAGTAGCTGTCTTCAGGCACGTCTTCGCCGCGGGCGATTGCGGCAAGCACTTCGGCAGGGCCATGGCGGTAGCCGTAATTGCATACCTCAATCGTTGCTCCATCATCGGTCTCAAAAGCATAGCGCGTGTCCAACTCGGCGGTGGCATTGGCGAAGACGGTTTGCCAATCAGCCCCGAGGTTCAGGATGCGCCCCGATAGTCTTGGCCCTGTGACGGTTCCGCCGATGATCGGGATGATCCTGCGGCGCCCTGCGCGTCCTGTGCCCATCTCGCGGATCGGGCCCAGTTCGACCTGTAGCTGGCAGGCGAATTCAAGTTGAGGCGGTTGCATGATATCTCCGAGATTGCACAACATGCAGCACGATCAGCGCCACAGCGCCCAGAATGCCGAACCACATCACCCCTTCGGTTTTCCACATGATCAAAATGGCAAGCCCAAGCCGCGCTGTGATTTCCCAGCTGCGAAGCGGTGCGCGGTCATATCGGGCCAGAGCCGAGGCCACCAAATAGAGCGCAAAAACCAACCGTGCGGATAGAAGGGCAAGGGCGGTCAATTCTACCTCGCCGCTATAGCCTTCGATCAGGGTGCGCGCGCCGTTTGAGTCGGTGATGGTTACGGCCTCGGGGATCAAAAGAAGCTCGGGATACCACGCAAAGATGAAGGGGATCGTGAACATCACAATGCCCACGCGTACGGCGGCAATGCCTGTGCGCATTGGCTCGGCTCCCGTGATGGAAGCCGCAGCAAAGGCGGCAACCGCAACGGGTGGCGTGATGGCCGAGGCGACAGCGAAATAGAACACAAACATATGTGCCGTGAAAAAGCTGACGCCCAGATTGGCCAGCAGCGGCCCAAGCAGCAAGGCGACATTCACATAGGCGGGTACGGTCGGCATGCCCATTCCAAGCAGGATCGCGCAGAGCATCGCACAAGTCAGTGCCAGCATCAGATAGACCCCGCCGACCACCTGCAAATCATAGCCGAATATGCGGATCACCTGTGCCTGTTCCAGCCATGAAGTTACGGCGCGGGTCAATTCGCCCGTCAGCCCGCTTTCATTCAGGAAGGCCGAGATGATCGAGACCGCAAAGAGCAAAAGAAAAAGCCGCGAGATCAGAATGCCGCCATCCGCCAGCGATTTCAGGATTTTGGACGGTGTCTTGCGTGTCTCGGGATCGAGTAGCAAGAGCGGGATCAATACAGCAACAGCCCACCACCCCGCCGAGACCGCATCGCCCGTTGAATTCGAAATCGTCTGCAATAGCGCTGTTGGCAAGATGGCCGCCAGCACGCCGGTGCCGATGGCGTCCTTATTGCCCAAAAGCAGAAACAGGATGGTCAGGATGGGCACTACGATAATGATCAGGTTCAGCCAATCTTGGCGATCCATGATCTGATCGGGGGGGATTTCGCGCATCGCCTCGACCTTCTCGCGGCGGGCTTGGAACATCACGGCCAGAAAGATCGAGAAGAAAAAGAACATCGCAGGTAAGAAGGCTGCGGTGATGACTTTGGTATAGGGAACGGCCGTCAGGGCGACGAGCACGAAGGCCGCAACCCCCATCACAGGCGGCATGATCTGCCCGCCCGATGAGGCCGCCGCTTCGACACCGCCTGCGAATTCCTTGGAAAACCCGTTGCGCCGCATCATCGGGATGGTCAGCCGCCCCGTAGACAGCACATTGGTGACGGGTCCGCCCGTGATCGTGCCGAACATCGCGGATGAGACGATGGCGGCATGTGCGGGGCCGCCGCGCAGATTGCGGGTGGCGCGCACTGCCAGCTTGATCAAGGAGGTGCCGCCCGCCGAGGTGCCGAATAAGGCGCCAAGAACCACATAAGGGAACACTTGGTTCACGATGATATCCATGAACCGCCCCATGAATCCGTCAGGCGTGACAAAGATATTGGTGACCTTCTGGATGGCCGCGGCGCGTATATCGCCGCCATCAGCCCCCAGCTTGGTCAGCAGGAAGTTGTTATCGGACAGATCGAACATCCAGATCAGCGCCGTGCCAACCGTGTAGAGCACCACTACGCTGGCCACAGCGACCAGAGGAAGGCCCCAGACGCGGATGTTATACAGAAAGAACAGGGTGATGATGACGAATAGCAGCGGGATAATCCAAATGCCGAAACGGGCCTGACAGGAGGGGACCTCGGCCTCAAACGAAATGCCGGGGATCACACCTGCCGAGCGCTCGGCCGCATCTTGGATCAGCCTTGCCCGCTCGCCCGTGATCTGGTCGATCAGGCAGATGGAATCGATTTCCACCAGAAAGCCGAAGGCGGCCAGAAAGGCGGCCAGTAAAAGCCCTGCATCGAGCATAAGGCCCAACCATGCCAAATGGGGTTTCTCGGCCCGCCATGCGCGGTAAACGCTGGCATCCAGCGCCACGATGGTCATCATCAAAAAGAAAACGGGTGGGTAGAAATATTCAGGCGGGAAGTTCGAGACCCGAAAGAAAGGGCGCCCGCTCAGGTCGCGCGCCCAATCTTGAAGCCCTGTAACCTCGGGCATTGTGTTGAGCATGCCCACGCAGACCAGCACCAGCGCCAATACGATCGCGATGCGCCGTCCAAGCGGTTGGTCTGCTGTCTGCGTGGTCATGCTCTATTGCTTTCCTCAAGCGATCAGGGGCGCAAGCAATCAGCGATGCTATGGCCTGCCTCTTCGAAGGCACGGATGGCACCCGCATGCATCTTGATCTGAACTGCACCACATGCGCCTTGAGACACACCATCGATATCGCCAAAGCTTAGCATCGTGTATGGTCCGCGCGGAGAGCCTTCGAGGAAGCGCTGCTCCCCTTCGAGATACGCCTTGGTGATCTCATAGGCGAGCTCTTCATCCATTGAGGCGTTTACGATCTGGCCAAAAGCGGTGGCGAAGCTGTCGAATGTATCATCATCAGTGACGATGGTGATGTCATTGCCAGCATAGGCTGCGCGGAATTCCTCGACCGGAACCGAATAAGGCGCATGGCCAGGCGCGGCCAGAATCTGTTGACCCAATTCGCTGGCAAGCAGATCGGATGGCACGTCATGGATGGTGATGCCACCTGCCGCCGCAATCGCGATTTGACGGCCAGAGGGCAGACCTTCGGGAATGGTCCATGCGTCGGCACCGCCGCCTGTGATGCTTCCAACGGTATCGGGCCAAGGCGTCTGGATGCCTTCGTAGTCTTCGCCATCATTGCCGCCCGAGAGCAGCTGCACCATTGCGCGACCCGAGGTCAGTGCAGCCCCGCGTGGCGGTCCGTTCCAGATGCGCATGCCGTCCAGAGATGTGATATCTTCAACGGGGTTGCTGTTATAATAGCCAAAAATCTGCGCCGAGCCTGCATTCCAGAACAGGACGCGCAAATTGTCGGCCATTGCGGCGCCATCTTCAGGGCCGACACCGCTATAGGGGCCAATACCGCGCGACAACAAGAAGGGCAGGATCAGCGGGGCAGGGGCCATATCCAACTGCCCTTCCGCAACCGCTTGTACGGAATTTGTCAGGGTCGCGCCTTCGGTGATCTGCATGGTGGCCACGCCCGCGCTGTCAAGGATCGCGGCCAGTGTTGTATCAATGTAATGCGGGGTTGATCCCGGTGTCGTTGTCTCTGCCGTCAAAGTGGCCTGTGCGGCAGCGGCAAGCGGAGCCAGCGCGACCGCTGCTCCAAGAATTGCTGTCTTGATCATAATATCCTCCCTTGATCCCGCGCCTTCCTCCAAAGGCGCGCAGGCATGGAGCCCGCAATCACGCTTGCAGAGTTTATATGACTTGTCACGTATTTTCTTTCGGCCCATGATGCCCTCAGGAGGAGAGCTGATGACCGAGCAGGTGGAGATTGATGCCGCACAAATTCGCGCGCGAATGGAGCGTGAGGGGCTGAATATCTTCTCGCGATTGCCTGCTGTTTATGCGGCATCGCGGGTTCAGGGGCGCAATTTTCTGGCACTGGGCGGTGGCTTGTCGATCGTGGAATGGCGCACGCTTTGGGATTTGGCCGAGGCGGGTCCTTTGACGATTCGGGATCTGGCGGCGATCCAGCGGGCGGATCATTCTCTGCTCAGCCGTGCGCTGCCCGATATCCGCGACAAGGGCTATGTAACGATGGACCGTGACAGCAGGGACGGGCGACAGACCCTTGTGAGCCTAACTGACAAGGGCCGTGCTGCCTATGAAGAAGCCGCGCCTGTGATGGCCAGCCGCCGTGCTGCTTTGCGCAAGGTTTTCTCCGAAGATGAAATTCGCGTTCTGGCGGGCTTTCTTGATCGGCTGGAAGACTTTATGCGCATTCCGGTGGATCAATTGATCGCGGACCAGCCTGCCGAAAAGGACAATCTTTCATGACCAAGCGCCCGAATGTTTTGTGGATCATGGCCGATCAATTACGGTTTGATTACCTCAGTTGTTACGGCCATCCGCATCTGCACACGCCGCATCTGGATGCGCTGGCCGCGCGAGGGGTGCGCTTCACCAATGCTTATGTGCAATCGCCCGTGTGTGGCCCCTCGCGGATGTCGGCCTATACGGGGCGCTATGTGCGCAGCCATGGCTCCACTTGGAATGGAATGCCGTTGCGTGTGGGCGAGCCCACTTTGGGGGATCACCTGCGCGAAGCAGGCGCGCGCGCCGTGCTGGTGGGCAAAACCCATATGACCGCCGATGCCGAGGGCATGGCATGGCTTGGGATTGATCCTGCCAGCGAGATCGGTGTGCGTGTTTCGGAATGTGGGTTTGAACCCTATGAGCGCGATGACGGTCTGCACCCTGATAGCGCGCGGCAGAACTGGTCGGCCTATGATGATTATTTGGTGGCGCATGGGTTCACTTCGGATAACCCGTGGGAGGATTTCGCCAATTCGGGGCTGGATGAGAATGGCGACCTGCTTTCGGCTTGGCTGCTAGAGAACTCGCGCCTGCCTGCCAATGTGCCCGAAGAGCATTCCGAGACCGCCTATATGACGGATCGCGCGATTGACTTCATGCAAGAGGCCGAAGCCGACGGGCGGCCATGGATGTGCCATCTGAGCTATATCAAGCCGCATTGGCCTTACATCGTGCCTGCGCCCTATCATGACATTTATGACGAAAGTCACATCGTGCCGCCTGTGCGCTCAGCTTCCGAGCATGACAATGACCACCCGTTGATGCAGGCCTATCTGGGCGCGCGGGTGTGTCAGAGCTTTGCCCGCGATGAGGTCCGCGAGCATGTGATCCCCGCTTATATGGGGTTGATCAAACAATTGGACGACAATCTAGGCAGGCTGTTTGCATGGATGGATGAGGCGGGGATCAGCGACAATACGATCATCGCCTTTACCTCCGACCATGGCGATTACATGGGCGATCACTGGATGGGTGATAAGGATTTCTATCACGAAATGGCGGTGAAAGTGCCATTGATCATCGCAGACCCGCGCAAGGATGCAGATGCCAGCCGTGGCAGCGTATCGGATGCACTGGTCGAGATGATCGACCTTGCACCCACCTTCATGACCGCCTTGGGCTGTGCACCAAAACCCCATGTGATCGAAGGCCGTGACCTAACGCCGATCCTGCATGGTACCGACGGGTTCTCGCGCAATTACGCAATCAGCCAGCATGATTATCACTGGTCCGACATGGCCCGTACGCTGGAGCAGCCGCAGGAACATGCCCATACCACGATGATCTTTGACGGACGTTGGAAATACATCCGCTGCGAAGGGTTCCGCCCTGTGCTGTTTGATCTTGAGACCGATCCGCAGGAAGTGAATGATCTGGGTGGCTCCGAGGCGGCCGACCACGTGGCCGTTCGCGCGCGGATGGAGGCGGCTTTGCTCAATTGGGCCACGCGTCACCATACACGGATCACGGCGACACCCACGGTGCTGGCACGCCAGAAAAAAGCCGCTGAAACAGGTATCCTGATCGGGTTCTGGGATAGGGCCGAATATAAAGCCGCCACAGGGATCGAATTCGACAGCCTCACTCCCATGGGCCGCAAGAAGGGCTAGGCGCAAGGCTGCCCTCACCGTCAAAAGAAGCAATCAAGAGCATCTCGACAGGGGCCAATTGGGGGGCTTCTGCGCTGTGTGGCGTGCAAGAATACGCGCAGAGGCATTGCCAGCTACAAAGCCGAGCAAAGCGGTCGAGAGGCATCGCGCATCCTTATCGCAAAACGGACCGCCATTAAGGATGCTACCCCATCTGCCGCAATCTGCGATGCATATTGATAGAATCCTACAATCAATTGTCCGTATTGTATTGGAGCGGGGTTCGATAACTCTCCATGCTCTTTTCATAGACTTTAACGAATCTATGTTTTCTGGGAGGAATAACATGACACTTTTGCGGACAACCGCACTCGGCCTGACGCTTGGCGTGGCTGGTGCATCTTTTGCAATGGCGGACGGTCACGGGCAGGCACTGACCATCGCGATCGTCAATAACGGCCACATGATCAACATGCAGACTGTTGCCGAAGCCTATACCGCTGATACAGGCGTTGAGCTGAACTGGGTATCGCTGGAAGAAGGCGTTCTTCGTGAACAGGTAACCTCGGACACAGCCACCGGTGGCGGCCAGTACGACATCATCAATATCGGCATGCAGGAAGCACCCATCTGGGGCGCAGCCGGTTGGATCGAGCCACTTGAATTCGGTGCTGACTACAATATCGACGACATGCTGCCAGCCATTCGCAATGGCCTGTCGCATGAAGGCACATTGTATGCTGCGCCTTTCTACGGTGAATCCTCGATGGTCATGTATCGTCGTGACCTGACAGATGCCGCTGGCGTCACAATCGCTGACAATGACTCGTGGGATAACATCCGCGCAGCCGCTGATGCGATCCACAACCCTGATGAGGGTGTCTACGGTGTTTGTCTTCGCGGCAAGCCCGGCTGGGGCGACAACATGGCCTTCGTGACCACTGTTGTGAACTCCTTCGGTGGCGCTTGGTTTGATGCAGATATGCGTCCAGCACTCGATTCCGACGAATGGAATGCAGCGATCAATTTCTACGTTGACCTTCTGGGCACCTATGGCCCTCCCGGTTCCGAGGGTAACTCCTTCAACGAGATCCTCGCGCTCTATAACGAAGGTCGTTGTGGCATGTGGATCGACGCAACAATCGCGGCGTCCTTCCTCGAAGTTGACGGCGTAGATTACGCTCAATCGCCAAATGCAGGTAACCCTGTTGGTGCAAACTGGTTGTGGGCATGGGCAATGGCTGTTCCATCGGGGTCGCCAAACTCCGAAGCTGCACATGACTTCATCGAATGGGCAACTTCGCAGGCCTATGTTGAAGCGGTAGCTGCACATCCTGACTTTGGTTGGGGTTCGGTTCCAACAGGGACACGCGCATCCACCTATGCAAACCCTGAGTTCCAAGCAGTTGCTGGTTTTGCAGCCGCTGAAATGGCAGCGATTGAATCTGCGGCTCCTGAAGCCACAGACCTGAAGCCCTACGTTGGCGTTCAGTTCGCAGCTATCCCTGAATTCCCCGAAGTAGGCACAGCCGTTGCGCAAGAAATCGCAGCTGCTCTGTCCGGTGCGAAAACAGTTGAAGAAGCTCTGGCGGATGCACAAGCTGCCGCAGACGCGATCATGTCTGAAGCCGGTTACTACTAATCGTCTTTGAAAAGATCGAAGGGCCCGGGTTGTATCTCGGGTCCTTCTACCGCCCTCGCTGATTTGATCAGCCGTCGGATTTGACCATAGCGCCCTTGCGCCATTGATCGATATCCTGACACTTGCAAAACCTACCGAAACCTCCGCTTCGCAAAGGGCACGAGAGTTATGTCGAAACGCACGCTCCCTCGAATTCTCCAAACCCCAGCTGTGCTTCTCTTGCTGGTTTGGATGTTGGTTCCGCTGAGCATGACGCTGTATTTCTCGTTTATCAGATATGTTCTGAACAGCTCGATCCGGCCTGAATGGACCACCCCTGCGCTGAGCAACTGGCGGGGTTTCGGGAATTACGAATATGTTTTGAATGCGCGCGATTTCTGGTTCGCAGTCCAGAACAGCGTTTTCATCGTCAGCAGTATCCTTGTGATCACCGTTATTCTGGGCCTTGGCATTGCGGTTCTGGTTAACCGCTCCTTCCCCGGACGCGGGATTGTCAGGGTCCTTCTGATTTCGCCCTTTTTCGTGATGCCCGCGGTGAATGCCGTGTTGTGGATCAACATGATCCTTGACCCTGTCTTGGGCCTGCAAGGGATCGCGGTATCGGGCTTGAATGATTTTGTGGCGGGTATGCGCGATTTCCCTGTATTGGGTGGGTTCTTCTCGCTCTGGCCCGAGATCGAGCCGATCTCCTTCCGCGCGACCCAGACCTCATCCTATGCCGTTATCATGATGGTGGCTTGGCAATGGACACCTTTCGCGGTGTTGATTTTCATGACCTCGCTTCAATCCGAGGACGAGTCCCAGAAAGAGGCCGCCACATTGGACGGGGCCAGCGCATGGTCGCAATTCATCAATTTGACGGTGCCGCATCTGGCGCGTCCGATCGCGATTGTGGTGATGATCCAGTCGATCTTTCACCTGTCGCTTTATGCGGAAATCGAGATTGTCAGCCGAGGGAACGGCAACAAGAACCTTCCCTATCTGATCGGTGAATTCGCCTCGAATAATATCGGTGCTGCAAGTGCTACGGGCATCTTCGCAGTCATCCTTGCCAATATCATCGCAATCTTTTTGCTGCGAATGGTTGGCAAGAGCTTGATGGATTAAGGACCAAGATCATGGCAACAGTCGCTCAATCCTCAAAACTCAGCAATGTCCTCTGGCCGGCTCTGGCTTGGACCATCGCGCTGATCTTCTTTTTCCCAATCTTCTGGCTGGTCTTTACCAGCTTCAAGACCGATGCCGATGCAGTGCGCCCTGAACACCTGTTTTTCTTCACGCCGACTTTGGAGAATTACACGAATATGACCGAGAATTATGACTATTGGCGCTTTGCGATCAATTCGGTCATCACCTCCAGCTTCGCGACTGTCTTTGCCCTTTTTGTTGGGGTGCCTGCGGCCTATGCGATGGCGTTTGACCCCAGCCGTCACACCAAAGACATCCTGATGTGGATGTTGTCGACCAAGATGTTGCCAGCGGCGGCGGTGCTGTATCCGATGACCTTCCTGACCAAGAATTTCCTAGGGATTTTTGATACCCATTTCCTTGTGATCTTGGTGCTGTGTCTGATCAATCTGCCGATCGTGATCTGGATGCTGTTCACCTATTTCAAGGAAATCCCGAAGGAGATCATTGAAGCAGGCAAAATGGATGGTGTCAGCACATGGGGCGAGATCAAGGATATCCTTATTCCGCTGGCTTGGGGCGGCATTGCCTCTACGGCGTTGCTGACCTTCATTTTCTGCTGGAACGAGGCCTATTGGACAGTGCGCCTGACCACGATTGATGCAGCGACCCTGTCGAAGCTGATCGAGGGCAACCGCGCGCCTGAGGGTCTGTTCTTCGGGCGCCTTTCAGCGGTTTCCACGGCGGCCATCGCCCCGATCGTTGTTTTGGGCTGGTTCTGTCAAAAGCAATTGGTGCAGGGCCTTACCTTCGGAGCGGTCAAGTAATGTTGAACGCCGCCCCCACAGATCTGACGGGAAAGACCGCTTTGGTCACAGGTGCCAGCGGCGGCATTGGGGCCAGTGCTGTTGCGCATTTCGCGGCGCTTGGGGCGCAGGTCTATGCCACCGACATTTCCGACAGCTTTGACGGGCCTGCCCGCTATAAAAAATTCGATCTTCTAGATGGTGCTGATCTGGGGGCTTGCACCGATTGGATTGCCGAGATCAAACCTGACATCTTGTTCAATAACGCGGCCATTTTCGGAATGGGCAGTGTTTTGGAAGAGGGTGATCTGGATCAGCTCGACCGTTTGTTCGGCGTCAATGTGCGCGCCTTTTATGCGATTTTGCAGGCCGCCTCAAAATCAATGGTCGCGCATAATCAGAAGGGCTCGATCATCAATCTTGCCTCTCAAGCGGGGCATCGCGGCGAGGCTCTTGTGGCGCATTATTGCGCGAGCAAGGCGGCCGTTATCAGCTACACGCAATCCACGGCCTTGGCCCTTGCGCCGCATCACATCAGGGTCAATGCCATCAGCCCTGGTGTGATCGATACGCCCATGTGGAAAAGCGTTGATGCCCTTTTTGCCAGATTTGAGGGCAAGGAACTGGGGCAGAAAAAGCGCGAGGTCGGTGAGGCCGTACCGCTTGGCTATATGGGCCAGCCCGATGATGTCGCACGGGCCGCTGTCTTCCTCGCTTCCGATCAATCATCCTACATGACCGCGCAAACCATCGGTGTCGATGGCGGCAATGTGCTGAGGTGATCTGATGTCGATTATTGCCCCAGAGATTGAAATGGTTGACCGCAAGACACGGTCCATCCGCTATCTTGAACATGGCTGGCCCAGTGAATTGTGCCGCTGGCATGCGCATGAAGAATACGAGCTCCACCTGATTACGGCGACGCGGGGCAAGGCCTTTGTGGGGGACCATATCGGTGACTTCAAAGCGGGTGATCTGTTCATGACAGGGCCCAATCTGCCGCATAACTGGATCACCGATCAGGTCTGGTCCGAGCCTGTGGCGATCCGCGATATGCTGGTTCAGTTCAGCCATTCCAGCGTTGAAAAACTGGCCGAAGGTTTTCCCGAATTTGCCCAAGTGCTGCAGATGCTTAAACTGGCGCAATCGGGCATTCTGTTTGAGGGTTTCAACCCCACTTTCGCGCGCGGCCATATGGAGGCGATCCGCGACAATAAGGGGGCCGAGCGCATTCTGGCCTTTGTGCGGTTTCTTGTCCGCCTCAATGAACATGCCGAAAAGAAAACCCTCTCCTCGGCCAAGCTGATCCAGCCCGAAGGTGGCAGCAAGCAGGCCCGTATCGCAGGAGTTGTCGATTACATCGTCAAGAATTTCAGCGAAGGTCTGACCCTTGCCCAAGCGGCCGAAATGGCGGGCATGACCGAGATTACGTTTAGCCGAAATTTTCAGGCGGTCACGGGGCATAGTTTTGTGGCGTTCCTGAACCGTATCCGCATCGGCGAGGCCTGCGGCATGCTCTATGCCTCCGATGATCAGATCATCATGATCGCCGAGATGGCGGGTTTTAAGAACCTTGCCAATTTCAACCGACATTTCCTGAAGCTCAAGGGCATGACACCTTCCGAATACCGCGACACCGCGCGTAGGGATCTTGCACCGCATTTGGAGTCTACCTCGTGAACACTGCGTCGCTGATCCCTGATTTCGCCACCCGCTATGACAGGTCTGCCTGCCAGATTGGTGTGGTGCATTTGGGCTTTGGAGCGTTCCACCGCGCCCATCAGGCCGTGTATCTGGATGACTATATGGAAGCCTCGGGCGATCTGCGTTGGGGGATTGCGGCAGTGAATTTGCGCGGCTCGGAAGCCGAGCAATTTGCAGCCGCCCAAGCCGATATCGCGCGTCATGACGGGTATTTCCTGAAATCCTATTCTGCCGATGAAGAGGTTGAGCTGCGCCGCGTTCGCAGCCATGTCGCCTTTGCAGATTGGAGCCATGACAAGGCGCAGTCCGAGGCTCTTTTATCCGAGCCTTCTGTTCATCTGGTGACAATCACCGTGACGGAAAGTGGCTACTACACTGGGCCCAGTGGCGCGCTGAACACCGCCGATCCGATGATCGCATCCGAGGTTTCGGGCGGCGATGCGCAGAGCGTTTATGGCTATCTGCGCGCGGCACTTGGCCTGCGTATGGCCAATAGCTCCGCCCCTCTGACAATCGCGTGCTGTGATAATATCCGCCAAAATGGCAAGATGTTGCGCCGCAATCTTCTGGCCTATCTGGAGGCTTGCGGCGATCAGGCATTGGCCGATTGGGTTGCCGCCCATGTGGCCTTCCCCTGTTCGATGGTCGACAGGATCACCCCTCGCAGCCCTGACGCCCTTGGGCGCGATCTATCCGCCATGTTGGGCAAGGATGTGACCTCGCCGATCATGGCCGAGGATTTCACCCAATGGGTTCTACAAGATAGCAAAGCCTCTGGCATGCCTGATCTGGCCCAAGCAGGCGTAACGGTCACCGCTGATGTCGACCCCTATGAAGAAACCAAAATCAGGGTTCTGAATGGCGGGCATACTGCCTTGGTCTATCTTGCGGCCCTTGAGGGGATCGAGACCTTCGACGCGGCCATGCGCCAGCCACATCTGAACGCGCATTTCCAAAGCTATGAGACCGAGGAAGTGCTGCCCGCGATCACGATTGATCTGCCCTTCTCGAAGCAGGATTACCTTGCCCATATCACGCGGCGCTTTGGCAATGAGGCGATCGGCGATACGGTGGCCCGCATTTCCGCAGATGGAATGGCGAAATTCCCGATCTTCATTCGCCCCACGCTTGAAGGGTGCTTTGCGCAGGGCATCCTGCCCATCCATGGCATCCGCAGTATCGCCAGTTGGTATGTTTTTGCCCGCCATGTCGCGGCAGGCAAGATACCCTTTGCCTATGTGGAACCCGCTTGGGATGACCTCTCGGCACTGCTGGGAAGCGACGCGTTCCTGACAGATCGTCAGCTTTGGGGCGAGCTGCCCGAAACCTATCCCGAGTTCATTGAAACTCTGCGCGATGAAATTAAAGAATTGGAGACAAAATGGCCGGTCTGACACTGCGCAATGTGCGCAAAAGCTATGGCGACCTGCAAGTCATGCACGGGGTTGATCTCGACATTGAGGATGGCGAATTTGTCGTTTTCGTCGGTCCCTCGGGCTGCGGAAAATCCACCTTGCTGCGCATGATCGCAGGGCTGGAAGAAATCTCGGACGGCACCGTCGCGATTGGGGATCAGGAGGTCAATTCTGTCGCTGCCTCAAAGCGGGGCGTGGCCATGGTGTTCCAGTCCTACGCGCTTTATCCGCATATGACCGTCTATAAGAATATGGCCTTTGGTCTCAAACAGGCCAAGACCGACCCCGCCGAGATTGACCGCCGCGTAAAAGACGCAGCCGAAATTCTGCAGATCACCGATTATCTCGACCGCAGCCCGCGCAACCTATCGGGCGGTCAACGCCAGCGTGTCGCGATTGGCCGTGCGATTGTGCGCGACCCGAAGGTGTTCCTGTTTGACGAGCCGCTCTCGAACCTTGATGCGGCCTTGCGCGTGCAAACTCGCCTCGAGATTGCGCGCCTTCACCAACGTCTGAAGACCACGATGATCTATGTCACCCATGATCAGGTCGAGGCGATGACCTTGGCCGATAAAATCGTGGTGCTGCGGGATGGTCGGATCGAACAGGTCGGCTCCCCGATCGAGCTATATGACCGCCCTGCGAATGCATTTGTGGCCCAGTTCATCGGTAGCCCGAAGATGAATTTCTTCACGGCAAGCGATCTTGGCAAAAATGCAGGTAAGGTTTTGGGTCGTGATCTCGCGGCCACCGAGCAAGTGGGCCTGCGCCCTGAACATTTGGCCGTCTCGACGGCTGCCAAAGCCGTTGTCGAGGGCCGTTTGGAATTGGTCGAAAACCTTGGTGAATACGCCTTGGTCCACCTGATCACAGCAAATGGCACCGAATTCATCGCCAAGACCGAGAAGCCGCCCGCCGAGGAAAAAGGCAGCACAATTGGCTTCACCGTCAAGCCTGAGCTGGCCCATTACTTTGATAGCGAAAGCGGTTTGCGCATCTGACGCGACCCGCAAGGGCTTGCCGATTTAGATGGCTCAAGGCGCGCTGTGCCCTGAGCCCTCTACTTTTTCGGATGGTTTTCCATCTGCATGTTTTTTAAGCATTGATCTATAAAATCATGCAAAGTGATGGCTGCGCGGTGCGCATAGACCCGCGCGAGCATTGATCTTTCCACCTCTTTTTCCACTGCTGGTGCTATGAGTATTGGCACGTCAAAGACGGTCGTTGCATCAGCTTGGCAAGGTAGGATTGAAGTCATCTCTACACATATTTTAGAAGCGCTCTCCGCCGTTGCGAAAACTCGCAATATCCCATTTCAAGTCAGCGCCGATAGCCAAGCGAGATTTGCGAGCTTGGCGACGATGCAAACCGCCGCGCAGGATGAGGTTGTTCTGCAGCAAAACGCCATTGCTGATCGGTTGTGTTTTCTGGTCTCGGGCAAGGCACAGCTTTTCAAGCAACGCCGCACGACCTCCACATTGCTGGGAACAGTCACGGGGCATTTGGTGCCTTTGGGCGTGTCGGGGTTGAATTCACCTGGGCGGTATCTATCCGAGATCAAACTCGCGGCGGGGAGTGAATATATCACCCTTGATCTTGATGCTCTGCGCGATCTTTTCATGATTGATCCACCCTTTGCGGCCCAATTCTACAGCCTTGTTCTGGCTCAAGCGACCAAGCTTCTATGGGCGACACGTGGCTTGCCCGAAGCCCCGCCTGCGGAACATCCCTCATGCGATGAAGGTGCGGGCCATGGCAGTGATTTCGATGTGGCGCGCCGTCTGGCTGATGCGCCGTTCTTCTCCCCCCTCAGCGTAGAAAGAATTGCGCAGCTCCTGAGTTATTCCGAGATGAAACTGTTCTCGGCAGGACAACGGATTGCTGTTGAGGGCGCGCCCTCGGATGGGGTCAAAATTCTGTTCTCGGGTCGGGTTGCCGCCGCTTATACCGATGCGCGCAAAGGCGGACCGAAGGAGCGGGTACGCACAGTGGTTCGCCCTGGTGTGGCGCTGTCTTGGCATAATGGTCATAGCGATATGGCCGCCCCCTATACCGTGACAGCGACGCGGGATACCACGATGCTGGTCCTGTCGCCCGAAAACATCCAGCGCTTGATCAGCGAGGCCCCGACACTGGCCGCGACGCTGTTCCAAAGCCAAATCTGGCAATTGGGCCGATACCAGCAGACCGCTGCTGGGTTGAGCTTTACCGCAACCGATGATGAGGCCGCTCATATCGAGGCGCTGTTGCAAGATAATTCCGCTCGCATTCCTGTGGAGTCGGTTTTGCATGGCGTGCCCCATGCCCTGCGTAACCGCTTCACAGTCGGTCATGCGCTGGACAGTGTTTATGATGCCATCGTGACGGGCAATGATGCCGAACGCTCGGTCGCGGGGCTGATGATGGATGTGCTGGATGGGGTTGAACGGGAGCACCGCTTTTTCAAAGGGCTCAATGCCGTTTATACCCGTGTTACAAGTGCGGCCCGCGCGACCAACCCCGTGACCTTGCGGGAACTCTCGAATGCCGATTTCTCGCGCGCTTTTGACCAAGTCGCCTATGCGATCAAAGGGATGGAGCATCTGCCCCAGACCGCCAGCAATATCTATTTCTACAACCATCTCGCGGCTTGCCCCGAGAATGAGTTGGCAAATGGTCATGCCTTCTCGGTGGATAGTCACTTTGTATCCTCCAAGATCCTTACGCCGAAATACGGGGATGGCGGGCAGCGGATCGTCCGTGCCAGCCGCAACACCGAATTCTGGCGCAACGGCTATTATGCGCGGCTGGACAATATCTTTGTCAGCAATGCCGAATCCGATTGGATTGATGAAACCCCAGAGGAAAAAGAGCGGCGCAAAGCGCAGCTTTTCATTGAGGCTCAGCGTACTTTTGATGCAGGCCGCCCGCTTGCAATCGCGCCCGAGGGTACATCGGAGACGCCAGATAACCTGACGCCGACATCACCTGGCCCTTTCAAGCCTGGGGCGTTTCTATTGGCCGCCCAATTAAAGCCCACGCCCTATCTGGTGCCCATTGCGCTGGCCAATTTCGACTACTCGGTTGCGCAAACCACCTATGCGGCGGTGATCAAACCCCCCTTCCTGATCAGCGATCATGTGAAGGATGTGAATGACCGCAACGAGATGGGAGATTTCCTCGCTTGGTATCGCGAGATTTTCCGCGGCTATGTGGCCGAGGCACGCGAACTGGCCGAAGAGGTCAATGCCCGCGCCGCGACACCGCCTGAAGGGGTGATCACCAATGTCGGGCTTGTCAGCCCCGTGGAGCAGGAATTCGAGGCGGATGTGCGCGAGCTGGAATTTCGCTTGGCACGGCGCAAACATCCCGGACGGGTGGCGCTTTATGGCAGCTCGACCTTCCGCCTTTGGAGCGATGCCGCGCGCGATCTTGGTCAATCCGATCTGGTCAATCTCGGGTTTGGCGGGGCGACCCTGACCGCCTGCCGCAGCTATTTCAAACGGCTGGTCTTGCCGCATGATCCCAGTGCCTTGGTGTTCTATGCAGGCGATAATGACATTGGCACGGGAGCGTCGGGCGAAGAAGTCGCCGCGGCCTTCGAGCTGTTCCGCGCCGAGGTGCAAGAGCATTTACCGCAAGCAAAATGCTATGTCGTCTCGATCAAACCGAGCCCCTTTCGGGCCCATCTCCAGCCGCAGATACAGCAGGCCAATGCCTTGATCAAAGCAGGGGTTGCCGATGATCCCAATTGGACTTTCATCGATTTCCATACACCCATGCTGGATGCCGATGGCGCCCCAAGCGGGATGTTCTATGGCGCAGACCCCTTGCATGTGAATGCAACGGGCTATGGCCTTTTGGCAAAGTTGATCAGGGACGCATTGGCCTAAGCGGTGTTGTGCAGCCTAGGGCAGATCATTCTGTCCCGAAAGCGATGTCCAAAATCCGCGAAAAATGCGAATAGCTGAGCTGCCCGCCCCCCTTGCTTTCGGTGACTAGGGTCAGGACGCTTGGGTGGTCATTTGCGAATTCAGCAACCCCTTCAAGGGGCACATTGGGGTCATCCGCCCCGTGATAGAGTGTCACCTGTGTGGTGACCCCAGCCAATTCGTCAGACCAGTTCTTGAACCCGTCAACGATCTCGAGAACGCCTGATGTCAGCCCTTGCTGGGTGATTTTTTGGACACCTGATTTGATCGAGTGGACGACATCTGCATCTGCAAGGACGATCTGATCAGACGGGGATTCCTGATACATCTTCTGCAAGAATGCACCGCCCTTGGAGCGCATCAAAAGCCTGTTGCCTGTGCCCAAGATGAGTTTCGCGATCGGAAAAGACAGGACCGAGACACTCATCAAAGCGGTGGTCCATTTAGAGGCCACCGTTTTGCCCGCGATGTAATTTCGAGGGATAAGCCCGTTTACCATCACGCCTTTGGTGAAACGATCGGGCAGGCGCGACAGGAGGTTGTAAAACGGTCGCGCAGCCGAGGCTCGGGCAATGATTGGGCAGCTGGTGATTTCCAGCGAGTTGAGGATCGCGGCCACGTCAGCTGCTGTGCAGTCAAAGAGGTCTGCATCTTGTGGCACGGGCGATGTATCCCCGAAGCCGGGGCGCATGACGCTGATCAGGAAGATATTGCGTTCATGCAGCAATGCCTCGATCTCGGCCGTGATCCCGTGCCCGAACAGGCTCGGGAGGCTGAGCAGGGGCCGCCCCATCTCATCGCCGCAAATCGCCAACTCCACAACACGGCCTTTCGGGCGGGGCAGGGACACAATGCGCGTCTTGGTTGGGCGGGCCGCTGCGGTCACCTGTTTGGTTCGATCCGCGAGTTGCAGCAGGCTGAATGCCAGACGGAAAAAAGCGGTTTGCGAGTCGCAGCCCGATTTATCCAGAACGCTTTGAAACTGGTTCCGGATGGTCGTGTAGGAGCGTTTGCGCAAACCCGCGATCTCGCGCAGGGACACACCGTCCAGAAAGGCCTTGGCAACATCTGCTTCACTATTTGTGAAGCCGAATTTCTGCGTCAGGATTTGCGTGGCAAGGGAGGAATCTGGCGGTCTGATCAGTAGGATCAGGAATAGGGGCTGGCTGGCTTCGGTATCTTCGATCCGCGAGATTGCTGCGGTCAGATAAGTATCGCTCGTCGTGATCCGCGCCTGCAGGATATGAAAAAGGGTATCGATTTCGGTTTCGAGCAAGGACCGCAGAAAAGGGCCATCGGTGTCACCCAGCAATTGGATATTGCATTCTTCCAATGTCTTTTCGCTGATCAGGCCGAAATCCGTGCGGGCTTGCTCATTGGCTTGTTGTATCTGACCCGCTTGTGTCACGGTGACAGCGGCGCAGTCATGTTTGGCAAGGATTTGGGTGTCGCCGCTGAGCGAATTGGGAGACGTATCCAGAAAATTCTGTACCGCTGCTGCCGCATATTCCTCAAAGTCAGAGAATAGGGGATCACCGCGCATTTGACCTGTTTCCAGTGTCTCGGTTTGAAGATGCAGGCTTTCTAGGAACGCGCTGTATCCGTCCAAGCTTTGCATCGCCGCACGGTGCTGCTGGTGCAGGTCGGGGTTTTGTTTCTTGGGGTCATCATCAGAGTTCATCTGGGCTACTGTTCAATATCGTTTCGGCAAAAGTGGTTTCGGCAAAAATTTCTGCGTGCAGGCAGCGTTTAGGCATTCATGGAATTAGTGAGAATCATACTCAGTGATTTGGCCCTGCGGTCAAGCCAAGGCATCACGTGCATGTGCAATCGCGCGGCTTTGAATTCATCTGCAAAGGCAGATTCCACCCTCCCTCTTCATAATATTGTTAAGTAGCAAAACAATTATACTATTGACCAATCTTGTTTCGCAGGTTCTATTTCTGTCAGGGAGTGCGATTGCTAAAGCCGCTTGCTGTAAGGTGTTTGTTCTGATCTCGTTACGTTTAGCTGATAGAACGCAACGAAAAAAGGTCGGATGGAAGGCACCAATAGCAGCATTCAAATCTGGGGTGATGTGATTGATACCCTGCATTGGCGGCTGAAGTTATTGTTGCAATAAAGTGCTACACATGCATAGCTTGTCGCAGCGAGAGAGACAATTTTGGCATGATAGTGCAAAAATTTGTTCGAGTAAGCTAGGGAGGAATACACATGATTAATCGTAGAAACTTGATGGGGTTCGCAAGTGCCCTTGGGATGGCTGCCATTGCCACCGGACTGTCGACGACAGCATCTATGGCGCAAGAAGTGACCTTGCGGTTGCACCAGTTTTTGCCTGCTCAGGCCAATGTTCCGCGTCAGGTTCTTGATGTTTGGGCCGACAATGTCGAGGCCGACTCGGATGGCCGTATCGTCGTTGAGCGCTACCCCGCAATGCAGCTTGGCGGCACGCCCCCTGAGTTGATGGATCAGGTTATGGACGGCGTGGCCGACGTGATCTGGACGGTTGTCGGCTATACGCCCGGTCGTTTCCCAACCACAGAAGTTTTCGAGCTGCCCTTCATGGTAGCCGATGCCCGCGCGGCCTCGTCTGCCTATTGGCAGATGTTCGAGACCCATATGCGCGACACTGAGTTTGACGGTGTGCACATTCTGGGCACTTGGGTTCACGGCCCCGGCAACTTCCACACCAATGTTCCAGTGGAAAGCCCCGCTGACCTCGAAGGTCTGAAAATTCGTGGTGGATCGCGTCTGGTGAACCAGCTTCTCGAATTGCTCGGTGCCGAGCCGATCGGCATGCCTGTGCCTGCCGTATCCGAGGCGCTGTCGCGTGGTGTGATCGATGGCACAACCATTCCTTGGGAAGTAACAGCGGCGCTGCGTGTTCCTGAATTGGTTGAGAACCACACCGAGTTCGAAGGTCCTGCGCTCTATAACCTGACCTTTGTTCTGGCGATGAACCAAGATGTCTATGATGGTATGCCTGCCGATCTTCAGGCTGTGATTGATCAGAACTCCGGTCTGGAATTCTCGATCTTCGCAGGCGGCACACAGGCGGATGCTGATGGCCCTGCCCGTGAAGCAGCGGTCGAGATGGGCAATAACATCATCACCGTCTCCGAGGAGCAGGCCGCCGAATGGCGCGAGATTGCTCAGCCGATCTACGAGACATGGATCGCCGATATGGATGCACGTGGCCTCGACGGTCAGGCATTGATCGACGAAGCCCGCGCCTTGATGGACGCCTATGACGGCTAAGCCGAAGGCTATGCCATAATATCAGGATCGCGGGGTACGGACCCGCTTACGCGCCCCGCGATCCATTTCATTTCATTGAAATACCAAAAAACCACGGGGTGCGTTTCATGCATCGTTTTGTCATGTCAGTTGCACGCTTTATGGCCCTTCTTGGCGGGGTGACCTTGGGTGCCATGATCCTGATTATCGGGGTCTCGATCCTTGGGCGCGCCTTGAATGATTTTCTTCATTCCGCTGTGGCCGAAGCCCTTTTGGGCGATGCGGCGCGCGGCTTGATCGATATGGGCATCGGCGCGATCCGTGGTGATTTTGAACTGGTCGAAGCGCTGATGGCGTTCACCATTTTTGCCTTTATGCCGCTGACGCAAATGACCGGCGGACATGCTGCCGTGGATGTCTTCACCTCATGGATGAAGGGGCGGGGCGACCGTATCCTCAAAGCCTTTATCGAGGTTCTGTTTGCGGTGGTTTTCGTGATCATCGCTTGGCAGTTGAAAGAGGGCATGGATAGCCGCATCAGCAGCGGGCAAACCACGCTGCTTTTGCAATTCCCTGTCTGGTGGCCTTATGCGGCAAGCCTGTTCGGGGCGATCATCACGGCGCTGGTTGCGATCTATCATGCGGGCGTGCGGGTTGTTGAACTGATTACGGGGCAAAGCATTGCCCAAGACGACGAACTGGGAGCCGAACATTGAGTAACCTTCAAATCGGCATGGCGTCCTTTCCGTTTCTGCTGCTTCTGATTTTCCTGCGCGTTCCAATCGGTCTGTCGATGTTCGTGACAGGGTTTCTGGGCCTTATCGCCATTCAGGGCGATGCTATTCTGGCCTTGGCCCGCCTCAAGAGCGAGGCCTATACCACCTTCTCGAATTACTCCTTGTCGATTGTGCCTATGTTCTTGTTGATGGGCTATTTCTCGACACTCGGGGGGATGTCGCAATCGCTGTTCAAGGCCGCTGAAGGCTTTTTGGGGCATCGTAAAGGCGGGGTTGCCATGGCGGCCATCGGGGCCTGTGCGGGCTTCGGCGCGATTTGTGGCTCATCGCTGGCAACAGCGGCCACAATGAGCCGCGTGGCTTTGCCCGAGCTGAAACGCTACGGATATGCAGGCGGGTTTTCCTCGGCCACCTTGGCTGCGGGCGGCACTCTTGGCATTTTGATCCCGCCTTCCGTGGTCTTGGTGATCTATGCGATCTTGGCGGAACAAAACATCGCCAAGCTTTTCCTCGCCGCGTTCATTCCAGGTATTCTGGCCGCACTTGGCTATATGCTGGCGATCTCGATCTATGTGCGCCTGCACCCCAATGCGGCAGGAACGCGCCCTGCAATTCCCTATAGCGAACGCTTCAAAGCCTTGTTCAATACTTGGCCCGTTCTGTCGGTATTCGTTGCAGTCGTGGGCGGTATCTATGGCGGTATTTTCACCCCGACTGAAGGCGCTGCAATCGGTGCAATCGGTACAGGGTTGATCGCCTATTTCAATGGCGGGCTGACCCGTCACACCTTGGCCGACAGCTTTACCGCCACCGCGCGTTCGACCGCGATGATCTTCCTGATCGTTCTGGGGGCTGCGTTTTTCAACGGGTTTCTGGCGCTGACACAAGTGCCGCAGGAATTGTCCAATTGGGTCGTGAGCCAAGGCTACACACCCTATACCGTGCTGATCGTGATCTTGCTGCTCTATCTCGTGTTTGGTTGCGTGATGGACAGCCTGTCGATGATCCTGCTGACCATTCCGATCTTCTTTCCCGTTATTATGACGCTGGATTTCGGCTTTCTTGATTTCACCTCCATGCAGCTGGAAGAAGCCGCGCGGATATTGGCATCAGGCGTGCCTGAGGGCATGGCGGCGGATATGTTGTCGAATATTCAGGCCTCGGTGGCCTCAGGCATTGAACTGACCCGTGAACAGGCCCGCGCCCTTGGTGTCTCCATTACCGAGAGCCGCGTTAATCGCCTTGAGGCGGAATATGTCGCCATCTGGTTTGGCATTTTGGTTCTGATCGTCGTTGAAACCGGCCTGATCACACCGCCTGTGGGTATGAACCTTTTTGTTATCAACGCCATGGATCGCTCAACCCCGATGGTCGAGACCTATAAGGCCGTGATGTATTTTGTGGTGACCGATCTGCTGCGCGTGTCGCTTCTGGTCGCCTTCCCCGTGATCACGCTGTTCCTGCTCTACTGAGTGGACCGCTGAATTAGACTGCCAAAGTGGCAAAAGGAGCCCTGATGTCCGAACCTCTCGTTCTGATAGATGTCGAAGATGATATCGCCGTGTTGACCTTCAACCGCCCCGATAAGCGCAATGCCGTCTCGGATGCGTTTATCGAAGAGTTGAACGTGTTTTTCTCGGCCCCGCCCAAGGGCGTGCGGGCGGTGGTGCTGACGGGCTCGGGCGGGCATTTTTGTGCAGGGCTTGATCTGTCCGAACATGTCCACCGCGAAGCCGAGGAGGGGATCTACCATTCCCGCCATTGGCATGCGGTGATCGATAAAATCCAGTTTGGCGGACTGCCTGTTGTCTCGGCCATGTATGGCGCTGTGATGGGTGGCGGGCTTGAGATTGCATCGGCAACCCATGTGCGTGTGGCCGAGCCCTCAACCCTGTTCCAACTGCCCGAAGGGCGGCGCGGCATCTTTGTGGGCGGCGGTGCCACCGCACGGGTCGGGCGTATTTTGGGGCCGGACCGCATGACCGAAATGATGCTGACGGGCCGTAAATATGGCGCTGAGGAGGGCATGGCCCTTGGGCTTGCCCATTACGTTGTCGGCGAGGGCGAGGCCCTGACCCGCGCCAAGGAGCTTGCCCGCCAGATCGCAGGCAATGCGCCTTTGTCGAATTACTTCATGATTCAGGCGATTTCGCGGATCAATGATATGTCCCAATCGGACGGGCTCTTTGTCGAGAGCCTCTGTGCCGCCTTGGCGCAGACAAGTCCTGATGCGGTGGAGGGCCTCAAGGCTTTCCTTGAAAAGCGCGCGCCGAAATTCCGCTAGGCGGCGAATTGGATTTGCAGGGGAGGCGGGTCTGACAGCCCCGCCGAGGGAGGAGAAACTGATATGAGCGGCAAATATCTGCCTCATAATGTCCAGCGCGAAATCTGCGAGGACGGATCGATCATACTGCGCTCAGGCTATGAGTTGAGCGAATATGTATCGAAATCGGGTGACTGGCTTGATGATTGGGCGGCCCGCAGGCCAGACGCCGTTTTCATCGCCGAACGATCAGGCCCTGCATGGCGCGAGGTCAGCTATGGCCAAGCCCGTGAGATGGTGCGCGCCTTGGCATCCAGCCTGCTTGCACGGGGTCTGGGTGGCGACACGCCGATCATGATCCTGTCGGGCAATGGCGTGGATCACGGCCTGTTATCTTTGGCTGCGCAATATGCGGGCATTCCGACCGTTCCATTGGCCGAGCAATATTCGCTGATCCCCGCGGCCAATGGCCAGATCACCTATTGCGCCGATCTGGTGAAGCCGAAACTGGTCTTTGCCGATGATGCTGCGAAATATGCAGGGGCCTTGGCTTTGGAAGTGTTCGAGGGCGTCGAGAAGGTTGCAAGCCGCAATGCGGGCGACGGCGTCACCTCTTTCGAAGACCTGCTCAAAGGCGATAGCGGCGTTGACCTTGATGCAGTGGCCGCAAAGGTCGGGCCTGATACGGTGGCGAAATACCTGATGACCTCGGGCTCCACCTCCAACCCCAAAGCAGTGATCACAACGCAGCGTATGATCTGCGCAAATCAAAGCCAGATTGCCGATGCTATGCCTTTCCTGAGGGCGCGCCCGCCGCGCATCGTGGATTGGTTGCCTTGGAACCATGTTTTCGGTGGCTCGCATAACTTCAATATGATGCTGGCCAATGGCGGCTCGCTTTATATCGATGCGGGCAAACCCGTGAAGGCGCTGGTGGGGCAGACCATCGAGAACAATCGCCTGATGAATGGCACTTTGGCGTTCAATGTGCCTGTTGGCTTTGCCATGCTGCGCGATGCCATGCGCGAGGATGCAGAGCTGCGCCAAAGCTATTTCTCGGATCTCGATATGATCTTTTACGCAGGTGCCTCGCTGCCGCAGGATGTCTGGGCTGATCTTGAGGCGATGTCGCGTGAAGTGCGCGGGGATGTCCCCTTGATGACCTCGTCATGGGGGATGACCGAAACCGCGCCTGCCTGTTTGATCGTGCATGAACCCACGACTGCCTCGGGCATTATCGGCGTGCCGATGACGGGCTGTGAGGTCAAGCTGATCCCTGATGAAGATATGCGCTGCGATCTGCGCGTGCGCGGCCCCAATATCACGCCAGGCTATTTCCAGAATGACGAAAGAACGGATGAGCTTTTTGACGAAGAAGGCTTCCTGATTTCTGGGGATGCGGTGAAATTCGTGGATGCCGAGGATATCAATCTCGGGCTGCGTTTCGACGGGCGTATCTCGGAAGATTTCAAGCTGATGACGGGCACTTGGGTGCGCGCTGCCAATCTGCGGCTTGAGCTTCTGGGCGAGCTTGCGCCGCTGTGCCAAGACATCGTGATTTGTGGGGCGGATAAATCCGAGATCGGTCTGTTCATCTTCCCCTCGCCCGAGGCGCTGGCGATGGCGGACGGGGCTGAGGATGCAAACGGTGCTTTGACCAGTGAGGCTTTGTCCAAAGCCGTGATCGCAAAGCTGGAGGGGCGCAAAAGCCAAGGCTCGGCCAGTCGGATTTCACGGGCGCTGGTGCTCAGCGAGCCGCCCTCGATGGGGGATGGCGAGATGACAGCCAAAGGCAATCTCAACTTCCGCAAAATCCTGACGCGGCGCGCAGGCTTATTGGCGCGGCTTTATGACGATGCTGATCAATCTGTGATCCATATCTGAGGGCAAGCTGATGTTCATACCCTATGGCGCTTATTGGTCGACACCTTTCGCCCGCTGGCAGGGCGCTTTGGCCCATCTTCATTCCATCGAATTCGCGGCCCATGTCACCAAGGAAGCCTTGGCTGAGCGCGATATCGCGCCCGAGGTTTTCGATATGGCAGTCTATGGCTGGACTGTCATCCAGCCCGATTGTTTTTATGCAGGCCCATGGTTCACCGCGATGATCGGGGCCGAACATCTGGCCTGTCCGACCGTCAACCAAGCCTGTGCGACAGGCCCGCGCCTTTTGGCAAATGCTGCGGGGGATTTCGCCCGCGGTGAGGGAAGCGTGGCCCTGCTGGCTGCGGGGGATCGCACCTCCAACGGGGCGCATATCTATTTCCCCGCGCCCACGGGGGTTGGCGGCACGGGCCAATCCGAGGATTGGGTGCTGCGCAGTTTCAGCAATGATCCCTATGCTTGCGGCGCGATGGTCGATACCGCCGAAAATGTCGCCGCGCGTTTCGGAATCGAGACCGCCGAACAGCATGAGGTCGTGGCCTATCGCCATGGCCAATATCAAGATGCGCTCAAGGATGATCGCGCCTTTCAAAAACGCTATATGCAGGCCGCTTTCGACGTGCCCGATGCGCGCTTTCGCAAAACCCTTGCCGTGCTGGAGGGTGACCAAGGGGTTCAGCCCCTCGATGTTGAGAAAATGGCAGGGCTGCGGCCCGTCAAACAGGGCGGCACGGTGACCTTTGCGGGCCAGACCCACCCCGCTGACGGCAATGCAGGTATGGTTGTGGTTAAAGATCGTGCCCGCGCGCAGGAAATAGCGGGCAGTTCTAAACCTGTGGTTGAGGTTCTTGCCTTGGCGCAAGCGCGTGAAGAAAAAGGCCATATGCCCGCCGCGCCGATCGAGGCCACCAAGCGGGTCTTGGCGCAGGCGGGTTTGGCGATCACGGATGTCGATGTGTTCAAATCCCATAACCCCTTTGCGGTAAATGATATTGCCTTCTCAAAGGCGTTTGATCTTGATTGGCGCAAGATGAACAATTTCGGCTCCTCTCTGATCTGGGGGCATCCGCAGGGGCCAACGGGGCTTCGCGGGATCATGGAGATGATCGAAGAGCTGGAAATGCGCGGTGGTGGTTTGGGCCTGTTCCAAGGCTGCGCGGCTGGCGATAGTGCGATGGCGGTGCTTATTCGGGTGGGGTGATCCACCTCATGCGGAATTTTATGCAAAAAAATGCATAAAGCTGTCAAAACACTTGCCTGATCGGGTGTGAGTTTGCATTATATAGCCAATATAATGCCGACTCAGCAAAGCCAGGGAGGGTTTCATGTCCGAAACGCAATTCGTCGAATTGGTTGGGAAAGTGGCCAATGCCATTTCCGGAGCACCCTTGGATGAGGCGCTAGAGGCGCGGTTGAACAGCGAATTCGCTGCCAACTCGAATTATTTTATCACCCTGTCCAAACTCTGTGCGCAAGGCGAGGCCGAGGGCTGGCTGATGTCGCGCGAAATGGGCGGGATCAAATTTGGCCGCGCGGTCAAACCCGGCACAGCGGCGGCGGAGTTCAGTGTTGATGTCGTGCGCATGAAAGACGTCTCAGGCCCCCATCACATCCATACCAATGGCGAGATTGGCGCGATTTTCCCCATCGAAGGCGCGCCGCGTTTCGATGGCAGGGCCGAGGGCTGGTATGTCTATGGCGCGGGCTCTGAGCATCATCCGACCGTCAGCGGAGGCGATGCCTATATCCTCTATCTTCTTCCAGAAGGAGCTATCGAGTTCACTGGAAAGTAATGCACTCAGCGCCTTTGGGAGGGGGACTGGATGACACATGACAATGCAGCGCTCTATTTTGTTGATCGGCATCTAGAAGAAGGTCGCGCCGATAAGCCTGCCTTCATGGAGGCGGCAGGGGCAAAACGCAGCCAAAGCTATGGTGAATTGGCCGCGAGATCGGGCCAAGTGGCAGGGGCGCTTAAACGCGCAGGCATCCACCGTGAAGAGCGCATGGCCTGCCTCGTTCTGGATCAGTTGGAATACCCTGAGATTTTCTGGGGCGGGTTGAAATCGGGCTCCATCCCTGTGGCGCTGAACACGCTTCTTGCGACCAGTGTCTATGAGGTGATCCTGAAGGATAGCCGTGCTGCAATCCTGTTTGTCTCGGCGGAATTGCTAGATGTGGTCATGCCCGCCGCGCGGCTTTGCCCTGATCTTCGAAAGATCGTGGTGATTGGTGGCGATGCGCCTGAAGGCACCCTATCCTATGAGGCCTTTATGGACGGGGCCGATATTCTGCCCGCGATTGAGGTTTCCGCAGATGAGACGGCCTTTTGGCTTTATTCCTCGGGCTCCACGGGGCAGCCCAAAGGTGTGCGGCATGTGCATGGGGCGCTGAGGGCGACATCAGATACATATGGCGCGCAGGTTCTGGGGATCCGCGAGGATGACGTGGTGTTCTCGGCGGCCAAGATCTTCTTTGCCTATGGCATGGGCAATGCGCTGACCTTCCCGATGTCGGTCGGGGCCACGACAATCCTGTTCAATGGCAGACCTACCCCCGATGCGGTCTTGCAGATCATCTCGGAGATGAAGCCTTCCATCTATTACGGTGTTCCGACCCTTTATGCCGCCACCTTGGCAGCGCTTGACGGGCGCGAAACACCCCCATCGGCGATGCGGCTTTGCGTGTCAGCGGGCGAGGCTCTACCTGAGGAGATCGGCAATCGTTGGCGCGAGGTTTGGGGCGTGGATATTCTCGATGGTGTGGGCTCCACCGAGATGCTTCATATCTTTTTGTCGAACCGCGTGGGCGATGTTGTCTATGGCACTTCTGGGACCGCCGTGCCCGGATATGATCTGCGTTGCGTTGATGAAGAGGGCGCGGATGTCGAGATTGGCGGCGTCGGTGAATTGCTGGTGCGCGGTGCATCGGCTGCGGATGGCTATTGGAACAAACGCGACAAGAGCCGCACAACCTTTGAAGGCGAATGGACCCGCACGGGTGATAAATACATCCGGCAGGAGGGCGAAAGGTTCGTCTATTGCGGGCGTACGGATGACATGTTCAAGGTCTCGGGTATCTGGGTCAGCCCCTTCGAGATTGAGCAGGCGCTGTCGGCCCATAATGACGTGTTGGAAGCCGCCGTTGTTGCTGCGCGTGACACGGATGGTTTGGAAAAACCCAAAGCTTTCATCGTGCTGAAAAACGGAAGCGACGCTGCAGATGTCCAGCATGGGCTTAAGGATTTCGTCAAAGAACGTATCGGAAAATGGAAATATCCCCGCTGGATCGAGATCGTTGATGATCTGCCAAAAACGGCCACAGGCAAAATCCAGCGCTTCAAACTACGTGAGGTGGATGCATGAGTGTGACTTGGTCTGATGGCGCAACTGGCAAGATAGAGGCGGGCGGCAAGGCGCTGGAATATGCCTGTTTCGGCCCCGCACCTGATCAAGCGCCAACGATTGTGATGTTGCATGAAGGTTTGGGCTGTATCGCCCTTTGGCGGGATTTTCCGCAAAAGCTGGCCGAGGCGACAGGGCTTGGCGTGTTTGTCTATTCCCGCGCGGGATATGGTGGATCGGAGGCGGCCGATCTTCCGCGTCCGCTTGATTATATGACCCAAGAGGCGCTTGAGGTTCTACCGCAGGTTCTGGACGCTTTCGGGTTTCAAAGCGGGGTGCTTCTGGGCCATTCCGATGGGGCCTCGATTTCCGCGATCTATGCAGGTTCGATCAATGATTACCGCGTGCGCGGGCTTGTGCTGATCGCACCGCATTTCTTCACCGAAGAGGTGGGTCTTGCCGCCATCGCTCAGGCGCGTGAAAGTTTTGCCACTTCAGATATGAAGGCGCGGCTTGGCAAATATCACAATGATCCTGAACATAGTTTCCGTGGCTGGAATGAGGCATGGCTTCATCCCGATTTCAAGAAATGGGATATTGGCGAAGTGATTGATTATTTCCGCATCCCTACGCTGGCCATTCAGGGGCGGCAGGACCAATACGGCACGCTGGCCCAGATCGAGGAGATCGAGACGCGCAGCTATGCGCCCGTTGATACGGTCATTCTGGATGACTGCCGCCATTCCCCCCATATCGACCAACCCCAAGCCGTTATTGATGCCGTGGCCCAGTTCAGCGCGCATCTTATCCGCATCGAAAACGAGAGCGTCAAAATCGCATGAAACTGCAAAGCTATCTTCAGAATACTTGGGTCGAAGGCACAGGCGAGGGCCGCGCTTTGGTCAATCCCGTAACGGGTGAGGAAATCGCCCGCGCTGATGCGACAGGGCTTGATGTGAAAGCGGCCGTTGCTTTCGCGCGTGAGACGGGCGGGGCTGCCTTGCGGTCCCTCAGCTTTGCCGAGCGTGGCGCTTTGCTTAAGGCTGTGGCCGAGGTTCTGGGGGCCAATCGCGACCGCTATGTCGAGATTGCGCAGCGCAATTCAGGCAATACGGGCTTAGATGCCTCGATCGATATTGATGGTGGTATCGGGACCCTGAAATATTACGCCTTCCTTGCCAAAAGCCTTGGTGATGCAAAGACAATGCTTGAAGACGGCCGCGATCAACTTGGGCGGGAATCTGTCTTTGTAGCACAGCATCTGTGGACAACCCGCCCCGGCGTTGCGGTGCAGATCAATGCTTTTAATTTCCCCTCTTGGGGCATGTGGGAGAAGGTGGCCGTTGCCATGCTGGCGGGTGTGCCCTCTATCGCCAAGCCTGCCACGGCGACGGCGCTTCTGTCTTATGAAATGGTGCGGGATGTGGCGCAGGCGAAGGTGCTGCCCGAAGGCGCGCTCAGCCTGATCTGCGGCGGGGGTGAGGCTCTGCTTGAAGCGGTCGGGCCAATGGATTCCATCGCCTTCACAGGCTCGGCTGCGACGGGCCAGATGATTTCGCGCCATGACGCCGTGATTGCCTCGGGTTGTCGCGTGACGATTGAGGCGGATTCGGTCAATGCGACCATCCTCGGAGAGGATGCCGCGCCCGGAACGCCTGTTTTCGATCTGGCGGTGCGTGAGGTGGTCAAGGCACTCAGCGTCAAAGCGGGGCAGCTTTGCACGAATATCCGCCGTATCTTTGTGCCCGCCGCCCATGCCGATGCCTTTGGAGAAGCGGTGGCCTCAAAGCTTGGCACGCTTGTTGTGGGCGACCCCGCAGAGGAGGCTACGCGGGTTGGCCCATTGATTAATGCGGCCCAAAAGACCGAGGCGCTGGAAAAGATCGCCAAGCTGGCCACAGAATGCTCGGTGGTTGGTGAAGCGCCTCTTGGGGATGTCGCTGCGCAATCGGGTTTTGTGGCTCCTACGCTTTTGCGCTGCACCGATCCCGCGGGCGCGAAGCTTGTGCATGAGATCGAGGTTTTCGGCCCAGTTGCCACCATGCTGCCCTATAGCGATCTGGATCAGGCGATGGCCTTGGCATCCAAGGCAGAAGGCTCGCTTGCCCTTAGCCTGTTCTCCAATGATCCCGCCGTGCAGGACGCTGTTATCTTGGGCCTCGCCCCTTGGCATGGGCGGGTTTTGGTTGTCGATGAGGAGGTTGGCAAAAACCATACGGGCCACGCGATCGTCATGCCGCAATGCACCCATGGCGGGCCAGGTCGGGCAGGCGGCGGTGAGGAGCTGGGTGGCTTGCGCGGTTTGCGCTTCCATATGCAGCGCACCGCTATTCAGGGAGGTCCAGCCCTGCTGGAGCGTCTGCAAAGCAACGCAAGACTTGGCGGCTTGTGAGCGCGCAATCACCCCTCAGCTGGCGTCCGCCCCATGCCTATGTGCCGGGGCAGAGCCCGCGCCATGACGAGGAATTGTTCGATCATCTGAAAGATGTGGATGCGGCGACCCCCGCCGAGGGGTTGGCGCGCAGTCAGGCCTATGCGGCGGGGCTCGTCTTTCTCAGGGAGGCCTATTTCTGGGAAGCCCATGAGATGCTGGAACCCGTTTGGATGGCCTGCCCCCCAAACAGTGCCGAGCGTGTTTTTGTGCAAGCTCTGGTGCAGCTTGCCAATGCTGGTTTGAAAACCCGCATGCAGCGCCCGCAGGCGGCAGCGCGGCTTTATGCCCAAGCCGATGCCCTTTTTGAGGATGCACTGCGCCGTGCCGATGGTGCGGTGCTGGAGATGTCACAGGGTGATCTGCGCGAATTGGTGGCGCATGTGCATTTAATTGCAAACGACTCAGTTGAAAATTAGTGCAATATAGTGCATATTTTGTTAAATACTGAGTGCGACACCTGTTTTATACATAAAAACAACAGGATAAGGCGCTAATTTTTTTCATGCCGAGCCTTTACTCCGTTTGGCGCGGCACTATAATGCAACTAACGAGGGAGAGGATACACCATGTCCAAGGTCATCGATTTTCAGGTGGACCCGTCCACATATCGCCACTGGAAGGTGGAGTATGATGGGCCTGTGGCCAATCTATTCATGGATGTAGACGAGGATGGTGGCCTTTTTGATGGCTATCAGCTCAAGCTCAATTCCTATGATCTGGGCGTGGATATCGAGCTTGCTGATATCGTGCAGCGTATGCGGTTCGAGCATCCCGAGGTCAAAACCGTGGTCATGCAATCGGCCAAGGACAAGGTGTTTTGCGCGGGCGCAAATATCCGCATGCTAGGTGGGGCGGCGCATAGCCATAAGGTTAATTTCTGTAAATTCACCAATGAGACGCGCAATACCTTTGAGGCGGCGGAAGAAGATTCAGGCCAGCAATATATTGCGGCCGTGAAAGGTGCATGTGCGGGCGGCGGGTATGAGCTGGCTTTGGCCTGCAATTACATCATGCTGACCGATGACCGCACGTCTTCGGTGTCTCTGCCCGAGGTCCCGCTTTTGGCGGTGCTTCCCGGGACAGGTGGCCTGACCCGTGTGACCGACAAGCGCAAGGTGCGCCGCGACCGTGCCGATATTTTCTGTTCCGTCGAAGAAGGCGTGAAGGGCCAGCGCGCAAAAGACTGGCGCTTGGTGGATGAGGTTGTGGCCAATTCCAAATTTGACGAAACCGTCATCGCCCGCGCCAAAGAATTCGCAGCCAATTCCAAAAAGGCAGATGTCGCCAAGGGGATCGCATTGACCCCCCTACAGCGCAGCTTTGGCGAAGACGGCTCGGTGACCTATTCCACTGTTGAGGTCACGGTCGATCGCGCAGGCCGCAAGGCCACGATCATGATCCATGGCCCGAAAGACGATGCGCCCAAGGATATGAACGCTTTCACCGACCAAGGTGCCGAGGCCTATATGCTGCGCCTTGCCCGTGAATTGGATGATGCGATCCTGCATCTGCGCCTCAACGAGATGGAGCTTGGCCTTTGGGCATTCCACACGCAGGGCGATGCAGACAAGCTTTTGTCGCATGAGGCCTTGCTTCTGGAAAATGCTGATCATTGGCTGGCCAATGAGGTGCTGAAATATTGGAAACGTGTGCTCAAGCGGGTCGATGTGACCTCGCGCTCCTTGGTGGCGCTGGTCGAGCATGGCTCCTGCTTTGCAGGCGTTCTGGCCGAGCTGCTCTTTGCGGTGGACCGCTCCTATATGATGGAAGACGAATTCGAGGGCGATAACCGCCAACTGGCTGCTGTCACCCTGAGCGATGCCAATTTCGGCCCCTTCCCGATGGGTAATGACCTGACCCGCCTTGAGACCCGTTTTCTTGGCGAGCCCGAGGCCGTGGATGCGGCCAAGGCGCGGATGGATGAGGCTTTGGAGGCGGAAGACGCCGATGAGCTGGGCCTTGTGACCATGATCCTTGATGACATCGATTGGGAAGACGAGATCCGCGTCTTCATGGAGGAGCGCGCAAGCTTCTCGCCCGATGCGATGACGGGGATGGAAGCCAATCTGCGCTTTGCTGGCCCCGAGACGATGGAAACCCGTATCTTCGGGCGTCTGACGGCATGGCAGAACTGGATTTTCAATCGACCAAATGCGGTTGGTGCGGATGGCGCGTTGCAGCGCTACGGCACTGGCGTTCGGGGCGATTACAATATGGAGCGCGTCTAGGCGCGCTCTGCTTGGTGGGGGCAAACCCGCCTCACGGGCTCCGGCAGTGATCGGTACCGTTGCAAAGGTAACGTGCGGGCCAGCCCCGCTTCTGAATGGAGAGTATGATGCTTGACCTGATCAATGTGAGCTATGACACCCAAATCCCCAATAATGTCGGGCTGAGTGCTGACCGCAAGGTCCTCAAGGCGCTGGAGCGTTGGCACCCTGGTTATATCAACTGGTGGAATGACCTGATCCCGCAGAACTTTCAGGAATCGATGGTTTATCTGCGCACGGCGGTCTCGGTTGACCCGAAGGGTTGGGCGAAGTTCGATTATGTCAAAATGCCCGATTACCGTTGGGGCGTTTTGCTGGCGCCTCAAAACGAAGAGCGTGTGATCCCCTTTGGTGAGCATAAGGGCGAGAAAGCTTGGCAGGAAGTGCCGGGTGAATACCGCAATATGGTCAAGCGTCTGATCGTCATTCAGGGCGATACCGAGCCTGGATCGGTTGAGCAGCAGCGCTTCCTCGGCCTGACTGCGCCATCGCTTTACGACATGCGCAACCTGTTTCAGGTCAACGTAGAAGAGGGCCGTCACCTGTGGGCGATGGTCTATCTGCTGTTCAAATATTTCGGCAAGGATGGCCGTGAAGAAGCGGATGATTTGCTGCAGCGCTCCTCGGGCTCGGAAGAAGCGCCGCGCATGTTGGGCGCGTTCAATGAAGAAACACCTGATTGGTTGTCTTTCTTCATGTTCACCTATTTCACCGACCGTGACGGCAAGATGCAGCTGGAAAGCTTGGCGCAATCGGGTTTTGACCCGCTCAGCCGGACCTGCCGCTTCATGCTGACCGAAGAAGCGCATCACATGTTTGTTGGTGAAACAGGTGTTGGCCGTACGATCCAAGCCACCGTCGAGGCGATGAACAAAGCGGGCATCACAGACCCCTATGACATCGACAAGATCCGTGACCTTGGCGTAATCGACCTGCCCACAATTCAGAAAAAGCTGAACCTGCATTACTCGCTCAGCCTTGATCTCTTTGGTCAGGAAGTTTCGACCAATGCGGCCACAGCCTTCAATTGCGGCATCAAGGGTCGCTATATGGAAGGGCGTCTGGATGACGACCACCAGCTGAAAAATGACAGCTATATCGTACGGACTGTCAAGGACGGCGCTATTGTGGCCGAAGACGTGCCTGCCCTGACCGCGATCAATATGCGTCTGCGCGATGATTATATCCGTGACGCATCGGGTGGCATCGGGCGCTGGAACAAGATCATCGAAAAAGCCGGTGTCGAATTCCAACTGGCGCTGCCGCATGAAGCCTTCCACCGCCAGATCGGTGTGTTCTCGGCCATCAAGGCCAACCCAGAGGGCGATATCATTTCGCAGGCGGAATGGGATCAGAAGGCCCCCGATTGGCTGCCGACCATGGCAGATGGTGATTTCATCCAATCCCTGATGAAGCCCTGCTATGAGCCCGGAAAATTCGCAAGCTGGATTTCGCCCCCGAAAGTGGGCATCGATAACAAGCCTGGCGATTTTGAATACGTCAAACTGCATATGGCGTAAGGTGATCAAGCAAGGGGCGGCAACGCGCTGCCCCTTTCGCTGACCTGAGGGGGAGAGAGATCATGCAGATGCAACTCAAAGCTGGCGCGGCTGATCGTGTCACACGCTTGGCGCAAGATGTGGCCTCTCTCTCGGGTCCGTGCATCGGTTGCACGAAATGCACGGGTCTTTGTCAGGCCTTGATTGAGGTCATGACCCTGCCCGACACCATCCTGACACGCGGAGCGCGCAATGAATAAGCCTCTCAAGCAACACCTGATCGACCCCGAGATTTGCATCCGCTGCTACACGTGCGAGATGACCTGCCCTGTGGGCGCGATCGAACATGACGATAATAATGTCGTTGTGAATGCGGAAAGCTGCAATTTCTGCATGGATTGTATTCCGGTTTGCCCCACAGGCTCGATTGATGAATGGCGCGTGGTGGCCGAGCCCTACAGCCTTGAAGATCAATATGGCTGGGATGAGCTGCCCGAGCAGGAAGAGCTTGGCAGCGATGAGGCCGATACAGGGCTTGAAGCGCTGGATGAGGAAATGGCCAAGCTGCTGGCTGATGCCCATAAGGGCGCAGGCGGCAAGGCCAAAGCCCCTGCAAGTGCTGCGAAAGCTTCGGTGAATATGTATACGCTTGGCAAGCCTGCCACGGCGAAGGTCACGGGCAATCTGGCCCTGACCAAAGACCCCACGCATGATGTGCGCCATATCATTCTTGATCTGGGGGCCTTGCCCTTTCCGGTGCTGGAAGGCCAATCGGTTGGTATCATCCCTCCGGGGTTGGATGCAGATGGCAAACCCCATCTTCCGCGGCTCTACTCCATCTCCTCGCCCCGTGATGGCGAGCGTCCGAATTTCAACAATATCTCGCTGACCGTGAAGCGTGAGGAAAACGGGCTTTGCTCAAACTATGTGTGCGATCTGAGTGTGGGCGATGAGGTTCAGGTGACCGGCCCCTTCGGCGCGACTTTCCTGATGCCCGATGAAGCTGATGCGAAACTCTTGATGATTTGCACGGGCACAGGTTCGGCTCCTATGCGGGCTTTCACCATGCGCCGCCAGCGCGCGGCAGCGGGGCCATCGGGCGGGATGACGATGTTCTTCGGCGCCCGTGCGCCCGAGGCGCTGCCCTATTTCGGCCCTTTGAAAAAGGTGCCCTCCGATATTCTGGAACAACATCTTGTCTATAGCCGTGTTGAGGGCGCGCCCAAGGAATATGTGCAGGATCGTCTGCTCTCAGAGGCTGCGCGTGTGGGTGAGCTGCTGTCCGATCCAAAGACCTATGTCTATATCTGCGGCTTGCGCGGCATGGAGGAAGGCGTGGACAAAGCCTTTGCCCAGATCGCAGAAAATATCGGCGAGGACTGGGAGGGGTTGCGCACCAAATTGCGCGAAGATGGCCGCTACCATGTCGAAACCTATTGAGGGGCGGCACAGCTAAATGACCGCGCGCCCCGACACCGCTCTTCGGCATGAAATCCGCGTTACTTGGGGCGATTGCGACCCTGCGCGCATCGCCTATACGGGCCGCCTTCCTTGGTTTGCCCTTGATGCGATCAATGCATGGTGGGAGGAACGATTGGGTGGCGATGGTTGGTTCCAGATGGAGATCGACCGTAATATGGGCACGCCTTTCGTGCATATGTCGCTTGATTTCCACGCGCCCGTGACACCGCGCCACCGTCTGATCTGCCATGTCTGGCCCGTCCGCCTCGGGGAAACATCCATCGAGTTCCGCGTCGAAGCCGAGCAGGATGGCACCTTATGTTTCTCGGGCAATTTCGTCAGTGTCTTCACCAAGGCGGATGCGTTCAAAAAGCAACCACCGCCTGAAACCATTCGCAAATTGGTCGAAGAATTCCTGCCAAGCTGAGTAGGCGCAACCTCGTTTTAAGTCTTTGAATTCCGCAATGGCGCGGCTATCATGTGCATTATAATTCATATGAGCAGCACATGGCCGAGATCACGACATTCAGCGGAAATGCCACACAGGTAGACGGCGACACCCTCGCCGATATCGAGGTGGCGGCCCTTCTCAGCCAAGTGGGTGCGCGGGTACGCAAAGCGCGTGAGCTAAAGGGCGTGCCGCGCCGTGTTCTCTCCGAGATGTCAGGTGTCTCGCCGCGTTATCTTGCGCAGCTAGAAGGTGGTGAGGGGAATATCTCGATCGGGCTTCTCAAACGGGTCGCAATTGCCCTTGATCAAAGCTTGGAAAGCTTGGTCGGTGCGGAAGACCCTTGGGAATCCGACCTTTTGCAAGTGGCTGATCTGTTCCGTGTTGCCGACCATTCCACGCAGGAGGCTGTGCTGCGTCTGTTGAACTATGACAGTGCGGGAACACAGCGCGCGCAACGTCTATGTCTTGTTGGATTGCGCGGCGCGGGGAAATCCACCTTGGGGCGCATGCTTGGCGAAAAGCTTGGTGCGCCTTTTGTCGAATTGAACCGCGAGATCGAAAATCATGGCGGAATGCCCGTGGACGAGATCATCGCGCTTTACGGACAGGAAGGGTATCGCAAGCTGGAGGCCGATGCGCTTGACCGTGTGGTTGCCACCTATGACCGCGTGGTTTTGGCTGTGGCAGGCGGGATCGTCTCCGAGACGTCGACCTATAACAAACTGCTATCGCGGTTTCATACCGTCTGGGTCAAAGCCAGCCCGCAGGAACATATGGATCGCGTGCGCGCCCAAGGGGATGAACGCCCGATGGCAGGCAACCCCGAGGCGATGGCGCAGTTGAAATCCATCCTTGTTAATCGCGAAGCGCTTTATGATCGTGCGCATGCACAACTGGATACATCTGCCCAAAATCTCGAGCAATCACTGGCGGGTTTGCTGGCTTTGGTCGAAGCGCGCCATTTTCTCGACTAGGGTATTGCGCCTTTTATCTTGGGTTGCTCGGACCATCGCACGCAGCGCGTTTTAGCGGTAATTCGGTTTGCGTTTCTCAAGGAAAGATAGGACGCCTTCGGCATAGTCTGGGTGGCGACCTGCTGCGCCTTGGGCGGCAGCTTCGGCTTTGAGATAGGCTTCAAAATCCATACCCGAACTGGCGGCGGCCACGCTTTTCTTGATTGAGGCGAGGGCCATGCGCGGCGTGCGGGCAAGCTGTGCCAGCAGCGCATCAGCGCTTTCATCAAGGGCGTCCTGGGGCACGGCTTTGTAGATCAGCCCCAAGGCATGTGCCTCAGTTGCGCTGATCGTCTCGGCCAGCATCAGGGCGGCCTTGGCGCGTGCGGGGCCAAGCGCATGGGTCAGATGCCACCCGCCACCTGCATCAACAGACAGCCCGACCTTGGAAAAGCTCTGAGTGAAATTGGCGCTTTCGGCGGCGATCACGAAGTCACAGGCCAGCGCAAGGCTTGCGCCTGCACCTGCGGCCACGCCATTGACCTTGGCCAGCACAGGCTTCGGCATGGAGGTGATGAGCGTCACAACGGGGTGGAACAATTCGATCTGGAGTGCCTCAAGATCGAAGCCATCGGGATGGGCGCGCGGATCACGCTCCGAGAGGTCCTGACCTGCGCAAAACCCGCGCCCTTCACCCGTCAGGCAGATCACCCGCACCGCATCATCCTCAGACAATTTGCGCAAAATATCGGCAAGCCCGATCATCAACGGTCGGGTAACCGCGTTCAACCGCTCAGGGCGGTTCAGCCGGACCATGGCAATGCCATCATTCACGTCAAAAAGAACTGGGTTTTCGGACATTTTGCCCCTCCGTCGAATTTGCAATTTATCGCACAAGGTGCAATAAAACGCAAAATTCTTGGGAGTCCATATGAGCGTTGAATTTCATCGGAACGGGGCGGTTGCCTTTGTCGAAATGGCCAACCCTCCGGTCAATGCAATCGGGCTTGCCACGCGCGACGGTTTGCAGCGCGCCATTGATTGGGTGACGGGTGAAAAAGGCCTGTCACGGGTGGTTTTGTCGGGACAGGGGCGCGCCTTTGCGGCCGGTGGGGATGCCCGCGAATTCGACGGGCCAGCGCTTGAGCCGCATCTCAATGAAATTATCAACCAGATCGAGGCCTCCGAGGTTCCGTGGGTGGCGGCCATTAATGGGGTCGCTCTTGGTGGCGGATGCGAATTGGCGCTTGCCTGCCGCTACCGCATCATCGCCCCCAAGGCACAGATCGGCTTGCCCGAGGTGAATTTGGGTATCGTCCCCGGCTCGGGCGGAACGCAGCGTTTGCCGCGCTTGGTTGGCATAAAACAAGCGCTTGAAATGATCCCCACGGCCAAGCCTGTTTCAGCGCAAAAGGCCGAGGAAATAGGCCTTGTCGATGGCATCGCCGATGATCCTGTTGCTTTGGCGGCCTCGCTTGATCTGGGCACGATTGAGTTGAGTGCGCAGATCTGTGATTTGCCTGCACCCACCCCCGCCCCTGAGGCGGTTGAGGCGGCGCGCGAAGTGGCGCTCAAACGGATGCGTGGTGTAAACGCGCCATTGATTGCGATTGACCTGATCGCGGGGACCGCTCAGGTGCCGATGGCTGAGGGGTTGGCGGCGGAGCGCACACAGTTTCTTGAGTTGCGCCATTCCGATCAAGCGCGTGCCTTGCGGCATATGTTTTTCTCGGAACGCGCAGCGAAAGCGCCTGATTGGTTGGTTGCAGAACCTGTCGCGCTTGAACATGTGGCCGTTGTGGGTGGTGGCACAATGGGGGCAGGGATCGCCTATGCGCTGCTCAATGCAGGGCTGCGTGTGACCCTGTTGGAAACAGACGAAGAAGGCGTGGCGCGGGCGCGCGCGAATGTCGAAAAGATCATCGAGGCGAGCCTGAAGCGCGGTTTGATCACGGATCAGGCTGCCGAGGACCGCCGCGCGCGCATCAATTTTGCCCATGATTATGCGCAAGCATCCTCCGCCACTCTGGCGATTGAGGCGGCGTTCGAAAGCATGGAGGTCAAGCAACAGGTCTTCACGGCGCTTGAGGCCCATTTGCCAAAAACCGCGATCCTTGCGACCAATACGTCCTATCTGGATGTGAACGAGATTGCCGCCGTGGTCGCTGACCCGTCGCGCGTGGTGGGGCTGCATTTCTTTGCGCCTGCCCATATCATGAAATTGCTTGAGATCGTGCGGGCGGATGCGTCTTCCGACACCTCTTTGGCAACTGGGTTTGCTCTGGCCAAATTGCTTCGGAAAATCCCTGTTCTGGCAGGTGTTTGCGACGGATTTATTGGCAATCGCATCTTGTTTCGCTACCGCGAGGCCGCCGATACCGTGCTGATGGATGCCTCCACCCCATGGGAGATTGACGAGGCCATGGTCGAGTTCGGCTATGCCATGGGGCCTTATGAGACGCAGGATCTTTCAGGGCTGGATATCGCCTTCGCCAATCGGCGCAGGCTTGATGCCACCCGAGACCCGAACCGCCGCTACATACCGATTGCCGACCGCATGATCGAGCTTGGCAAATTGGGCAAGAAAACCGGAGCAGGGTGGTATCGCTATCCGGGCGGGGGCGGGAAGGTCGAAGACCCGATCGTCGCTGATCTGGCCTTGGAAGAGGCCCATTTTGCCAAGATCACCCGTTATGAGCTGAGCGATGGCGACATCCGCCACCGCATGTTGATGGCGATGATCAATGAAGCCTGTGACATTCTTTACGAGGGCATTGCGGCCTCGGCCCGCGATATCGATCTGGTAACGGTGTTTGGCTATGGCTTCCCGCGCTGGCGGGGCGGGTTGATGCATTATGCCGATACGCTCGGGGCCACGGCCATTCTGGGGGCCCTCCAAAAGTTGAGCGAAGAGGATGCGCTTGTCTGGAAGCCAAGCCCGCTTATCGAGGATTGCGCCGCCAAAGGTTTGCGCTTTGCCGATTGGGTGCGCGGCTAGCCCCAGTTTGTATGTGCAACATAACTGTTACGCTGCTAAACATTATGCTGTAATGCTGGTGCTGCAAAAGGCCTGTCCAAGGCCGCGAGACTGAGTGAGGGATCATGGCCGATCAGATTGAGGATAATGCAAAGCTGCGCGCGGGGCAGCTGGATGGCTTCATTGGATATAACCTCAAACGTGCGAATTTGCTGGTGCAAGGCGCCACGCGTCGCGTGCTTGAGCCACATGATCTGACCCCCAGTGCATTTGCGACCCTCTCCTTGGTTATGAGCCATCCCGGTATCACCCAAAGCGAGGTTGCGCGGCAGTTGGGCATTGAACGCTCGGGCCTTGTTGCGCTGGTCGACAAGTTGCAAGGTCGCGGTTTCGTCAAGCGCGAGCCTGTTCCAGGTGATCGGCGCGTGCAGGCCTTGCATCCAACATCTGCGGGCTGTGCCGCCTATGATGTTGTCTTGCGCGATATTCGGGATCTCGAGGATCGAATGTTCAAGGATTTCAGCGATCAGGAGCGGGGGGCTTTGCTCTCTATTCTTGGCAAATTGCGCACAGGTTTGGAGGAGGAGTGAGCATGATTTTTGAAAAGGGAAGCATCGCGGTTGTAACGGGCGGTGCCTCAGGGCTTGGCGCGGCAACCGCGCAAGCGCTGGCTGACAAAGGTTTGAAGGTCGCGCTGTTTGACCTCAACGCAGACGCGGGTGAGGCACATGCCGCCGCGATCGGGGGCAGCTTTCACAAGGTAGATGTCTCGGACTCCGCCAGCGTTGCCGCAGGGTTTGATGCAGCACTTGAGGCGGGCGGGCAATTGCGCGTGATGGTGAATTGCGCGGGCATCGGCCCTGCTGCCAAGACCGTTTCCCGAGGCGAGCCGCATGATGCAGGCATGTTTGCCAAAACGATTGGTGTGAACCTGATTGGCAGTTTCAACTGTGCTAGCCAAGCGGCGGCGCGCATGGTGGCGCTTGACCCAATTGGGGATGATGGCGGGCGTGGCGTTATTGTGAATACCGCCTCGGTTGCGGCCTATGAAGGCCAAGTCGGGCAGGTGGCCTATGCCGCGTCCAAAGGGGGTGTGGTGGGGATGACTTTGCCCATGGCCCGTGATCTGGCGGATAAGGGCGTTCGGGTTTGCACCATTGCACCTGGCCTATTCCTGACCCCGCTTCTGGAGGGGTTGCCGCAAGAGGTGCAGGATTCGCTCGGGGCTCAGGTTCCCCATCCGTCGCGCTTGGGAATGCCGGCAGAATATGCAGCGCTGGTGTGCCATATCCTCGACAACCAGATGCTCAATGGTGAAACCATTCGCCTTGATGGCGCAATCCGGATGGCTCCGCGCTAATCCAAGCGGTCAAGCAGCGCGCAGCCCGAGGATGGCTCGGGCTTGCGCCACATTTGCAACTGGGCGTTCATATTTCTCGCAAACCTCAACCGTGCGCTGCACAAGTGCGGCGTTCGAGGGGGCCAATGCGCTTCGGTTGAGGCGGATATTGTCCTCAAGCCCCGTGCGGGCGTGCCCCCCCATCGAGATCGCCCAATCATTCAAAACGATCTGGTTTGCGCCAATTCCAGCCGCACACCAAGGGGCGTCTTCCCCGAAAAAGCGGTGGAAGGTCTTGATATAGAAGTCGAAAACCTCCCGATCGGCAGGCATCGCGTTTTTCACACCCATGACAAATTGCACATAAGGTGTGCCAGTCAATTGGCCATTTTTATGCATTTCTGCTGCGCGAAAAATATGGCTGAGATCGAAGGCCTCGATCTCGGGTTTGATCTCAAACCGCTGCATCTCGGCGGCCAGCCAATCCACCAGATCGGGCGGGTTTTCATAGACGCGGCTGGGGAAATTATTCGACCCCACAGAAAGCGAGGCCATATCGGGGCGCAAAGGCAGCATGCCGCCACGGGCGCGGCCTGCACCCGATCTTCCGCCCGTAGATAATTGGATGATCATGCCCGGGCAATGCGCCTCGACCCCTTCTTTGAGGCGGGCGAAGCGGTCAGGGTCCGAGCTGGGCGTGCCATCCTCCAGACGCACATGCGCATGACAAATCGTGGCCCCCGCTTCAAAGGCGGCCTGCGTGCTTTCCACTTGTTCAGTAACCGTAATCGGCACGGCAGGATTGTCCGATTTCTGCGGCACACTTCCAGTGATGGCGACGCAGATAATGCAGGGTGCGGTCATGGGTTACATATCCAGAAAGATTGTTTCATTCGGCCCCTGAATATGCACGTCAAAGCGGTAACGGCCATCCCCAAGCGACTTGGCCAATAGGGTCGGAATGCGGTTTTGATGCTCGATCCTGCTCAGGATCGGATCAACCACATTGGCTTCGGCCTCATCCTCGAAATAAAGGCGGGTATGCAGGCCGAGATTGATCCCGCGCGCCACGATCCAGACGCTGATATGGGGGGCCTGCATCCTGCCATCAGGCCAAGGCACCTGTCCGGGCTTGACGGTCTCAAAAGTAAATTCGCCGGTTTCCATATCACCCGGTGACCGCCCCCAGCCCGTGAAATTCGGGTCGGCCGCGCCGCGTGTTTCTTCGGGCGAGTTGAACAGACCAGCGGCATCGGCCTGCCAGATCTCGATCATGGCGTCCTTCATCACCATGCCCATCCCGTCATGGATTGCGCCTGTGATGGTGATCTCGGGGCCTTGTACAGGCCCCGTTTTCATCGAAGCCCCAAGATCGCCCCCGTAAATATCAATGCCACAAAAGGTTGGTGTGCAGCCGATATGGACATAAGGGCCTGCGGTTTGCGAGGCCGTTTCATGAAGCAGGTCAAGCTTTTGCATCACATGCCCTCCGGACGGTTTTCAAAGAAGGATTGACGACGCCCACGCAACACGATGTCGAATTTATAGGCGCGTGCATCCATCGGGATGGTGCGGGTCATATCCAAAGGCGCGATCAACCGCTCGGCCGAGGCCTTATCCTTGATCGTTCCCACGATGGGGCATTTCCAGATCAATGGGTCGCCCTCGAAATACATCTGGGTGATCAGGCGTTGCGCAAAGGAGCGTCCAAAGACCGAGAAATGGATATGGGCAGGCCGCCAGTCGTTTGCGCCATTGGGCCAAGGATAGGGGCCAGGCATGACAGTGCGGAATTCGTAATTCCCCTGCTCATCGGTGATGCAGCGACCGCAGCCGCCGAAATTGGGATCAAGGGCTGCGACATAGCCCTCCTTCTTGTGACGATACCGACCGCCTGCATTGGCCTGCCAAACCTCGACCAAAGCGCCTGCAACGCCGCGGCCTGTCTCGTCGATGACACGGCCATATACGATGATGCGCGGGCCGATGGCCATCTGGTCAGGGGCCGCGAAATTCAGGATCAGATCATTATCAAGAGGTCCAAGAATATTATGCCCGAAGACGGGTCCTGTTTCCTCGGACAAGGTGGATGGAAAGGACAAAAGCGCCGCTGTCGGGGACCGTTTTACGCTGGTTTTATAGGGTGCATGGAAGGCATCGGGATGGACCGAGTGGTCGCGCCCGACATAGCCCCCTTTGCGCGGCAGATCATTCTTCATCTGAGGCCTCCTCCATCTCGGCATAGGTTGCCTTGGCCAGCTTGATCGCATGGTTGGCCTTGGGCACGCCCGCATAGATTGCCACATGTTGGAAGGCTTGCATAACATCTTCCTTGCTTGCGCCTGTTCGGGCTGTGGCGCGTATATGCATGGGGATTTCCTCGAAATTCCCGCAAGCGGCCAAAAGCGCCAAGGTCAGCATGGAGCGTTCGCGCCTGCTGATGGTGTCATCGGCCCAAAGCGTGCCCCAAGCGGCATGGGTGATCAGCGTCTGGAATGGCGCATCAAAGGCGGTTTTATTCGCCTCGGCGCGATCCACATGGGCATCCCCCAAAATTTCGCGCCGCACCTTCATGCCGGTCTCGAATAGGTCAGACATGCGCTGTCTCCTTCAGAAAATCTGCCAATAGGGCGGAATAGGTTTCGGGGTCCTCGACGCAGGGCAGGTGGCCCGTGGCGGGGATGATATGGAATTGGCTTTCTGCGATCATATCCGCCGTGCCGCGCACCAGATCAGGGGGGCTTGCCCCATCCAACTCGCCAGCGATGACCAAGACGGGCAGGCGCAGGGTGCGGGTGCTTGGGGAAAGGTCGGCCTCGGCAATCGCTGCGCAACATCCCAGATAACCCTCAACAGGGGTGCGGCACAGCATATGGCCCCAAGGTATGCAGGCGGGCGAGGCGCGGAACTCGGGCGCAAACCAACGCTCAAGCACGGCATCTGCCATGGAGGCGAGACCCCCCTTGCGGATATGGGCCATGCGGCTTTGCCACATCTCGGGCGTGCCCATTTTGGCGGCGGTGTTTGACAGGACCAAAGCGCGGATCAGATCGGGGCGTTTGGCCGCCAGACCCTGCCCGATCATTCCACCGATCGAAAGACCTACGAACATTACATCGCGCAGGCCAAGTGCCTCGATCAGCCCTTCGGCATCAGCCACCAATTGCTCCATGCTATAGGGCGATGGCGGACACTCTGAGAGGCCATGCCCCCGCTTGTCATAGCGGATCGCGCGATAGCCTTCGGGCAGGCGCGCAATGATGTCATCCCAAAGGCGAAGATCGGTTCCAAGCGAATTGGCAAAAACAATTGGCTGGCCCGAAGGGTCGCCATCCTCGCGCCAGTGCAGGTTGATGCCATTTACGCGTATTGATTGCATCAATAGGGCAGTCCTACGTAATTCGTGGCCATGGCGCGCTGTGCATCTGTGTTGGAGCGCAGGAATTCCAGCTCGGCGATCTGCATTTTGAGGTCGAAATCCGTCTGGTCGGGGTAGCGGTGCATCAGACCCGAGAACCACCATGAGAACCGTTCGACCTTCCAAACGCGCGACAAGGCGCGCTCGGAATACCGATCAATCCCTTCGGCATCGCCTTCCTCATAGAATTGGCGCAACCCGTTATAGAGGTAATGCACATCGGAGGCGGCAGTGTTCAGCCCCTTTGCCCCTGTTGGCGGCACGATATGGGCGGCATCACCGCATAGAAACAGGCGGCCCCAACGCATCGGCTCGGCCACATAGGAGCGCAGCGGCGCAATCGATTTCTCAATGCTTGGGCCCGTGACCAGATTTTCGGCCTGATCGGCAGGGATGCGGCGCTTGAGTTCTTCCCAGAAATCCTCATCCGACCAATTCTCGACCTTATCGGTGGTGGGGCATTGAATGTAGTAGCGGCTCAGATTTGCATTCCGCATGGAGCATAGCGCGAAGCCGCGCGGCGAGTTTGCATAGATCAGTTCGTGATTGACGGGCGGTGTTTCCGACAGGACGCCAAGCCAGCCGAAAGGATAGACGCGCTCATATTCCTTCAGCACATCAGCGGGGATCGTCTTGCGCGAGACGCCATGAAACCCGTCACAGCCCGCGATAAAATCACAATCGATCCGACGGCTTTCGGAACCTACGCGGTACGTCACATAGGGGCTGTCGGTATCGGCATCGCAAATCTCGACATCTTCGGCATTGAATTCGATTTTGCCATCAGCGGCCTCGCGCGCGTCATAGAGATCGCGTGTCACCTCCGTCTGGCCATAGACCATCACGGGGTGGCCTGTGAGATCCTTGAAATTGACGCGGAACATCTCATCGCCATAGGAGAGCAGCGTGCCATCATGCGGCATGCCCTCGCGTTCCATACGCGCGCCGCAGCCTGCTTCTTTCATCAGCTCATATAGCCCGCGTTCCATCACGCCTGCACGGATGCGCGATAGGACATAATCGCGGGTTTTGCGTTCCAGCACGACCGAGTCGATCCCGCGGACATGCAAAAGCTGGGACAAAAGCAGGCCAGACGGCCCGCCCCCAATGATGGCAACTTGTGTTCTCATGATCGTTCTTCCCTTTGTATAGGAGAGAATGTATTCCAAATTATGCGAAGTAAATTGAATAAACGGCCATTTAACTTGCCATAATGGAATGTAAATGCATCACAGGATCAAACAGCGCCATTTGCGTGGCTTCGTCGAAATTGCCCGCCGCAAGGGGCTGAAACCTGCGGCCGAGGCGATGAATATGACCCAGCCCGCCGTCTCCAAACTGTTGAAAGACCTTGAAGGGATCATCGGCTTTACCTTGTTCGAGCGGGACCGCAGCGGAGCACGCCTGACGGAAGCGGGTGAGGTGTTCCTGCATTACGCGGATCAATCCTTGGCGGTGTTGCAACATGGGCTTTCCTCGCTTGAGGCGTTGAAGTCGGGCCAAGCTGGCCAGTTGCGGATCGGCGCTTTGCCCAGTGTGGCTGCGCGGTTTCTGCCTCGGGCCGTGTTGCGGTTTCGGGATTTGGCGCAGGCCGCTGATCTCAGCATCGAGCAAGGCTCGCATGAGACCTTGGTGGCGGGGTTGCGCAGTGGGGCGCTTGACCTTGTAGTGGGGCGGCTTGGTGCGCCCGAGACGATGGCGGGTTTGTCCTTTACCCAAGTTTATTCCGAGCGCGTGATGCTGGTCACTGCCGCCGATCACATGCTTGCGGGGTCATCACGGGTTGAGGCCCTATCGGAATGGCCCGTTCTTTACCCCCCGCGCGGCGCGGCGATCCGTCCTTCGGTGGACCGATTGTTTCTGTCGCTCGGGATGGGAGTTTTGCCGGACAGGATCGAAACGGTGTCAGAGCCTTTCGGGCGCGCGATGGTGCTGGGGCCTGCACAGGCGGTCTGGATCATCTCGGGCGGAGTTGTGGCCTCTGAGATCGAGGCGGGCATCATGCGTGCGATGGATATCGACACGGAAATCACCTCGGGCCCTGTCGGTATCATGGCGCGTTCTGAGGATGAGGTGATGCCTTTGGCGCGGCTCTTCCGCATGGCCGTTCTGGAAACCGCCGAGGCGCTGGAGTTGCGCTAGTGCCCGCAGCATTGTTCTGCTATGTCTGGCAATAGTTTCTGTTTTCAAGAATAAGCGAATAATGTCCTATTTTGACAATGTCCGAACCTTTGTGCGCGTTTATGAACTGGGCTCGATGTCTGCCGCAGGTCGGGATTTGCGTATCTCTCCTGCCGTGACATCGTCGCGGATTGCGCAGCTTGAGGATCATTTGGGGGTGCGTCTGTTTCAAAGAACCACGCGCAACTTGACCCCGACCGAGCAAGGCAAAGCCTTTTATGGCGGCGCTGTTGAGGTGCTTGATGCCGTCGAGCGGGCCGAGGCGGGGGTGGTCGATATCACTGAAAACCCCAAAGGCGCGCTCTATGTGGCGGCGCCGCTTGGTGTTGGGCGGCGCTTGATTGCACCGCAGGTGCCTGCCTTTCTGGCGGAATATCCTGAGGTCAGCCTGCGCCTGCGTCTGACCGATAGAAAGGTGGATCTGACAACTGAGGGCTTGGACCTGTCCTTCTTTTTAGGCCAACCCGAAGACAGCACGTTGCGCATTCGCAAGATCGCCGATTGCGCGCGGGTGCTCTGCGCGGCCCCTGCCTATATCGCGGCGCGTGGCATGCCGAATTCTGGCAAAGATCTTGTGGAAGATCGCCATGAATGCCTCAATCTGCGCTACCCAGGCGCGACCGAGTTTCAATGGCGTTTAATCACCAAGGACGGCCCCAAGAAATTCGCGGTTACGGGGCGCTATGAATGTGACGATGGCGATGTTCTGACTGATTGGGCCTTGTCGGGTAAAGGCATTGTGCTCAAACCTGTGTTCGAGGTGGCCGAACATCTCAAAGCGGGGCGCTTGTTGCCCGTGGCCGAACAGACCCCACCCGCCCCCGTGCAGATGGCCTGCCTTTACACGCATCGGCGCAGGCAAGATCCGAAGACACGGCTGTTTATGGAGTTTATCATCGACCGCATCGCGGCTGCGGTGAAGATAACAGATATCGAAAGCGAACAAACATGACCGAGCATCTGGAGATTACCCCCATCACGGCGCAGGCCTTTGCGCCTTTTGGCGATATTCTGGAGGCCGTGGGCGAGGCCGATAAGATCATCAATCAGGGCCTGTGCGGGCGGTTTCATGACCGTGCCAAGATCGATCTTGCGGATGGGCGTGCTGGGATCAGTATTTTCAAATCTGAGGCACGGGTCCTGCCCTATAAGCTTGAGATGGTGGAGCGCCACCCCGATGGCAGTCAGGCATTCATCCCGATGAGCTTTGATCCCTTTCTTGTGGTGGTGGCCCCAGATGAGGGGGGCAGGCCCGGTCGACCCATGGCCTTTCGCACAGAGGCGGGGCAGGGCATCAATTTCCACCGCAATATCTGGCACGGCGTTCTGACACCCTTGGCCGAGCCCGGCCTTTTTGCGGTGATTGACCGGATCGGCGAAGGCGCGAACCTTGAGGAATTCTGGTTCGAGACCCCCTATACCATAGGCTGAGCTTTAGCGCTGCGTCAGCTTCATGTGGCGGTTCACGTCCTTATAGAGCAAGTAGCGGAACTTGGCGGGCCCGCCCGCATAACAGGCCTGCGGGCAAAAGGCGCGTAGCCACATGTAATCTCCTGCCTCAACCTCAACCCAATCGGTGTTGAGCTTGTAGGCACCTTTCCCCTCCAGCACATAGAGACCATGCTCCATCACATGGGTCTCAAGAAAGGGGATCACGGCACCGGGTTCCAGCGTGACGATATTGACATGCATGTCATGGCGCAGATCATTTGGGTCGGCAAAACGGGTGGTGGCCCATTTGCCATCGGTGTCGGGCATCGGCGTCGGCGCGACGGCCTCGTCGCTGGTGATGATCGGATCGGGATGGGGCAGGCCCTCGACCGCGTCATAGGCTTTGCGAATCCAGTGGAAGATTGCCTTTGATCCGCTGCGGTTATGCAGCGTCCAAGCCATGCCAGCGGGAATATAGGCATAGCCGCCCGTGGACAGTGTATGGGTGGCCCCGTCCAATACCAGCTCGAGCTCGCCTTCGACCACAAACAGCACGGCTTGCGCGCCCCTATCATCCTCGGGGCGGTCTGACCCGCCACCGGGCAGGACTTCGGCGATATAATGGCTGAAGGTTTCGGCAAAGCCTGTCATCGGGCGTGCAATCACCCAAAAGCGGCTCGCCTCCCAAAAGGGCAGCAGGCTTGTCACGATATCGCGCATCGTGCCTTTGGGGATGACCGCATAGGCTTGGGTAAAAACCGCGCGATCTGTCAGAAGCTGGGTTTGATCGGGCAGGCCTGCGGGTGGTGTGGCATAGGTGGCGGGCATAGGGGCCTCAGGTTCGGGAATGGGGTTTGGGCGCAGTATGCCCTGACGGTGCATTATGCGCTACCGCGAGATGATCGGCAGGACTATTCGGGTTTATGCGAAAATACTGACGTGTTTTTTGGCAATGACATGGGGGCTGTATCTGCCATAACTATCTGTATGCCGATCAAGCTCTGCGCAAATCTCACCATGATGTTCCAAACCCATGATCTGGCCCGCCGTGCAGCCCTCGCGGCGCAGGCGGGGTTTCGCGGTGTCGAGGTTTTGTTTCCGCATCAGGAGTTGGAAGGCACCGCGTTCCGCGAGGTGCTGGACGAACACCACCTTACCCCCGTTTTGATCAATGCCGCAGGCGGTGCATGGACCGCGGCCGAGCGCGGGATCGGGGCTTTGCCGATGCGGCAGGCCGCGTTTCGCGAGGCATTCGGTCGGGCGCTGGATTACGCCCATGAGATTGGGTGCAAAAACATCCATGTCATGGCGGGGCTTGTACCCGATGGCTCGGATGATGCGCCCTATTGGGACGCGTTTTGCGACAACCTCAGCTATGCAGCCGCACGCGCCGAGGCGGCAGGCGTGACGGTTTTGATCGAGCCTTTGAACACCAAGATAGATATGCCGCGCTATTTGCTACACTCCAGCGCAGATGCCTTATGGGTGCTGGAGCAAGTGGCATCCCCCAATCTAAAGCTGCAATATGATCTCTATCATATGCATATAATGGAAGATGGCGCTCGAGCGGATGCGCTGGAACCGCTTTTGCCGCAAATCGGGCATATCCAATTGGCCGATCATCCGGGGCGGAATGAACCGGGCAGTGGCGAGATCGGCTTTGACGCGCTGCTGCCTGCATTGGAGCAGATGGGGTATCAGGGCTGGATTGGCTGCGAATATCACGAAAAGCATGGTCTGAATTGGGCCAAGCCGTGGTTGGGCTAATCATCATGGGTTCTGGTCCCCAAGGCGCGGGCTTGCTAAATACCTGTTAAAGAGTAGATCGCTTCGGCGTATGGAGGGTTAATCATGGCGAAACTGGCATTTCTCGGGCTTGGTGTAATGGGCTACCCAATGGCGGGGCATCTTAAGGCCGCTGGCCATGATGTGACGGTCTATAACCGTACAACCGCCAAGGCCGAGGCTTGGGCCAAAGAGCATGGCGGTTCATTCGCAACCACCCCACGCGAAGCGGCGACAGGTTGCGATTTCGTGATGTCTTGTGTTGGCAATGATGATGATTTGCGCTCTGTCGTTCTGGGTGAGGATGGCGCGCTCAAGGGGATGTCCTTCGGGTCTGTCTTTGTCGATCACACCACGGTTTCGGCACTGGTGACCCGCGAATTGGCGGCTGAGGCCACGCAGCAAGGCGTGGGCTGGGTGGATGCACCCGTCTCGGGTGGTCAGGCAGGGGCCGAAAACGGCCAACTTGCCATCATGTGCGGCGGGGATGATGCGCATTTTGCTGCCGTTGAACCTGTCATTGATGCCTATTCCAAGGCCACTGTGCATTTCGGTGAAACCGGCAATGGGCAGATCACCAAGATGATCAATCAGGTCTGCATTGCAGGCGCGATCCAAGCGGTCTCGGAAGGGTTGTTCTTTGCGATGGAGGCCGGTCTCGACCCCAAAAAGGTCGCGGATCTTGTCAGTCAGGGCGCAGGCGGGTCATGGCAATTGGCCAATCGTGCAGGCACGATGGTGGATAATGAATTCAACCACGGTTTTGCCGTGGATTGGATGCGCAAGGACCTTGGGATCGCACTTGGGCAAGCCAAGGAGATGGGTCTGAGCCTGCCTGTTACCGCGCTTGTCGACCAGTTTTATGCCGAGGTGCAAACCATGGGTGGTGGACGTTGGGATACCTCCAGCCTGATCCAGCGCTTCCGCAAAATGCATGGGATGGATATCTGATCTATGCAAAACCCCGAGCCGTTTTTGCGTGACCTTTTCGAGGCGGCTGTTGCCGCCGCTGATCCCGCGAAAACGCTGGCCGATCATTTGCCCGAGCGCCCAAAGGGCCGCGTTCTGGTGGTGGGCGGCGGCAAGGCATCGGCCAAGATGGCCCAAGCCGTCGAGACGGTTTGGGGCCCATGCGAGGGGCTGGTTGTTGTGCCCTATGGCTCGCTTTTGCCAACCCAAGGCATCGAGCTGGTCGAAGCGCGCCACCCTGTGCCCGATGCGGCTGGTGAGGCGGCGGCTCGGCGTATCCTTGCGATGGCCGAGAGCTTGGGCGAAGGCGATGTCATGCTCTGCCTGATCTCGGGGGGCGGCTCGGCGCTTTTGGGGGTTCCGGGCGAGGAGTTGCGCCTTGAAGACAAACAGGCCGTCCATAAAGCCCTTTTGAAAACAGGCGCGGCAATCGATGAGATGAACTGCCTGCGCAAGCATTTATCGGCAATCAAGGGCGGGCGTTTGGCTGTTGCGGCCTATCCCGCGCGGGTTGTGACGCTGACGATCTCGGATGTTCCGGGCGATGATCCGTCCATCATCGCTTCGGGTCCGACCGTGCCCGACAGCTCGACCCTTGCGGATGCCAAGGCCATTATCGCCCGCTACGGATTGGATGTGCCACCACAGGTGGCTGCCTATCTTGAGAGTGAGGCCGCGCAAACGCCTGCGCCAGATCATCCGGTTTTTGGCAGTGCCGAGACGCATATGATCGCGACCCCGCTGGCTGCTTTGCAGGCCGCGAAGGCCAAGGCCGAGGCGCTGGCTCCTGAGATGAACATCGTCATGCTGGGTGATGCGCTGGAAGGAGAGGCCCGCGAGGCGGGGCGGGTCATGGCAGGGATTGCCCGTTCGATCCATGACCATGGGCTTCCCGTTGCAGCGCCTGCGCTTTTACTCTCGGGGGGTGAGACGACCGTGACACTGCGCCATGATGCGCCCGGTCAGGGCGGGCGGAATTCGGAGTTCCTGCTGGCATTTGCAATGCATGCGCCTGAAGGCATCTCGGCGATTGCGTGTGACACGGATGGAATTGACGGCATGGGCGAGAATGCAGGCGCTGTCTGGACGCCCGAGGTGGCCGCGCGCGCGCTCGATCTGGATGCGAGTGATTACCTGATGCGGCATGATGCGCTGGCTTATTTCACCAAGGCGGGCGGTGTCGTGACAACAGGCCCCACCCATACCAATGTGAATGATTTCCGCGCGATCTTTATCCCTGCGCAGGGCGGCTGATGCCATGCCTTTGACATTGACCAATTTGCAGCGGCCCGAATGGAACGGGTTTGACACGATCATTGATGTGCGCAGCCCTGCCGAATTTGCCGAGGACCACATCCCCGGTGCGATCTCGTTGCCTGTTCTCTCCGATGAGGAGCGCGCAAGGGTCGGCACCATCTACACGCAAGACAGCCCTTTCGTGGCCCGCAAGATCGGGGCTGCTTTGGTTGCCCGCAATGCCGCAAACCATATTGAAACCGCGCTGATGGAGCAGAGCGGCGGCTGGCAGCCATTGGTCTATTGCTGGCGCGGGGGGCAGAGATCGGGTTCTTTTTCGGTGATCCTGAAGCAGATCGGCTGGCGCTCCGAGACGATTGAGGGCGGGTATCAGGCCTATCGGCGTCTGGTGGTGCGCCGGCTTTACGAGGAACCGCTGGGGCTGCGGGTGCTCCGCCTTGATGGGAATACGGGAACGGCGAAGACCGATATTCTCAAGCGATTGAAAACTATGGGTGTTCAGGTCATCGATCTTGAGGGGTTGGCGGGGCATCGCGGGTCGGTTCTGGGCGATATGCCGGGTGGGCAGCCCTCGCAAAAAGCCTTCGAGAGCGCGCTTTGCGCCGAGATCGCCATGCTTGATCCCGCGCGGCCTTTGCTGGTTGAGGCTGAATCTTCGCGCATCGGGGCATTGCGGGTGCCGCCTTCTATATGGTCGGCGATGAAGGATGCCCCCTGTTTGACGGTCTCGGCGCCCTTGCCACAACGCGCGGAATATCTTGCTTCGGCTTATTCGGATATATCAGACGATACGCCAAAACTGGCAGGCCTGCTGGGTCAGCTCACCAAATTGGTGGGGCATGACGTGGTGCAGAGCTGGCTTGTGCTGCTGCGCGAGGGGCGTTTGGTTGATCTGGCGGGAGAGTTGATGACCCGCCATTATGACCCCGCCTATGCCCGCGCGCGCAAGCGCAATGGCGGCGGGGTGGTCGCGGAGTTCGAGACGCCTTCCTTGGATGCGCCCGCGCTTGATGCGCTGGCAGAGCGGATTGCCGAGAGAATGGCGCAGCTTTGAGGCTGTATGGGGGCTTTGCCCCCCCGCCGCGCTTTGCGCGCCTCCCCCCAAGGTATTTTTGAAACAAAGAAATTGCTTTGGCGGCGTGGCGGATTTGGGCTGGTCAAATCTGGCGCGTGCGCCAGTTAACCCTGCATGTTGATGTATTGTGATGCAGGCGAGGCGGGGTTTTGACGGCACTCCTTTGGTTCAAGCGGGATTTGCGTGTCTCAGATCACCCCGCTTTGGTCTTTGCGGCGCAGCAAGGACCTATGTTGCCGCTTTATGTGTTCGAGCCTGAATATTGGGCGCAACCCGATGTGTCGGGGCGCCAGTTTGAATTTCTACGCGAGTCTGTGTTCGATCTTGCAGCCCAGTTGAAGGCTTTGGGCTTGGATCTTGCCGTTCGGGTTGGGGCTGTCCCGCAGGTCTTGGAGGAGTTGCGGCAGGCGCATGGGGTCACCTCGCTGGTCAGCCATGAAGAAACGGGCAATGGCTGGACCTATGCGCGCGACCGCGACGTCGCTGATTGGGCGCGAGGACAAGGCGTGGTCTGGACGGAGCTGGCGCAATCGGGCGTGGTGAGGCGGCTCAATGGTCGGGATGGATGGGCGGCCACGCGCAACCGTTTTGTGGCAGAGCCGCAGCGGGCCGTTCCGCGAGACCTTGTTGGCTTGGATGCAGGGCAGGTGGATGTGCCGCCTTTGACGCGGTCTGATTATTGCCCCAAGCGCCAGATCGGGGGGCGGGAACAGGGGCTGTCTGTTTTGGGCAGCTTCCTGACCCATCGCGCTGAAACCTATCGGCGGGATATGTCATCGCCTTTGGCGGCAGAGCAGGCCTGTTCGCGCCTTTCGCCCTATCTTGCGTATGGATGTTTGTCGGGGCGTGAGGCCGCGCAAGCGGGGGCTGCGCGCCAACGCGAGGTTGCAGGAGGGTGGAGTGCCTCGCTGAAGTCTTTCCAGTCGCGCATCGCTTGGCGGGACCATTTCATGCAGAAACTGGAGGATGAGCCCGCGCTGGAGCATCACTGCCTGCATCCCGCCTATGAAGGTTTGCGCGGCGATGATACGGCGCGGCGAGAGGCTTGGGAGAAGGGCGAGACGGGCTTGCCCTTTGTGGATGCCTGCATGCGCTATCTGGCGGCCAGCGGTTGGATCAATTTTCGAATGCGCGCGATGTTGATGGCGGTCGCCTCCTATCATCTATGGCTGGATTGGCGGGCAACGGGCCTGCATCTGGCGCGCGAGTTTACAGATTTCGAGCCGGGCATTCATTGGCCGCAAGTTCAGATGCAATCGGGCACGACGGGGATGAATACAGTTCGGATTTATAACCCGATCAAACAGGGGCTGGATCAGGATCCGACAGGCCGTTTCACGCGGCGATGGGTGCCTGAATTGGCGGAGGTGCCCGATATCTATCTGCAGGAACCTTGGAAATGGGATGGTGCGGCGCGGTTGAAATACCCAGCCCCAATTGTCGACGTGGCTGCAGCGGCACGCTTTGCACGCGAGCAGGTCTATGGGCTGAGAAAGAATGCAGGTCACCGCCGCGAGGCTGCGCGGGTGATTGATAAACATGCGAGCCGAAAAGACCCGCAGGGCCATTTTGTGAATGATCGCGCAAATCGCAAAAAGCCAAAGGACCCGCGTCAGGGGGCCTTTGATTTTTGAGAGGCGGGCCTCAGGGCAGCTTCTTGTCGCGCGCGGCTTTTTCTTCGCGGGTCAGCTTATTGTTCCAAGTGTTGTTACTCAGCCCCAACTCGCTTGGAAGTGGCTTGGTTTTGCCAACGCTGACCTTGCCGCCCTTATCCAGAAACTCCTGAATAAGCGCCTCATCTGTTGTTTTCTTGGGCACATGTTTCATAGGGCCAGCTTAACGGCCTTGTCTCAGATTCGTCACCCGTGATTTGAGAAAACCGTGAAATTAGCCAAGCGTGATATGCGGGGTGCTTTTGGTCAAAACGCCGATCTGCGCGGCGTCAAAGCCGAGGCCTTGCAGATCGCTGAGCAATTCTTCGGCCTTTACAGCGGGCACGGCCGCCAGAAGACCACCTGCGGTTTGTGGATCAAAGAGAAGATCGGCATGGGGGCCTGTTGCGCCCCTGACTTTGCCCAAGAGAGCGGCACGGTTTTGCGGATAAAGCGTTGAGCGGATGCCTTGCTGCGCCAGATCCAATGCGCCTTGAAAGACGGGAATGGCGGCCAGATCAATCTCGGCGCCGCAATTCGAGGCCTCGCAGATATTCCACAAATGCCCCGCAAGCCCGAAGCCCGTTACATCGGTCATGGCAGTGGCATGGGGGGCAAGGCAGGCGCTGGCCGCCGCTTGGCTTTTGGACATCTCCGACCAGCAGGCCGCAACGTCTTCGCCGCGTGCTTGCAGGGCCATTTCAGCGGCCAGAATGGTGCCCGAGCCAATCCCGCGCGTCAGGATCAGCGCATCGCCGCCTTGCGCGCCTGTAAGGGTTATCGCGGGGTTTTCGAGCAGCCCTGTGATGGTAAAGCCAAGCGTCAACTCATCGCCCATTGTGGTGTGGCCACCCACAATCTCGGCCCCTTCTTCGGTGAAGATTTGGGCGGCTTCTTCCATGATTTCTTGCAGCCAAACGCTCTGCTTGTCGCTGGCCATGCGCGGCAGGATGATATTGGCGAGAACCGCTTGCGGCTTGGCCCCCATGGCCCAGATATCGCCCAAAGCATGGAGCGCCGTGATCCGCGCCATCAAGGCGGGGTCGTTGGAAAAGGCGCGCAGATGGTCGGTGGTGAGGATTTGTGTCGCCCCGCCCGTTTGCAGGATCGCCGCATCGTCGCCGGGTGTGCTGAGGACATCGCGGCGGCTATGGGGCAGCTTTGCTACCGCTGCGCTAAGGGCATCAGCGCCCAGTTTTGCACCGCATCCTCCACACATGGGTTTCGGGCCGATAGCCTCGGCCACGCCAAGGGCTGTGTCGTCGGGCAGAGGCGGCTGTGGCATGGCTGGAAGCTGCCCGAGCTTTTCCATGAAGCTTTGATCGATACGGTCTTTCCAGCGCCAAAGAGCGGGGCCTGAAATGCTAAGGCCTGCCTTTTCGGCAAGGGCCGATTTGCGGCCCAAGGAGACAAGCTTGAGGAAGGATTTCTGGGGGTGGAAGGTGCGGGGGGGCGTGCCGATAAGCTCTGCTCTGAGGTTATGGGTCAGGATCGTGGCAGCGCGCACGGCGAAAACGCCCGCTTTGGGGCGCGGCGCATGGGAGAGATGGGCACAATCCCCTGTCGCAAAGACGGCACTATCTGTGACACTGCGAAGCTGTTTATCTACGGTGATAAAGCCATCGGTCAGATGCAGACCTGTTTGGGCCAACCAGTCATGCGGGCGCGCGCCCGCCGCCCCGATTGTGAAGTTTGAGGCGATCTTCTCACCTGTATCCAGAAGGACGGAATTGGCTTCTGCGGCAGCAATGCCAACATTTTCACGGATGGTGACGCGGTTTTCGGACAAGGCCTGCCGCAAAGCGCGCCTGACGGAAGCGGGAAGACCTTTCAGGATTTCACCGCGATCAAGAAGGGTGACTTGGGCGTCTCGCCCCAGAACGGCCATTTTATACGCAGCGGCCATGGCAAGCTCGACCCCGCCGATCCCGCCGCCGATCACGGAGATCTGGGGGGAGGTGGCCTCCACGCAGAACCGCTCCCAAGCATCGGCGAATTTATCCAAGGGTTTTGCCGCAATGCCATGCTCGGAAAAGCCTTGCAGTTTGGGCATGTCGGAGGTGATGCCGATATCAATCGACACGAGATCATAGGGAATGGGCGCACGCCCTGCAAGGGTGATGGTTTTGGCATCCATCTCCAGACCAATAGCGCGATCAAGAATGATACGCGCGCCTGCGAAACGGGCAAGGCGGATCAGGTCGATATTGAGCGCCTCGCGCGGGTAATGGCCCGCGATATGGCCGGGCAACATGCCAGTATAGGGCGCAGTCGGGCCGGGGTTAACAAGGGTCAGCCTTGCGCCCGCCACAGGCTTCATGCCCCATGCTTTCAACACCAATGCGTGGCTATGCCCGCCGCCAATCAGGACCACATCTTTGACGAAGGGAATGGGGGGCTGCTGCATCTCGGGCGCTCAGGAAAACGGCGGGGTGGGGTATTCCACGCCTGTCATGTAAAGGCCAAAAGGTGGGGCAACTGGCCCGCATGCAGATCGGTCGCGGGCCTCAAGGACCTGTTTGACGCGCTCGGGCGTCCAACTGCCCGCGCCCACACGCTCCAGCGTGCCGACAAGCGAGCGGACCTGATTATGCAAAAAGGACCTCGCGCGCAGATGGAAGCGGAACTCGGTTCCGCTGGCCAGCTCAATCGCTTCGATATCGATCTCATCGAGGGTTTTGACAGGGCTTTTGGCTTGGCATTCGGTTGAGCGGAACGTTGTGAAATCATGCTTGCCAATCAGATGCTTCGCCGCCTCCTGCATCGGGGCGAGGGCGAGCTTGCCGCGCACGGACCAGACCTGCCCTTCCTCAAAGGTTATCGGCGCACGGCGATTGATGACACGGTAGGTATAGCGCCGCTCCAATGCGGAAAACCGTGCATGCCATTCGCCATCCATGATCGAACAATCAACGATGGCGATCGGGTGTGGCTTGAGGTGGAAATTCAACGCCTCTGACAGGCGAAACGGTGTCCAGTCGCGCAGCAGATCGCAATGCGCGGTTTGGCCTGTGGCGTGAACCCCGGCATCGGTGCGTCCTGCGGCGACGACAGTGGTCTCTTCGTTCAGGTTTAACAGGGCGGCCTCAATTTCCCCTTGCACCGAAGGGTGGTCAATCTGGCGCTGCCAACCATAGAAGGGCCGGCCATCGTATTCGATTTTCAAAGCATAGCGTGGCATGCCCTTCCGCTACCCCAAACTGTGCTCTCGCGCAATCAGCCCTGTAAACTGCTGCGCGCAGTGCTTATTGTCTCCATATCGGAATTTCAGGACGGAACGCGCCCCTTGGTTATCGGAACGATTGCAGACAATTTGGGGCGTGGCATTGAAGGCGTGACCTCGACAGTGTCGGAGACCTTTTTCGAGCCTGTCATTCGCCTTGGCGTGACGGGGCTGTCACGCGCGGGCAAAACGGTTTTCATCACCTCGCTTGTCGCCAATCTTCTGGATCGTGACAGGATGGCGGGCCTGCAAGCCGCGCAATCAGGGCGGATCAAGGCGGGTTTTCTGCAACCCCAACCAGATGACACCGTGGCGCGGTTTGAATTCGAGAGCCATTTGGCGGCCGTGACGGGCCCCACGCCCTATTGGCCCGAAAGCACGCGTCATGTCTCGGAACTGCGCCTGTCGCTCAGGGTGCAGCCTTCTGGTTTGTTATCTGGGCTGCAAGGGCCGCGCACTGTGCATCTGGATATTGTCGACTACCCCGGTGAATGGCTTCTTGATCTGGGCCTGTTGGATCAAAGCTATGAACAATGGGCCGAGGCCGCGCTGGCCAAGGCCGCAACGCGGGAGCAAGCGGCCGAGTATCTGGCCTTGATTGAGGGCTTTGATGGCGCGCGCAAACTGGATGAGGCCAAAGCGCAGGAGCTTGCACGCAGCTATACCGCCTATCTCAAACAGGCGCGTGAGGACGGGTTTTCAGATTGCACACCGGGGCGGTTCTTACTGCCGGGAGAGTTGGAAGGCTCGCCCGCTTTGACCTTTGCGCCCTTGCCCGAAGGGGCCTCTCCGCGCGGCTCCCTCAAGCGGGAATTTGCGCGGCGCTTTGCGGCGTATAAATCACAAGTGGTCAAACCCTTCTTTCGCACCCATTTCGCGCGGCTGGACCGTCAGGTTGTGCTGGTCGATGCGCTGGGCGCGATCAATGCAGGCCCGCGCGCGGTTGAGGATTTGCGCCAGACCATGGAAGGGATTTTGCGTGCCTTCCGTCCAGGGCGGAATTCCTTTTTATCCTCGATCCTTGGCAAGCGGGTGGAGCGGATATTATTCGCCGCGACCAAGGCCGATCATCTGCATCATAGCCAGCACAGCAAACTGGCCGCGATCATGGAGGCTTTGGTGCGCGATGCGCGCGACCGTGCCGATTTCGCAGGGGCCGAGACCCGCGCCATGGCCATTGCAGCCTTGCGGGCCACGGTCGAGGAAACGCGGGTGCATGAAGGCGCTATGGTTGATATGGTTCGCGGCACTTTGCTGGATAGCGGCAAACAAGCGGCCTTTCATCCCGGAGAATTGCCAAGCGATCCCAAGGCCATTCTTGCGCCTGCGCGTGCGGGTCAAGGGGCATGGCTGGACGGCGATTTCACCGCGATGCGCTTTGCGCCTGCTGTGATCGACCTCAAACCTCAAGAAGGCCCGCCCCATATCCGATTGGACGCCGCCGCCGAGTTCCTCTTGGGCGATCGTTTGCGTTAGACCAGCACGATCGAGAGCGTTGCCCCTTTTTCAAAACGGGCGTAAGGCCTTGGGTTATGAAAACAATCACCCTGTCCCAAGCACAATCGCTGCCACTATGGCGCCGCCCTGTGGCGCTACTGTTTCTGATGGCATTCGCTATGCCGATTGCCTTTGCGACATGGTCGGCGCTGCTGAACAATTTCGTGGTTGAGGCCGCGCAATTTGACGGCTCGGATATCGGCTGGCTTCATACAGTGCGCGAGATACCCGGCTTTCTGGCGATTGGGGTGATCTTTCTGATTATCTTTATTCGTGAACAGGTTCTGGGTCTGGTTTCGCTAGTGCTTTTGGGGGTCGCAACTGCGGTGACGGCCGAGTTTCCATCGCTTCAGGGTCTGCTGGTGGTCACGCTGCTCAGCTCGATCGGGTTTCATTATTACGAGACGGTCAATCAATCCCTGCAGCTTCAATGGATCGACAAAAAGCGCGCCCCGCAAACCTTGGGCTGGCTCTTGTCGATGGGGTCGGCGGCGACCTTGGTGGCCTATGGGCTGATTGTGCTGACATGGCGCAGCTTTGATCTGAGCTATAGCCTTGTCTATTGGGTATCAGGCGGGGTGACAGCATCGCTCGCATTGGCGGCATTCCTGATCTATCCGCAATTCGAAAGCCCCAACCCCCAGACCAAGAAAATGGTGCTGCGCAAGCGCTATTGGCTGTATTACGCGCTGCAATTCATGTCGGGCGCGCGGCGTCAGATTTTCGTGGTGTTTGCGGGCTTTATGATGGTGCAGCGCTATGGCTATGACGTGCATGAAATCACCGCGCTTTTCATGCTGACCTTGGTGGCCAATATGATTGCGGCGCCCTTGCTGGGGCGGGCCGTGTCTTTCTTTGGCGAGCGTATGGCTCTGATCTTTGAATATGTCGGTCTGGCGGTCATCTTTGTGCTTTATGCGGGCCTTTATTATTTCGATTGGGGGCCTTGGATGGCGGCAGGGCTTTATGTGGCCAACCATATTTTCTTTGCCCTTGCACTCGCGATCAAAACCTATTTCCAGAAAATCGCCTCACCGGGGGATATTGCGCCAACCGCGGCGGTGGCCTTCACAATCAACCATATCGCGGCGGTCTTTTTGCCAGCGGTTCTGGGCTATATTTGGCTGACCTCCCCAATCACGGTATTCCTGCTGGCGGCAGGTATGGCGGTGATCTCGCTCCTCTTGTCCTTCTTGGTGCCGCGCCACCCCGAGGAAGGCCATGAGACGATTTTGGCCCGCCCCATACCCGTGGCCGCGCAATAGCCGCCTTGTGATTTGATCACGCCAGCCCTATTGCGACCTCTCATTCCAAACGGAGCACGCCCATGCCAACCTTCACCGCGCTGACCACCCTTTCAGGCAAAGCCCCCGCCGAAGCGCTTGGTGAGGCTTTGGAGGAGCTTGACCCCACCCCGACTGGTGTTGGCGTTTTCGAGATGGAAGACGGGTCAGGCCTTTGGGAAGTGGGGGCTTATTTCATTGAGAGCCCTGACGAGATTGCTTTGGCGCTTTTGGCAGCAGCCCATGGCGCAAGGGATTTCGCAGTCTCGGAATTGCCTGACACCGATTGGGTCGCGCATGTGAAACGTGAATTGCACCCTGTCGAGGCGGGTCGTTTCTTCGTTTATGGAAGCCATGACGCCGATAAGGTGCCTGACCAATCCGTTTCGCTGCTGATCGAGGCCGCAATGGCCTTTGGCACGGGCCACCATGGCACCACGCTAGGCTGTCTGGCCGCTTTTGATGTCTTGCTGAATGAAGGTTTCACCGCACATAACGTGGCCGATATCGGCTGCGGAACGGCTGTTTTGGCCTTGGCTGCGGCGAAGGTCTGGCCCGAAACCGTGTTGGCCAGCGATATCGATGAGGTCGCTGTTGATGTGGCTTTGGCCAATGCGAAAGCCAATGGGTTAGAAGACCGGCTGATCTGCGTTGAAGCGGCAGGGTTTGAGCATGAAGACATCAAATCCCGCGCGCCGTTTGATCTGATTTTTGCAAATATCCTCAAAGGCCCTTTGATCGAACTGGCCCCTGATATGCGCGCCCATTGCGCGCAAGATGGGCGCGTGATCCTGTCGGGTTTGCTCAATGAACAGGCCGAGGCCGTGATCGCGGCCTATATCGCCGAGGGCTTTGAATTGACCCGCCACTCGGTTCACGGCGAATGGTCTTGCCTCACTTTGGCCCTGTCTCGGACATAGAATTGATCAAACCTGTTGATATGGACTTATCCGTTGCGGCAACGCGCCCAATAGGATTGTCAGATGGAAGACCAACTCAAGACATATTATGAGCGGCTCGGGCGGATAGACAGCGCGCGCGAGGCGCATATCCCCAATGCATATCGTGTTGGGGAAGATGGTGTCTTGGGTCCTGTATCGCGCCCCAAGCGGCGTTTGCCGTCTTCTGTTCGAATGCTGTTGTCGCTCATGATCCTGTTTGCCTTGGCCAAAGGCTATGCGACTTGGCATTTGGGTGAGGAATACATGGCGGCCATTGTTGAGGCACTGCTGGTCGGTGAGCCTTATGAGCGGCTGGCAGGCTTTGTCCTGACCCCTGATCCGATGTCTGATTTCGCGGCCAAAGGGTATGATCTGTTGGTCAATGGCCTGCAATGGCTTTCGGAAAAGGCGGAAAGCTTGGCATGAAAAAGCCGCGTGTGCGGTGCAGCAGCGCGGCTTTTGAGGTCTTGGTGGCGTGATCGGCCTTAGCGGCGGAAACGGCCTTGGGCGATATCTTCGATATCAGCGCGCATCAGCCCTAGATCATCCAGCTCGCGCAGCGAGAGTTTCGACAGATATTTGCGGGTGACGCGGGTATCATTCCAAGCCGAGATACGTGCGACGACCGAGGCGAGAGTGGCCGTACCCAGAGGGCTTGCGCCGAGGGTGCGATTGGTCATGGAAGCCATCTGGAGGTCCTTTCAGTTATATTGAGTTAGCAACGTGAATTGCCGCACTTAATCCTGCGGTTTGCACGACACAAGAGCGAATTTCATGCCAAATCCACCAAGAATTTCAGATAGCTGAAAATTGTGATTTCAGCCTTAAAAACATAAGAATATTTCGCATTTTTATGGTCGCTTTTGAGCGGTGTTTTGGCGCTTTTCGCATATAGGGTGCGGCGCGCGTCGAATTCGGAACAGGGGATGACGGATTTGCACCTTGGGCTATTCAATGTTCTTGTTTCGTGCTAGTGGTGCGAAAAAGCCGCATAAATCAGAGCAGGGGCAGGCCAAGATGCGTATCATCGGGATTGATCCAGGGTTACAACGCCTCGGTTGGGGGGTGATCGATGTTGAGGGATCACGCCTCAGCCATGTTGCCAATGGTGTCTGTGAAAGCCTTGCGCGTGAAGAACTGGCGCTGCGCCTTTTGTCTTTGCACCGCCAACTCACCAAAGTGGTCGAAACCTATCAACCCGATCTGGCCGCCGTCGAGCAAACCTTCGTGAACCGCGACGGGGCGGGCACGCTCAAGCTGGGTCAGGCGCGCGGCATTGCGATGCTGGTGCCTGCGCAGGCGGGGTTGCCTGTGGCTGAATATGCGCCCAATGCCGTCAAAAAGGCGGTTGTCGGTGTGGGGCATGCCGAAAAACAGCAGGTCGAGCATATGGTGCGCATGCAATTGCCCGGCGCTGTTCCCGCGGGCCCCGATGCTGCGGATGCTTTGGCGATTGCCATTTGCCATTCCTTCCATGCACAAAACTCGCAAAGATTGGCCAAAGCAATTGGGGCAGGGCGATGATCGGCAAATTGACAGGACGGGTGGATTATCGTGGCACGGATCATGTGCTGCTTGATGTGAATGGCGTGGGCTATATCGTCTATTGCTCCGATAGGACGCTGTCCTCGCTGCCCGGTGCAGGGCAGGTTGCCGCCCTTTATACCGAGTTATTGGTGCGCGAAGATAATTTGCAGCTTTTCGGTTTTCTGACGCTGTTTGAACGGGAATGGCACCGTCTGCTGATCTCGGTCCAAGGGGTCGGTTCCAAGGCGTCGATGGCCATTCTTGGCACGCTTGGGGCCGAAGGTATTGGCCGCGCGATTGCGATTGGCGATTGGGGCGCTGTCAAAGCGGCACCTGGTGTGGGGCCAAAGCTTGCGCAGCGTGTCGTGAATGAATTGAAGGATAAGGGGCCCGCGATTATGGCGCTTGGCGGCTCGCTGCCCTCGGCCATGGGCGATGACGAGGCACAGGTGATCGAGCCAAGTGCCCCAACCGCAGCCCCGCCCCAACCTAAGCCGAATATGCCCGCTCCGAAAGCAGCAGCGCAGGCAGAGGCCCTTTCAGCGCTGCAAAACCTCGGCTATGCCCCGTCTGAGGCGGCCAGCGCCGTCGCCACGGCGGCGGGCGAGGCGCCCGATGCGCCGACACCTGCCCTGATCCGCGCGGCCCTTCGTTTGCTTGCGCCAAAGGATTGAGATGACCGAACCAGACCCCACCCTGCGGCCTGACCGCCAGCCCGAAGATCCCCCCAGTTCCGACCGTGCTCTGCGGCCTGAACGCTTGGGCGATTTCATTGGTCAGCAGGAAGCGCGTGCAAATCTCTCGGTGTTCATCGAAAGCGCGCGTCGCCGCAATGAAGCGATGGACCATGTCTTATTTCATGGCCCTCCGGGGCTTGGAAAAACCACGCTGGCGCAGATCATGTCACGGGAATTGGGTGTGAATTTTCGCATGACCTCGGGCCCTGTCTTGGCCAAGGCGGGGGATTTGGCGGCGATCCTGACCAATCTTGAAGCGCGCGATGTCTTGTTCATCGATGAAATCCACCGCCTCAATCCAGCGGTGGAAGAGGTTCTCTACCCCGCGCTTGAGGATTTCGAGTTGGACCTTGTCATCGGGGAAGGCCCTGCCGCGCGCACTGTTCGGATCGAATTGCAGCCTTTCACCTTGATTGGCGCGACCACGCGACTTGGGCTTTTGACAACGCCTTTGCGGGATCGGTTCGGGATTCCGACACGGCTCAATTTCTACAATGTCGATGAATTGCACCAGATCGTGGATCGCGGCGCGCGGCTCTTGGGGGCACCAGCCGAAGAAGGTGGCGCCCATGAGATCGCAAGACGCGCCCGTGGCACGCCGCGGATCGCAGGGCGCTTGCTGCGCCGTGTTGTCGATTTCGCGGTGGTCGAGGGAAATGGCTGCGTCACCCAAGCCATTGCCGATCGTGCGCTGACACGGCTTGGTGTGGATGATCTTGGCCTTGATGGCGCAGACAGGCGCTACCTGAAGCTGATCGCCGAGTCCTATGGCGGTGGCCCTGTCGGGATCGAGACCTTGAGTGCGGCGCTGAGCGAAAGCCGCGATGCCTTGGAAGAGGTGGTTGAGCCATTCCTGCTGCAACAAGGGTTGATCCAGCGCACGCCGCGCGGGCGGATGCTCACCCAAAGCGCGTTCAAACATCTGGGCCTTGAGGCCCCAAAAACGGATCGGGACCTCTTTTCAAGCTAAGGCCGCGCCTGCGTGCCTATTCGGCGGATCCCATCGGAACGGGGTTGCCGTCACGCAGGCAATGCTGCGCCTCAACCCCGATCGAGTTGATCAGATCGCTGATTTTGCCCGCAATCAATTGCAGCTCATCAATGCTGTCTTGCGGCAGGTTTTGCGGTTTGTAATCGACCACCGTCATCGCCCCCAAAACCAAACCGTCTTTGGTGATCAGCGGGAAGGCCGCCCAGAAGACCCAAGCGGCAGGGCCCTTCACAAGCGGATGTGATTTCAAAATCGGATGTTCGCGCAGATCGGGAACAATCTTGGGCTGATAGGATAACAGCGCATATTGCGACAATGTCCGCGAACGGTCCGCCTCGGGCACGGCACGATCTTCGTGATCGCCGAAATCAACGCCTAGGATCTTTTGCTGCGTATCATCCAGTAGGCTGATATAGGCCCCCGCGCAGTTCGCGGTACTGCGCGCCCAAGTGGCGAAATGCGTGAATTGGGTTGAGGGTTCCGCATCCATCAGGCCAGTGGCCTTGGCGCGCATCGCGCGGGCGAACTCATTGATAGGGTGTGGGGCTGGCTCGAATTGATCTGACATAAGGCTCTCTCCAATCTGTTCATGGTGGAACGGAAGGCTGGAGGCCGAGGTTAGAGAGCCATGCAGCTTTTCAACGAAAGAGCGTGGGTGCCGCCCACTTGAACCACGAAGATGCGCAAAGGGACGGCGGCAACCGCCCTTCGAGAGCAATAAGCCTCAGGCGAGAGGGCGTTTGCCCCAGTTTATCGCGAGAGGAGCCGAGCCCCCTGCGGCCTGCCGTTTCGGATTGAGCCAAAATGGCAGGCCGCAGGGGGTGTCGCTGGTCTTGCTAGACACCCATCGAGATGCGGGCTTCGCGTTCAAACTCGAAGATCGCGACCGAGTTGTGCTTTTCAACTTCACAGGGAAAGCTTGCCTTCAGCGTATCGGCAAAGGTGAAGGTTCGCGCGTCATAGGCACGAAGGTCTTCCAACTCATCGAACAGGATGACCACCAGCAAAGTACCGTCGCGGCGCAGCAAGGCTTTGATGCCAGCCACGTTCTGGGTCGCGACATCCTTGCCCAAAAGGGCGTTCACAACCTCGACGCTGAGTTGCGCATCCTTGGCTTCTGCAAAGGTGATTTCATAGGTTCTTGCAAGCATGCTTAGTCCTCCATCGCCATCAAGAGATCATCAAGGCTGACGGATTTCTTGGGGGCTGCCATGCGGCGGCGATAGGTGCTTTCGACCAATCCGTGCTCTTGCTGGAGGCGGCGGCCTTCCTCGCTCAATTCAAAAGCGGTACCGACAGAGCAGGCAAGACCTGCGGCAACAGCCGCCTCGCCCTGTTCGGGTGCGACGGGCAAATCGGCGGTCAGCGCCATAAAGCCGTGTAGGGCGGCGACGGATACAGCCGTTTCACGGGCAAGGGCCGCGCCCAGAAGGTCGTGCATCTTTTCGGCCAGTGCTTCGCGGTTATCCATCTGCTGGATGATCTGGCGGGTCATGGTTTCCGCAACCCGCGTCATCAGGTCGAGCGTTTCTTGCGACAATTGACGGGGTTTGTAGTCGATCACGCAGAGCGTACCGAGCACCAGCCCATCATGGGTGATCAGCGGGAAGGCTGCCCAGAATTGCCAATGCGGCGGGTTTTGCACCAGCGCATTGTTCTTGAGGATCGGATGCTCGCGCAGGTCTTCCACAACCAAAGGCTGGTAGGAGAGCAGCGCATATTGGCACAAGGTCGCGGGGCGTCCAACCTCGCTATCGGGAAGGTCATTGGCATCGCCGAAATCGCGCGACAAGAAATACTGACGCTCTTCATCAAGCAGGCCTGTATAGGCTCCAGGGCAACCTGTCAGCGTCGTGGCCAGCTCTGTGAACACATCAAATCGTGCCGATTGATCGGTGTCCATCAACCCTGTGCGCCGAACGCGTTCTACGCGAGCATGCTCATTTATCGGTGTATCTGCCGACTGGTAAGTCTCACTCATAACTCTCTCCTATGGTCAGGTCATAGAACGGAGAGGTAGATGCCGTTTATAGGGGGAGGGATGCGTGTTTTCCGAATTTTTCGGCGGGCGAATAGTTGAACCGATCAGCCTTCGCACGTATCCCGACCAAAGGATTGAAAGAGACCAGTATGACAGCAGAAGACATCACCCCCCTTTTTACGCGATCAGACGGGTCGTATCTCTTTGCGCGTTGGGGGCGTCCGATTGTGCCTGTGGTCTTCGGGGCCACCGATGAAACGGTGTCTGTTCTCAAAGGCGCAATCGAGGCGGTGGTGGCACTGGCGGGGCATAAAATGGCCGAAACCGACCCCGAGCTTGGGGCGAACCTGATGGTGTTTTTCTTTCGGGAATGGGACGAGTTGACCGAGACGCCAAATCTCGACCGTTTGATCCCCGATCTGGCGCAGACCGTGGCGCGGCTGAAAGCGGCGGATGCAAACCAGTATCGCAGTTTCCGCTTTGATCCCGATGGTGGCATCAAGGCGGGGTTTGTTTTTGTTCGGATGGATGCGGCCATGGCCGATATTCCTGCAGAAACCATTGCGCTGAGCCAAATGGTGCAGACCATTCTGCTCTGGTCGGATCAGGCTTTTCTGGGCACATCGCCGCTCGCGGTGCTGGAGGAAGGCGGGCCTGCGGTGCTCAAGCCTGATGTCGCGGCCCTGATCCGCGCGGGCTATGATCCGGTCATGCCCGTTTGCGCCACCGACCCTTCCCATGCCATCCGCTTGGCAGCCCGTATCGGAGCCCCGCAATGACCCATCGTTTCGCGCTTCGTGTTTACTATGAAGACACTGATCTGGCGGGGATCGTCTATTATGCCAATTACCTCAAATTCATCGAACGCGCCCGCACGGAAATGGTCCGCGCGGCAGATATCGATCAAACGCGGCTCAAATCCGAGCACGGGATCGTCTTTGCGGTAAAGCGCGTTGAGGCCGAATATCTCAGCCCCGCAAAATTTGATGACGAGTTGGTGGTCGAGACCAGATTGACCGCCTCCAAAGGCGCCAGTTTCGTGATGGAGCAGGTCGTTTTGCGCGGCGATACACGTCTGTTTTTCGCCAATGTCCAGCTTGTCTGCCTGAATGATCTGGGCCGCGCAGCGCGGCTTCCGGCGGATATCCGCCAAAGAATTGAAAGATTATCGCCAAACACAGGCAGTTGATGCGGTTTTGTTGGTGTTTCCCGTTTCAACTTGGTAGAATCACCGCGAAATGAGGTGCCATATAAAAATCAGGCACCCATCCCATCTTGGGGCAGACGGAAAGAGCAGGCATGGAAGCTGAAACGCTGAACATGGTGCATGAAGCGGATTTTACGCTGATTGCACTTTTCTTTAGGGCAAGCCTAACGGTCCAATTGGTTATGATCGCGCTGATCGTGGCCTCTGTTTGGGTCTGGGCGATTACAATCAATAAATACCGGATGTATCGCCGCGCGCGCAGCAATGCGGCTGCATTTGACGCGGCCTTCTGGTCGGGCGAGCCGCTGGATGAGCTTTATGACAAGCTCGCAGAAAACCCGCGCAGCGCGTCCGAGCGTGTTTTTGTGGCAGGTATGACGGAATGGCGCCGCTCGCTTCGCGATGATGGTGCGCTGATCCCAGGTGTGCAGCAGCGTGTTGACCGCTCGATGGATGTCGCGATTGCGCGGGAATCCGAGCGGCTCTCAGGTGGTCTCAACGTGCTGGCCACAACGGGTGCGACCTCGCCTTTCGTGGGCTTGTTCGGTACGGTTTGGGGCATCATGCGCTCCTTTCAGGAAATTGCGGTTTCAGGCAATACATCGCTGGCCGTTGTGGCGCCCGGTATTGCCGAGGCCTTGCTTGCCACGGGTCTGGGCCTTTTGGCTGCGATCCCTGCGGTTATTTTCTACAATAAACTCTCCTCCGACTCTGATCGCTTGATTGCGGGCTATGAAGGGTTTGCGGATGAATTCTCGACCTTGCTGTCAAGGCAGCTGGACTGATGGGAGCCTCGGTCGCACAGAAATCATCAGGCGGGCGCAGGCGCGGTCGTCGTGGTGGCAGCAGCCGTCCGATGTCCGAAATCAACGTCACGCCATTTGTGGATGTGATGCTGTGTTTGCTGATCATCTTCATGGTCAGCGCGCCCTTGATGACGGTTGGTGTTCCGATCGAACTGCCCGAAACCGCCGCCGAAGCGCTGCCCTCCGAGCAGGAGGAGCCGCTGTCGGTCACCATGGCGGGTGACGGGCGGGTGATGATCCAAGAAACCGAAGTGCCGCTGGCTGATCTGGTGCCCCGCCTGCAGGCCATCGCGGCCGAGCGGGAAAGCGCGAGGGTGTTCCTGCGGGCCGATGGCGGCATTCCTTATGATCAGGTGATGACTGTGATGGGTGCGCTTAATGCAGGCGGGTTCCGCGAAATTGGTCTGGTGACCGATGCTGGCGGCCCCGCGCTTGACGGGTCTGGGGGGTGACGCGCTTATGCGTCGGGAACTCTACGCCTCCGCCGGTATCCATGCCGCGATCCTGTTATGGGTCGCGATAGGAGGAAGTTTGTTCCGCGCCACCGACGAGACCGAGTTTCAGGTAACAGGCGTACAGATCATCTCGACCGCCGAGTTCGAGGAGCTGACGCAAAGCGTATCCTTCGAGACCCCACAAGCCCCCTCCACGCCCGAAGCGCCCGAGGCTTTGACGCCCGCGCCACAGGCAGAATTGCCCGAGCCGCCCGAACAGGAAACGGCAGCCCCTGAGGTGAGCGAGCCGATCGCTCCCGTAACGCCCCCCGTAGAAACGCCCCCGCAAATTGTGGAACCTGACCCTATCCCTCAAACTGAGGTGACCGATCAGGTGGCGGCGCTGGCCGCACCCCCCCAAGGTGATCCGAACTCGGCCCCGTCTGATACGCCCGTCCCGCAAGAGGCCCCGCGCGTTGCCCCCACACCTGCACCCGCGCCGCCGCCAGATGTAGAAACTGCCCCTGATGTGGTGGAGCAGCCCTCCGAGCCTGAAGAGGCCGATATCCCCGTAGAAGAGATTGTGGAGACCGCCCCCGAGGAGGCCACGACCGAGATCGTGACCGAGGCGGAAACGCCTTCGGCCAGCAATGCGCCGCTTGCCTCTTCGCGCCCTACCGCGCGGCCTGCGCGCCCGACACCACCGCCCACACCAGAAGTCGAGACAGCCGCCGATGCGCCAGCCCCTGAAACACCTGACGCCGCCGAGGCCGAGCCACAGCAAGACAGCATGGCCGATGCCATCGCGGCAGCGGTTGCGGATGCTGCGGCCAACCCAAGCCCTGCCGCGCCATCTGGCCCGCCACTGACCCAAGGCGAGGTTGACGGTCTGATCGCGGATGTGCGCGCCTGTTGGAATGTGGGCTCGCTATCCTCCGAGGCGCAGCGCACAATCGTGACGATTTCGGTGCAAATGGCCGCTGATGGCCGACCCGAGAGCGGATCTATTCGCATGATCGCCTCCGAGGGCGGATCGGACGCGGCAGCGCGTCAGGCATTCGAGGCAGGTCGCCGCGCAATTTTGCGCTGCGGCGCGAACGGATTTGACCTTCCACAAGACAAATATGACCATTGGGCCACAATCGAGATGGTCTTTAATCCCGAACAAATGAGGCTGAGATGAAATTATTCATGGTACCCCTTATGCTCGCTGGCCTTGCCGTATTGGGCAGTTTCGCATCGGGCGCGCAGGCGCAGACCAGCCCCGGGCCGCTTCGAATTGAGATCACTGAAGGTGTGATCGAGCCGCTGCCTTTTGCCGTGCCGGTGTTTATCGCTGAAAACGGAGCGGCCGCAGATGCCGCCCAAGATATCACACGGGTGATTGCCGCTGATTTGCGCGGCACGGGGCTGTTTCGCGATATTCCTTCCTCGGCCCATATTTCGAGCATCACTAGTTTCGACAGCCCTGTTCAGTTCAATGATTGGCAGGCAATCAATGCCCAAGCCTTGATCACGGGCTCGGTTGAACAGACAGCAGATGGCCAGTTGGTCGTGCGATTCCGCCTGTTCGATGTTTTTGCGCAGCAACCCCTTGGCGAGGGCCTGCAATTTGTGGGCAGCCCTGAAAGCTGGCGCAGAATGGCGCATAATGTGGCCGACCAAGTCTATCAGAGGATCACAGGCGAAAGCGGGTATTTCGACACGCGCGTTGTCTTTGTGTCCGAGGATGGACCCAAGAATGCGCGCCTCAAGCGGCTGGCGATTATGGATTATGATGGCGCGAATGTTCAGTATCTGACCGATAGCCGTTCAATCGTTCTGGCCCCGCGTTTCTCGCCTGATGGTGGGCGGGTGCTCTATACCTCTTATGAAAGCGGCACGCCGCGCATCTATTTGATGGATGTGGCCAGCGTCACAAGCCGCCCCTTGGAAGACTTCCCCGGCACGATGACCTTCGCGCCGCGCTTTTCGCCTGACGGGAACCGCGTTGTCTTTTCGCTGGAGAGCGGCGGGAATACCGATATCTATCTGCTTGATCTGAATTCGGGTCAGCGCAGCCGTTTGACCCAAGCCCCTTCGATTGAAACCGCGCCAAGCTTCTCGCCTGATGGCAGCCAGATCGTGTTTGAAAGTGACCGCTCGGGCACCCAGCAAATCTATATCATGCCTGCTTCGGGTGGTGAGGCGCGTCGGATCAGCCAAGGCTCGGGGCGCTATGGCACCCCCGTATGGTCTCCGCGTGGCGATTACATCGCCTTTACCAAACAGGAAAGCGGGCGGTTCCATATCGGTGTGATGCGCGTCGATGGCTCGGAGGAGCGTTTGTTGACTGCGTCTTTCCTTGATGAAGGTCCAAGTTGGGCCCCCAATGGCCGTGTCATCATGTTCACCCGTGAAACCGCAGGCGCAAATGGTGGGCCGGGTCTCTATTCGGTTGATATCTCGGGGCGCAATCTTCAGCGGGTTGCAACGCCGGGTATGGCATCTGACCCCGCATGGTCGCCGCTTTTACAATAGCACTGCAACGAGGTGTGATTTGCACAGCGCCTCACCCGTGATAAACTTGGCATAAATAAATGCCTGTAACGAGGAACGAGCACATGAAATTCTCTACAAAGACGGCCCTTCTGGTTGCCTCTCTTGGTCTTGCGGCCTGTTCGCAAGGCGGCTTTGGCCCAGGTGGAAGCAATTCGGTTGATCTGAACGCATCGGGCGCGGGCGCATTTGACCCAGCCTCGCCTGAATATTTCAACCAGACCATCGGCGACCGCGTGTTGTTTGCGGTTGATCAATCCTCGCTCTCGCCAGAGGCGCAGGGCATTCTGGCGGGGCAGGCGCAATGGTTGCTGTCCAACCCTGCCTATACCGCAATCATCGAAGGCCATGCCGATGAGCAGGGCACGCGCGAATATAACCTTGCGCTTGGCGCGCGGCGCGCGGCTTCGGTTCAGGAATATCTGGTCAGCCAAGGTGTCGCGGCCAACCGCCTTCGCACCATCTCCTACGGCAAGGAACGCCCGATCGAGATTTGCTCGGATGAAAGCTGTTATAGCCGTAACCGCCGCTCGGTCTCGGTGATTGCTGCTGGCGCAGGAGCCTGATGTGATGTTGCGAGCCTTGGTTCTGTCTTTGGGGATCGCCTGTTTCGCGCCCGGTTTTGCGTTTGCGCAGGACCGCAGCGAAACCCTTGCTGATATTCGGCAGGAGCTTTCGGTGATCTTTGTTGAAATCCAACGCTTGCGAACTGAATTATCGACAACCGGTGCACCCAATAATCCGGTTGTCGGTGGCAATAGTCTGGACCGCATTGACGCCATCGAGGCGGAATTGCGCCGTCTGACCAGCATGACGGAACAGCTTCAAATCCGCGTGGAGCGCGTGGTCTCGGACGGGTCCAACCGCATCGGCGATCTGGAGTTTCGTTTGTGTGAACTGGAAGAAGCCTGCGATATCGCGACCTTGGGCGACGCACCCAGCCTTGGCGGTGATACGGGCAGTGCAATGCCGATCATCCCCGCCCCCTCCACCGATCCCGCAGGCCCCCAGCTTGCGGTGAGCGAGCAGGCCGATTTCGACCGCGCCCGCGAGGCGTTTGATGCGCAGAACTGGTCCGAGGCGGCCAGCCTGTTCCAAGCCTTCACCGATACCTATTCGGGTGGTCCGCTATCGGGCGAGGCGCATTTCCTACGCGGCGAGGCCGAGGCCCAACAAAGCCAGTGGAGCCGTGCCGCGCGGGCCTATCTCGACAGTTTTTCAGGCTCGCCCGACAACCCGCGCGCGCCTGAGGCCTTGATGAAATTGGGCACCAGCCTTGCGCAGCTTGAACGCCCTGATGAGGCCTGTTTGGCCTTGGCTGAGGTCGGCACGCGCTATCCCGGCTCGCCTGCCGTGCTAGAGGCGCAATCGGCCATGATGAATATCGGCTGCAATTGACTCTAGAGACGCGTTTTTCAGATGAGATGACCCAGCTTTTGGGCGCGGTTAAGCCGCGCGCTTTGGCTGTGATGGTATCGGGCGGCAGTGACTCGATGGCGCTGTTGTTACTGGCGCGGGATTGGGCCGTGGCGTATGACCTTGGTTTGGTGGCTGTAACCGTGGATCATGGGCTTCGTGCGGAAAGCGCCTCGGAGGCGGACTGGGTGGCAGGGCAAGCTGCCGCGATGGGGGTTTCACATGTGACCCTGCCTTGGACAGGCTGGAGCGGGCAGGGCAATCTGCAAGCCGCCGCACGTGCCGCGCGGTATGCCTTGGTGCAGGATTGGCGCCGCCGCGTGCAACCTGATATTGACGCGATCCTTGTGGGTCATACCCAAGATGATCAGGCGGAAACCATGCTGATGCGTTTGGCGCGCGGTTCTGGTGTGGACGGATTGGCGGGCATGAAAGCGGCCCCCGTGGAGCCTGCCGAGGCCCTAAAGGCAGGTTCAGCACCGCTGTTGCGGCCCTTGCTATGGGCCGACCGGCAAGCCTTGCGCGACCATCTTCAAACTGCGGGCTTTGGATGGGTCGAGGACCCTTCAAACGACAATGACAAATTCCAGCGCGTAAAGGCGCGCAAGGCGCTGGCCGAGCTATCCGAATTGGGGATCACGGTCGAAGGTCTGGCCAAAACGGCAACCCATATGGGGCGTGCGCAAAAAGCACTGGCCATACGGGCCTCGCAAGTGGCCAGCAGCGCCGTGACCGAAGTGTTGCCCGGCGTTTTGTCTTTCTCCTTGCCCGCGCTTGCCGAGATCGAGGAGGAGACGCAGCTGCGCCTGCTGGCGCATGGTCTTCAATGTATCAGCTCGGCCCCCTATCGCCCGCGCTTGGCCTCGCTTGAACTGGCCTTGGCGGATGCTTTGGGAGGCAAGGGCTCCACCCTGCATGGTGGCCAGATTTTTCCGCATAAAGACCGCCTTTTGGTGGTGCGCGAATTCAATGCGGTTGCGGCCATGGAATGCCCCGCCGATGGTCAGAGCTTTTGGGACCGCCGATGGCGGGTCAAAGGGCAGCGTCTGAATGGTGTGACGATCCGTCCATTGGGCGAGGAAGGTGCCGCGAGAATCGAAACAAGCCATGGATTGCCCAAGCCTGTTTTGCATTCATTTCCCGCGCTTTGGTCGGGCAATACCCTGATTGCGGCCCCGCATCTGCTACATGTAGCGCTTTGTCAGGCGCAATACGCCGCATCAGCCGAGTTCCATAGATCGATATTATCGCATTGAAGTCGCGCCAAGCATCTCTATCTTAGGTGGGAAGGTCGGGCATGGGTATTTCCCAGCCACGAATGCGAGGAGACTACTCTTGGGTAACGCAAGAAACATAGCCTTTTGGGTTATTCTGTTCCTACTGATTTTGGCGCTGTTCAATTTGTTCAGCGGAAACCAGACAGCTGTGAACACAAGCTCGGTGGCCTATTCCGAATTTGTCCGCGAGGTCCAGCAAGGCGAAGTGACCACCGCGACACTGGATGGCGAGACCGTCACATATACAACGGGCGATGGCACCTATCAGACGGTGCGTCCGCTTGATACGGATCTGACCAGCCTGCTGCTGCAATATAATGTCAATGTGGATGCGCGTCCGCAGGAACAATCGGGCTTCTTCTCGATCCTGTCGCTGTGGCTGCCGGTTCTGGTGCTGATCGGCATCTGGATTTTCTTCATGAACCGTATGCAGGGCGGCGGCAAAGGCGGTGCTATGGGCTTTGGTAAATCCAAGGCCAAGCTGCTGACCGAAAAGCACGGGCGCGTCACCTTTGATGACGTGGCGGGCATTGATGAAGCGAAAGAAGAACTCGAAGAGATCGTCGAATTCCTGCGCAACCCGCAGAAGTTTAGCCGCCTTGGTGGCAAGATCCCCAAAGGGGCTTTGCTCGTTGGCCCTCCGGGCACGGGTAAAACCCTTTTGGCGCGTGCAATCGCGGGTGAGGCGGGCGTGCCTTTCTTCACCATCTCTGGCTCCGACTTTGTCGAGATGTTTGTTGGTGTCGGTGCATCGCGTGTGCGTGACATGTTCGAACAGGCCAAGAAAAACGCGCCTTGTATCGTGTTCATCGACGAGATCGACGCCGTAGGCCGGTCGCGTGGCGCAGGCTATGGCGGCGGCAATGACGAGCGTGAGCAGACATTGAACCAGCTTCTGGTCGAAATGGACGGCTTTGAGGCCAATGAGGGTATCATCATCGTTGCGGCCACCAACCGCCCCGATGTTCTTGACCCTGCGCTGCTACGTCCGGGGCGCTTTGACCGTCAGGTTCAGGTGCCAAACCCCGACATTAAGGGCCGTGAGAAAATTCTGGGCGTGCACGCGCGCAAAGTGCCCCTCGGCCCCAATGTCGACCTGCGTATCATCGCGCGCGGCACACCCGGTTTCTCGGGCGCTGATCTGGCCAACCTCGTGAACGAGGCGGCGCTGACAGCGGCTCGGATCAACCGCCGTTTCGTGACAATGGAAGATTTCGAGAATGCCAAGGACAAGGTCATGATGGGCGCCGAGCGTCGCAGCATGGTCATGACCGAGGACGAGAAAAAGCTGACCGCCTATCATGAAGCGGGCCATGCGGTGGTCGGCCTCAATGTGCCGCAGCATGATCCGATCCATAAGGCCACGATCATCCCTCGCGGACGTGCGCTTGGTCTGGTTTTGTCCCTGCCTGAGCGGGATCAGCTTTCCGTCAGCTACACGAAATACACCTCCAAAATCGCCATGGCGATGGGGGGGCGTGTGGCTGAAGAGCTGGTCTTTGGGAAGGAAAACATTACCTCGGGTGCGTCTTCGGATATCCAGCAGGTCTCCAAGATCGCGCGCGCTATGGTCACGCAATTCGGCTATGCCGAGGAGCTTGGCTATGTCGATTACGCAAATGAGCAGCAATCCTATCTGGGCAGCTATGGTGGTGGCGCAAGCCATTCCGCGGATACCCAGAAAATCATCGATGATAAGGTGAAGGCCTTGGTTGATGAGGGATATGAAACGGCCAAGCGTATTCTGACTGAAAAGCGCGATGACCTTGAGCGTCTTGCACAGGGTTTGTTGGAATATGAAACGCTGACAGGCTCCGAGATCACCCGTGTGATTGCGGGTGAGGCGCTAAATCGTGGCGATGACAGCGATGATACGGGCACGGGCGGCACGCCGTCCATCACGGCGATCCCCAAGACCAAATCCAAGGCCAAGCCCGCGGATGATGGCGGGATGGAGCCAGAGCCCTCGGCCTAAGCAAATAAAAAACCTCGGTCCAAGTGCCGGGGTTTTTCATTGGCGCGTTGTGCCAGCGCCCCGTCCAAGATGGCGGGGCCTGCGGGCAAATAGTCGGAAATGATCCTAAGGCTTGGCATGTGACAGTTTATTAGGCGAAGTAAGAACAATTGCGCCAATAGGGACGTCACACATGGCTTTTAAAACCGATATCGAAATCGCCCGCGAAGCAAAGAAGCAGCCCATTCAGGATATTGGCGCGAAACTGGGCATCGCTTCGGAGCATTTGCTGCCCTATGGGCATGACAAGGCCAAGGTTTCGCAAGACTTCATCAATTCGGTGCAATCGCGGCCCAATGGCAAGCTGATCCTCGTGACGGCCATCAACCCCACGCCCGCAGGCGAAGGCAAAACCACGACGACCGTGGGCCTTGGGGATGGGTTGAACGCAATTGGAAAGAAAGCCGCGATTTGCATTCGCGAAGCCTCGCTTGGGCCGAATTTCGGCATGAAGGGCGGCGCGGCGGGCGGCGGTTATGCGCAGATCGTTCCGATGGAGGAAATGAACCTCCATTTCACAGGGGATTTCCACGCCATCACCTCGGCCCATAACCTGCTTTCGGCGATGATCGACAACCATATCTATTGGGGCAATACGCTCGAGATTGATCAGCGCCGTGTCAGCTGGCGGCGCGTGCTTGATATGAATGACCGTGCCTTGCGCGATACCGTGACCTCGCTTGGTGGCGTGGCCAATGGCTTCCCGCGCCAGACGGGGTTTGACATCACGGTCGCCTCTGAGGTCATGGCCATCTTGTGCCTGTCAAAGGATCTGAAGGATCTTCAACAGCGCCTTGGCGATATGATCGTGGCTTATCGCAGAGATCGCAGCCCCGTCTATTGCCGCGATATCAAGGCCGATGGGGCGATGACGGTTCTGCTCAAGGATGCGATGCAGCCCAACCTTGTCCAAACCCTCGAAAACAATCCCGCCTTTGTGCATGGCGGCCCTTTTGCCAATATTGCGCATGGCTGCAACTCGGTCATCGCCACGACAACGGCGCTGAAGCTGGCCGATTACGTTGTGACCGAAGCAGGGTTCGGCGCTGATCTGGGGGCCGAGAAATTCCTCAATATTAAATGCCGTAAGGCAGGGCTTGCGCCTAGCGCGGTTGTGCTGGTCGCCACCGTGCGCGCGATGAAGATGAATGGCGGTGTGGCCAAGGCTGATCTCGGGTCTGAAAACGTCGAGGCCGTGCAGAACGGCTGCCCCAATCTTGGCCGCCATATCGAAAATATCAAATCTTTCGGCGTGCCTGTCGTGGTGGCGATCAACCACTTCGTCACCGATACTGAGGCCGAAGTGCAGGCGGTTAAGGAATATGTGGCCAGCGTCGGGGCTGAGGCGATCTTGTGCAAGCATTGGGCTGATGGCTCGGCTGGCGTGACCGAATTGGCCACCCGTGTGGCCGAGATCGCCGATGCTGACACGGGCGATTTCGCGCCGATCTATCCCGATGAAATGGGCTTGGCCGATAAGATCGACACCATCGCCACGAAAATCTATCGGGCTGATGGTGTCGTGCTGGACGCAAAGATCAAAGCACAGCTCAAGGAATGGGAAGAGGCAGGCTATGGCAATTTGCCTGTTTGCATGGCCAAGACCCAATATTCCTTCACCACCGATCCTGAGCGCCGCGGTGCGCCCACAGATTTCACCATTCCAGTGCGTGAGGTGCGGCTTTCGGCGGGCGCGGGTTTCGTGGTTGCGATCTGCGGTGAGATCATGACGATGCCAGGCCTGCCACGCGTCCCATCGGCCGAGAATATCCGCCTCAATGATGCAGGCGAGATTGAAGGCCTGTTCTGAGGGTTCCATCAGTTCGGTGGCATGCTAAGACGCTGTCACCGAATGAACGCCCCTTGATCGGAGACTGACACAGATGACTGCCCAGATTATCGACGGCAAAGCCTTCTCGGCCAAACTGCGCGCCCTAGTGGCCGAGCAGGTGACAACCCTTAAAGACGCGCATGGTATCACGCCCGGTCTGGCGGTTGTTCTGGTTGGCGAAGACCCTGCAAGTCAGGTCTATGTGCGCTCCAAGGGGAAGCTGACCGTTGAGGTCGGGATGAATTCCTATGAGCATAAGCTGGATGTCGCGACCTCGCAGGAAGATTTGCTAGCCCTGATCGACAAGCTGAACGCCGACCCCGAGGTGCATGGCATTTTGGTGCAACTGCCTCTGCCTGCGCATCTGGATAGTGAATTGGTGATCAATTCGATTGATCCCGCCAAAGATGTCGATGGGTTCCATATTTCCAATGTGGGGCTTTTGGGCACGGGACAGAAAAGCATGGTGCCCTGCACGCCGCTTGGCTGTTTGATGATGTTGCGTGATCATCATGGCAGCCTGTCTGGCATGAATGCTGTGGTTGTCGGGCGCTCGAATATTGTGGGCAAGCCGATGGCGCAATTGCTGCTTGGCGATAGCTGCACGGTCACGATCGCCCATTCGCGGACCAAGGATTTGCAGGAGGTCTGCCGCCGCGCCGATATTCTGGTGGCAGCGGTCGGACGCCCCGAAATGGTCACGGGCGATTGGGTCAAACCGGGCGCGACCGTGATTGATGTGGGCATCAACCGGATTGAGGGCGAGCAGGGCAAGACCAAACTGGTCGGCGATGTCGCATTTGAGAGCGCTGCTGCCGTTGCCGGCGCCATCACGCCTGTGCCCGGCGGTGTGGGGCCTATGACGATTGCCTGCCTGCTGGCCAATACGCTGACGGCTTGCGCCCGCGCGAACGGCTTGCCCGAGCCTGAGGGCCTCACGGCCTAAGCACGGCGCTTTGCTTTAAACGGGGATCATCAAGGGTGGGCTGTTGAGCAAAATGGCTCGCGGCTGATCCTGCATCAAGCTGGTCAGGGCAGGGTCATCGGCGAAAAGCCCGCCTGTATAGGTGCCATAGGCTGGCAAGATCACACGCCGCTCATCAAGCAAGAAACAACGCCGCGAGATCACGCGCCCGCCTGCGCCAAGCCGCGCTTTGGGGTGGTAATGGCCTGAAACCTCGCCCTGCGGGCCATCGGCGCGCGCCATATGGCAAAAGAACAGGGGGCCAAGGGCCAGTTCGGCCAGATGCGTTCCTGCCAAATCCACAGGCCCGGGATCATGGTTGCCTTCGATCCAAATCCAACGCCGCCCTGCCATCATCGGCGCAAGCCTGAGGCTCAACTCCGCCTGAACGGCCTCGGCCGCCTCCAGATCATCGAAACTGTCGCCAAGGCAGATCACGGTTTTGGGGGCCGTGGCCGCGATATCTTCAGACAATCGATTGAGGGTTTCTTCAACCTCATAGGGCGGTAGCATTGTGCCACTGCGCCGCGCCATCCGCTCGGATTTTCCAAGATGAAGGTCCGAGACGCATAGAACCCCCTCGTCAGGCCACCAAAGGGCACCTGAGGATAACGCTGTCAGAAGCGTTCCCGAAAAAGCAAAGTCCAGCGCGTCCATAGGCCCTTGGGTGGCATGGGATTGCGTTTGGCGCAAGCCCTCACACCTTCAGCCCTGCAAGGGTCATCAGGCGTGTGGCTTCTTCCTCCATCAGCTTTTGCTCGGCCAAGCCTTTGACGGGAATGCGGCCTGCCTCAAGAAACAGGGGCGCTGCCAATGGTGTGACACGCTCAAGCTCGACATGGTCGATACGGGTACCGATGCGCTCAAGCATCTCTTCGATGCGGCCGAAATCAACCAAACCGCGCATGGCTTCGTTGCGGGTGATCTCAAGCATCACATGATCTGGGTCATATTTGCGCAAGGTGTCATAGAGGATATCGGTGGAAAAGGTCGCCTGTCGCCCTGTCTTGCGTTTGCCGGGTGAATTGCGCTCGATCAGGCCCGCGATGATCGCCGAGGATTTGAAAGTGCGTTTCATCACCGCGTTATCGGCAAGCCATGTCTCCAATGTCTCGATCAGGTTGTCGCGTGCAAAAAGCGGGGCAGGGTCGCGCAATGGCTCAAGCCCCCAGATCAGTGTGGCGTAATCGGTTGCGACAAAGCCAAGCGGGTTCAGCCCCTCGCGCTCCATGCGTTGCGTCAGCAACAGCCCAAGCGTCTGCTGCGCATTGCGGCCTGCAAACCCGTAGACACAAATATGGGCGCGGCCATCATGGGGGAAACTCTCGACCAGAAGGCGTTCGCGTTCGGGCAGTTTGGAGAGCTTGCGCTGCAGCTTCAGCCAATCGCGGGTATGGACGGGCAGATCGGGCCAATCCTGCTGCTTGAACATCGCAAGAATGCGGTCCGAGAGCTGCGTGGAAGTTGCGAATTTCGTGCCCATGAAGGTCGCGATTTTGGGCTTGAGATTGGGGGTGCGGCTGACCTCGACCACCATCTCGCGCATACCCTCATAACGCACGATTTGCCCGCCGATCAAAAAGGTATCCCCCTTGCGCAAGGTCGAGGCGAAATATTCCTCAACCTCGCCCAAAGGCGCGCCGCCACGGGTTTTTTGATAGCGCACCTTCATCTTATCGGCATCCACGATGGTGCCGATATTCATCCGGATTTGCGTCGCAGCCCTTGGGTCGCGCAATTGCCATGGCCCGCCCTCTTCACGCTGCAAAAGGCGCTGCCACCGATCATAGGCGCGCAAGGCATAGCCGCCCGTGGCGCAAAATTGCAGGCAGCGATCAAAGCTTTCGCGCGAAAGGTCGGAATAGGCCCCCGCGCTTTGGATTTCGGCAAAAAGATCATCTGCCATGAAGGGGCCTGCCGCCGCGCGGATCAAGATATGCTGGCACAAAACATCCAGAGGGCCGGAATGATCCGTGTCGCCATCAAGGCTGCGGGCTTTGACCGCTTGCAGGGCGGCGATGCATTCCACCACCTCAAAGCGGTTGGCGGGAACCAGAAGGGCTTTGGAAGGCGCGTTATAGCGGTGATTGGCACGCCCGATGCGTTGGACCAGTCGCTTTACGTTTTTCGGCGCGCCCACCTGTATCACCAGATCGACATCCCCCCAGTCGATCCCCAGATCCAGCGAGCCTGTGCAAACAATCGCACGCAGATCGCCTGCCACCATCGCGGCCTCGACCTTTTCGCGTTGCTCGCGCGCCAAAGCGCCGTGGTGGATGCCAATGGGAAGCTGGTCGTCATTGGCCAGCCACAGATGGTGAAAGAAAATCTCGGCCTGCGCGCGGGTATTGTGAAAAATCAGCGTGGTGCGATGTTTCTTGACCTGTTCCAGAACGGCAGGAATGGCATAGCGCCCGCCGCCCCCTGACCAAGGGGGCTGCTCTTCGGTTTGCAGCATGCTGATATCGGGATCAGGGCCGGGATCGGCTTGCAAAATGGCGCATGGATCAGGGTGGCGGGCCAGCAGATGCGCGATGGCGGCTGGGTCTTCCACCGTGGCCGAAAGCCCCACGCGCCGCAAACCGGGTGCCAAGCTTGAAAGCCGCGAGAGCGCGAGCATCAATTGATCGCCCCTTTTGGATTCCGCCAAAGCATGGATTTCATCCACGATGATCCGCTTGAGCCCTGCAAAGGTGCGCCCCGCATCTTCATAGGACACCAGAAGCGCAAGGCTTTCAGGCGTGGTCAGTAGGATATGGGGCGGATCGGCGCGTTGGCTGCGCTTGCGCGAGGATGGGGTGTCGCCGGTGCGATCCTCGATACGGATGGGCAGGCCCATCTCGGCAACGGGGCCTGAGAGGTTGCGTTTGATATCGGCGGCAAGGGCCTTGAGCGGTGAGACATAAAGCGTGTGCAGCCCCTTATGCTCGCCTTCGGCCAGTTCAACCAAGGAGGGCAGAAACCCCGCCATCGTCTTGCCCCCGCCCGTGGGGGCGATCAGCAATTGGCAAGGCTCCTGCGCGCGGTCCAGCATCTCCAATTGATGGGGATGTGGGTGCCAGTTGCGCGCGGTGAACCAAGCGCCAATCTCGGGGGGAAGGGCTGTCATTCCCTAGACATAGGCCGCCACAAGGCGTGAGCCAACGGATAGGATAGGCAAAAGCGGGAAAGCGGCCTGATTAGCGCACGATCTTTTCTTCGCGGACATACATGTTTTCCCATGCCCGATCGAGGAGGTCTGGCCGCATCTGGTATGGGATACCTTCGAAATCGCAAATCGCGATGATCTGATCCAGCAGGAAGGGCGCATGGTAATTGGCATAGACATTGTCGATGCTGGGATATTTCTTCTTGAGAAGATGCAGCAAAGACGCCTCGTCCAGCGGGACCTTCTTTTTGCGCGCGACCATGGCGAAAATCTTGAGGAATTGTTCCTGCGTTGGACCCGCAATTTTGACCTTGAAAAAGATACGGCGCAAAGCGGCTTGGTCGAAAATCTCGTTCGGGTGGAAGTTGGTCGAGAAAATCACCAATGTGTCGAAGGGCACTTCGAATTTCTCACCCGATTGCAGGGCCAGAATATCATAGCCCATTTCCATCGGAACGATCCAACGGTTGATCAGTGTCTGGGGCGGCTCTTCCTGACGGCCAAGGTCATCCACGATGAACACGCCACCCGTTGATTTAAGCTGCAGGCTGGCCTGATAGGTGCGGCTGACGGAATTATATTTCAAATCCAGCATATCCAACGTCAATTCCCCGCCCGTCATCACAGTGGGGCGGGTGCATAGGATATAACGCGTATCATGCAAAATCATGGATTTGCGCAATGCCGACGGATTAACATCAGGTGTATCGGCTTGGCTGACAGGTGTATGCACGATCGGGTCGAACAGCGTGATGACCTGACCTGCGTAGAACACGGCATGGGGCACATAAATATTGTCGCCCATTGCGGAACGGATGCCTTCCGCAATCGAGGATTTACCATTGCCGGGCGGTCCATACATCAGGACAGAGCGCCCTGATCCCACGGCAGGGCCAAGCTGATCAATCAGACCATCTGGCAAGACCAGATGCCCCATGGATTTCGTAAGCATCTCCCGCGTGAGGTTGATATCACGGATCGATTGGCGCTTGGCCTGTAGTTTATAAGCCTCAAGCGGGACGGGCATTGCGCCGAAATATTCGGATTGCTTGAGCGCATCCATCGCGCGGGCCTTGCCGCTTTCGGTGAGTTGGAACCCCATCTCGCCCTGCGATGTGGCATGAAGGGTGCCTGTCGCCTGCAAAAGGTTCATGTCGCGCAAGGCGTCGATCAATTGCTGCGTCAAGGTGACGGGCAGGGCGACGGCCTGTGCGATATCGGTCGCTGTCTCGACATTCTTGCGGAAGATCGTCTTGAGCAGGATATCCCGCATAACCACGGTCGACAAACCCGTATCGGTCATCTTGCGCAGCGCGGGTGGCGCGATCGCGTCAGTGCTGGGGGTATGCATATTCATGACAAACTCTCGGAAATGGAGTGGCTATGCGACGACAATACCCAAAGAGGTTTGGGGGCCATGAAACTCGTTACCGTCAAGGGGCCTTAGGCCCAAAGCCCAAGCCCCATGACAAGATAGATCACCAATGCGCCCGAAAGAGCGACACCCATTGGAAACAGTTTTCCACGCTCCCAAGACACCCAGTCAGGTGTGGCGCGGCGAACGGCGGGAATGCGGCCCGCGCTGCGATGCGTGATCCATGAACCGATGAGCACCATTGCGAACAAGGTCACGAAAAACAGCCCATCCCCTTGTGCAACAAAGGGGGCCATCGCGGCTGCGAATTTTGCATCCCCCGCCCCGACCATGCCAAGCGAGGTGATCACAAAGCCCGCGACCAGCACGAGGGCCAGCGCCAGCATGCGCCAGCCATAAACCTCAAGCGGCAGCAGGAAGAGACCGCCAACCGCAAAAACTGCGAAAAGGGCCAGAACCGAATAATTTGTGATGCGCATATCCCGCAGATCCGTCCAAGAAACATACAGGCAGATCGGAAGGACGAAGGGCAGGAACCATGCGGCTTCTTGAAAGGTAATATTCATCAGTTTCTCACCTCTGTATCCAGCGCACGCAGCGCGCGTACGGCAGCATCGAAATGTTGTGGATGCGTATCGATGGCCTCGGCAAGAAGCCCACGTCCAAGATCAACCTCTCCCTGACGGATCGCTGCCAGAGCCATCGTGTGCAAAAGCTGCGCGCGCTCGACTTGGGTTGTGCGTACGAGAGGAAGGTTAAAATCTCCTTGCGCGGCGCGGGCCAGCACGAGGTTGTTTTTGGCTGTAAACAATTCGGGGTTATAGGTGATGGACTCGGTAAAGAGGCGCTCGGCCGCTTCGAAATCCCCACGGGACAATTTGGAATAGCCCCAATTGTTCAAGACGGACGCTGGCCGCGTGGTCAGGCCGACGGCGGTCTCGTAGAAACTGTCGGCGCGGTCCCATTCTTGGTTCGAGTCTGCAACCATCGCTTCCAGACGGTAGCGTTCATAGGTCTCGAAGGTGGGCGGCACGAGATCAAGCTGCTCTTCGGCGGTTTCCCATTCGCTGGCGCGGATCAAGGCATCGGCGTAATCGACACGGTCTTGATCAGTGACTTCATCGCTTTGCACGATATCGCGCCAGATGACGGTGGCTTCGGTGGCGCGGCGCGCGCGGATCAGGCTTTGCCCAAGCCCTCTTTGCAGATCGATCCTGTCGGGATTTTCCTGCGTAGCGCGGCGGAAATAGGCCACAGCCTCATCAGGGTCAGCGGCGGTTAGCATTATGTCATTGAGATTTGACTCATCAATGACATTCAAAGCGTCCATGGAACGATTGACCTCGCCGCCGGAGTTTTGACATCCAGCGAGCGCAAGCGCTAATCCACAGACCATACCCGCTCGGTACGTTAGGCGCATTTTGCGACCTCTTACTGCTCATGCCCTTTGTTTCATGGGGCTGAGGTGAGGGTATATCTGCCCCCACCGCGGCGGACCAAATCAAAGTGGCTTTGGTTGTTTTCCGCACTATAGCTTGGATTTTCCATTCTTTCGATAGAAAGTCGCAAGTTTTCGCGAATGGAGTCCGATTGGCCACTATCGAGTGCAAAAGCCTGCTGGAAAACGCGCATGGCTTCGCCATATTCACCTTTTTCCATCAAGACGACGCCCAAATTATTCCAAGCAGGCGGAAAATCTTCGTCAAGCTCGATGGCCATTCTGAGGTTTTCTTCGGCTTGGCCCAATCGCCCCAAACGCAGATTGGCCGATCCGATGCCCGACAGGACATCCGCGGTAAGCCCTTGATCGGCAGCGCCCCTGTAAAAGGCGCGCAGGGCCAAGTCATATTCGCCCGCATCCATCAAGCGGTGCCCGACCAACACGCCGTCCACGGCATCGCGAAGCACCACGGTTCCTTCAGGCGCGCTTGGGCCCTCGCGCAATGCAGCAAGCGTGTCAGGATTTTGCTGACACGCCGCTAGACCGATCAAAGCTGTTATCGTGATGAGCCCCCGCAACATCCGCCTCCGTATTTCGTCGTTAGCCCCCGAAATTCTGGGTGATCCCGTAAACCGATGGTCCGATCAGGATCACAAGAAGCGGCGGCACACAAAAGAACATTGTGCCCAGTGTCAGTTTCACGGGCAGCTTATTCGCCTTTTCCTCGGCGCGCATCACCCGTTTGTCACGCATTTCGCTGCCGTAGACCCGAAGCGCATCGGCAATGGAGGTACCGTAGGTTGTGGCTTGGATCAAAGTTGTGACAAAGCTGTTAACATCTTGCACGCCGACACGTTCTGCCATGTCGCGCAGAACTTGGGTTTTGTCCTTACCCGCTTTCATCTCATAGGCGATGATTTCGAATTCTTCGGACAGGGCAGGGTAGGAGGTGCGCATCTCTTTTGCGACGCGGATGATGGCCTGATCAAGGGATTGGCCCGCCTCGACACAAACCAGCATCAGGTCAAGCGAGTCTGGGAAGCCTGTGATGATTTCCTCTTCGCGCTGCTGCACGCGTTTGGTTACCCAGTATTTCGGAGCCATATAACCGATCATGCCGGGAAGAAGCACGGACATGGCCGTGGCCTGAGGCGTCTGCCCCGGCGAGATGAGAATATAGATCGTGCCAAGCCCCAGCATACCAAGGCCAAGGGCCAGCTGCGCGAAATGAAAGGTCTGCACTGCCCCCTTGGAGCGGTAGCCCGCACGGATCAGCTTGAGGCGGATATCACTGAGTTCTTTCTGGTTTGTCGGCTCCAGATATTGGGCAAAGCGGTCCAGCCTCTGGTCTTTGCCGCCCACACGAAGCCCGCCGTCTTTACCAGATGAGACTTGGGTCGTTTTCTGCTGCTCCAGCAGCTTTTCCATCGGGTCTTTTTTGCGGAACAGAACCAGTGGAAGGGCAATCGCAATCATGAGGATGCCCAGACCTGCTGCTACGAATAGCGGTCCAAATTCGCCAAGCTGTTCGATGATGAACTGATTGGCCGTATCGATAAGGTTTGTAACAAGTTTCATCTGTTGTCTCCCTTAGACCTTAATGTTCACCAGAATTCGCATGAAGAAGAGGTTCAGCCCGAGCATGGCGCCAACGATGATACAGGCGGGCAGAAAGGCTGAAGATTGCATTACATCATCATAATAGCCTGGCTGCATGATATTGATCATGATCAGGGCCAGCACCGGAAAGGCGGAGAGGAAATTGCCCGAGAATTTCGCCTCGGATGTAATCGCGTTTACGCGGCGGAACAGTTTGAACCGCATGCGGATCACTTGCGCCAAGCCGTTGAGTACCTCCGCAAGGTTACCACCCGAGGTTTGCGAAATACCCACAGCAACGGCCAAGAAGCGCAAATCCTGCATATCCAGACGCTCGGCCATGGTGGCGATCGACTCGGAGACATCAAGGCCATAGGCCGCTTCATCCGCGATGATACCAAGCTCGGAGCCGAGAGGGTCGGCAACTTCTTTCGCAACCGTGTTGAGAGAGGCCACAAACGGGTGGCCAACACGCAGGCTGCGCACCAACAATTCTACCGCGTCAGGCAATTGCTCCTCGATCATGGCGAGGCGTTTTTTGGCTTTGTTGGACACCCAGTAAAAAACGCCACCAACACCCATCAAAACGGAAAGACCAATGCGAACAGGGAAAGAGGTGCCTGTCCCCAGTGTCAGCGCCAAAAACGCAACCGCGGCGATCAGGCCCATGACCATAATCATCTGTCTGGGCGTGAAAGCGATATTTGCCTTTTGCGCCTTATCCGACAGCAGGGAATAGAGCGGGATCGTGCGCGATTTCATATGTTGGTCCATCTCCTTGCGGAGTTTGGCCAAAACATCTTCGCGGCTGGATCCCTTTTCCAGCATTGTCAGGCGACGATTGACGCGGGCGTTCAAGCTGATCGATTTGCCGAAAACCATCAGGTAGAGACCTTCGATAAGCGCAACAACGCCAATGAAAATCCCGATATAAATGAGGGGTTCGATTCAAAGTTGCATGAGATCAGTCTCCCGCAGGGTCAAAGAGTGACATTGGCAAATCATAGCCCCATTGGCGGAAACGCTCGGAGTAATGCGAACGCACGCCACAGGCGGTGAAGCGGCCAATGATCGTGCCATCGGGCTTCAGCCCAAGGCGTTGGTAGCGGAAAATCTCCTGCATCGAGACGACCTCGCCTTCCATACCGGTGACTTCGGTAATCGAGGTCATCCGACGCGAGCCATCCTGAAGACGGCTGGCCTGAACGATCAGGTTCACAGCAGAAGAAATCTGCGCGCGGACCGCCTTAAGCGGCATTTCGATACCTGCCATCGCGACCATGTTTTCCAGACGCGAGCAAGCATCACGCGCCGAGTTGGCGTGGATTGTCGTCATCGATCCGTCATGGCCTGTGTTCATGGCCTGCAACATGTCGATCACTTCCTCACCACGGGTTTCACCCACGATAATTCGGTCAGGACGCATCCGCAGCGCGTTGCGCAAACAATCGCGTTGGGTCACTTCGCCTTTGCCTTCCACATTCGCGGGGCGGCTTTCCATCCGGCCGACATGCACCTGCTGGAGCTGAAGTTCGGCCGTATCCTCGATGGTCAGAACACGTTCTTTGTTGTCAATGAAGGAGGACAGCGCATTGAGGGTTGTTGTCTTACCCGAACCCGTACCGCCCGAGACGATGACATTCAGGCGGCAGGCGCAAGCGGCTTGAAGATAGGCGGCCATCTCCTCGGAGAAAGCGCCAAAGCGGACCAGATCATCAACTCCGAGCTTTTCCTTTTTGAACTTACGGATCGAAACCAAAGATCCATCCACCGCAACAGGTGGGACCATGGCGTTGAAACGTGAACCATCCTTGAGGCGCGCGTCGACATATGGGTTTGATTCATCGACGCGTCTGCCAACGGCAGATACGATTTTATCAATAATACGAAGAAGGTGGCGTTCATCCTTGAAGCGTACATCAGTAAGTTGCAGCTTGCCTGCGCGCTCGACGAACACACGGTTCGGGCCGTTGACCAGAATATCGTTGACGGTCTCATCTTTCAAAAGCGGCTCAAGCGGGCCAAGCCCCATAACCTCGTCGAACAATTCGACTTGCAGGGTCTGGCGGTCTTCGCGGTTGAGGACCACGCCCATGGCACCAAGCTCGTCATTCGTGATCGAGATGATCTCGGCCTTAAGCTCACTTTCCTTTGCGCTTTCAAGCGCGGCAAGGTTGAGGTTCTCAAGAAGGCGATGGTGCATATCGGTCTTGATTTCATCAAGACGCTGGCGGCGTTTGATATCCTTTTCACCGCTTTGCGCTTGCGCTGCGACCACGTCCTGCGACGGGCCAGGCATGGGGCGGCGCAATGAGGAGGGGGCCGCAGCTGGTGCGTCCGCCGCCACTTCGGGCGCGGCTTTTTCAGGCTCTTTTGGTGCGGCTGGCTTTGGGCGCCCTACAGGCTCTGCCCCAGTTGTTTTTGTGTAGCGAGAAAACATATGGTCCTACTTTCAGCCGGTTTTTGTGTCATCAAGCATGGCGCTGTGAAGCCCCGTGGCGAGTTTCAAAATATCTTTGCGCAGGGCATTCTTCTTGCCCATTTCCAGCAAGGGGCTGCCATGATCACAGCTTTGCTTGATCTGCTTGCCACCGTCGGAAAGGTTGGTGGCGATCTTGACGCCCAAGCTTTCGGAGAGGCGTTTTGCGCGGGATTTTCCGCCCATATCCGTCATGCCAGGCGCGCGGTTCAGAACGAAATTGACCTTTTCCAAGGGCAGATCTTCTGATTTCAGCGCCTTGATGAAACGCATCGCATTTTGCGCAGAGCGCATATCCAGTTCGAGAACCGAGAAATAGACATCAACCTCGCTTAGGATTGTTTCGGTCCATTGCACGATGGTCGAGGGCATATCGATCACCACGATGTCATGGCTTTCCCGCGCAAGACGCAGGATCGCGGTCACATCTTCGGGGCTGATCATATCGAGAGGCAAAATCTCGGATGGGGCGGTGAAGACCGACAGCTTGTTCCCGTAGGTCACGATAGCCTGTTTGAAGGCGTCCTCATCCATGGATTGCGCGTCGGTGAGCATCTCCAAGATCATCTCCCGACGGGAGAGATCAAGATAGGTCGCCACGGTGCCAAACTGTAGATCCAGATCGATCAGGCAAACGCTTGGCGGGTTCTTTTTGTCGATATTGGCCAATTCCCATGCAAGGTTCACAGCCAAAGTTGTTGCGCCCGTGCCACCTGCGAGTGATTGTACTGCGAATACAGCTTTTACCCCTCCCAAGGTCTGGCGCGCGATGTCTGTGCCCGTGCGGCCTGCCGCAGGAGCGTAGGTTGGCTCAGGTGCTTCATTCAGCGCGCGGACGCGGGTGATAGCTTCATGCAGCGCGTTAGTGGGCAGCGGGTAGGGCACAAAATCATCGGCACCCAGTTTGAGGAGTTGGTGCAGACCAGCGGGGCTTAACCCGTCAGCAATCAGGATCACGCGGGTTCCATTTTGTTTGGCAAGGCGGATGATTTCGGACACCGTGCCAATATCGCTCTCGTCCTTCTGATCGACCGCAATCGCGATAAGTTCGAGGGACTCGCCTTCAGGTTGGCTCAAGAAGGCCTGCGCTTGCGAAATGCTCAGGTCACCCCACGCATCGCCAAGCTCGGTCTCCATATCCTCGATCAAGAGATCGAAATTCTCCACGTCCCGAGAGACCGTGCAGGCCACGATCGGTGTAGGATCAGACTGTAGCGCAAGTCCGCCGCTCATTTGCTCAATTCCCAAATTTGCCCGGCTGTCCGGGTCATTTTCATAGGTTCGAACCCGCGAAAGCGCGTTCAAGATATTGATACTGAGGGGATATGTTCCGTCGTTCAAAATGACAGAGTACCCCTACTCCACGAGGCTCTTTGTCGTTGAGAACTGGGGCAAGATTGCGGCTAAAAAAATGAAACTATGGGGAATTTTAAAGTGTTTCGTAGCGTGTCAGGAAACGAAAAAATGGCAGCCTTTTGAGCTGCCATTCCATATTAATTGATAATTAACAGGTGTTTGTGGGCTACTCGCCGCCGCCTGTGGTGCCGCCATCGCTGCTTGGCGCAATGGTGACGCTGCCGCTTGAATAGGTGCGATATGCGATCCGTGCGTATTGCCCATCCAAAACTGCTGGATGGCTTTGAACGAATCCCGAAACCTCGGTGACAGCGCGGCGATTGCGTTGTTCGCGATCACTGGTCGAGATCAGGGGCTGGGTCTCGCCAAGCGAGACCAGCGCCTCAAGCCTGCTGCGATCAACGCCGTGGCTGACCAGATAATTGACTGCTGCACGCGCGCGGCGAAGGCCAAGCTGGTAGTTATACTGATCGGACCCAACCAGATCGGTGTGACCATAAACACTGAAGCGCACTTCGGGGAATTGGTTCATGAAGGCGGCTTGCTGCCGCAAAACGCTATGCGCGGCACCATCAAGTTGGGCCGAATTGAAAGCGAAAGTCACCGTTGTCGGAACATCGCGCGCGAAACGATCCGCGAGGTCGGAGACATAGCTGCGCTGCCCCGTCATCACGAGGTGATTGTTCATCATGGGGTTGCCGAAGCCACCTTCATCTAGATCAGCGCCGACGGTTTGATCGCAGCCCGCCAGTGCCAAGGTTGCGATGGCAAAAATCGCGGCGCTGATATGGTGAGGAAAACTCATTGGCTCACTCCATCACATAACCGTAGGAGCCGCCGAAATCCTGCTGCGCAACATCGCCTGCTGCACCCGATGTCGGGGTGCGCCCTGTGGTGCGCCCAAGCAGGAACAATTCACGCTCGGTGGGGATTGCAACACGGTCGGTTGGCAAGGTCAGCGCTTCACCACGAGTGGGCGAGACAAGATGCGCGGTAATGATGACCACAAGCTCGGTTTGTTGACGCTGGTAATTGGTGCTTCGGAACAATGTGCCGATGATCGGCAGATCGCCAAGCCATGGAACCTGACTGATCGAGTCGCGGAAATCATCCTGAAGCAGGCCCGCAATCGCAAAGCTCTCTCCATCGCGCATCTCGACTGTCGTCGAGGCCGACCGCGTGTTGAGCGATGGAATGGACGATTCAGCCAATGTCACGGAATCGCCGAGTGAAGACACTTCGGTATCCAGAACTAGATTGATCAGCCCCTCGCTTACGACGGTTGGTGTGAAGTCCAATTGAATACCGAATTCCTTGAACTCGATGGCAACGCCCGTATTGGTTTGCACAGGAATTGGATATTCGCCGCCCGCAAGGAAACTTGCAGATTGCCCAGACAGGGCTGTGAGGTTCGGCTCGGCCAAGGTCCGTACAAGACCGTTGGTTTCAAGGGCTTCCAGCATAATGCCGATCTGCGCACTGCCTGCGCCGAAGGAGACTGCAAGCGCGCCTTGTCTGCCAAGGAATGAGGAATTGCCAAGCGAGGGAGAAGCTGTTCCACCGCCGGCCTCCAGTGCGCCCGTGCCGATAAGAGTGTCCCCACCGCCAACGGCGAAACTCGCGGATAGGTTTTGGCGCACAGAACGGGACATCTCGGCAAATCGTACTTGCAACATGACTTGCTGCGTGCCGCCCACGGACATCAGGTTCGAGACCCTGTCAGGTGCATAGCGGTTGGCCAGTTCCATCGCACGGTCCACGATCTGGCCCGAGCTGACAGTGCCCGATAGCACGATACCGTCATTTGCGGTGCGCACTTCAATCTCTTCCCCAGACAGGATTTCACCCAGACGTTCGCGCAACTCTGCCACATCCGAGACGACTTGCACCTCGACATTCGAGATCAAGGAGCCATCAAGCCCCAGAAGGGTCAGCGTTGTCCGTCCGGGCGCGCGGCCCAGAATATAGATCGTCGTTTCCGAGAGCGTCGCGATATCCGCAATGCCGGGATTGGCGACAGAAAGCTCTCCGAAGATCACATCGCTTTCAACAACAACCGCTCGGTTCAAGGGGACGCGCAATGTCGAGGATGTCGAGCCTTCCACAACCCGCAAGTTTTGTGCTTGCGCGGGTAGGCCCTGAAATAACACAGCAGCGCAGCCCATAAGGCAGGCGCCGATAATTGATTTTATGCTCATTGTGATCCTGCCTCTCTGATCACTATCTTTTGGGATTTTGTCATCCCTTTCGGCGCATACTGCCTCAAAAGCTCTGCTCTTGCAAGAATTCCTATCACTGTAAGGCAGAAGAGGGATTTTAACCCCTTAAGTCTAATGGCGATCACTTTAATCGAAAATGTCAGAGCCTTGGAAGGTCCAAGGCCCTGACATGGTGTGATATTTGGGGTTTTGGGGATCAGTTGGTGCAGCGCACTGGCACGACAACCACATCGCCACCACGGCGTGATCTGACGGTGCAAACCCGTGCCGCTTGGGCGGGGGCGGCCTCGACAATGCCCAAAATCTCATTCTGACCGGCTTGCACGATTTCACTCTGGATATCGTCATTCACCCCAACAAGCGCCAAGCTGAGCGAGCCTGTGGCCTGCGCTTGGGCAAGGGCTGCGATCCGGTCTGGGCGGGCTTCAACCGTCAAAGTCCGTGCAACCATCGGGTTGTTGCGATCTTCATCAGCGACTTGGTCAACGGCGATAATCTGGAGGCTGGCCTCGATCAAACGTGTGACATCGCCATCGCGGGATTCACCGCTCCAATAGACATCCACGCGGTCACCTGGGCGAATGAAGCCCGATACGCCGCTGGCCACATCCACGCGGAGGGCAAAGGCGCGCATACCGGAGGAAAGACGCGAGGCGACGCCCGCGTCCTGACCCGGGGCCGTCACCTTAGACAGCATCACAGGCTCGTCGCGTTCCATGATACGCAGCACTGTGCGCAACTCATCAGAGCCTTCGGGGAAGACTTCATCAATCGCGCGGAAGGTGCCGAAAGGAACACTGTCTGCTGGCCATCTGATGACGCGCACATCTTCACGGCGCAGCTGTTGGCCATAGCGAAGGCCCGTATTCATAACGACCACATCGGTGGTTTCGATGATGGCGTCCCGTTGGGTCGCGAGAGCGTTGCGATATTGGTCAAACCGGTCTTTGGCATAAAATACAGCCATGCCCGCAAGGCCAACACCCACGATCAGAACTAGCATAAAGATCAACCGCATTTTCGACGTTCCTCAATTATCAGTTGGCCGCATCATCTGAGGCGGCATGACAAAATTATTCCCCCTCGGAATGCTGGAGAATTCGGGCGAAAAAATGGTTCTGGGGTGGAATTTCTGGGGTTTATACGGCTGGCACAAAGCAATGCCAGCCGAAGGCCTGTTCCCCGCGGAGTGCGATATCAATACGAAACCAGAAACCTTGCGCGGTGTTAACCGTCGCCACCTTCTTCAGGGGCTGGGGCTTCTTCATCAGCGGAGAACGGGCTGGTATTCGGGTTGGTATCCGAGAGGGATTGGCTGATATCGGTCGAGAGGTCTTGCATGCCGCCTGAAACGACAGAGACCACCGCGACACCGAGACCGACCAATGCCGCGCTCAGGACAACCCAGTCCACTGTTACAGCGCCCGACTCGTTTTTTGCGAAACTGGTGATTGATGTGAAAGCCATGCGATTGCTCCTGCTATCATGTGGTGATTAAGCAGGCGCGTTCTGCGCCTTTGAAAGGGAGGGGGCCGCAATCTGGTTTGGAAAGCGACCTCCACGAGACAGAGCATTCTGATCTCGCTGGTTGTAAAAGGCTTGAGACTTGGGGCGCGAATATGGCGCTTGCGGGTCAGACAAGCGCAGAAAACCTAATGTTTTTATCAAATTACCTATAGCGAGGCTGCTTTTTGTAGTGCCAGGAGGGTGCGGTTTGTTGGGGGGGATGTCGTGGCCGTGCAGGACATATTGCACGGGCCACGACATTCTCAGGCCCTTGATCGTGTTGGCCGATTTGGCACGTTCTATCCGACAGAAACACAGTGCCAAATTGGCAGCGCTTGAAACCAGAGGATCATCGCGAAAGCCGCGAGATCACCAATCAAAAACAAATTGCGCGAACTATGACGCAATCGGCAGACAAGGGCTTTATTGCGGCGAAATCGGGCGCAGATGTGGTCGAATTGAGGCGGAATTACGGCGATGCCGCGCGGGGTGGAATAAGTCGGATGGGACTGTTTCCAAATACGAAAAACGCCGCGTGATAATCACGCGGCGTTTTTGAGTTTTGAGTTGATCGACGGGAGGGAAGGAGTGTTTCCGCCTCCTGCCAGATCGAAGAATTAGTTAGTTGTTTCTTCAGTAGTTGTTTCTTCAGAAGTTGTTTCGCCACCAGTGCTGCCACCAACGCCAGTCATTGCGGTCGAGATGTTGCCAGCTGCGGAAACGGCGCCAGTCTGAACGGCACCAACAACTGCGCCACCAAGAAGAACGATTGCTGCGGTCAGAACGATCCAGTCAACAGTTACGGCACCAGATTCGGATTTTACGAAGTTTGTGAAGAGGTTCATGATATTGCTCCAGTTTCAAGTTTTGTATGTTTGTGTCTGTCTTGTTTCCCGAGGAAGTGTCTGCCGCCTCGGTTGATGCTGTTATCCCCCCAGATCAGGGCGAGACTTGGGCAAGGTTTAGAATTTTATGAGAATTCTTCGCGGTTTGTTCAGGGCGAATTTACCACAACGCAGGGCTGAAATTCCGACAACGCCTTTAAAAATAAGGGCTATTGCGGCATGGTGCCGAAAAATGGTCGAGGGCAGATATGCGGGTGCAATGGGTGGGGGCGATTTTTTCGCTCTTTTTATTTTCAAGTGAATCGCTGGCGCAAAGCAGCGAACCTGCCCCTTTTCCCGAATTTACCTTCCGAAGCGTTACGCCCCCTGCGCGTGGGGATACGGCACCGCGGATAAATATCCAGATTGTGCCGCAGGCCGATATAGCGCCCTCAAGCGTGCCGCCCCAGCTTGATGCTCCGCCTGTTGCGCAGGATGTGGCTTGGTTCTGGTCCGAAGTGCCTGATGCAATCACAGGCGGGGCGATCAGGTTTCAATTGGCGCTTGCCCATTTGGCCGATGCGCCCGAAGCGGCCAGCCTTGGTGTCGCGCGTGCCGATGACCTGGGGCAGATGGCGGCCGAGTATGGCGCCTCGATTCTGGCCGCAACCATAGGAACACGCGTGTCGCCGGCCTTGGTTTTGGCGGTGATGGCCGTCGAATCGGCGGGACAGCCCGATGCTGAAAGCATCGCGGGCGCGCAGGGCCTGATGCAGTTGATCCCCGCCACTGCCGAGCGCTTCGGGGTAACCGACAGCTTTGATCCTTCGCAGAATATCGCAGGCGGCGTCGCCTATCTCGATTGGCTTATGGAAGAATTCGACCGTGATCCTGTGCTCGTGCTTGCAGCCTATAATGCAGGCGAGGGCGCAATACGCAGCGCGGATGGCGTGCCTGAGTTTGCCGAAACGCGCCGCTATGTGCCCAAAGTGCTGGCCACATGGCAATTGGCGCGGCTGTTATGCCTGACACCGCCTGAACTGATTTGGGATGGGTGCGTATTTCGCACAATGACAGGTGGTTGAGGAACCAGCAGCCCATACAATAGCAAGGACGCGAAGATACCGCGCCCTTGCTATTATTCGTTAGACCAGTTTGGCCTCGGTGGCGCTGCGCATCTCATCTTCCGAGACACCATCGGCCAGCTCGACGATTTTGAGGCCACCCTCGACCACATCCAGCACGCCAAGATTGGTGATGATCCGATGCACCACAGCCGTACCCGTCAAAGGCAGGGTGCAGGATTTCAGAACTTTCGAGTCGCCATGTTTATTGGTGTGATCCATCACAACCACAACGCGGCCGACACCCGCCACAAGATCCATCGCGCCGCCCATGCCTTTCACCAGCTTGCCAGGGATCATCCAATTGGCCAGATCGCCCGTCTCCGAGACCTCCATCGCGCCGAGGATCGCCATGGCGATCTTGCCGCCACGGATCATGGCAAAGGATGTGGCGCTGTCGAAATAGGCGGTATTGGGCAATTCGGTGATGGTTTGCTTGCCCGCATTGATCAGATCGGCATCTTCTTCCCCCTCAATCGGGAAAGGGCCCATGCCAAGCATGCCGTTTTCCGACTGCAAGGTCACGTCAATGCCTTCGGGGATGTAATTGGAGACAAGTGTCGGAATACCAATGCCGAGATTCACATACATACCGTCTTGGAGTTCTTGAGCCGCGCGTGCGGCCATCTGGTTACGATCCCATGGCATGGCTTAGACCTCCTCACGCTGGCGCACTGTGCGCTGTTCGATCCGTTTTTCATGCTCGCCCTTGATGATGCGATGCACATAGATGCCGGGAAGGTGGATCATGTCGGGGTCAAGACTGCCCGTTGGCACGATCTCTTCTACCTCAAGAATGCAGATCTTGCCGCAGGTCGCGGCAGGCACGTTGAAATTGCGCGCGGTCTTGCGGAAGATCGCATTGCCCGTCTCATCGGCTTTCCATGCTTTGACGATGGCGAGATCGGCGAAGATGCCTTCTTCAAGGATAAAGGTCTCGCCATTGAAATCCTTGTGGTCCTTGCCCTCGGCAATCACTGTGCCCACGCCCGTCTTGGTGAAAAAGCCCGGAATGCCCGCGCCGCCTGCGCGCATACGCTCGGCCAAGGTGCCTTGCGGGTTGAATTCCAGCTCCAGCTCGCCCGACAGATATTGGCGCATGAATTCGGCATTCTCGCCCACATAGGAAGACAGCATCTTTTTGACTTGGCGGGTGGCGAGCAATTTGCCGAGGCCAAAATCATCAACGCCTGCGTTATTGGACGCGATGGTCAGGTCTTTGACGCCTGTGGCGACAATGCCGTCGATCAGAAGCTCGGGGATGCCGCAAAGGCCAAAGCCGCCTGCCGCAATCATCATTCCGTCCGATAGCACGCCCTCAAGCGCCTCCTCGGCCGATCCGTAAACCTTTTTCATGGCGCATATTCCCGTGTTTGAGACTGGATTTTCTGCAAGGTGACCTGTCGCAGGGGGCGTGTCAACGAAGCGCGGCATGGCGCGACATCAAGGCTCTCAAAAATCAAGCGCGTCTTCCATTTCCGTGATCAGGCTGGAAAAGAAGGCCTCAGGCCGTGGGCCGGGTTGTTGATAGGCCAGCCTTGCTGCAAGGGGATCCTCGGCCGTGATCTTGCTGCCTGACATCGCCTCGAGCACGGCATGGCCGCAAAAGGGCACATGCACCTCGGAATAGCCGCCTTCATGCACCATGGTCAGCCGCCCGTCACACAGATCAGCGGCCGCTTCCATCACCATCGCGGTCAGCGCGCGGAAGGTGTTGCTGCCCGCCATCATGCGGCTCAACGGGTCATAGCCCGAGGCATCAAACCCGCAGGCAATGACAATCGCATCGGGCTGGAAGCGTTGCAGCTCGGGCAGGACCAGCCGTTCCATCGCCTCAAGATAGGTCGCATGCCCACCCCCCGGAGGAAGGGGGATATTGAGGTTATAGCCCATGCCTACGCCCGATCCGCGATCTTCGAAATCGCCCGAATCCTTGGGGTAGTTGCGTTCCTGATGGATCGAGATCGTCAGCACATCATCACGATCATAATAGATCGCCTCGGTGCCATTGCCGTGATGGACATCCCAATCAATCACAGCGACGCGCTCGACCATGCGGGCCTCCATCGCGGCCTCGATCGCGATGGCGATATTGGCCAGCAGGCAAAAGCCATTCGGAAAATCAGGCAAGCAATGATGACCCGGCGGGCGCGACAGCGCATAGGCATTGTGGACCTCACCCCTCAGGGTGGCCAAGAAGGCCTCCTTGGCAAGCCCTGCTGACAGGGCCGCGATCTCGTAGCCATCTGGCCCGAAAGGCGTGCGAAGTCCCAATTCACCGCCCCCCGCCTCCGAGGTTTTTCGGAAGGTTTCGAGATATTGGGCAGGATGCACGCGCAACAGGTCTTCATAGCTGGCAGGGGGCGCATGGCGGGTATCCAGCTCGGCAAAGAGGCCTGTGACCTCAACTAGGTTTTTCAAACGGCGCTTGGTTTCAGGGTCTTCGGGGATTCCACCTGCGGCTTGTGGCTGAACCAACCCGCCTACAGGGGTCAAAAACGCGTAATTGCCGCCTGAATGCCAAAAGCAGCGCTCATCCCAGAAAAAGCCTGTTGTCATCTGCATCCCTTCCGATTTTGCAAGAGAGTGGCACGCAGCCAGATAGCGCGCAACGGGTTTGCACAGGGCTGTGCTGAGGGCTCAGGCCTTGGCGCGCTGTCCGCGAAAAACGGTGTAAAGCCCGCTGGCCACGATCACGGCGCTGCCCAAAAGGGTCATGGCATCGGGCCGTTCGGCAAAGACAAGCACACCAAGGATCATCGCAAAGACCAGCCTGATATAGCGGAACGGGGCTACAACGCCGATCTCGCCTGTGCGCATTGCACCTGTCAGGCAGGAATACCCAAGCACCCCCATTACGATGGCCCCGCCCAAAAGCACGCTTGATTGACCGTCAGGCAATGTAGCACCACCTGTCCATGACAGCGCGATGGCCCCTGCAATCGCCATCATCGCAAAACCGTATAGGCCAAGCTGTGCATTGGTCATGCTTGGCGGGGCCGCGCGGGTGGCAAGGTCACGACCTGCAAAACCGATCATGCCCAAAACTGCAAAGACAGAGAGCGGCTCAAACCCGCCTGTGCCAGGGCGCAAGATCATCAGAACTCCGATAAAGCCGATGATAATGGCCAGCCATCGCCGCCACCCGACCTTTTCCCCAAAGACCATCACGGCGCCCGCGGCCACAACCAATGGGGCGGCCTGCAAAATGGCCGAGGCAGAGGAAAGCGGCGTCAGCGCAATGGCGACCGTATAGCCGAGCCTGCCCAGAATTTCGAAAAAAGCACGCGCCAGAAGCGGGCGGCTAAAGGCTTGCGGGTGGAGAAGGGCCTCACCCCGCATCAGCGCGATAGAGGCATAAATCGCCATGCCGCCAAACCCGAAAACGATCAGAACCTGCCCGACGGGTAAATCCTGAGCGGCGGCTTTGACCAACATATCTTCAAGCGCGAAACCCGCCATGGCCGCGACCATGAGAAGACTGCCTTTGATATTGTCCATGAAACCCTGCGCGCTAGACGTGTTTCAAAACTCTGCGCCTGTGCGCGGCGTAAGTCTAGCCCAAGCGGACGGTCTCAATCCGCATCCTTGGCAAGTTCGATTCTGTACACCCCTTCGGGCAAATCCAGTGCGGCACCAAGATCGTGCAATTGGGCAATCGACAATTCGATGGTTTGCGTCCGATCCGTACGGGGGTCATATTGCTCAATCCTGATCACCTCAGAGAAAGCCGAGATCACGGCATCCTCACGCAAAGGCGCGTTTCCCTCATCAACAAGGGTGATTACGGTGGCGTCAAAATCGTGCTCGATGGTGAACATGGGACAAGGCTAGGCGGGAATTGGAGCCATGGCAATGCAAACCCGTAGCTGTGATTGGACGCGAGCGCGCGACATGCTAAATCTTGGGGCAGCTCAAACCGGTTCGGAGAGAATATGTTGCGGTCCTTCCTTTTGCTTGCTGCCTTGATCGGCCTGTCTGCGTGTCAAACAGTCAGCGCGCCGCCAAGCCCGCAAACCGCCGCCCCGAATACCCCCCGCCTGTCATCGCAGCAGGCGATTGCCAATTTTCGCGAGGTTGTCGCGCGCGTAGAACCTGTGGCCGAACAAACCTGCAGGGTCGAAACGCCGAACCAGAATTGCGATTTCATTATTGCCGTTGATGACGATCCCGCCTCGGGGATCAATGCCTTTCAAACCCTGCGTGGGGGGCAGCCTTATCTTGTGTTTACGGTGGGTCTGATCGCGGATGTGCGCAATCAGGATGAATTGGCCTTTGTGATGGGCCATGAGGCCGCGCATCACATTGCGCGCCATATCCCGCAGCAACAGGCCTCGGCCCAAAGTGGTGCGCTGATTTTTGGGGTCTTGGCAACCTTGAGCGGGGCCAATCAGGCGGTGGCGGAAAGTGCCGCGCAAATTGGTGCGACCGTGGGCGCGCGGCGGTTCTCGCAAGATCATGAGTTGGAGGCGGATGCCCTTGGCAGCGTGATTGCCTGCCGCGCGGGCTATAACTCGCTGCGCGGGTCTGAATATTTCACGCGCTTGCCTGATCCGGGCGATCGTTTCCTTGGCACGCATCCGCCCAATGCCGCGCGGATCGAGACCGTGCGCCAGATGGCGGCGCGCGGCTGTTAATCGGCGACGATTGTTCCCCAAAGGTCGTATTCGCTGGCCTCATCCACCTCGACGGTCAGGATGTCGCCTGCTTTGAGGGCATCGAACCCTTCATCGATGAACAGGTTTCCGTCAATCTCGGGCGCGTCGGCCTTGGTGCGGCAGGTCGCGCCTTCGGCGTCCACCTCGTCAACGATCACGTCCAAACGCGAGCCCAGTTTTGCTTCCAGCTTGGCAGCGGAAATGGCCTGTGCCTTTTCCATGAAGCGGTGATAGCGGTCTTGCTTCACCTCTTCGGGAAGATGCCCGTCCAATGCGTTCGAGCGCGCGCCATCGACATTTTCGTATTTGAAACAGCCAACACGGTCGAGCTGCGCCTCATCCAGCCAATCAAGCAGGGTCTGGAATTCGTCTTCCGTCTCGCCAGGATAGCCTACAATGAAGGTCGAGCGCAGGGTGATATCGGGGCAATCCACCCGCCAAGCTGCGATCTCGTCCAAGGTGCGGGCCGCTGCGGCAGGGCGCGCCATACGTTTGAGTGTCTCGGGATGGGCATGCTGGAACGGGATATCGAGATAAGGCAAGATCAAGCCTTCGGCCATCATCGGGATCATCTCGCGCACATGCGGATAGGGGTAGATGTAATGCATCCGCACCCAAGCGCCCAATTCCCCCAAAGCGCGTGACAGCGGCAGGATAGGGAACTTCTCGGGCCGATCGGACCAATCCGTGCCATAGGCCGAGGTGTCTTGGCTGATCACCAGCAATTCGCGCACACCCGCCTCGACCAGCTTTTCCGCCTCGCGCAGAACTGCCTTTTCAGGGCGGCTGGACAGCTTGCCGCGCATGTCGGGGATGATGCAGAATTTGCAGCTATGGTTACAGCCTTCGGCAATCTTGAGGTAGCTGTAATGGCGCGGTGTCAGGCTGACGCCAGAGGCAGGCAGCAGATCAATAAAGGGATCGGGCGCGGGCGGCACCACGTTATGCACGGCGTCCAGCACCTGCTCGTATTGATGCGGGCCTGTCACCGCCAGAACCTTTGGATGCGCGCCAGTGATGTAATCAGGCTCAGCCCCCAAACAGCCCGTCACGATGACTTTACCGTTCTCGCGCAAAGCCTCGCCAATGGCATCAAGGCTTTCTGCCTTGGCGGAATCGAGAAAGCCGCAGGTGTTCACGATCACCGCATCCGCGCCATTGTAATCCGCCGAGATGCCATAGCCCTCGGCGCGAAGCCGCGTGAGGATACGCTCGGAATCGACCAGCGCCTTGGGGCAGCCAAGTGAGACCATGCCAATGGTCGGTTGGCCTGCGCGCATGGTTTCGGTCACGCGGGCGCGGGCAAGGTCGGGGCGAAGATCGGGTGGGTTCTGACTCATGAGGCTGGCTATAGCTTTCCCTGACGCTTTCGGGAAGGGTCAAGAAAAAGAGCCCTGTTGCCCCTGTTTCATAAATACCTTTGTTGCTACGCTTGGATCAGAACAAATCTATGGGGGTAGAGATGCGGTGGATCGTCAGGCTTCTGGGCGCGGTGATTTTGGTTGCGGTGTTGGGCGTTGCGGTGCTTTTTGCAATTCCGTCCGAGCGGATTGCAGAGATTGCCACCTCTCGGCTTGAACAATCGCTGCAACGTCGCGTTGTCATTTCAGGCGATGTCAGGCCTACTCTTTATCCCATCCTCGGTGTGCGGGCTGAGGGACTGGAGATCGGCAACCCTGATTGGGCCGAAGCCGATGGCCCTTTGATCACCGCAGATGCCTTGGCCGTAGGCGTGGCTTTGACGCCGCTTTTTTCGGGCCAAATCCAGATTGAAGAGGCCATTCTTGAAGGCCCTGACATCACTTTGGTGCGTGCGGCTGACGGGCGCGAAAGCTGGGATTTTTCACAAGCCACAGCAGATGTCGCAGCCGATCAGCCTGAGGCCGCCGCCGCTGAGGGCAGCGGGTCGGCCATTGCCAGCCTCGGCTTTGATGAGGCGCGGATCACCAATGGCGCCATGCGTTATATTGATAGAAGCACAGGCACCGATATCGTGGTGACCGAGCTTGACCTGACCCTGTCCATGCCAAGCGCTGCCGCCCAAGGCGCGGCCGCTTATTCGGCGCGCGTGAATGGCCAGCGCCTGTCGGGCAATGCGCAGATTGAAAGTGTTGCAGGCCTGCTGGATGGCGAGGTGCAGCCGATCTCCCTGCGTGTCGAATGGGATGGCGGCACGGCTGTTATTGATGGTGTGGCAGGCTTGGACCCGCTTGTTCTGGATGCCCAGACCGAGATTGACGCAAGTGATTTTTCCCCACTTGCCGCCTTGGCGGGCACCCAGCTTGCGCCTTTGCCCGCAGGGCTTGGCCGCGACAGTATTGGCGTATCGGGGCAAGTGGTTCTTGCGCCCGAAGGCTCGGTTCATCTGCGCGATGGCCAGATCGAACTGGATGGCCGCCAATTCGATGCGGCGCTGGATCTGTACCAAGGTGATGAGCGCCCGCGTCTGCGCGGGTCTTTAAGCGGTGCGTCCATGGACCTTTCGGCGCTGACAGGCAGCGATGCGGCACAGGGCGGCTCTTCCTCGGGCGGTGGCGCTTCGGGCTGGCCGCGCGATCCGATTGATCTGTCGGGGCTGTTCGCTGTGGATGCAGAACTGGTTTTGGGCTTGGGTGTTCTTGATTTCGGTTATCTCGAGACTTCGAATATCGATCTGCGCACCACGCTTGATAATGGCCGCATGGTCATGAGCCTGTCGCGTGCGGATGCCTATGGTGGCACGCTCTCGGGCGAGATGGTTCTCAATGGGCGCGGGGGCAATTCGATGCGCGGTGATCTCGCGTTTCGCGGCGTGCAATTGCAGCCTTTGCTCACCGAATTGGCCGATTTTGAGCGGCTAAGCGGCAGTGGCGATATCGCGGTGCGATTCCTTGGCTCGGGCGCATCGCTTCAGGCGATCATGGAGAGCCTTGATGGCGGTGGCTCGATCACCTTCGGTCAGGGCGCGATTGAGGGCTTTGATCTGGCGGGGATGATCCGCAATTTCGATGCAGGCTATCGCGGTGAAGGGCAGCGCACGGTCTATGACAGTGTCACCGCCACATTCGCCATTGCATCCGGTGTTTTGCAAAATGACGATCTGCTGCTTTCCGCCCCATGGGGTGGCGTCAGCGGGGCAGGGCGCGCTGATCTGGGCGGTCAAACGCTGGAATATCGCGTTATTCCAACGGTCACCCGTGGCGAAAACGGCTTGAGCGTCCCGATCCTGATCCGTGGGCCTTGGGCTGATCTGAGCTTCCGGCCTGATCTTGAATTTCTGGCAGAACAAGAATTGGCTGCCGAGCGGGAGCGCTTGGAGGCCGAGGCCCGCGCCCGCCTAGAGGAAGAGCGTGACCGCCTTGAGCAAGAGGCACGTGAGCGGGTGCAGGAAGAGGTGGGCCAAGCCCTTGGCGTGGATGTGAATAGCGAGACGACCACCGAAGAGATCCAAGACAGTCTGGAAGATCGCCTGCGCCAAGAGGCCGAACAACAGCTGCGAAACCTGTTTCAGCGCGATTAACGCCAAAGGGCCAAGGGCAGTTTCCCGCCGATCCCTGACATGGCAGCGGCTACCCACTGGTCAGAGATCGTGCTTTTGGTCTAGGTGAGCAGATCACGAAACAGGGTCTAAGGGTGTTACATGCGGCTATTGGCTTATCTTTTGTCCAGCTTGGCTTTGCTTGCCGCCTGCGGCTCGGGCGGTGGCGGGGTGTCATCCTCGGGCTATAACCCCGCACTATTTCCAGGTGAGACGGCTGAAATCAGGGTATTGGTTAATCAATATGCCGATGAAAACGAGATCCCGCGTGAATTGGTGCATCGCGTTATCCAGCGCGAAAGCGACTACAGGCCTGCGGCTCGGAATGGGCCCTATTACGGGATGATGCAAATCCTGCCCGAGACTGCGCGAGGCATGGGGTTTGAAGGCACGGCCAATGATCTTTTGGATGCCGAAACCAATCTGCGCTACGCGGTGCGGTATTTGCGCGGGGCTTGGTTGGTGTCGGACGGCGATATCGACGAGGCGGTGATGTGGTATGCGCGCGGCTATTATTATGAGGCGCGTGACCGATGCCAGTTGGTTGAAACAGGTCTGCGGACCCGCGAGATCGCGCGCCATTGCGGCTAGGTCATCCTGTCGACCACAAACAAAAAAGCCCGGAGGCGAATGCGCTCCGGGCTTTTTGTTTTTTCGCGTGGTCTATGCCCTAGCGGCGACGGTCGCGGCGCGCGCTCATCGGTTGGAAGGCCACGCCCACATGCGCTTCGCAATAGGGTTTGCCCTGCTGAACGGGCAGGCCGCAGAAGTAGAAATCATCAGTTGCGGGGTCGCCGATGGGCCATTTGCAGGTCCGCTCGGTCAGTTCCATCAAGCTGATCTTCTTGGCGTGCTTTTCGACTTCGCTTACCTTGGCCAAAGCCTCGGGGCTGATTTCATTGGCCGAAGGCTGGGGTGGCAAAGGCTGGCCCGCAGGCACGATTGGCTTGCGCAAAGGCATGATATTCGTCGGGCGCGGCGCGGGGGCAGGCTCTGGCGAATTGGCGGGCTCGGCTACGGCTTCGGGCTTGGCAGGCGCGCGTTTGGGTGCGGCGGCCTTTGGCTTGGCCTCAGGGGCGGCCTTGGCGCTGCTGTCCTTGCTAGCTTTGGAAGCCGAGGCTCCGCTTGCTGTTGCACGATTGGACAGGCCAAGGCGATGCACCTTGCCGATTACCGCATTGCGGGTCACACCACCAAGTTCCTTGGCGATCTGGCTGGCCGATTGGCCCTCTCCCCACATCTTTTTCAAAATTTCGACGCGCTCGTCGGTCCAGGACATTCCGTCCTCCTGATCATCTGTGCACAAAGCCCCTTCAAAAGGGACCCTTGCATATGGAGCGCTTACGCGCGAATTGGAAGAGCCATTTTACCTTCCCCAGTGGCAGACACAATGGCGGACACAGGAAAAGAAAGCGGAAACTGATGTCACAGGCAGAGCAAAGCACGAATGAAGGCATGGGCGTGCGCCGTTTCGGGCGTATGAACTGGCTGGGTCTGTATACCTTAAGTTGGCGTGAGGTGATGCGGTTTACAACCGTCTGGACCCAAACCTTGCTGGCCCCCTTGGTGACGGCAGGTCTTTTCATCCTGATTTTCTCGCTCGCGATCGGTGGTCAGCGTGGAGATGTGATGGGGGTAAGCTTCCTGCATTTCATCGCACCGGGCATTTTGATGATGACGGTGATCCAGAACAGTTTTGCAAATACCTCCTCCTCCATCGTGATTTCGCGCGTGCAAGGCAATATCGTTGATACATTGATGCCGCCGCTCAGCCCGATTGAATTGGTCATTGGCTATGTCACGGGCGGTGTGATGCGCGGGCTATGCGTGGCGGTTGCGGTGGCCGTGATCTTGTTCCCGATTTTGGGGCTGGGAATTGCGCATCCTGTCTGGGCGCTTGTCTTCGTTTTGCTGGGGGCAGCCTTCCTTAGCGCGCTTGGCGTGGTCGCGGGCATTCTGGCGCAGAAATTCGACCAGATCGCTGCAATCACCAATTTCCTTGTGATCCCGCTCAGCTTTTTGTCAGGCACCTTCTATTCGATTGAAGCAGTGCCGGGCTTTATGAACACGATCAGCCATTGGAATCCCGTCTTTTACCTGATCGACGGGGCGCGCTATGGGGTTTTGGGTGTTTCGGACAGCTCGCCATGGAAGGGGCTGGCAGTGGCGAGTTTTGCCACAGCCGCCGTGATTACCCTTGCATGGCGCTGGTTCAAGACGGGCTACCGCCTCAAAAGCTAGGGCGCTTTATTGGCCCAGACACCATTGCATGATGGCCTTTTGCGCATGGAGGCGGTTCTCGGCCTCGTCAAAGATCACCGAATGGGGGCCATCCATAACCTCTGAGGTTGCTTCATCTTCACGATGGGCAGGCAGGCAATGCATGAAAAGCGCGTCGTCTTTTGCATGTTTCATCAGATCGGCATTCACCTGATAGCCGCGCAACTGGTTATGGCGTCTTTCGCGGGCGGATTGGCTGTCATGCATCGACACCCAAGTATCGGTCACCACCAGATCGGCATCGGTCACGGCTTCAACAGCATCGCGGGTGATTTCGACCCTGACGCCCTTGGCGCGCGCCTCATCCAGAAAGACCTTTTCGGGGTCCAACGTTTCAGGGCCTGCAAAGGTCAGATCAAAACCGAACTGGCCGGCAGCATGGGCAAAGCTGGCAAAGACATTATTGCCATCGCCGCACCAAGTGACCTTCTTGCCTTTGATCGGGCCGCGATGTTCCTCATAGGTCAGGATATCGGCCATGATCTGGCAGGGATGGGTGCGGTTTGTCAGGCCGTTGATCACAGGCACCGTCGCATATTCCGCCAGTTCCAACAGGACATCTTCTTCAAAGGTGCGGATCATGATCATATCGACATAGCGGCTGAGAACGCGTGCTGTATCGGCAATTGTTTCGCCATGGCCAAGCTGCATCTCCGAGCCTGATAGCACCATTGTCTGCCCACCCATCTGGCGCACACCCACATCGAATGACACGCGCGTGCGGGTCGAGGGCTTTTCGAAGATCAACGCGACCATATGGTCTTTGAGCGGAAGATCATCATCAAGCGCGCCCTTGGGGCGGCCCGCGCGGGCGGCTTTCATGGATGACGCATTATCGATCATATGTCTCAATGCGGCTGGGTCGGTTTTATTGATGTCGAGAAAATGGTTCATCTGGATGTCTTTGTTCTTTGGACGAGCGCGCGCCCATGGATTGAAATTTCGATCGAACAGGTCTGGGTCTGGGTATCAGCAAACAGACTGCGCGAATGCCTTTTCTTTTGGGAAAGGGGCGGCGTCTTGTCGGTAGCGCATGACCAGCACGCGGTCGCCATCCTCGCAAATGCGGTCTTCAAGGGGCACAAACCCTGCACCTCTATAGGCCGCAATCGCGCGGGCATTATTCGGGTCGGGGTCAACCAAGACTGTTGAGGTGCCTTGCGCCATCAATTCTTCTGCCCGCTGGCGAAGATAGGCTTGGACATGACCTTTGCCCAGAAAAGCAGGATCGCCAAGGAAGGTGTCAATCGCGCGCGCATCCTCAGCCTCACCACGATATTGCGGGGCGGGCCAATGATGCGCGGGGTAGTCTTGCACAAAGGCAAAGGGCGCGCCCGCAAGCTCAACAATCCGCATATCCGTGGGGCCGTTCTCAAGATCTTCCTCGATCAAGGCTATCTCCAGCGCGGCCTCACCCCACCAACCGCCGATATGGGGCTGGTTGAGCCAATCCCTGATCATCGGATAATCGGCGCGCGTGATGGCGCGGAAATGATAGCGGCTATTCTGCGGCATGGGCCTTTGCCTCCAAGGCGGTCGCGGCTTTGTCCAGCCGCTCAAGCCCTTCATTGATCTCGTCCTCACTGATCAAGAGCGAGGGCAGAACACGGATCACATTATCACCGCCCGGTACTGTCAGCAGGCCCGCATCATAGCCCGCATTGACCACATCAAGATTGGGGATTTTGCATTTCACACCAATCATGAAGCCTTGGCCACGGACGCCTTCAAAGATTGAGGGATGCGCCGCAACAATCCCTTCGAGCTTTTGGCGCAGGAACCCCGCGCGGTGGTTCACATCATCCAGCACGCCGTCTTTGGTCAACTCATCCACCACAGCGCAGCCAACCGCGCAGCCAAGCGGATTGCCACCATAGGTGGAGCCATGCGTGCCTGCCGTCATGCCAGATGCGGCAGCTTCCGTGGCCAGCAAAGCGCCAAGCGGGAACCCCCCGCCGATGCCCTTGGCGACCATCATGATATCGGGGTTCACGCCCGCCCATTCATGCGCAAAGAGCTTGCCCGTCCGGCCCATGCCGCATTGAATCTCGTCAAGGATCAGCAGCAGGCCATGTTCGTCGCAGAGATCACGCAGGCCTTTGAGGCATTGATCAGGCAGTGGGCGGATCCCGCTTTCGCCCTGAATAGGCTCGATCATAATCGCGCCGATATCAGCCTGTGCGGCGGCTTTGGTCAGCGCCTCATGATCGCCGAATGGCAGATGCAGGAAGCCCTCCATCAAGGGACCAAAGCCCTTGGTCAGCTTCTCGGCACCCGCAGCCGCAATCGCACCCGTGGAGCGGCCATGGAACGCGCCCTCAAAGGTGATGATGCCTGTGCGCTCAGACTGGCCTTTTTCATACCAGTATTTCCGCGCCATCTTGATGGCCAGTTCCGCAGCTTCCGTGCCGGAATTACAGAAAAACACGGTATCCGCGAAAGTATGCTCAACAAGCTTTTCAGCCAGCGCTTCCTGCTGGGGCACATTATAAAGGTTCGAGGTGTGCCAAAGCTGGTCGGCCTGATCTTTCAAGGCCCCCACAACCGCAGGGTGGCCATGACCAAGCGCCATGACCGCAATGCCCGAGGCGAAATCGAGAAAACGTCGGCCATCTGCCTCGACCAACCATGCCCCTTCGCCTTTGACGAAAGAGAGAGGTGCGCGCGAGTAGCTTGGCAGGACCGGCGAAATCATCGGAATCTCCTTGGATTGAATCGAAGGGATTTGCTTGCCCGAAAGCCACGCCCAAGTCAATTAAAGGCCGCTTATGGGGTCAAGCAGCATTCATGATAATACAGGTGGTCGAGCCTGTCGCATAGAGCTTGCCATCCTGCACGCCGCGGATAGTACCCTCGGCAACACCCGTGGAGCGCCCCGCATGCGAGACCACACCTTCCGCGACAATCTCCATGCCCAATGGGATCGAACGGGTGATGTTTACCTTGTATTCAAGCGTTGTATAGACCGCGCCCTTGGGCACTTTGGTCATGACGGCGCAGGCCATCGCACTATCAAGCAATGTGCCATACCAACCGCCATGCACCGTTCCCATCGGGTTTGTATGCTCGAACTCAGGGCAGCCGTGGAAAGTGACGCGGCCATCCTCAACACTGGCGAGACGGTAATTGATGCCTTGGCCAATCGGCGGATGGGGCAGGCGCCCTTCAAGGATTGCGCGCATGAAGTCATAGCCCGACATCGAGGTCAGCACCTCGCGGGAGACAAGCCCGTTCATATCACTTGCGAAAATCGGTTCGGCCATGGGCGCTCCTTATTTGTATAGGAGCTATGCTGGCCTGCCTTCCGTGATTGGGCAAGAGGCCGCGCTAAAAACCGACGCAACGAAAAAGGGCGCGAGCTGGCTCGCACCCTTTCATAACGGTGATCGTAAAAGAAATGCCTTAGGCGACTTCGGCAAGGCTGGCCTGAGGGGTCACGCCAAGGGCTGCGCAAATCTCGCGGGTCAGGTCAGGGGTGTTGAGGGTGTAGAAATGCAGGTCCTCTACACCGCCCTCGATCAGGTCCGAGCAAAGCTCAGTACAGATCGCGGTGGATAGAAGATGTTCGCGATCATCACGCTCGGCTTTGTCATAGGCCTCATCCACCCAAGTTGGAATGAAGGCCCCAGTGGCCGCGGCAAAGCGGCGGACCGCTTTCCATTTATTGATCGGCAGGATGCCCGGAATGATCGTTGCATCAATGCCCGCCTTTACGCAGGCGTCACGGAAACGGAAGAAGGTTTCGGCTTCAAAGAAAAACTGCGTGATCGCCGAGGACGCGCCTGCATCCACCTTGCGCTTGAGCCAGTCAACGCAGGCCTGCATGTCAGCGGCCTCGGGATGTGGGTCTGGGTAGGCACCAACGCGGATGTTAAACTTGCCTGTCTCGGCCAAGGCTTCGATCAGTTCGACCGAATTGGCAAAGCCGCCGGGATGTTGTGTGAAATGGCCTTCGCCCTTTGGCGGGTCGCCGCGCAGCGCTACGATATCGGTCACGCCAGCGGCGGCATAGCTATTGGCGATCTCAAGGGTTTCTTCGCGGGTGGCTTTCACACAGGTCAGATGCGCCGCAACCTTTACCCCGTAATTGGCATGGATTGTTTTGACCGCATCATGGGTCAGATCACGCGTTGTGCCGCCCGCGCCATAGGTTACCGAGACGAATTCAGGCGAGAGCGGTGCCAGAACTCCGAGCGTATCCCACAGCTTGAATGACGCCTCGATCGACTGGGGCGGGAAGAATTCGAAGGAAACGCGCGGCGTAGTCATGTGATTCTCAATCCTTGATCTATTACCCCATGATGTCGCATAGATTGCTCTAGTGAGACAAATTCATAAAACTCATCATCTATATGAGCCGCACATGCATATCGAGTTTCGACATCTGAAAACCATCAAGGCCATTCATGAATCGGGTGGCCTCGCGAAAGCGGCGGATACCCTGCATATCACGCAATCTGCCCTCAGCCATCAGATCAAGGGTCTTGAGGATCAGGCGGGGGTTGAGTTGTTCGTGCGGCGCTCAAAGCCGATGAAGCTGTCGCCTGCGGGAATGAAGCTGCTGCGCTTGGCCGAAGACATCCTGCCAAGGATCGCCGCCTTGGAGGAAGATTTCAGTGGCCTGCGCTCGGGCAAGACGGGGCGCTTGCATATCGCCATCGAATGTCATGCCTGTTTTGATTGGTTGCTGCCCGTGCTGGAAGCCTTCAGGCAAGCATGGCCTGATATTGATGTTGATATCCGCCCCGGTCTGCAATTCGAGGCCTTGCCCGCATTGCTGCGCGAGGAGGTGGATTTGGTCGTCTCCTCGGACCCAGAAGATTTGCCAGGCGTCGATTTCACGCCGCTTTTTGATTATGAGCCTGTTTTCATTTGCTCAAACCAGCATCCTCTGGCCCAGAAAGAATATATCGAGGCCTCGGATTTCACCAATGAGACGCTGATCACCTATCCTGTTGAACGCACGCGGCTTGACGTGTTCACGGGGCTTTTAATGCCCGCAGGGCTGGAGCCGAAAACCATACGGCAGGTGGAGCTATCGGCGGTGATCCTGCTTTTGGTCGCCTCTAATCGAGGCGTTGCGGTTTTGCCCGATTGGGTGGTGCGCGGGCAGGGGCAGAGCTCCAGCCTTGTGACCAAACCGCTGACAAAAACGGGCCTGACCAAGCGGCTCTATGGGGCGACGCGACGTGATGATACGACCAAACCTTTCATGTCGCATGTCTTGAAGCTGGCCCGTACCGAGCCACCGAAACTCCAGCGGCGCGATCAAACTGGGGCAACCCTTGGCCAAAGGGCGGCAAGTTAAAGGATTTGCCCCCCTTGGCATAAGGCGCACTGCCCGCTATACGCCGCGCTTGTCGCACGCCCAAGGATAAGACTATGCAAGGTTCAGCCAATCTCAACATCATGATCAAGGCGGCCCGCAAAGCAGGGCGCAGCCTCGTGAAAGACTTCCGCGAAGTGGAAAACCTGCAGGTCTCCTCCAAAGGCCCCGGAGATTTCGTGAGCCGTGCCGATAAGGCCGCCGAGGATATCTTGCGGGAAGAGCTGATGCTGGCGCGCCCGAATTACGGGTTCTTGGGCGAAGAGGGCACCTCGATCGAGGGCACTGATCCAACCCGCCGCTGGATCGTTGATCCGCTGGATGGCACCACGAATTTCCTGCACGGCATGCCGCATTGGGCCGTGTCCATCGCGCTTGAGCATAAGGGCGAGATCGTTGCAGGCGTGGTCTTTGACCCTGCCAAGGACGAGATGTTCTATGCTGAAAAAGGCTCGGGCGCGTGGCTTAATGACAGCCAGCGCATTCGCGTCTCAGGGCGCAACCGGATGATCGAGTCGGTTTTTGCCACGGGTCTTCCGTTTGGCGGCAAGAAATACCTTCCCGCCGCTCTGCGTGATCTGGGGCAGCTTTTGCCGATGACGGCGGGTGTGCGCCGTTGGGGCGCTGCATCGCTGGATTTGGCCTATGTCGCGGCCGGTCGCTATGAGGGCTATTGGGAATATGATCTCAATGCGTGGGATATCGCAGCGGGCATCATTTTGGTGCGCGAAGCAGGCGGGTTTGTCGAGCCTATCCGCGAGGATCAGAATATCTTGGAAGACGGCCATCTGATTGCGGGTTCGGGCACGATGTTCGAGTCTTTCGCAAAAGTCATTCGCAGCGCGAAAGACTAAAGCATTCACCCTCAGGTGTTGAGCGAAGCATCACGCGCCGAAATCTGTGATTTCAGGCGGCATTAGGCGTTCCTAACTCTAGGCTTCAGTGGTTTTCCGTCATTTGCTGAAGGATACCTGCGACCATCAGGTAAACGGATGTCGCGGCCACTACCATTGTGAGCGCGGGGTTTGATGCGAAATCCGTCCAAGCGGCATAGGTGATGCCAGCCGTCCAAAGGACAGCCATGCCGAGAGAGAAGGGCCGCCAGCGCTTGGTGCGCACGGGATGGATAAATTTCAGGGGCACAAACATCGCTGCCGCCAAAAGCACCACCAGACCAAGCGTGACCCACCAAGGTGGAACGATCACCAAAAGCGGCAAAACCAGCATGTTCCAGCACCCGGGAAAACCCCTGAAACTGTAATCCGCCGTCTTCATCCGCGTGTCTGCGTAATAAATCGCACTGGCAAAAGGGATCAGCAAAACCGCGACCCAGCCACTCCATCCAGGCAAAAGCCCCGAGGCGTAAAGCGCATAGGCGGGAATCATCACATAGGTCAGAAAATCGACCATGAGATCGAGGATCACACCATCAATCTCGGGGGCATGTTCGCTGACTTCGTAATGGCGCGCCAAGGGCCCGTCGATCCCGTCGACCACAAAGGCAACTGCCAGCCAAAGCGCCATGCCCGCCCAGTTGTGCTGCATCGCCTCAAGCAGGGCCAGCATCGCAAGCGATGCGCCCACGGCGGTCAACATATGGATCAGGAAGGCTTTATGGCGTTGGGTCATTTGATGCCTCATGCCTCCTTGTGGGAGAGAGTGCAACAGTTCTGTGACACTGACCGCTCACGCTTTCGGATGCGCGGCGTTATAGACCTCGAGCAAACGCGCGGTATCAACCGCCGTATAGGCCTGCGTGGTCGACAATGACGCATGGCCCAATAATTCCTGAATGGCACGCAAATCGCCGCCCGCATTGAGCAGATGGGTTGCGAAGCTGTGGCGCATGGCATGGGGGGTGGCGCTTGCGGGAAGGCCCAGTTGCAAACGCGCCTGTTCAACCATTTTTGCCACCTGGCGCGGGTTGAGCGGCCCGCCGCGGATACCGCGAAAAAGGGGCTCGCTTTGATCGGAGCGATAGGGGCAGAGGGCAACATAGCGGGCCACGGCGTCCCGCGCGGCAGGCAGTACGGGCACCTCGCGGTCTTTCCCGCCCTTGCCTGTTATGCGCAGAGCATCCCCCATGGGCAGATTTGCCCCCGTGAGCCCGAGCGCCTCGGAGCGGCGCAGGCCGCAGCCATAAAGAAGGGTCACAATTGCAGTGTCGCGGGCTTGCACCCAATCACGCGCGTCTTGCTGGCCCACAACCTCCAGCACATCCTTAGCGGCGCTTTCGCTCAAAGGGCGGGGCAGGGGGCGTTGGTATTTCGGGGCGCGCACCGAAAGGACGGGCGTAGGGTCAAAGCGCTCATGGTCCGACCACCAGCGATAAAAGCTTTTCACTGCCGATAATTTGCGCGCCAGAGACCGCGCGCCCACACCGCGCCCGCGCTCCTCGGCCATCCATGCGCGCATCTGGCGAACCCCGAGCCTTTGCAGCGGCCCCAGCCCGAGGCTGTCACCTGCATAAACGGATTGAAAGCTGAGAAATCCCAGCAGGTCGCGGGTATAGGCGTCGATCGTGGCGTCTGATGCCCCATCGATGGATTGCACATGTGCAAGCCATCGTTGAAGCAGATCGCGGGCCGCAGGGGAAAGGGCGAGGCTCATTGCCTCAGTCCAGATATTTCCACATCGCGCGTTCGAACACGCCCGTGAAAAAGGCCAAAAGATCGGTGCCTTGGTTGGGGCGGAACTGGTGCGGATCTTCCGCGCCCATCACCAACATACCAGGCAAGCGGCCCTTGCCCAGATCAAGCCGGAGCAGCGCCTCGGAACCGATCCAGCTTGCTGCATCGCCGAAGATTTCCTCGGAACTGTCACCGACCTGCCTGAGCGTGACTATCCGCTGTGGCACGTCGCGCCCTGCCGAGAGATAAAGATCGATGAAGCCAGCGGGCACGACTGTCAGCACGTCTTCCAGCTTCTGCACAGTTGCGGCAGAGCTTTCGGTGACATCCTTGCTTTCCAGAACAAGCCTGATGCGATCCACGCGCAAAATCTCGGCAATTTCGTTGCCAAGTGCTTTGAGGAAGGTCTCGAAATCGGGTTGTTCCAGAATCTTGAGAAGGGCGCGATGCACTTGGTTGGTGCCTGCAAGGTTCTCATAAGCCGCCGCAATCACCGAGCGGTGCGTATCTTCAAGCCGGTCGAGCCGGTTTTCCAGACGCTCCATCGCGATGCCGCGCATATCCACGATATTGCCGCCCATCTGGCGGTCATTTGCCGAGATCAGCGCCCGCATCAGGTCGCGATCCTCGAGCACCAGTTCGGGGTCTGCCAAGACGCGTTCGCGCCAATCTTCCAACAATTCTGCTCGTTCAGTCACCGGTATGCCTCAAGTGTTTTTTATGATTTGGCGCGACCATACACGATCTCTTCAGGATTTTCTGCCCTGTTTTTTGCTTCATCCCTCATGAACGTGTCCTAGCCGTTATCGCAAGGGGTTTGATCGGCTATCGCTTTGATCACAGCAAGCAATCCCGCTTGGTATCCAGCGAAATGGTCTTGGCAAAAACGGGTTCATTGCGCGTATCTCAGAATTCCTTGGTCACATCCTTGATGTCATTGCTGGATTTCATGATGATAGAACGGGTCATGGTCAGAGCATCGGCTGGACCAAAATCATTGAACGCGCGGATCGCATCGATATCGGCGGTGTCTATAAATAATTTAATGGCTGTGCTGGCTTTTAAGGCATAGTCGATGTGTGTTGCCGCCCAGTAGCGCAATGCCCTGCCAGCGGGAAAGCATGACCCAAGACTATTTCACACAAGGCGAATTGGTTGGCGTGCTGACGGCCGAGCCGCTTGATCGGGTGCTTGACTACAAAGCGCCCGAGGGCGGGTGTTGGCTTGGTGCCTTCGTCGAAGTGCCGCTTGGTCCGCGCAAGGTCTTGGGTGTTGTTTGGGGGGCAGGCAAGGGGGATTGGGATATTGCCAAAGTCCGCCAAGTGCGCCGCGTTCTCGATGTGGCCCCGATGCGTGCAGAGCTGCGCAGCTTCTTGGAAAAGGCAGGCGCCTACACGCTGACGCCCATGTCTGCGATGCTGCGTTTGGCAACCCGCGCGCCTGGCCTGTCCGATCCGCCTTCGATGCGCAAAATCTACCGTCTTGGAGCCACAACACCCGACCGTATGACCGATGCGCGCACCCGTGTTCTGGCGGTGCTTGAGGAATATGGCGGGCTTGGCTTCACCTTGAAAGAACTGGCCGAAATGGCGGGCGTGACTTCAAGCGTGGTGAAGGGGCTTGCTGCTCAAGGCGCGGTCGAGGAAGTCGATACCCCGCGCGATACGCCCTATTTGCCGCTTGATCCCGACCTGCCGAGTAAGGCTTTGACGACAGACCAAGCGCTGGCTGCAAAAATCCTGCGCGAGGCGATCACATCGCGCATCTACGGCACCACCTTGCTGAAAGGGGTAACGGGGTCGGGCAAAACCGAAGTGTATCTTGAAGCGGTTGCGGCGTGCCTCAAGGCAGGACGACAGGCTTTGGTGCTTTTGCCCGAAATTGCCCTGACCAGTGAATTCCTAACCCGCGTTGAAGCGCGTTTTGGCGCAAAGCCCGCCGAATGGCATTCGGGCGTGACCATGACCGAGCGTCGGCGCTGCTGGAAAATGGTCGGGATTGGTGAGGCGCAATTGGTGGTGGGGGCCCGTTCGGCGCTGTTTTTGCCTTTCCGCGATCTTGGTTTGATCGTGGTCGATGAGGAACATGACACCTCCTACAAGCAGGAGGACGGTGTTCTTTATAATGCCCGCGACATGGCCGTGCTGCGTGCCTCGCTCAATTCGGCGCAAGTCGTTCTGGCCTCGGCCACCCCCTCGCTTGAAAGCTGGTCCAATGCGCAAGCAGGCAAATATGCCCGCCTTGATCTTCAGGCCCGCTTTGGCGCGGCCGAGCTGCCTGCCATGCATGCCGTTGATATGCGGGTCGAGGATTTGCCCTCAGGGTCATGGATTTCCCCAAGCCTGCAAATGGCCGTGAAGCAGCGTTTGGCAGCGGGCGAGCAATCGCTGTTGTTCCTGAACCGTCGTGGCTATGCGCCTGTCACCCTGTGCCGTGCTTGCGGCGAACAGGTGGGCTGTGACCATTGCGATGCACGCATGGTCGAGCACCGTTTTCAAAAGCGGCTGATGTGCCATCAATGCGGTGAAACCAAACCCGTGCCGCAGGTCTGCCCGTCCTGCAAGGTCGAGGGGAAAATGGCTGTTGTGGGGCCCGGGGTTGAGCGTGTGGCCGAAGAAGCCGCTATGCTGTTCCCCGATGCAAAACAGGCGATCCTCTCCTCTGATCTCTTTGGCTCGGCGCGCGCGTTGAAATCCCAGATCGAGGAAATTGCCGCAGGCGAGACCGATATCATCATCGGCACGCAGCTTGTGGCCAAAGGGCATAATTTCCCACGCCTGACCTTGGTGGGCGTGATTGATGCCGATCTTGGCTTGCAAGGCTCGGATTTGCGCGCGGCTGAACGCACCTTCCAATTGATGCGCCAAGTTGCGGGGCGCGCGGGGCGTGCCGAAAAAACGGGGGAGGCTTTGTTGCAAACCTTCCAGCCAGAACACCCCGTGATCCGCGCCACGCTTGCAGGCGATGATGAAGGGTTCTGGCAGGCCGAAGCAGAGGAACGGCAGGCAACGGGCATGCCCCCTTATGGCAAGCTGGCAGGCATAATCATCTCCTCGCCCGATGCCGCGCAGGCTTTTGATTTGGGCGCGCATTTGGCGCGAAATGACCAGCCCTTGCGCGATGTGGGGGCCATTGTCTACGGCCCCGCGCCCGCCCCCATTGCCCGTGTGCGTGGCCGCCACCGTGTCAGGTTGTTGGTCAAGGCCCCCAAAGGTATTGCCCTGCAAGCCGCCATTGCGCGTTGGACGGGTAATCTCAAGCTGCCCAACACTTTGCGCCTCTCGGTCGATATCGATCCGCAAAGCTTCTACTGATTGCGGTTCCCTTGCGCGGCCTGCCTCGCTAAAACCCTCGAAACATTTAATGGAATCCCGCCCCATGTCCGCGCCAATGCAGCCCAAACCCGGCATTTTGGAGATCGCCCTCTACCAAGGAGGGCAAAGTAAGATCGACGGCCAAGACGATGTGCTCAAGCTCAGCTCGAACGAAAACCCGTTCGGCCCGAGCCCCAAAGCCGTAGCCGCGATCAAGGCCGCAGCCGAGGAAATGCATCGCTACCCCTCCACCGATCATGCCGAGCTGCGCGACGCGATTGCCCAAATCCACGGCGTTGATCCTGCCCGCGTGATCTGCGGTGTCGGCTCGGATGAGGTGCTGCAATTCCTGTGTCATGCCTATGCAGGGCTGGGCGATGAGGTGCTTTATACCGAGCACGGTTTCTCGATGTATCGCATCTGTGCGCTGATGGTGGGGGCAACCCCCGTTGAGGTTCCCGAGGTCGAGCGCCGCGTCGATATCGACCATCTGATTGCGGGCCTGACCGATCGGACACGGCTTGTCTTCATCGCCAACCCCGCCAATCCCACAGGCACCATGCTTGGCACGGATGAGCTTGCACGTCTGGCCGATGCCATGCCCGAGCGGTGCCTTTTGGTGATCGATTCCGCCTATGCCGAATTTGCCGAAGGCTATGATGGCGGCAAGGCCTTGGTCGAAGCGCGGCCGAATGTTGTCATGACACGCACCTTTTCCAAGCTCTATGGTTTGGGCGGTCTACGGGTTGGCTGGGGCTATGCCGACCAATCCATCATCGATGTGCTGGGGCGTATCCGCCAACCTTTCAATCTGTCGACCTTGGCATTGGCAGGGGCGCAAGCGGCAGCGCTTGATACCGAATTCGCGCAGGACTGTGTGCGGATCAATGCCGAGGAACGCGCAAGGCTGACCGGAAGCTTGCGCCAGATCGGTATTCCTTGCGATGAAAGCTATGCCAATTTTGTTCTGGCGCGCTTCAAGGATGAGGCCGAGGCTGATGCAGCGGATGCCTATCTCAAATCCCGCGGTATTATCGTGCGCCATCCCAAAAGCTATAAGCTGCCGCAATGCCTGCGCATCACCGTGGGCCAACCTGATGACAATACCCGCGTGCTGGATGCGCTTGCGGGTTTCAAGGGGGCGCAATGAGCCAGATTTATGACCGAGTGGCGCTCATCGGCCTTGGCCTTATTGCAGGCTCTTTGTCGCTCGCGATCAAACGCGCGGGGCTGGCGGGGGAAGTGGTGGGCTATGCCCGTTCTGCAGGCAGCCGCCAGATCGCGCGCGATATCCAGCTTTGCGACCGGATCGAGGATGATCTTACCTCAGCCGTGAAAGATTCCGATCTGGTTGTACTTTGCGTGCCCGTGGGCGTGATGGCGCAGGTCGCTGAACAGATCGCGCCGCATCTCAAGGCAGGGGCAACGCTCACTGATGTCGGGTCGGTCAAACGGGATGTGATCAGCGCGGTTGGCCCGCATGTGCCTGAAAATGTGCAGTTCATCCCCGCCCACCCTTTGGCGGGAACCGAGCATTCTGGCCCCAATTCGGGTTTTGCCGAATTGTTCGACAACCGCTATGTCCTCATCACACCCGAGCCCAAGGCAGACCCCCAAGCGGTCGCCAATTTGCGCCTGCTTTGGGAAAAATGCGGCGCCAATGTCGAGGAAATGGATGCCGATCACCATGATCTGGTGCTGGCCGTTACCTCCCACACGCCGCATCTGATCGCTTATACGATGGTGGGTGTGGCAGATGATCTGCGCCGCGTAACAGACAGCGAAGTGATCAAATATTCCGCCGCAGGTTTCCGCGATTTCACGCGGATCGCGGCCTCTGACCCGACCATGTGGCGCGATGTTTTCCTGTCGAACAAAGAGGCCACGCTGGAAATCCTTGGCCGTTTCACCGAGGAGCTCTTCGCGCTTCAGCGCGCGATCCGCACGGGCGATGGCGATCATTTGCATGATTACTTCACCCGCACCCGCGAAATTCGTCGAGGCATCATCGAAGCGGGGCAGGATACGGATGCGCCGAATTTCGGGCGCACAAGTTCCAAACCACGGCCACCCAAAATGCCATGATGCGAATTTGGGGTGTTTTGGGGGCAGTTTTGGTGATGACAGCGCAACCGCTCTTGGCGGAGGCTCCGTCTAATTCACTACGTCCGATCGCGCGCCCCCAAGCCTCACCTGTACCATCCGTTCCTACACCTGCTGATCAGATCGAAACGGCCGAGCCCGTGCGTGCCCCGACAGGGCCCGCCGCGGCGACGACCGTTATTCTTCGGGCTTCATCACTGGCCCCGCGCGGATCTTTGCGCCCGCAAGAACGCGGCGGCATGCCGCCCGTTCAGTCCTCCGTCCCCGTTCAGGCCGATGCAACTCCTGTCAGCGTTGAAACCACGACACAAGTTATCGAACGGCGTGGTCTTTTCGGGACTGTGCGCCGCAGTGTCGAGGTGCGGGTGATCGAAGGTGCCACGCAATATGCGGCTGCCATCTCGCTCCGCCCCAGCTTACGCCCTGACGGCTTGGAGGAACGCAGCCGCGCGGCTTCCACACGCGCAACGCCAGGGCGGGTAACGCAGCCCGGAGCTCGAGGAGCGCTTTGCGGCAGCGCAGGCATTTTGGGAGATCGGCTTGAAACCATCCCCGGTCGGATCAGGGGCTGCGGCATCCCCGAGCCAGTGCGTGTTCGCGAAATCGATGGCGTCACGCTGAACCAGCCGGCCACCTTGAATTGTGATGCAGCCCTCGCGCTGCAAACATGGTTGCGGGAGGGCGTTGTGCCCGTGGTTGGGCGCACAGGTGGCGGTGTGTCTTCGCTCCGCGTGGTGGCCTCCTATGCCTGCCGCACCCGCAATAACCAACCCGGCGCGCGCCTGTCCGAACATTCCACAGGCAATGCGATTGATATCGCGGGCATCGGTCTTGTGAATGGCACGGAATTAACGGTGCTTACGGGATGGCGCTCGGGTCAAAGCTCGCGCCTGCTGCGCCGCATGCATCAAGAAGCCTGTGGCCCCTTTGGCACTGTGCTTGGCCCGAATTCTGATCGGTTCCACCGCGACCATTTCCATTTTGATGTCGCAAGTTACCGCTCGGGTCCGTATTGCCGCTGAGCCTGCATCTTTGCTTCCCAAATACTTTGGGGTGAATTGGCCATAGGCCAAAAGGGGCAAAGCCCCTAACGCAGAACAAATTGTGGCGCTTGCCCGATCGGTATCGGACCAAAAAACATCAGCCCATCCCGAAAGCTTAAAGGCGCGTCAAGATTATCTGGATCGCCGCCAAGCCCTGCCAGAAAGCCCAAACCACGCTCAATCATGCGGCGCGCATCCGTTGTAATTACGCCCGCATTCACGCCGAGATCAAGCATCGCGCGCCAGTTTTCGGCGCGGATGGCGATCTCGCCTGCGGGTCTGCCCGAGCTATCCACCACCAAATCACCTGAGGCGCGCAATCGCATATCGCCCCACACTGCTTGCGCTTCCTCAAGCTCGATTGAGGTGAATTGCGGGCGCGCAACCTCAATCGCATCCAGATCCCATGGGCGGTCAAACCCGAACTGCCCTTCGATGCGCAGGGTTTCGATTTCCTGAGGCAAAAGCCCCGCAGGGTCCAGAATGCGGGATGCGCCTTCGGGCGGTACATAGCCCTCGGCCTCGAAGACCAGATCATAAAGCTGATCTTCGCCCTCGACCCGTTGCGCCACAAGCGTGCCTGTGCGTAGGCTGCTGGACCAACCCGCGCTGCTGGCAATCGCCAGATCGCGCAATTGCGTCTCCGAGAGATCAAGGGCCAGATTGGCCGAGGGGCGCAGATCCAGATCCGAGGTCATCTCGCTGCTGGTGATCTCCAGCCGCTCGAAGGGCGAGGCAAGGCTTTGCTGATCTGGCCAGATGGCGGTGACTTGATCGGCGCGCAACGGGCGTTGTTGTAAAATGACCAAGGGCGCTTCCCATGCCCATCCTGTTTCGGGATCGGCCAGTTGCAATTGCGAAATCTCGGTTCTGAGCAAGCTTGGAAACCCGCCTGTCGAGAGCTCGGCATAATTCACCAGCCAGCCCTCGGCCGCGCGATCCTCCAGCCAGCCCGCCAAAAGCGCTTCGCTGGCCTTTGACCCTGCAAACCAGATCGCCCCCCAACCAGCGGTCAAGATGACGATAACCCAGATCAGTTTCCGCATTGGCTTCGATTCCCCTTCAAACCCGCCTTTACCCTGCATATAGGCAAGAGTTGAAGAAAGGACCAATCCGATGTCGCATGATCCTCTTTGGGTGTTTGGCTATGGCAGCCTGATCTGGAACCCCGGCTTTCCAGTGGCCGAGCGCCGTGTTGCGCGGCTCGACGGTTGGCATCGGTCTTTTTGCATGTCCTCTATCCATCATCGCGGCACGCCCGAGGCTCCGGGCTTGGTGCTGGCCCTTGATGTTGCGCCTGACAGTTATTGCGACGGGATCGCCTTTCGCGCGGAAACGGGCAGTGAAGAGGCCACGATTGCCTATTTGCGCGAACGTGAACTGATTTCCTCGGCCTATGTCGAAACTCGTCAGAGGCTCCAATTCCATGATGGTCCCGCGCAAGGCGATGTGCTGACCTATGTGATCGACGGCGATCATGAGCAATATCTGGGCGGCATGCCCTTGGAGGACCAAGCCCAAATCATCGCCCAAGCGGTGGGGGGGCGTGGCCCGAATGATGAATATCTTCTCCAAACCGCATCGCATCTGGCCTCTCTGGGGTTGGCAGACCCCGATCTTGATTGGCTTGTCGAGCGCGTGCTGCAGCTAAAGGCGAGTGTTGGCAGCGCGGCGGAACGCGGCTAGTCTGTCCGCGACAGGCCAAGCAAGCGTCAGAGAACCGCAATGACAAGCAGAGCAGACAGCGCCGAGGCGCTTCGTTTCACCAGACCGACGCGTCAGATTTTGCTGATGTTGATCATCTGCGGGCTGTTTGCCTTCGGGAGTGTGCTGATCTTCCCGATGGTCCAGCCTGTCTTTTTGGCCAATCCCTATCTGAACGGCACAATCGCCGTTGTGTTTCTCGTGGGTGTGCTGGCCTGTTTTTGGCAGGTATTGCAGCTTTATTCCTCGGTCTCATGGATCGAGAACACCGCATCGGGCTTGCAAGGCCCGCAAAGCAATCGTGTCCCCCAGCTTTTGGCGCCCTTGGCGGGTGTCCTGCGGGGGCGTGGCGCGCGGATGCAGCTTTCAACCGCCTCGTCGCGTTCGGTTCTGGATTCGGTCGGTGCGCGGATGGAAGAAAGCCGCGATATCACACGCTACATTGCGAACCTTCTGATTTTCCTTGGCCTTTTGGGTACATTCTTTGGTCTCGCCACCACCGTTCCTGCCGTTGTTGAAACGATCCGCTCGCTGCAACCAACCGAGGGCGAGGAGGGGATGGCTGTCTTCGGGCGGCTGATGGCAGGGCTTGAGGATCAATTGGGCGGCATGGGCACAGCCTTTGCGTCCTCGCTGCTTGGGCTTGCGGGATCATTGGTTGTGGGCCTGCTGGAGTTGTTCGCAGGCCATGGCCAGAACCGCTTTTACCGCGAGATGGAGGAATGGCTCTCGACCATCACGCGTGTCGGGTTCTCCACGGGCGATGGCGAGGGCGGCGGTATTGACCGCGCAGCGGTGGCGACCGTTTTGGACCACATGGTGGATCAGATCGACAGCCTCGAGAGCCTCTTTGCACGCTCCGAGACACGCCGCGCCGAGACAGAAGACCGCCTGATTTCATTGGCGGCTTCGGTCGAGAATTTGACGGAAAGACTGGGCCCGGGGCAGGTGGCTGCCACGGAGCGTCTGGCTGTGGCGCAAGATCGCCTATCTGAGGCCATGCTGTCGATGCAGGGCGATAGCGGCGGTATGGATGACGAGGCCAAGATGCGCCTGCGCTCGATTGATGTGCAATTGCTCAAGATTTTTGAGGAAATCGGGGCAGGGCGGCAGCAGGAAATTTCGGCCCTGCGCGGCGATATCAACGAACTCAGCTCGGCCTTGCGCGCCTTGACCCAAGCGGCTGCGACGCCGGAACCCAATGATGCCCCCGCGCCGCGCCGCGCGCCCAAGGCGAAAGAGTAATCCGCGATGGCCTTCCACCGTAGGACAGGCAACCGATTTACCGCCGCGATCTGGCCGGGATTTGTGGATGCGATCACTGCCCTTTTGATGGTGATGATCTTCCTGCTGACCATCTTCATGGTGGTTCAATTTGTTCTAAGCGAAGAGATCAGCACGCAAGACGAAGAACTGAACCTTCTCAATTCGCAACTCAATGAACTGGCGGATGCATTGGGCCTCGAACAGGGGCGCGCGGATCGCTTGGAGGCGCGGGTGGCCACCCTTGGCACCAGCCTTGAGGAGGCCAATGCCGAGATCGAGGCGCAACAAAGCCTGATCGCAACGCTGAATGCGGCAAATGCCCAACAGACCGCGCAGATTGCCAGTTTCGAGGAACAGGTTGCCTCGCTTCTGGCCGCAAATTCCGAGCTGACCGCCGAGCTGAATACTACGATTGCCGAGCGGGATGCCACGGCCACCGAGTTAGATGCTACGGCCGCCGAATTGGCCGAAAGCCTGAGCCAAAGCGAGGCGCTCAACCTTGCGCTTGCACAGGCCCGCAGCGAGATAGATGCCGCCGCAGAAGCCGCACGTTTGGCAGCCGCCCGTCGCGAGGCCCTTGAGGCTCTGGTGGCTGATCTGGAGACGCAAACCGAAGGGCAATTGAGCGAAATTGACCGCCTCCAGACAGCCCTTTCTGAGGAGGAGGCCGCCCGTCTTGTGGAGGCCGCCGCGGCTGAGGCTTTGCGCGAACGCCTTCAGAATGCTGATGCCGAGTTGACCGCGATGACATTGGCCTTGGAAGAACAGCGTCGCGAAGCCGAGGAAACCCTGACCATGCTGGCCGCGGCCTCGTTTTCTCGGGATGAATTGGCGGCCCAAATTGCCGAGATGGAAGACCGTCAACTCACCGAGGCGGAACGCCAAGCCGCGCTGCTTGCGGTGGCCAACCAGCAATTGGCCGAGGTGGAGGCGCAATCAGCCGAAGGGCAGCGTCGCATTGCGGTTCTTAATGAGCAGATCGCGGCCTTGCGGTCACAATTGGGCGCGTTGCAAGCGCTGCTCGATGCCTCTGAGGCGCGGGATGCCGAAGCTTTGGTGCAGATCGAGGCTTTGGGTAGCCGCCTGAATGCTGCGCTGGCGCAGGTTGCGGCCGAGCAAAGCGCGCGGGCCAATCTTGAGGCGGCGGAAGCCGCGCGGCTGGCGCTTGAGGCGCAGGATCTTGAACGCTACCGCTCAGAGTTTTTCGGGCGTTTGCGTGAATTGCTTGAGGGACGCGAAGGCGTGCGGATCGAAGGGGACCGTTTTGTATTCTCCTCGGAGGTGCTTTTTACCTCGGCTTCTGCGGAATTGCTGCCTGAGGGGCGCGCGCAGATTGCCAATGTCGCGCAGCTTTTGCTTGAGGTTTCCGATGACATACCCGAGGCCATTGATTGGATTATCCGCGTGGATGGTCACACCGATAATATCCCGCTTTTCGGCGCGGATAACGGGGCAGGGAATTGGCGGTTGAGCCAAGCACGCGCTTTGTCAGTGGTGCTTTATATGAGCGAAGAACTGGGCATCCCGCCTTTCCGTTTGGCCGCCACGGGCTTTGGTGAATTCCGCCCGATTGCAAGCAATGACAGCGCGGATGGACGGGCGCAGAATCGCCGTATCGAATTGAAACTGACCGAGCGCTAACGGATTTCGATCTGGGTGTTGCGCTGGCTGATCGCGAGCCCGCCGCGCAGCAGTGAGACTTGCCCGCGATACAGGCCTGCCTGCAAACCCCCATTTGGTGCGCGGCGGCCCGAGGCGCGGAAAAGCTGTGCTTGGGTCCTGTTTAACTCGACCAATTGGTCATGAAACACCACGCCGTCGGGATCAGTGATCAAGATCCTGATCTGGTCGCCCGCGCGGGCACTGTGAACAAAGCCCCAAAGCACAAGGGCAGGGGCGGTTCGGGTCAGGAAGGCGGCATCGGCAGTGCCTTGTTTGATGGCTTCGAATTCGGGGATGTCTTGCGCAAAGCCCGCCGACATCACATCGCCCGCATTATGGCTGATATCCTCAATCCAAAGGTCAGGCGCACCGATCCCGCAGCTTGCGGTCTCGGTCGGATCGAATGGGTCGATGACCTGCCCGTTATGGCGCAGCGTCATATGAAGATGGGGAAACTCAGAGCGGCCAGAGAACCCGATTTGGCCCAAAGCGGCCCCCGCCTCGACCGTATCGCCCTGCTGAACCGTGACCGAGCCTTGGGCCAAATGGCAATATTGGGTCTGCCAGCCATCCCCATGGTCCAGCACCACACCATTCCCGCAATCCTGCCCCTCAGGCATCATCGCGATGCCGTCATCGGCGACGGTATCTCTGCTGCCCAGAACGGTTCCGCTGGCAGCGGCCAGCACGGGCCAGCCAAGGCTCAGCGCCTCAAAATCGGCGAGGCGGATATCGGTGCCTTGATGCCCGTCATAGCTTTGCGGCCCACAGGTGAAATCGCGGGCATCGGGCCCTGCGTCGCGGTCAACGAATTGTTGCAGGAAACAGGTCTCGCCCAATTCGCAATCGACTGGGAAGAGCAGGGAGGGGGCATCGGCAAGGGCGCTGGATGCAAAAACGGCGACCCCCGAAAGGGCCGCCGCAAAGCTTAAACTGCGCTGTGTCATTCCGCCGTGAGAAGCGGGGGCTTTTTAGACGAAATGCGCGCTTTCTCAGGCTCTTCGATCCGCAGATCGATTTTGCCATCCTTGACGCCCACTTTGACGTTTCCGCCCTTGGCAAGCTTGCCGAATAGCAATTCTTCGGCCAGCGGTTTCTTGATATGCTCTTGGATCACGCGGCCAAGCGGGCGCGCGCCCATGCGATCATCATAGCCTTCCTCGGCCAACCAAGCAGCGGCGGGCTGTGTCAGTTCGATCGTCACATTGCGGTCCATCAATTGCGCTTCGAGTTGGAGCACGAATTTCTCGACCACCTGCATGATGATCTCGCGGCCAAGTGGCGCGAAGCTGATCACGGCATCCAGACGGTTGCGGAATTCAGGCGTGAAGGTCCGTTCAATCGCGGCAGTGTCTTCACCTTCGCGACGATCACGGCCAAAGCCGATTGCCGCTTTTGCCTGTTCGGCTGCACCCGCATTCGATGTCATGATCAAGATCACATTGCGGAAATCGACCGAGCGACCGTTATGGTCGGTCAAGGTCCCATGATCCATGACTTGCAGCAGGATGTTGAACACATCGGGATGGGCCTTTTCGATCTCGTCGAGCAGCAAGACGCAATGCGGATGCTGGTCAACGCCATCGGTCAACAGCCCGCCCTGATCAAAGCCGACATAGCCGGGAGGGGCGCCGATCAGCCGGGAAACGGCGTGTTTTTCCATGTATTCCGACATGTCAAAGCGCATCAATTCCACGCCGAGCGTATCTGCCAATTGCTTGGCAACTTCGGTTTTGCCCACACCTGTTGGGCCCGCGAAGAGGTAATTGCCAATTGGCTTTTCAGGCTCACGCAATCCTGCACGCGCCAGTTTGATCGCGCTGGACAGCGCCTCGATGGCATTGTCCTGCCCAAAGACCACACGCTTGAGGGTGACCTCGAGATCCTTGAGGACCGTGGCGTCATCCTTGGAGACGTTCTTGGGCGGAATGCGGGCGATCTTGGCGACAACAGATTCGATCTCCTTGGTGCCTATGGTCTTGCGGCGCTTGCTATCGGGTAGCAAATGCTGCGCGGCACCCGCCTCATCGATCACATCAATGGCTTTGTCCGGCAATTTGCGGTCGTTGATGTAACGCGAGGACAGCTCCACCGCGGTCTTGATCGCATCAGCGGTGTATTTCACATGGTGATGGTCTTCAAAATAGGATTTGATCCCACGCAGGATTTTCACCGCGTCATCCACGGATGGCTCGGCCACGTCGATTTTCTGGAACCTACGGCTGAGCGCGCGGTCCTTTTCGAAATGCTGGCGGAATTCCTTATAAGTGGTCGACCCCATACAGCGCAGCTTGCCGCCCTGAAGCGCAGGCTTGAGCAGGTTGGAGGCATCCATCGCACCGCCCGATGTCGCACCCGCACCGATTACGGTGTGAATTTCATCGATGAATAGCACCGCATCGGGGTGATCTTCCAGCTCGGTCACGACCGCCTTGAGGCGTTCCTCAAAATCACCGCGATACCGCGTTCCAGCCAAAAGCGCGCCCATATCTAGGGAATAGATGGTCGATTTCGACAGGACTTCAGGCGTTTGGCCTTCCACGATCTTCTTGGCCAAACCCTCGGCAATCGCTGTTTTACCAACGCCTGGATCGCCAACCAAAAGCGGGTTGTTCTTGCGGCGGCGGCACAGCACCTGAATGCAGCGCTCAACCTCATGATCGCGGCCGATCAAGGGGTCAACATCGCCCTTATTGGCCTTGTCGTTTAGATCAACGCAGTATTTCGCAAGCGCGGATTCTTTTTTATCCGCCTCGCCTTCGCCTGTCTGTGCCGAGGACATCGGGTCTTCATCCTCGTCCGAGGAGCCTGCAACGGGGCGATTTTCGCCATAGGATGGGTCCTTGGCAACGCCATGCGCGATAAAGTTCACAGCGTCATAACGGGTCATATCCTGTTCTTGCAGGAAATAGGCGGCATTGGATTCGCGTTCGGCGAAAATCGCGACAAGCACATTTGCACCCGTCACCTCGGTACGGCCCGAGGATTGCACATGGATCGCGGCGCGTTGGATCACGCGCTGGAAGGCTGCGGTAGGAACCGCTTCACTTCCTTCAATATCGGTTTCCAGTGTGGACAGATCTTCGTCGATGAAGGTCACGACGGTCGTGCGCAATTCATCTACGTCAACGCTACAGGCTTTCATGACCTTTAGCGCGTCTGGTTCATCCAGAAGGGCGAGCAGCAAATGCTCCAATGTTGCCAATTCGTGTTTACGCGCATTGGCTTGGGCCAGCGCTGCGTGAATGGCCTGCTCAAGAGTGTTTGAAAACGACGGCACGATATGTGCTCCTTTCGTTGCGTCGACGGGTGTTTCAGTGGCCCGCCTGACTTTGGCCTCATAACTATAACGTTCGGTTTTATTTCGCGGGTTTCAAGCAAAACTTACGAAAAAAATGCGGTTGACGCTGCGATCTGACCTTTTAGCGGGGGAAAACTGGCCCCCATGCACTTTTTCGCAGCATATTTTACGGGCGCATCTGGTGCTGCGCGGGTTAGAAGTGATCTTTTCGTGATCGTATCTCGGTAAAGACATCCACATCAGAGGCATCTTGCATGCCGATTGCCGCTTTCACCTCGGGAAGATGGGCCCGCAGGAACGGGTTTGTCATCAATTCTTCCGAGAGAAGGCTGGGAACAGTCGGCAGACCTTGTGTGCGATGCTGTGTGATCATCTCTGAACGGGACTTAAGCTCTGAGTTGGCGGGTTCAATACTTTGCGCAAAATTTGCATTGGCGGCGGTATATTCATGGCCCGAGCAGACCAGCGTCTCTGGCGGCAATTTGGCCAGTTTTGACAGGCTCTCCCACATCTGCGCGGGCGTGCCTTCAAAAAGGCGGCCGCAGCCAAGCGCCATCAGGCTATCGGCGGTGAAAACGGCGCGCGCTTGCGGGAAGTGAAAAGCGATATGCCCGACCGTGTGGCCCGAGACGTCCAAGACATGCCCCGTCAGATCACCAATCGTGATGCTTTCGCCTTCGCTCAAAGCGCGGTCCAGCGGGGGTAGCCTATGGGCATCCTTGGTGGCACCAAGCACCTGAACGCCTTTTCTGCCATTCAGCAATTCAGCCAAGCCATCGACATGGTCATAATGATGATGCGTGATCAAAACATGGCTCAGCACCCAGCCCTTGGCCTCTAGCGCGGCGGCGATCGGGGCGGCTTCTGGCACGTCAATCACAGCGGTCTGGCCTGTCGCCTTGTCATGCAGCAGATAGGCGTAATTATCCTGCAGGCAGGGGATCGTGACGATTTCAGCGGAAGGGGTTGTCTCAGGCATGGCTTTATTCTTCCGAGGGGCTAAGGTGAGCGTCAACATGACCTTCGCGCACCGCATCGGGGTTTGCAATGCATCTGGATGTGCTGGACCTGCGCCAGTTTTATTATCGAACTAGATTGGGCCGGATCGCACAAAAGGCGATCCGCGATCAAATGCTTGCGCTTTGGCCAGAAGCAGACGGCCAGACCGTGGTTGGCTTTGGCTTCGCGGTTCCTCTGTTGCGGCCCTATTTGCCCAAAGCGCGCAGGGTCATCGGGTTGATGCCTGCCGAGCAAGGCGTGATGCCATGGCCTGCGGGTATGGAGAATGTGTCCACGCTCAGCCGCGAAGGGCAATGGCCGATCCAGACAGGGTTTGTGGATAGGCTGGTTTGCTTGCATGGGTTGGAGACCTCGGAAGATCCCTCGGCCGTATTAGAGGAAGCCTCGCGCGTTTTGGGGCCGGGTGGGCGCGCCTTGTTTATCGTGCCCAATCGCAGCGGGCTGTGGTCGCGGCGGGACGCAACGCCCTTTGGTTTCGGGCGGCCCTATTCGCTCAGCCAGTTGGAAGCGCAGCTCAAACGGCACGGTTTTGTGCCCGAGCGTCATGTCGCGGCCTTGTTCGCGCCACCAAGCCATGGACGGTTCTGGTTGAAATCATCAGGCATGGTCGAGCGTGTCGGGCGCAAATTATCATCTTACTACGCGGGCGGCGTGATTATGGTGGAGGCGTCCAAACAGGTCTATGCCCCGACAAGACCCGGGCTTGCCGAACGCGTGCGCCAACCGCTTCGAGTGCTGGAAGGCGTTCCAAAGCCAGCGGGTGCCTCAGGCTTGGTGGGGCCGAGTCATTCCATGCATTTGGACGATTAAAGGCAAGAATCCCTGCCAATTTTGTCGGAATCTTGCAGCTTCAAAGCGTCGCAGTTTTCTGAACATCGAAGAAGGCCTTTAAAATAAAGCAAAAGCGCCGCAGCTTTAATTGTCTTTGAGCGGTTGCAGCATGAAACACCCTCTGCTAAATCGACGCGAAATTAACGCAAACTCGGGCCGAGTGTTTGGCCTGTATTTTGAACGTCCGGCGCGCAACTCTCGCGTGACTGGGCCATTACGTTGAAAGGGTGGACGTGTCCGAACCAGCTTCCATTTCTACCGGCATTGCCTCTCGTTATGCGACCGCGATGTTTGATCTGGCCACGGAGGCGAAAGCTCTCGCCGCATTGGAACAAGACGTCGATGCGCTGGAGGCCGCGCTTGCTGTAAGTGCCGATCTGCGCGATGTCATTTCCTCGCCAATCTACAGCCGCGATGAAGCGCAGGCCGCGATTGGCGCTGTCGCCAAGGCGATGTCCCTCAACGAAATTTCGACGAACACGCTGTTGCTGATGGCGTCGAAGCGTAGGCTCTTTGTGCTTCCGGCCCTGTTGCGCGTTTTGCGCGACATGATCGCGGATCATAAAGGTGAAATTACTGCGGATGTGGTCTCTGCCAAGGCCTTGACCAAGACGCAGGCTGACAAACTGGCCAAATCCTTGAAGGCCAGCGTTGGCAAAGACGTGAAACTGAATGCGACCGTTGATGAAACCCTCATCGGCGGTCTTGTTGTTAAGGTGGGCTCGAAGATGATCGACACGTCGATCCGCTCCAAGCTCAACTCCCTCCAGAACACTATGAAAGAGGTCGGATAATGGCGATCCAAGCAGCAGAGATTTCTGCAATCCTGAAGGACCAGATCAAAAGTTTTGGTCAGGATGCCGAAGTGGCCGAAGTTGGCCGCGTGCTTAGCGTAGGTGATGGTATCGCCCGCGTATATGGGCTCGATAACGTGCAGGCCGGTGAAATGGTCGAATTCCCAGGTGGTATCATGGGAATGGCGCTCAACCTCGAGACTGACAATGTCGGTGTCGTGATCTTCGGCTCCGACCGTGACATTAAAGAAGGTGACACGGTCAAGCGCACAAACTCCATCGTGGACGTGCCTGTTGGTCCAGAATTGCTTGGCCGCGTTGTTGACGGTCTTGGCAACCCGCTGGATGGCAAGGGCCCGATCAAATCCAAGGACCGTAGTGTTGCGGACGTGAAAGCGCCTGGCATTATCCCTCGTAAATCGGTGCATGAGCCGATGGCGACTGGCCTCAAAGCCGTTGACGCGATGATCCCGATTGGCCGTGGCCAGCGCGAATTGATCATTGGCGACCGTCAGACTGGTAAGACAGCCGTGGCGCTCGACGCGATCCTGAACCAGAAAAGCTATAACGACGCCGCGGGCGACGACGAGAGCAAGAAGCTCTACTGCGTCTATGTTGCGATCGGCCAGAAGCGCTCGACCGTTGCTCAGCTGGTGAAAAAGCTCGAAGAAACCGGTGCGATCGAATATTCAATCGTGGTTGCAGCGACCGCGTCCGATCCTGCACCTATGCAGTTCCTTGCGCCTTATGCTGCCACATCGATGGCTGAATATTTCCGCGACAACGGCAAGCATGCTTTGATCATCTATGATGACCTTTCCAAGCAAGCGGTTGCCTATCGCCAGATGTCGCTGCTTCTGCGTCGCCCACCCGGACGTGAAGCCTATCCTGGTGACGTGTTCTATCTCCACTCCCGCCTGCTTGAGCGGTCTTCGAAGCTCAATGAAGAGTTCGGCTCGGGCTCCCTGACGGCTTTGCCGATCATTGAAACCCAAGGTGGTGACGTTTCGGCCTTTATTCCAACCAACGTGATTTCGATCACCGATGGTCAGGTCTTCCTCGAAACCGATCTGTTCTATCAGGGCATTCGTCCTGCTGTGAACACAGGTCTTTCGGTAAGCCGCGTTGGCTCCTCCGCGCAGACCAATGCGATGAAGACAGTTGCTGGTCCGGTTAAGCTGGAATTGGCGCAGTATCGTGAAATGGCGGCCTTCGCCCAGTTTGGTTCCGACCTTGATGCCTCGACACAGCGTTTGCTGAACCGTGGTGCGCGTCTGACCGAATTGATGAAGCAGCCACAATATGCGCCTTTGACCAATGCTGAAATCGTCTGCGTGATCTTCGCAGGTACCGAAGGCTTCCTCGACGAAATCGCGGTAAGTGATGTAGGTCGCTTTGAAAAAGGCCTTCTGCAGCACCTGCGCGGCAAGCATAAAGACACCCTCGATTGGATCACGAATGACGATCCGAAAATCAAAGGTGATGCTGCTGATCGACTGAAGAAAGTCATCGAAGAATTCGCTGCAGACTTTTCGTAAGGGGGCCTTGGTATGCCAAGTCTCAAGGACCTAAAAAACAGGATCGAGTCGGTCAAATCGACCCGCAAGATCACCAAGGCCATGCAGATGGTGGCCGCGGCTAAACTGCGCCGTGCGCAGGAAGCTGCGGAAGCCGCTCGGCCCTATGCCGAGAAGATGACGGCTGTTGTTGGTGGTTTGGCGGCGTCGGTTGGACAGTCCGAAAGCGCGCCGCGCCTTCTGGCTGGTACCGGTTCCGATCAAACCCAGCTTCTGGTCGTGATGACCTCGGAGCGGGGTCTGTGCGGTGGTTTCAACTCCACGATCGTGCGTCTGGCGAAGGCCCGCGTGCAGGAGCTTCTGGCCCAAGGCAAAACAGTGAAAATTCTCACTGTTGGCAAAAAAGGCCGTGAGCAACTGAACCGTGACTTTGCGGATCATATGGTTGCCCATATCGATCTGGGTGATGTGAAGCGTGTTGGCTATGCCAATGCGGCTGACATCGCAAAAGACGTGATGGAACGGTTTGATCTAGGCGAGTTTGATGTTGCCACGATCTTCTTCAACCGCTTCCAATCTGTGATCAGTCAGGTGCCAACAGCACAGCAGATCATCCCTGCCGTCTTCGAGACGGAAGGTGAGGCGACAAACGAGACGCCTTATGATTACGAACCCTCGGAAGAGGCGATCCTTGAAGATCTATTGCCAAGTGGTGTGGCAACGCAGATTTTCACCGCCCTTCTTGAAAATGCCGCCTCGGAGCAGGGCGCGCGTATGTCTGCAATGGATAACGCAACCCGCAACGCAGGCGAGATGATCGACAAACTGACCATCGAGTTTAACCGCTCGCGTCAGGCGGTCATCACCAATGAACTGATTGAAATTATCTCGGGCGCGGAAGCGCTCTAAGGAAACCGGAGACACGACATGGCAAAAGCAGTCGGTAAAATTACGCAGGTCATCGGCGCCGTCGTCGACGTGCAGTTCGAAGATCACCTGCCGGAGATCCTGAACGCTGTCACGACCGAGAACAATGGCAAAAGCCTTATTCTCGAAGTGGCGCAGCACCTTGGTGAGAACACAGTTCGCACCATCGCTATGGACGCGACGGAAGGTCTCGTTCGTGGTGCAGTGGTCACGGATACTGGCGCCCCAATTCAGGTTCCAGTCGGCTCAGGCACATTGGGCCGCATCCTGAACGTCACAGGCGACCCTGTTGACGAAAAAGGCCCTGTGGACGCGAAAGAAACACGTTCGATCCACGGTGATGCCCCTACCTTCGACCAGCAGTCCACCGCGACTGAAATCCTGACAACAGGCATCAAGGTCATCGACCTTCTCGCGCCCTATACCAAGGGTGGTAAGATTGGTCTGTTCGGTGGTGCTGGTGTTGGTAAAACCGTTTTGATCATGGAATTGATCAACAACATCGCGAAGGTACACTCGGGTGTGTCCGTATTCGCGGGTGTTGGTGAGCGGACCCGTGAGGGCAACGACCTTTACCACGAGATGATCGAATCCGGCGTTATCGTTCCCGATAACCTGCCAGACTCGAAGATTGCACTGGTCTATGGCCAGATGAACGAGCCTCCCGGTGCGCGTATGCGTGTTGCTTTGACCGGTCTGTCGCTTGCGGAACAGTTCCGTGACGATACGGGTTCGGACGTTTTGTTCTTCGTGGACAACATCTTCCGCTTCACACAGGCTGGCTCTGAGGTGTCTGCGCTTCTTGGCCGTATTCCTTCCGCTGTGGGCTATCAGCCAACACTCGCAACCGATATGGGCGCGATGCAGGAACGGATTTCCTCGACCAAGAACGGTTCGATCACCTCCGTTCAGGCCGTTTACGTGCCTGCGGATGACCTTACCGACCCTGCGCCTGCGACATCCTTCGCCCACCTCGATGCGACAACCGTTCTGGATCGTGCGATCTCGGAAAAAGGTATCTATCCTGCTGTGGACCCGCTTGGTTCGACCTCGCGTCTGCTTGATCCGATGATCTTGGGTGAAGAGCATTACAAGGTTGCGACCGACGTTCAGAAAATCCTGCAGCGTTACAAGTCTTTGCAGGACATCATCGCCATTCTCGGCATGGACGAATTGTCTGAAGAGGACAAATTGTCCGTTGCCCGTGCGCGTAAGATTGAACGCTTCTTGTCGCAGCCATTCGACGTGGCGAAAGTCTTCACTGGCTCTGATGGCATTCAGGTGCCGTTGGAAGATACGATTGCCTCGTTCAAGGCGGTTGTTGCTGGCGAATACGACCACCTCCCCGAAGCAGCCTTCTACATGGTGGGCGGCATCGAGGACGTGAAAGCCAAGGCCGAAAAGCTGGCCGCAGACGCAGCCTGATAGGAGGGCCTTATGGCCGACGCAATGAAGTTCGATCTGGTTTCGCCCGAGCGCCGTCTGGCCTCGGTCGAAGCGAGTGAAGTGCAGATCCCGGGTGCTGACGGTGACATGACGGCCATGGCCAATCATGCACCTACGATCACCACGCTGCGTCCAGGTGTTCTTAAGGTCACCCATGCGGGTGGCGTTGATGAATATGTGGTCATTGGCGGCTTTGCCGATATCTCACCTGCAGGTGTTACCGTTCTGGCCGAGCGTGCTTTGCCGCGCGCTGAGGTCTCCAAAGAGCTGTTCGCCGAATGGGTCGAGGAATATCGCGCGGCCCATGAAGCTGCGAAAGATGGCTTCGAGAATCAGCCTGGTCCTGTTGATGATGCGGCAAAGCTTCTGTCTGACATGGTTGCGCTTGGCGATCATATCCAGATCGGAAACTGAGCTACATTCCATCTTAGGATAATGGTTTCAAAGCCCCCGCAGACCGCGTGTCTTCGGGGGCTTTCTTGTTGTTAACCACTTTTTGCTTGGACTGGGTCCAATTGATCCTTAGGTAGAAGAAAACAGGCAAAATCAGTATGAAGCAGCTAAACGCAAATAGTGTTGGTATTGATCAAGGGTCGCGCATCCTGTTCTCGGATTTTGAGGAAGGAGGCGTGATGTGGACGGGGGAAGGCCCCCGTGAGGCCCGCTTTCCAACCGAATTCGGCAAGGCCTATAAAACGCCACCCGTAGTGCATGTATCCCTCACCATGTGGGATACGGATGGCAAGACCAATCAGCGCGCGGATCTCAAGGCCGAGAATATAACCGAAACCTCATTCGAGATCGTTTTCAAAACATGGGGCGATAGCCGCGTGGCGCGGGTCCGTGCGGATTGGATGTCCATTGGCGAGTTGTCCAATGAGGATGACTGGCAGCTTTACTGACGCTTAGTCAGGGCCGCCAAGGCGGCCCTTTGCGCTTTAGCGGCCATACATGCCATTGGGATAGAGCCCCTCATAGATCGGTGAGAGCGTCTTCGTATCAAACAGCGACGAGACGCTGGTGCCGTTCCAGATATTCAGAATAGCTTGGGAGAACATTGGCGCTGTTGGCACGATGCGGATGTTCTTGCAGGCCTTTACTTCATCAGTGGGTTCTATCGTGTCTGTGATGACGAGCGCTTTCATCACCGAATTCGTGATCCGCTCCACTGCGGGGCCTGATAGGACACCATGGGTGATATAGGCATGCACTTCGGTCGCGCCATGCTCCACAAGGACCTCGGCTGCTTTGCACAAGGTGCCGGCCGTGTCGCAGATGTCATCGACGATAAGGCATTTCTTGCCGCGGACATCACCGATCACGGTCATCTCGGCAATCTCGCCTGGTTTCTCGCGGCGTTTATCCACGATCGCGAGGGGGGCACCGATCCGCTGTGCCAGCTCGCGTGCGCGGGCCACACCGCCGACATCTGGCGAAATCACCATCACATCGGATACATCGCCTTCGAATTGGTGCAGGATATCGAGCGCGAAAATGGGGCTCGCATAAAGGTTGTCCACGGGGATGTCGAAAAAGCCCTGAATCTGGGCTGCATGCAGGTCCATCGTCAAAACGCGCTCAATACCGCCCTCGGCAATGAGATTGGCCACCAGCTTGGCCGAGATAGGTGTGCGCGCCTTTGTGCGGCGGTCCTGACGGGCATAGCCGAAATAAGGGATCACGGCGGTGATACGGCTGGCCGAGGAACGTCTGAGAGCATCAGAGATGATCAACAGCTCCATCAGGTTGTCATTGGCAGGCTTTGAGGTTGGCTGGACGATGAACATATCTTCGCCGCGGACATTCTCGTAGACCTCGACGAAAATCTCTTGGTCGTTGAAACGCTCAACCCGCGCGTCAACAAGATCGACTGCCAAACCCCGATGCATCGACATGCGCCGCGCCATCGCTTCGGCCAGAGTTCGGTTTGCATTTCCTGAGATCAGTTTAGGGTCGCTGGCAGCCATATCTTTGGTGTTCCTTGTCGTGTTTATTTGGGCCCCCAATGCCCGTTGACACCCACTATCATCCGACTACCGTCTTCGCAAAGTCAAAAGGGAGCGGCTCATGGCCCATATCGATTATTACTTCGCGACCTTGTCGCCCTATACCTATCTCTCGGGGCAGCGGCTGGCGGAGGTTTCGGCCAAGCATGGCTGCACGGTCACCTTCAAACCCTTGGACATTATGGCACTTTTCGCACGCACGGGCGGCACGCCCCCCAAGGACAGGCATCCGTCGCGGCAGGCTTACCGCCTACAGGACCTTGTGCGCAGCGCGAAGAAAACAGGGTTTGCCCTGAACGAAAAACCGATGTTTTGGCCCGCCAACCCCGCGCCATCCTCTTTTGCGATCATCTCGGCGCAGAAGGCGGGCGGGGGTGATTTGGGTGTTTTGGTGCATGCGCTGACCCGATCTGTTTGGGCCGATGAAAAGGATATCTCGCAAGATGAGGTGATCCGCGCCTGTTTGGAAGAAGCAGGCTTTGATCCCGCTTTGGCCGATCGCGATATGTTGGCCAGCGCCGAAGAATATGGCCGCAATCTCGAAGATGCGGTGAATTCAGGCGTCTTCGGCGCGCCTTTCTATGTGGTCGATAATACCGCGCATTTCTGGGGCCAAGACAGGATCGAAGACCTCGATCTGTATCTTGCTGGAAAGCTTTGATCTGAAAAAACGTAAGCCCGCCCGCGGGCCGCTCAGCCGCGCCAGAGCGCTGTGATCTGATCGACGTTGTCCTTGCTGCATGACCAATCGGTCACCAAGCGGCACAGGATTGGCTCATCATCCGGTCCTTCGAGCGTGGCTGAGAAGGGGAAGAGGTAATATTGCGCCCCTGCCTCCATCGCGCGGCGATGCGCGGCGCGGGGAAGTTCTGCAAAAATCATGTTCCCCGCAGGCTCATAGGCCAGCTTTGCACCTGGAAGGGCGCGGATTGCTTCGGCCAGCGTGGCGCAATGGGCGTTTGCGTCCTGCGCCAATTCCAGCCACAGCCCGTCGGTGACATAGGCATCCATTTGCGCCGACATGTATTTATGCTTCGACCAAAGATGCGCCCCGCGTTTGCGGCGCAACTCCATCTCCCATGACTGGGCGGGGTCAAAGAAGATCACTGCCTCCACGGCCATGCAGCCGTTCTTGGTGCCGCCAAAGCTGACCGCATCAATGCCTGCTTTCCAGGTCATCTCGGCGGGCGTGCAGCCAAGCGCGGCACAGGCATTGGCAAAACGCGCCCCATCGAGATGGGTCTTGAGGCCGAATTCCTTGGCGACATCTGTCAGGGCCTTGATCTCGGCCAAGCTATAGGCGGTGCCCACTTCGGTGATATTGGTGATCGTCACAGGGCCACGCTGGACGCCGTGAACACCTTTATCGCCCGTTTGCAGGATGGCCGCGCGCAAGCCCTCGGGCGTCATCTTGGCATCATGGCCATCGACCAGCGTCAGCTTGGCCCCGTTGGAATAGAACTCGGGCGCGCCGCATTCATCCATTTCCACATGCGCCACACGGTGACAGAATATCGCGTCCCATGGATTGGCCATACAGGCCAGCGCCAGCGAATTCGCGGCCGTCCCGGTCGAGACCAGATGCACGCTGGCCTCGGGCGCTTCAAACAGGCTGCGCAGTTTTGCGGTGACATCGGGCATGATCGGGTCATTGCCATAGGGCATGGCATAGCCCTCATTGGCGCGCATTACGGCCTCCATCACCTTGGGATGGGCGGGGCCAGTATTGTCGGAGGCAAAGATCATGTTCCGGGTTCCTCGATGATATAGTCTTCCCAGTCCTCTTCGGGAATTTCGAATTCAGGCACCGTCATGCCGCGCATTGAAACGCCTGCCGTGTGGACCGTCTCGGGATCACCCGACACCAAAGGGTGCCACTCTTGCAAGGGTTTGCCTTCATGCAGCAAGCGATAGGCGCAGGTTTCGGGCATGAAATAGGCGACATCCCCCATCGTCTTGGGGGTCAGTTGGATACATTCGGGCACAAGGCTCTTGCGGATGTCATATTGCCCGCAGCGGCAGCTTTGATCATCGAGCAGGCGGCAAGCCACGCGGGTCAGGGCCACTTCGCCCGTGTCTTCATCTTCAAGCTTGTTGAGGCAGCATTTCCCGCAGCCATCGCACAGCGCTTCCCATTCCTGCGCTGTCATTTTGGCCATGGGGACAGTTTCCCAAAACCGCTTTCTCATAGGGCCGCCAGAAGTGCGCGGGCTTGTGCGCTGTCATTATCCATCTGTGCGATCAGGGCGTCCAAACCGTCGAATTTCGCTTCGGGCCTGAGGAAATCAATCAGCGCAACAGACATTTCTGCCCCGTAGAGATCACCCGTAAAATCAAAGAGGAAGGTTTCCAGATTGGGCTCTTCCCCGTTGAACATGGGTCGCACGCCAAGGCTGGCCACGCCGTTATAGCTGCCAGCATGCGGGCCATCGAGCACATCCACCAACACGGCATAGACCCCCAAACGCGGCACATGCAGCCCCTCAAGGGACATATTCGCTGTGGGGTAGCCCAATTGTCGCCCGCGCTTCTCACCATGGATCACTGGCCCCTCAATGCGGTGCCAATGCCCCAGCATTTTCGCGGCATCGCGCGGGAGGCCCTCGCTCAGTGCGGTACGGATCGCGGTTGAAGACACAGCGCCACTTTGGCCTGCAAGCAATTCGGCGATCGTGACATCAAAGCCGAAACGTTTGCCGAATTCGACCAAGCCTTTGGCGGTTCCAATACGGCCTTTGCCAAAACAGAAATCCGCGCCAACCACGACATGGGTCAGGCCCAGACCCTCGCTCAGGATATCGCGGGCGAAAGCCTCGGCCTCCAATTCCGACAGGGCGCGGTTGAAGGGCAATTCATACAAGATATCAACGCCGAGCTTCTCAAGGCGATTGGCCTTGGCATCGGCATTCATCAGGCGAAAGGGGCTTGCGTCGCGGGCAAAGAATTCGCGCGGATGGGGTTCGAAGGTCAGCACACCAAGCGGCGCGTCATCGCGGCGGGCAAGTTCGATCACATGTTGGTGGCCCAGATGAACGCCGTCGAAATTGCCGATGGCAACCGAGGCCCCTCGGTCATCCGGGTTTACATATTGGTGGTCACGTACGATGCGCATAAAACGGGCTTAAACGCGCGCGATGCAAGGTGCAAGAAGGCGCTTAGTCGAACTTGCGGGACGGGGCCAAAACCACCGCTTCGCCTTTGAGGACGGGTTTGCCATCGACCAGACAGCGGGTGTCCAGCGTGACGCGGCGCTTGGTGTAATCAACAGCCGTTACCTCAACCTCGACCCGCACTTGATCACCGGGGCGAACGGGGGCCATGAACTTCAGGGTTTGACCCATATAGACGGTGCCATGTCCGGGAAGCTGTTCCCCGATCACAGCCGAGATCAGCCCTGCGGTCAGCATGCCATGGGCAATCCGGCCCTCGAAAATGGTATCTTGGGCGTAATCATCATCAAGATGAACAGGGTTTCTGTCGGTCGAGACTTCGGCAAAAAGCTCAATATCACGATCTGTGACCGTCTTGGTCAGATGGCGCATCATGCCGATCTCGATATCTTCGATGCAGATCGTGCCGCGCGGCAGGTTATGTGTTGTGTCCAACATCAAATAGATTCCCCAGCTTCAATGCGCTTTGAATAGCGCAAGGAAGGGGTCACGGCAATCCGCTGAGTAATAAAAATTCAATTTAAGGCGATATAGCTGCAACTATGTTGCGCACAGATTTATCGTAGATAGCCGATGGAATAGGTTGGGTTGGCCTGCGCCTTGGCCAGCATTGTATCAAGTTTCTCTGGCACGGGCTGGCGCTCGGTACCGGTTTCCTCTTTTGCCAAGCCACCTGTGATGAACAATGTGTCGATATTCTCGCCCATCCCGCCTGTGACATCTGTGAAGATGCCATCGCCGACCGCAAGGATACGCTCATCGGGGATATCCTTGCCGATCTGGCGCAATCGGTTGCGCGCAAGGTCATAGATGGGGGGATGCGGCTTGCCGAAATAGAGGCTTTCGCCCCCCATTTCGGTGTAAAGGGCCGCCAATGCACCAGCGCACCATTCACGGCTTTCGCCACGGTCTACCACGATATCGGGGTTGGCGCAGAGGAATTTCAGGCCCTTGGTTTTGGCCAAAAGCAATTCGGGGCGCAACACGGTGGGGTCGGCAAGGGCGTCGAATGGGCCTGTGCACACGATGCCCTCGGCCTCTTCCAACGGGACTTGTGTTATCGTCAAAGGATTGTCGATCAGCTCCATCGGGTCGAAAAAGCTTTGGTCGCGATCTTCGCCGATGAAATAGACCTTTTCACCTACAGCGCCGCGCAGCATGGCAGCCCGCGCGCTATCGCCCGAGGTTGCGATCACATCCCAAGTATCATCAGGCAGCGCCATCCGTTCCAGCTGCCGCTGCACCGAAGCCCGTGTGCGCGGCGCATTGGTCAGCAGCAAGACGGTGCCGCCCTTGGCGCGGAAGGCTTGCAAGGCGCTGATCGCTTCGGCGAAGGGTGCGATCCCGTTATGGACGCAGCCCCAGAGGTCACAAAACAGCGCGTCATAGCGGTCAGAGATATCGGAGAGGTGCTCGATGATCTGGCTCATTGGGATCCTGCAATATGGGTCTGGACGGGCGGGCTAAGGGGCCGCCGAAAGGGAAGGGGTAAGATAGAAAAAAGGGCGGCCCGTTCTGGCCGCCCCTTATATTAATTATATTAAAGTGTCAGGTTTGGAATGATCTGTTTCTTACGGCTGACCACACCGGGAAGAACCACGGTATCTCCATCGCCGACAAGCGTGGCAAAGCTTTTCTCGGCCACTTGCTTGACCAGATCATTGGGCACCAACAGCGTGCTTTGCTCGTTCAGGATATCCACCACGAAGAGCAGCACCTGATCGGCACCGTCTTCGGTTGCGACAGCGGTCATCGTTTCCATCAGGCTGTCCTTGCGCGCCAGAATGGTGTCGGGCGATGTGGTTTCCAGAACCGAGACGCGGAAGGTCTTGCCGCTGACCTCGAAGGTTTTGGAATCCATGCGCAGCAATTCCGCATCCGAGAAGGTCGAGACATCGGATTTCGCCGCGAACATCTCAGCCGCATAGGAGGGGATATCGATCTCCAGATCCTTTGCCAGTGCTTCTGCGATGGCGCGGTCTTCCTGTGTAGTGGTGGGCGAGCGGAATTCCAGCGTGTCCGACAAGATGCAGGACAGCATCGCACCTTTGATGGCTGTCGGGGCTTGGGCCATGTCCTTTCCGATCATTTTATACATGATCGTGGCGGTGCAGGCCAAAGGTTCGATCCGGATATCGATGGGGCCTTTCGTTTCCAACCCGCCGACCAGCTTGTGGTGGTCGATGATTTGGCGGATATCGGTGGCATTGATCGCGTCAGGCAATTCGGCGGGGTTGTTCGTGTCCACGATCACAACGGGTGTATCGGCGGCCACCTCCGAGATGATCTCGGGCTTGTCGAGGTTCCAGCGCTTCAACACAAAAGCGGCTTCGGTATTGGGTTCACCCAGCAGACGGGCCTGTGCCTTCACATCCTGAATTTCATTGAGATACCACGCCCAGATGATGGGCGAGCCGGTGGAATCCGTATCAGGCGATTTGTGGCCAAAAACGAGAGTGGTCATATGGGTAATCCGTTTGTCGATTTGGAGTTTTGCCGCCTTATAGGCGCGGGGCGGTACAATGTCACGAGGGCCTTGTGGCGTTGCAATGTCGCAAGAAGAATTAAGGGCGGAAATCGGTGCGATTTTTTTTATTGGTGAAGCGTTGACAGGGTCGGCTCCCCTCCCTATCTCCCGACTGTTGGCACTCGCAGACGGTGAGTGCTAACGGGAGAGTAATCACGAACCTAAGGAGTGTTCGACAAATGGCATTCACACCGCTGCATGACCGCGTTCTTGTGCGCCGCGTTGAGAGCGACGAGAAGACCAAAGGTGGTCTTATCATCCCTGAAAGCGCGAAAGAAAAACCAGCTGAAGGCGAAGTCATCGCTTGTGGCGAAGGTGCTCGCAAAGATTCGGGTGAGCTGATCCCGATGGCTGTTAAAGCGGGCGACCGTGTTCTGTTCGGCAAATGGTCCGGCACAGAAGTCACCGTTGATGGCGAAGAGCTGTTGATCATGAAGGAATCGGACATCCTCGGCCTCATCGCCTGAGCCGATCCGGTTTCCTAAATACAAACCCATTCCAAGGAGGAGCCAAACATGGCTGCTAAGGACGTAAAGTTCGGCACCGACGCACGCAATCGCATGCTCAAAGGTGTAAATATTCTCGCTGACGCGGTGAAAGTTACCCTCGGCCCAAAAGGCCGCAATGTTGTTCTCGACAAATCCTTCGGCGCACCGCGCATCACCAAGGATGGTGTATCGGTTGCCAAGGAAATCGAACTGGAAGACAAGTTCGAGAATATGGGCGCGCAGATGGTGAAAGAAGTCGCCAGCCGCACCAATGACGAAGCCGGCGACGGCACAACCACTGCAACTGTACTTGCGCAAGCCATCGTTAAAGAAGGCATGAAGTCGGTTGCTGCTGGCATGAACCCGATGGACCTCAAGCGCGGTATCGACACTGCGGTTGCAACCGTCATCGAAAGCATCAAGGCCTCGGCCCGTGCGGTTGCTGATTCCGATGAAGTTGCTCAGGTCGGCACTATCTCGGCCAATGGCGAAGCGCAGATCGGTCGCATGATTGCGGACGCGATGCAGAAAGTCGGCAATGACGGTGTTATCACTGTCGAAGAAAACAAAGGCCTCGAGACCGAGGTTGATGTTGTCGAAGGCATGCAGTTCGACCGTGGCTATCTCAGCCCCTATTTCGTGACCAACCCTGACAAGATGATCGCAGATCTTGATGACTGCCTCATCCTGTTGCACGAGAAAAAGCTGTCTTCGCTGCAGCCAATGGTTCCGCTTCTCGAGAGCGTGATCCAGTCGCAAAAGCCGCTTTTGATCATTGCTGAAGATGTTGAAGGCGAAGCGCTTGCGACCCTCGTGGTCAACAAGCTGCGTGGCGGCCTGAAAATCTCCGCCGTAAAAGCACCCGGCTTTGGCGATCGCCGTAAGGCCATGTTGCAGGATATCGCTATCCTGACAGGCGGTCAGGTGATCTCGGAAGATCTGGGCATGAAGCTTGAGAGCGTTACGCTCGATATGCTGGGTTCCGCGAAGAAAGTGCTCATCAAGAAAGATGACACCACAATCATCGACGGCGCAGGCGACAAAGCCGAGATCGAAGCCCGTGTTGGCCAGATCCGTCAGCAGATCGAAGAAACATCTTCCGACTATGACAAAGAGAAGCTGCAAGAGCGTGTTGCCAAACTGGCAGGCGGCGTTGCGGTCATCAAAGTTGGCGGCATGAGCGAAATCGAAGTGAAAGAGCGCAAAGACCGCGTTGATGACGCATTGAACGCCACACGTGCTGCCGTTCAAGAAGGCATCGTTGTTGGTGGTGGTGTTGCTCTGATCCAAGGTGCCAAGGCGCTTGAAGGTGTGACAGCTGAGAATGCTGACCAGAATGCAGGTATCTCCATCGTGCGTCGCGCGCTGGAAGCACCACTGCGTCAGATCGCCGAGAATGCAGGCGTTGACGGTGCAGTTGTTGCCGGCAAAATCCGCGAGTCGAGCGATAAGACTTTCGGCTTCAACGCGCAGACCGAAGAATATGGTGACATGTTCAAATTCGGCGTGATTGACCCTGCAAAAGTTGTGCGCACTGCTCTGGAAGATGCAGCATCGGTTGCGGCCCTGTTGATCACAACAGAAGCCATGGTTGCGGATAAGCCATCCAAAGACGGCGGCGCAGCTGCCGGCGGCATGCCCGATATGGGCGGCATGGGCGGCATGGGCGGCATGATGTAATCCTTTCGCTTTTGCGAAAGGGCATCACCTGCCCCGAGTTTGGAAAGGCCCCGCAAATGTGGGGCCTTTTTTCATTTAAGTATTTTTGAAGCAAAGATGGGCAGGGCGCGCCACGCTTCTTATCGCTTTTGATGTGGGTGCCCTCTCGGCATGAAAAAGCCCCCGCGATGCGAGGGCCTTAGGGTAGTTTTGAGATTGGGAGTAGGTCAGTGCACGCTCACAGGCTCCATGTCATGTTGACGGGCGACATCGAATGCGAGGTCGCGGTTAATGACCAAGGCCAGTTGTTCACCCTTTTCATTGCCAATCGCATAGAGCCTTTCGACGTCACCGGCTTGTTCGCGAATATTGTCGGGAAGGTCAGCGGCGGCGACTTCGCGGATATAGACAATCTTGCTGCCATCTTGTGCGATCACGTTATGGGGTTCATGCATTTGTCTTACCTCCGGTTTTCATTTGTTTTGCATCGGCTTTCTGGGATTTGATCTCGATGGTGCGCACCACGGTTTCGGGCACGGCGCGTGTGAGATCGATATGCAGCAAGCCATGTTCGGTTGTGGCGCCCGCAACTTCGACACCATCGGCCAGCACGAAACTGCGCTGGAACTGGCGCCCTGCGATGCCACGATGCAGGAAGACGCGGTTGCTATCCTCATCGGATTGGCGGCCGCGGATCACCAATTGGCGGTCCTCAACCGTGATCGAGAGGTCATCCTCGCGGAAGCCTGCAACGGCCAAGGTGATGCGATAGGCGTTTTCGCCATATTGTTCGATATTATAGGGCGGGTAGCCCTCATTGCCGGATTTGGCCGTGCGCTCCACCAGCCGTTCAAGCTGGTCGAATCCCAACAGGAAGGGATGCGAGGCAAGTGTCAGTTTCGTCATAAGCACATCCTTTACAGCAAAGCGATCTGCGCGTTTTGGGCCCCATGATTGGCAGCCCGTCTGTAAAGGAATATGGGGTGGTGAATTTGTCCTTGCAAGGGTTGCTTAACCTTTGCCAGCGATGGTTTTGGGGGTATCCTCTCACTCTGCGGGCCGACTCGTTGCTTGAGCAGGCCAGAACAAGGCACGGATTATTTGATGAACGCCCCGACCGAAATGTCCCATGAGGAGGTGCTGCGCATCAAGTTGGAGGTGCTGCGCCGTGAGCATCGCGATCTTGACGACGCGATCCTCGCTTTGGAGCAGGTTACGCGGCCCGATCCTCTGACTTTGCGGCGGTTGAAAAAGCAAAAACTCTTCCTCAAAGACAGCATCGCCAAAATCGAAGATGAACTGACGCCTGATATCATTGCGTAACTTGATCGCGTGGCTATAGTGCGCGCTTCTTTTGATGGGCGCAAAGGGGCGCGGGATATGGCAGAAATTCAGGTCGGGATCATTATGGGCAGCCAGTCTGATTGGCCCACAATGCGTGAAGCAGCCGAAATGCTGGATGCGCTTGGCGTGCCCTATGAAACGAAGATCGTATCGGCGCATCGCACGCCTGACAGGCTGTGGGAGTATGGCAAAAGCGCTGTCTCCAGAGGGTTGAAAGTGATCATCGCAGGCGCAGGTGGAGCCGCGCATTTGCCAGGCATGATGGCCTCGAAAACGCGGGTGCCTGTGATTGGCGTTCCGGTTCAGACCAAGGCGCTGTCGGGGGTCGATTCGCTTTATTCCATTTTGCAGATGCCACGCGGATTTCCTGTGGCCACCATGGCAATCGGGGCGGCGGGGGCTGCAAATGCGGGCCTGATGGCGGCTGGCATCTTGGCCACGCAGGATGAGGAATTGGCCGCAAGGCTTGATCAATGGCGCGCTGATTTGTCGGCCTCGATCCCTGAGGAACCCGTTGATGAGTGAGCGTCTTGCGGCAGGGTCGGTTATCGGGATTTTGGGCGGCGGCCAATTGGGCCGGATGCTATCGATGGCGGCGGCGCGTTTGGGCTATAAGACCCATATTTTCGAGCCTGCCCCAAACCCGCCCGCAGGCGATGTTGCCCATGCAGTGACAACCGCGGGCTATGATGATCTGGAGGCGTTGAAGCGTTTTGCGCAAAGCTGCGATCTGATCACCTTTGAGTTCGAGAATATTCCCGCGCCCGCGCTGGAAATCCTGTCGCAAACCTGCCCGCTTTTCCCTGATCAACGCGCGCTTGAAACCAGTCAGGATCGCTTGCTGGAAAAGAGCTTTCTGGCGGGGTTGGGGCTGAAAACGGCAGCATTTGCAGCAATTGACGGGGCCGAAGGGCTGGACGCGGCTTTGGCCAGCACGGCTGTTCCCGCCATCTTGAAAACCCGCCGTTTCGGTTATGACGGTAAGGGACAAGCCCGTGTGATGGCGCCATCTGAGGCAAGCGCTGCGTTTGAGAGCCTCAAAGGCGCGCCTGCGATTGCGGAAGGGTTTGTCGAGTTTTCCAAGGAGATTTCGGTCATTGCAGCCCGTGGGCAAGACGGCTCGATGGCGGCCTTTGATCCGGGTGAGAATGTCCATGTCGATGGCATTTTATCCACCACCACCGTACCCGCCGCGATGCCCTCATCGCTGGTCACAGATGCGGTATTGATCGCTTCGCGCATTCTGAATGCGCTTGATTATGTCGGTGTCATGGGGGTGGAACTGTTTGTGACCCGAGAGGGGTTGATCGTAAACGAGATCGCGCCTCGAGTGCATAATTCAGGCCATTGGACACAGGCGGGCTGCGCCGTTGACCAGTTCGAGCAGCATATTCGCGCCATTGCCGGTTGGCCTTTGGGCGACGGCTCGCGGCATGCGAATGTGGTGATGGAGAACCTCATCGGGGATGATGTGGAGCGGGTGGCCGAGCTTGCAGGCGAGAGAGGCGTGCAGGTGCATCTTTACGGCAAGGCCGAGACACGGCCCGGTCGTAAGATGGCCCATATCAACCGAGTAACGGGACCCAACGATTAGGGTGAGTTGCGCCGCTTCTCGACGAGATCGCCCACAGCCTCAAAGAAGTTCATGTCATGGTTGAACGCGCCTGCCTCAAGGAAGGCCACGACCTCGGCGATGACGACGGGGTTGTTCATCATGAAAGTATGGGTCACGGGCAGCGTGATATGGTCGGCCATGCCCGCCACGCTTGTGCTTTGCACGGCCACTTTGCCATCATCTGGCCCCTCAATCAGTGCGGAATAGACAGGGTTCAAAGAACGATCTCCTGCGATCACGCCAAGATCGAAATCAACGGGCGGCAGCCGGTTCGGGAGGGAGCCATCTTCGGTTCCAAGCTGCATGCCTGCGGGGCCATTGATCCATTCAAAGGCCTGTAGATGCCCCAAGACATCCACCAGTTCCGATCCGCGATTTGGCGGGGCCAGCATCACCACACGGCCTAGATTCGCGATCTCATGTTCCGCGAAATAATAGCGGGCCAAGATGCCGCCCATGGAATGGGTGACAAAATGGATCGGCTCATCGCCGCATTGTGCGATGGCAGGGTCGATCGTTTCTGGCGCAAGCGTGCTGATCGGGGCTGATGTGGACGGGTAACCTTGGTTGAGAACCTGATACCCCTCGTTTTCGAGTGTTTCTTCGATGATCGTCAGTGAGACTTCGCTGCGGGCCAAGCCATGCAGCAAGATCACGCATTCTGCCGAGGCGGGCGCGCCGAGACCTATCAGGCCGAGGGTCAAAACGGTGGTGAAGCGGTTCATACCCTCTATCTAGGGGTTAAGTATGAAACTTTCGAGAAGGTGGGAGGTCAGCCTTGCGCTACGTCACCCTGCGGGCCAGTGTTGCTCCATGATCCGCGCGCGTCCCCGTTTGGCTGTCCGAGGCCTTCTTCTGATCGAAAACCGTTTGCTACTGGTCAATGCATGGCCTGATGGCAAAAGCGACCTGCTCTGCGCGCCGGGCGGCGGTGTTGAGGCGGGTAGTTCCCTGCCTGACAACCTGATCAGAGAGTTTCATGAAGAAACGGGGCTTGTCATTTCGGTGGGAGAGCCCTGCCTTGTGAACGAGTTTCATGACCCGAATGGCAGTTTCCATCAGGTCGATGTGTATTTCCGTGTCAGCTTGATCTCGGGTGATCCCGCAGCCCCTTGGACCGATCCCGAAGGGGTTGTGACCGAGCGGCGCTTGGTCACGCGCGAAGAGCTTGCGGGCCTGCGTGTCAAACCCGACAGTTTGGCCGAGATCGCTTGGGATGGGGGGATATTTTATGACCCGCTTGAGCCGATCCTGCGCTGAAGCGCGCCCAATCCATAGGCAATCCCGCCAAGCACCAAAATGCCCGCACCGATCAACCGAAGGCTGGGGGGTTCGCTCAGCAAAATGATCCCGCCCAAAATGGCAATCACGGGGACAGACAATTGCACCAAACCCGCGACCGAGGCCTCAAGTTTCGGCAGCAGTTGATACCAGAGGGCATAGCCAAGCCCTGATGTCACAGCGCCAGAGGTGATCGCAAGGGTCAGCCCCGTTTGTGTGATCGGAGTGTCTTGTGCGGCTTCGGGTGTCAGTACAACGGCAAGGCCGCAAAGCGGCACGGCCAGCAGAAAATTCGCCGCCGTATCGGCCAATGGGTCTTTGCTGCCCCGCCCTGCCAAGGAATACAGCCCCCAGCCAAGCGCTGCGATGCACATGGCAAGCCCCGCCGCCACAGGTACGGCAACCGCGCCTGTAGGCCAGAGCAACCAGACCAAACCAGCAAAAGCCAAGCCTGATCCGATCCATCTGCGGGCGGGCAAGGCATCACCCGCAAGGGCCGCGCCTACAAACATGGTCACCTGCACCCCGCCAAACAGGATCAAAGCGCCAAGACCCGCATCGAGGCTGAGATAGGCCACGGAAAACCCGATGAGATAGAGGCTGAGCGTCACCGCCCCCCATAGGCGCGATGGCAACAGCAGCGCGAGCTGGCGCTTGCCGAGAATGGCGAGGGCCACCAGCGTCACTGCGCCCGCGATCACGCGGATCAGCGCGAAATCACTTGCCTCGATATGGCCCGCGCCCATGGCTGCGCGATTGAGGATGGAATTGGCGGCAAAGGCCAGCATGGTCAGCGCGGTCAGCAAAGCGAGGCGCATCACGAAAGAAACCTCTGCGCGATATCGCCTGAGAGATAGGCCAACCGCCCGCCCGTGATGGTGGCGGCAACACGTTTGGTCTCGGCCTCCAAGATCGTCAGATCGGCGCGCAGACCTACGGTTATATGGCCGCGATCGGGCAGCCCCAGCAGTTCGGCAGGCCCTGAGGAGACCAAGGCCCAAGCCTGCTGCAAGGGCATACCGCCCTGCACCAGTTTCCAAGCGGCTTGGCGCGGCGCGGGGTAGTGGTAATCCGAGGCGAGCGCCGTGACATAGCCGCGCTCGATGATTTGGGCGGCAGACACCCTGCCATCATGTGATCCACCGCGCACCAGATTGGGCGCGCCCATGATCACGGGATGGCCTGCCTCAAAGGCGGTTTTCGCGGCGGCCTCGGTTTCGGGGAATTCGCTTATGACAGCGCCGATACGGGCCATGCGCAGATGATCTTCGGGGAAGTGATCATCATGGCTGCCAAGCCGTATGCCCCGCGCGGTCAGTTTCTGAGCGAGCTTCTCCAGCGCGTCTGGAACCTCGTCTCGCCTTGCATGAAGCCCCTGCAAAAGCGCCAGATGCGCCTCAGGCGAGCGGCCTGATTTAAGCGCTTGCCCCGTCAGCCGTGGGGGCCGCTTTCCTGCGGCCAAAGCCCTATGGGGCAGGTGGTCATTGAAGACGACGAATTTGATCCCTGCATGGTCAATCAAGGCCAGTGCACGGTCATATTCATCCAGCAGATTGATTTCGAGCCGCAATTGCAGCTGCATATCCGTCTGGCTGTCGGCGCGCATGGCAAGCCAAGCCTCGGCCATGCGTTCCGCGAAATCGGGGCCGCGCATGCCCCCTTCCCATGAGAAGAATTGCGCCAACACGGCGGTGGTGATCCCGTTGGCCGCCAATTCCGCATCGGCGGCCTGCAATCCCGCCTCGGGGCTGCCCAAAGCCCCACGGCGCGGGGCAAGATGGCGTTCAAACCCGTCGCCATGGGCATCCACAATTCCGGGCAGGACGAGATAGCCCGACAAATCAATCTCGCGGCCCGTCTTGGCCACAATCACACCACCTGCCAGCGACAATGGCGTATCGCTCAACCCGTCAGGGCGCAGCACCTGTGCACAAGTGATCGTGAGGGGAGGCAGCGGGCTGGTCACTGGATCAGTCGTGGCTTGGGTCACGCCAGCGATTGGCGATGGGATAGCGCCGATCCAACCAGAAGGCGCGTTCGGTCAGGCGTGCGCCCGGGGCAGATTGGAAGCGCTTGTATTCCGAGATGTAGATCAAGTGTTCGATCTTTTTCACGGTGTCGCGATCATAGCCCATGGCCACGACATCCGCGACTGACGCGTCCTTGTCGATCAGCATGTCCAGCATCACGTCGAGATCTTCATAAGGCGGCAGGCTGTCTTCGTCTTTCTGGTTGTCGCGCAGTTCCGCGGTGGGGGGCTTGTCGATCACGCGCGGGGGGATAACCTCGCCTGCGGGGGCCATCATCCATGGACGATGGTTTGCATTGCGCCAGCGGCAGGTCTCGAAAACGCGGGTTTTATAGAGGTCTTTGATGGGGTTATAGCCGCCCGCCATATCGCCATAGATCGTAGCATAGCCCACTGCGACCTCGGATTTATTGCCTGTGGTCAGCAGCATTTCCCCGAATTTATTCGACAAGGCCATCAGCGTTACGCCGCGCAGCCGTGACTGGATATTCTCTTCGGTTACATCTGGTTTGGTGCCTTCAAAAAGCGGCGCAAGCGCATCAGAAACGGCCTCATGCGGGCCTGTGATCGAAACGGTATCGAGCCGCGTGCCAAGCCTATGTGCAACATCGGCTGCATCATCCAGCGAGGTTTGCGAGGTATAGCGCGAGGGCAGCATCACACAGCGCACATTCTCGGGCCCGAGCGCATCCGCCGCGATGGCGGCGACAATGGCGGAATCGATCCCGCCTGACAGGCCAAGCAGCACTTTGCCAAAGCCTGTTTTGCGCATGTAGTCGCGCAGGGCCAAGACCATCGTGTGGTAATCGGCCTCCCATTCATCTGGCAGATGGGCCTTTTCGCCCTCGATGGCCTGCCAGCCCGCATCGCCACGCTCGAAATCGACATGGGTGATCGCCTCGGTAAAGGCGGGCATCTGGTGGGTCAAAACACCATGCGGGTTCAGTACGAAGCTTGCGCCATCAAACACCTGATCATCCTGCCCGCCAAGCAGGTTGAGATAGACCAGCGGCAAGCCAGTTTCGATCACGCGGGAGACCATCAGCGATTGGCGCAGCCCGAATTTATTGCGGTGATAGGGCGAGCCATTGGGCACAACCAAAATCTCGGCACCCGATTCCATCAGCGTTTCGCAGACATCCTCATGCCAAGCATCCTCACAAATCGGGATGCCGACCCGCATTGGCCCGATCCGCACAGGCCCCGAGACATTGCCCGCGTGATAATAGCGCTTTTCATCGAAAACGGAGGAATTCGGCAAGTGATGCTTGAGCATCTCTGCCGTGATCTTGCCGCCCTCAAGGATGTAATAGGCGTTGAAAGGCTTGTCGCCGCCAAGCATCGGCGCGCCAATGCCAAGGGCGGGGCCATCGGCGCATTCGGCGGCCAATTCGTCCAAAATGCGGTGAGCATCGGCGGCGAAAGCGGGTTTGCGCACAAGGTCTTGCAACTGATACCCCGTCAGGAACATCTCGGGCAGGGCGATGAAATCAGCACCTGCATCACGGGCTGTTTCCCATGCCGCTTTGGCCTTTGCAGCATTGCCTGCAAGGTCTCCGACGGTTGCGTTCAATTGCGCAAGGCTCAGGCGGAAGCGGTCGGCCATTTATGGGGCTGCCTTTCGATTGGGTCAGTCGCTTCTTAGCAGATCATGGCCCAAGGCCAAGACGCTGTGGTCAAAAGCCATTGCGGGTGGTCTATGGGTCACTTAGATTTGGTTCAATGGAATTTTGACCCCATGACGGAGGATCACGTGCAAGAACGCAATCGCGGCACAATTTGGCAAGGGGCTCGTCTGGGGCTTGTGGCTGCATTTTTTGCCTTGCCCCTTCACGCACAAGAAGACGCAACGCGCGTCGATGTGCAGCAATATGACAATGGCGGCATTTATGAAGGTGAATTCCGCAATGGTATCCAGCATGGCACTGGCACCTATCGTTTGCCCAATGGCTATGAATACACGGGCGAATGGGTCGATGGTGAAATTCGCGGCCAAGGGCGCGCGGTATTCCCTGATGGCTCGGTCTATGAGGGAAGCTTTGTTGCGGGCCAGCCCGAAGGGTTTGGCGCGATCTCCTTTGCGGATGGCTCCAGCTATGAGGGTGAATGGGTTGGCGGGCGGATCAATGGATCGGGCATCGCCTATTACAGCAATGGCGTGAGCTATGAGGGCGAATTCCTCAATTCGCTGCATCACGGGCAAGGCACCATGATGAACCCCGACGGCTACCGCTATGAGGGAGCTTGGGTCAACGGTTTGAAAGAGGGTCAGGGCCGCATCACCTATCCTGACGGCGCGATTTATGAGGGCAGCTTTGTTGCGGGCCAGCGCGCGGGGCAGGGACGCCTCGAGATGGCGGATGGTATGGTCTATGACGGCCAATGGGCCGAGGGCCAGATCAATGGCACCGGTCTTTTGACGCAAACCAATGGCGACAGCTATGAAGGCGAGTTGGTCAATGGACAGCGCCAAGGGCAAGGCGTCGTGCGCTACAGCAATGGCGATGTCTATGAGGGTGAATTCCTCGAGGATAGGCGCCATGGTCAAGGCAGTTTCACAGGCTCCGAGGGCTATAGCTATGTCGGGGAATGGACCGATGGCCGCATCGAAGGGCAGGGTCTGGTGACCTATCCTGACGGATCAATTTATGAAGGCCAGTTCCGCAATGATGTGGCGCATGGCACAGGCAAAATCACCTATCCTGACGGCTCCACCTATGAGGGCGATTGGGCCGATGGTGTGATCCAAGGCTTTGGGATTGCAAGCTATACCAATGGGCTGATTTATGAGGGGCAGTTCCTCAACGCGGTCCAGCATGGCCAAGGCGTCATGACATTGCCGCGCGAGGTATCCGACACCGATAGCGCAGGCGCTGAGCCCCAGTTCGAGTATCGCTATGAAGGGGCTTGGGAAGACGGGCTCCGCCATGGGCAGGGCATTGCGACATATGCCGATGGAACCTCCTATGAGGGCGGTTTCGAGGAAGGTCAGCGCAGCGGGCAAGGCGTTTTGGTGATGGCCGATGGCTTCCGCTATGAAGGCGAATGGCAGGATGGCGAAATGAATGGCGCGGGCATCGCGACCTATTCCAGCGGTGATGTCTATGAGGGCAATTTTGTCAACGGGCGGCGGCAGGGCGATGGCACAATGCGCTATGCCACAGGTGAGGTTGCCGAAGGTGAATGGGAAGATGGCAGGCTGAATTCCGCAAGCGAGGATGCGCCCGCACCGGAGGCTGTGCCTGAGCCTGTGACCCCTCAGCAGGCCCCCGATGTGCCAACCGAAGCGCCAGCCGAGCTTCCAGCAGAAACCCAATAAAAAAGGCGAAACCCAGTATCAAGGTTCCGCCTTTGAATGGTTGAAGGTTGATCGCCCTTAATTGCCGGTGATCAGACCCATGCTTTCAAGTTTCAGCAGAACCTGCTGTGCGCAGTAATCCACCTCGGAGCCTACGGTATCAAGCCTCAGCTCAGGCGTTTCGGGTTCTTCATATGGGTCCGAGATGCCTGTGAATTCCTTGATCTTACCTTCACGGGCCAGCTTGTAGAGGCCTTTACGGTCGCGGCGTTCGCATTCCTCAAGGCTGGTTGCGACATGAATTTCTACAAAGGCGCCGAAATCCTCGACCATTTCGCGCACCGAACGGCGGGTGGCCGTATAAGGCGCGATCGGCGCACAGATTGCGATGCCGCCATTCTTGGTGATCTCGGAGGCGACATAGCCGATCCGGCGAATGTTGATATCGCGGTGTTCCTTGGAGAAGCCAAGCTCGGATGACAGATGCTTGCGCACCACATCGCCATCGAGAAGCGTCACAGGGCGGCCGCCCATTTCCATCAATTTGACCATGATCGCATTGGCGATGGTCGATTTGCCCGAGCCTGACAGCCCTGTAAAAAATACGGTGAAGCCCTGTTTGGACCGCGCGGGGCGCGTGCGGCGCAACTCCGAGACAACCTCGGGAAAGCTGAACCATTCAGGGATCTCCAAGCCTTCAGCCAGACGGCGGCGCAGCTCAGTGCCCGAGATATCGAGAACGGTTGTGCCCTCGGGAACCTCGTTTGCGGGGTAATATTGCGCGCGTTCCTGCACATAGACCATATGCTTGAAATCAACCATTTCGAGGCCGATTTCTTCTTCATGTTCCTTGAACAGAACTTGCGCGTCATAGGGGCCGTAGAAATCCTCGCCCTTGGAGTTCTTTCCTGGGCCCGCATGGTCGCGGCCCACGATGAAATGCGAGCAGCCATGGTTTTTGCGGATCAGCCCGTGCCAGACGGCCTCACGCGGGCCAGCCATGCGCATAGCAAGGTTGAGCAGGCTCATCGTGGTGGTTGCGGCAGGGTATTTATCCAGAACGGCCTCATAGCAACGCACGCGCGTGAAATGATCCACATCGCCCGGTTTTGTCATGCCGACAACGGGGTTGATCAGCAGGTTGGCCTGCGCCTCTTTCGCGGCGCGGAAGGTCAGTTCCTGATGCGCGCGGTGCAAGGGGTTGCGGGTCTGGAAGGCAACGATGCGGCGCCAGCCGAGCTTGCGGAAATAGGCGCGCAGTTCATTGGGCGTGTCGCGGCGGGCGCGGAAATCATAATGGGTGGGGGGCTGGATGCCCGTAATCGCACCGCCCAGATAAACAGGCCCCGCGACATGGTGCAGGTAGTTCACCGCAGGATGGGCGATGTCATCGGCCCCGAAAACCTTCTCGGCCTCGCGTGCTTTATTGGGAACCCATTTATCCGAGATCGACAGGATCGCGAGGATAACGCCTTCTTGGTCGCGCAGGGCGATATCTTTGCCCGTTTCGATCGTGTCGGCGAAACTCTCGGATACATCGAGGGTGATGGGCATGGGCCAAAGCGTGCCATCCGCCAGACGCATCGTCTCGACAACGCTGTCGTAATCTTCCTGCCCGAGGAACCCTTTGAGCGGGTTGAACCCGCCATTCATCAGCAGTTCCAAATCACAGATCTGGCGCGGGGTCAGATCCCAAGAAGGCAGCTCGGCCGCTTCGAGTTTCAGCTTCTGCGCGCTGTCATAGGAGACATAGAGTTCGGGGATCGGGGCGTGGTGCGGCATGGCCATGAGGCGTATATCCAAATCAGTATCAATTAAGGGCAAATTGGCGCGCAAACGGGCGACACCACGCGCTCTCTAACGTCTCAATAAGGCCAGATTCAAGCTTGGGCGTGTTGCTTTTAGGGAATTGAGAGGAAGCGTTCCAAATTTACCCCATCCCGCGAACGCAAGTTCGCAGGATGTGTCACGCCTTGGAACATCGGGTTAGCCCTTAGGCGTCGCCATCAAGCTCGGCGAGGTATTTTTCGGCATCAAGGGCAGCCATGCAGCCCATTCCCGCGCTGGTGACCGCTTGGCGGTAGACATCATCGGTCAGATCGCCTGCCGCAAACACACCCTTGATTGAGGTGCGTGTGGTGCCTGGTTCCACCTTCACATAGCCGCCATTCTGCAGCTCGAGCTGGTCTTTGATCAACTCGCTCGCAGGGGCATGGCCGATTGCCACAAAGAAGCCTTTGCAGGGAATCTCGGTGATCGCGCCTGTTTCGACATGTTTGGCACGCACCGCTTCAACGCCGCGCGGGTTGTCGCCGCCGACCACCTCATCGATGGAGTGATCCCACAGGATTTCCACCTTCGGGTTCTTAAAGAGACGCTCTTGCATGATTTTTTCGGCGCGCAGGCTGTCGCGGCGATGCACAAGCGTGACCTTGGAGGCGAAATTCGTCAGAAACAGCGCCTCTTCTACGGCGGTGTTGCCGCCGCCGATCACGACAACCTCTTGTCCACGATAGAAAAAACCGTCGCAGGTGGCGCAGGCCGAGACGCCAAAGCCTTTGAAATGTTCCTCAGAAGGAAGGCCAAGCCATTTGGCCTGTGCGCCCGTGCAAAGAACAATCGCATCGGCGGTATAGGTCGTGCCTGTATCGCCTTTTGCGGTGAAGGGGCGGTTCTGAAGGTCAAGGCTTGTGATATGGTCCGAGATGATCTCGGTGCCCATTTCGCGGGCATGGCTTTCCATGCGCACCATAAGATCGGGGCCCATAACGCTTGCATCACCTGGCCAGTTTTCAACATCGGTCGTGATGGTCAGCTGACCGCCTGGCTGGATGCCTTGCACAAGGATCGGCTCCAACATCGCGCGGCTGGCGTAAACAGCGGCCGTATAACCAGCAGGGCCGGAGCCGATGATCAAAAGGCGGGTATGTCGGGTCTCGGACATGGCAGTGTTCCTTGCATCTTGCGCAGGCCCCATGACCCGCGCGGCGTAACTATGGGCTTTCCTCGGATATAGCCACCTGTCCTCCGAGTGGAAAGCCCTGCGAGAGCCTTGCATTCGCAGGGTTCCTATTCCATATATTGCGCAGTTGTGAAATAAAGTTGCGCAACGGACGCACGTGTTGATTATTTCTGAAAACCCTTGGAGAGCGACCAATATGTCAACGAGCAAACTCGACCCGATTGACCGCAAGATTCTGGCCGAGCTTCAGGATGACGGGCGCATGACCAATGTGGAACTTGCCAAACGGGTTGGCATCTCTGCGCCACCTTGCTTGCGCCGTGTGCGCACCTTGGAAGAGGCTGGGTATATCAAGGGCTATCACGCCGAGGTCGATGCGCGCCAATTGGGATTCGAAGTGCAGGTTTTCGCCATGGTCGGGCTTCATAGCCAAGCCGAGGCCGATCTTGTCGCGTTCGAGGAGCGTTGCGGGTCATGGCCCTTTGTTCGGGAATGTCACATGCTCAACGGGGAGATCGATTTCATCCTCAAATGCGTGGCGCCTGATTTATCGACCTTCCAAAGCTTTCTGACCGAACATCTGACCTCGGCCCCGAATGTGGCCAGTGTGCGCACATCTTTGGTGATCCGTGGTGCCAAGGATGAACCGGGCGTGCCCTTTGATGTCATGGAAGAGCGCTTGAGCCGCGCAGCAACCTAGGCGCAAAATCTCTGTCGTTTAAATGAAAGAAGGCGGCCATTCTGGCCGCCCCTTCGCAAGCATTCGCTTGTTCTAAATTAGCTGGCTTGTTGAAATTCTTCCAACGCGGCCTCTTCGCGGCGTTTTGCGCGAAGCTCACGGGCCCACGGCATCTCGATTTGGTCCTTCTTGGATTCTTCCAAAACTGCCTGCATCCAACGACGTGTTTTCATTGTCTTGTTCCTATTCAACTGCTGAGCGACCATTCGGTCTTTTGTTTCTGACTTGCAGACAATTTGCTTCAGCTTTCAGGCAGTCTTGCGACCAAGATCATAATATTCGGTAAATACTTGGGGCATTTCTGTGGCGATCATTCCGCCTTATTTTACGGGTATTTTATGAAACATTTCGAGGTCGGCGTGATGCGATTGGGGCAAGCCCGTGGCGCGGCCTGCCGCCAAGGTGCCGCAATCTTTCGCGGGACGTCGCCAAGTTGGGCATCTTTGCCCGAATCTGGCCACCCCTAGAGTCGAATCGCCGAGATCAGACGACCGTAATCCGCTTCCTTGCGATGCACGGAGCGGCGGAACGAAAAGAAGCGGGTATCATCGGAATAGGTGCAGTGCCGCGTCCATTCCGCATCTCCGATGCCTGCGGCGCGCAGGCGCATCAAACCATAGGCTGGAAGATCGAACATATATTTCCCCGCCTCTTTGCCATTTGCAAAGAAGCGCGCATTGTCAGGGTCATCATCATAGAAGCGTTCGAAAAACTCCTCACCGACTTCATAGGCGGCTTGGCTGATCGAGGGGCCGATTGCGGCGTGAATATTCTCGCGCGTCGCGCCAAGCGCGATCATCTGTTCGATGGTTTGGTCCAAGACGCCATCCAGTGCACCGCGCCAGCCTGCATGGGCTGCTCCGATGACGCGGGCTTTCGTATCGGCAAAAAGGACGGGCTGGCAATCGGCGGTCAAAATCGCAATCGCTGTGCCGGGGGTGGCAGTGACAAGGCCGTCTGCCTTCGGTTTGGTGGCGGGCTGCTCCGTGTCGGCCACAACCACATCGGCGGAATGGGTCTGGTGGATGGTAAAGAGCTGCTCAATCGGCACCTCCATCGCATCGGCCACGCGCTGCCTGTTGGTCTCCACAATCCCTGCCTGATCAGAAGAGCCTGGCCCGCAATTCAACCCTTCAAATATGCCTGATGATGCGCCACCGCGACGGGTGAAAAAACCGTGATGCGTTCCCTCAAGCAAAGGCGAGGATATCATTTCCAGTTTGAGAGAGTGTGGGCACATGGTCTCGCTACACGTCTAGGGCAGGGGGCAGGGGAGCGGAGGCTGGCGTCAGGGCGAGCACTTTAAACAGGTTCCCCATTTCTTCGGGATGGGTCAACCGCCTATGTGCGGCGATATGGGTATTCAGGGCCTCGCCGCTTAGGGCCGCGGCCAGCGTTTGCGCGCGTTGCGTGATGCCGAGACGTTCCAGAAACACGCCCTGCGCTGTGAGCTTCGAGGCCCGCGCGGGCTGTGCGGCCTGTGCCAAAGGCCCGAAGGCTACATGGGCGGTCAGATCAACAAGACCCGGCTCTTCCAGCGGGTTGGTATAGGCATGGGTTTTAACAGCCTGAAAGGTGTTTTCGCGGCTCAGCGCATCTCCATAATCGATGATCAAACCCGCGCCACCATGGTCGGCAATCCTGCGCCCGATATCTTCTGCGATCGCCTCGGAGGCGGGGTTGAGCTCGATGATCTGCCCCTCTTCCGTGTCGGCAAGGCGGTGCTGTAGGGGCGGGATGGCGCCTTCAGGGCCAAGGCCCCAATGCAGCGCCCCGTCTTTCGCGCCAATCAGACGCTCGCGCCATGCGTTCCCGCTGCGCTGGAATTGCCGAATGGGCAGGGCATCGAAGAACTCGTTAGCGACAAGGAACAGCGGGCCTTCGGGCAAATCGGCGACGGATAGGTGATGGGTGATGTCATGCCCCTGCAAAGCGTCACTTTGGGCCTTTTGCAAAATTGGTGAGGCCTCTACCAAATGAAGCTGCATCGCATCATGGAAGCCCTGTACAGCTGCCGTAGCGCGCAAAATATCCGCCATCAAGGTGCCACGACCCGGGCCAAGCTCGGCTAGATAAAAGGGCTTGGGCGCGCCTTGGTCCAGCCAGACTTGCGCCAACCACAGCCCGATCACCTCGCCAAACATCTGGGAAATCTCGGGCGCAGTGATGAAATCGCCCTCAGCCCCGACCGAGCTTTGCGTTGTGTAATAGCCATGCTTCGGATGCAGCAGGCACTCGGCCATATATTCAGCGACATTCAGCGGGCCAGACTGTTCGATCCGCCGCAGCAAGGACTCCTTAAGCGCCGTCATCGCGCCGCCCGTCTGACATAGATAATCAGCGCAATCCCCAGCAGCAGCATCGGCAGCGACAGAATTTGCCCCATGGTCAATCCAACTGTGTCACTCATCCAGATTGCATAGCCGCGGGGATGGTTTTCAAAGAATTGCAGATCGGGTTGGCGGAAATATTCGACGATGAACCGCGACAGCCCATAGCCTGCAAAGAACAGCCCTATGGTCTGGCCCGGAATTTTCAGCCAACCACGGCGATAGACCAGCCAAAGCAGAATCGCAAAAAGGATCAGACCCTCAAGGGCGGCCTCATAGAGTTGTGACGGGTGACGTGCGCAGAGCGTTTGCCAAGCCCGCTCGATCAAGCCCTCAGGGCCGGGGCAGGTTTGGGCGGCCTCTCCGGGGAAGATCACACCCCATGGCATATCCGTGGGGCGGCCCCATAATTCGGCATTGATGAAATTGGCGATACGGCCAAAAAACAGCCCCGGTGCGGCTGACATGGCCACGGCATCCCCAAGGCTGAGCGCGGGGATATTATTGAGCCGCGCAAAGCCGTATCCCGCGACGACAACGCCCAATAGGCCGCCGTGAAAGGCCATGCCGCCTTGCCAGACCTTCAGGATATCGATTGGGTTTTGCAGGTAATAGGCGGGCTGATAAAACAGCACAAAGCCAAGCCGCCCCCCCAAGATCACCCCAAGGATCATCCAAGTCAGAAGCGACTCGACCTGTTCCTTGGTCATGGGCGGGGTGGTGTTGCGCCACAGATCGGCCCGCGCCATCAGCCTGACCACCAGCCACCATGCCAGCAGCAGGCCTGCAATATAGGCCAGCGCATACCACCGCAGCGCAAACTCGAACCCGCCTATCGAGATCGCGAAAATCTCGGGCGAGAGGTCGGGAAAGGGGATCGCGGTGTTCATGGGCGCTCCGAATGAAGATTTACCGCTTGGATGATTGGGGGATGCGGCGATGTCAACCTTGATGCAGGCGCAAAGCTACCCCATATAAGGGTCAGCAAAAGAGGAGCACATGATGCAGACCCGCAATAAAATCATGGAAGATATCGGTCAATTGATGACCAACGCCATGGGCGTGGCGCAAGGTGCCAAGGATGAAGCCGAAAACGCGATGAAATCCATGATGGATCGCTGGCTGGCCGATCGTGATTTCGTCACCCGCGATGAATTCGACGCAGTGCGCGCCATGGCGCAAAAAGCCCGCGAAGAGAATGAGGCTTTGAAGGCCCGTCTAGACGCGCTGGAAACCAAGCCTAAAAAATAATCTTCGCCTTAGCGGAGGATAGGCGGGCGCTTTGGCGCCCGTTTTCGTTTCTGCAGTCCAGATCTGCCGACCCATCCTTTGGCGACAATCCTATGCGCTTGGGGATAAGTTTTCACAGCGCCGCAGAATAATGCACAGCACCCAAAATCTTGTGGACAGATACCGCCTCAAACACGATTTGCAGTGCCGTCATCAAAATATCGCTTTACAGGTGGCTCAAGTCGCATCACCATATTTGGTATGGGGTCGGGCTGTTCCGGCGACCCATGGTAGATGCACCCAGCCATTGGTGGGCGTCTTGGAGCGATAACCGAGGCCCCGCACGGCTGCCAACAAAGAGGCCTGGGCAATGTCGCTATCCGAAGAATATCTTGACGTCGATGATCTCCATCCCATTGATATCGTAGAAAATCTGGCCACGCGCCATGAATGGGATTTTGATCGTGTCGCTGATGACCAGATCGCCATGGCGATTGAAGGTCAGTGGCGCACCTATTCCATCACATTGGCTTGGTCTTCCTATGACGAAACGCTGCGCATGATTTGCACCTTCGACATGGAGCCACCCGAGGATAGCCTGCCAAAGCTCTATGAGGTGCTGAACCTGACCAATGACAAATGTTGGGCGGGGGCTTTCAGCTATTGGCTCGAACAGCGCTTGATGGTCTATCGTTACGGTCTGGTCCTTGCGGGCGATCAATTGGCAAGCCCCGAGCAGATCGGATGCATGGTCGAGACAGCCGTATTCGCCGCCGAGCGCTATTATCCTGCCTTCCAATTGGCATGCTGGGGCAACGAGACGCCGCAGCAAGCGATGCAGGTCGCCATTGCAGAGACCTACGGTCGCGCCTAACCTGAGCCCGAGTTAACCCTCGGGAGGCAGGATGAATTTCGACGACGTGAAACGCCGCGGTCTGGTGATGTTGGGCTGCGGCAAGATGGGATCGGCCATGTTGCAGGGCTGGTTGGGGCGGGGTCTTGCGCCAAGCTCGGTCCATGTGATTGACCCCTATCCATCGCATTGGCTGCTGGCACAGGGCGTGCAGATCAACCAAGCCCCGCCTGATGATGCAGCCGTGGTCGTGGTGGCCGTAAAGCCGCAAATGATGATCGAGGCTTTGCCCCAGATCGCCCGTTTTGGCGGCGGTGGAAGCCTGATTATCTCGGTCGCGGCGGGCACGCCGATTTCCTTTTTCGAAGACCATCTTGGCGCGGATAGCCGCGTGGTCCGCTCCATGCCGAATACGCCCGCGGCTGTTGGCAAAGGGATCACGGCGATTGTCGGGAATGTGGCGGCCAGCACCTCTGATCTGGAACTGGCCTCCTCCCTGCTGGAGGCGGTCGGTCAGGTGGTGCAACTGGACAATGAAGACCAGATTGATGCGGTTACAGGCGTGTCTGGCTCCGGCCCTGCCTATATCTTTTATATGATTGACGCGCTTGCCGCCGCCGCCCGCGCCGAAGGCTTGCCTGCGGATATGGCGATGCAATTGGCCAAAGCCACCGTCGCGGGGGCTGGCGCCTTGGCCGAAGATGCGCCCGAGACGCCCGAGCAATTGCGCATCAATGTCACCTCGCCCAATGGCACGACGCAGGCGGGGCTTGAGGTCTTGATGGATAAGGACAGCGGGCTTGCCCCTTTGATCCGTCGCACTGTCGGGGCGGCGGCCAACCGGTCTCGTGAATTGAAAGGCTGAGCGATGATTTCCTTTGATGACTTCATGAAGGTCGATATCCGTGTGGGCACAGTGACCCACGCCGAAACCTTCCCTGAGGCGCGCAAGCCAGCGATCAAGCTTTGGGTTGATTACGGTGGTGAGATCGGGGTCAAGAAAAGCTCGGCCCAGATCACGGCGCATTATACCCCAGAGGATTTGATTGGCAGGCAGGTGATGGGGGTGGTGAATTTCCCGCCCCGCCAGATCGGGCCTTTCATGTCCGAGGCCTTGGTGCTTGGACTGCACGATGAAAAGGGAGCGGTTGTTTTGATCGCGCCCGATACACCCGTTCCCGATGGCGCAAGGATGGCCTGATATGAAATTGCTGATTTCCCGCCGCTTGCCTGACAGCGTGATGGCCAAGGCGGAAGCACGGTTCGAGGTGACGACCCGTTCAACAACCCAACCTATGGATCATGACGAAGCGGTTGCGGGTTTGCGTGATTATGACGTGGTCCTGCCGACCTTGGGCGATGCCTTTCGCGCCACCGCTTTTGAGGCCGCGCCAAACCCACGCTGCAAGCTGCTGGCGAATTTCGGGGTCGGGTATAACCATATCGATGTGGATGCCGCCCGCGAAGCCGGGGTTGCCGTAACCAATACGCCCGGTGCTGTGACAGATGCCACGGCTGACATCGCTATGACCCTGATCTTGATGACCGCGCGCCGCGCTGGCGAGGGCGAGCGGATGGTGCGGGCTGGCAAATGGGAGGGCTGGCACCCGACCCAGATGCTTGGCCTGCATCTCAGCGGCAAGACGGTTTGTGTGATCGGAATGGGCCGCATCGGTCAGGCCATCGCGCGGCGCTGCCATTTCGGCTTTGGCTGCCGCATTGTTTATGCCAACCGCTCGGCCAAGGATATGGAGTTTCCCGCCGAGCAGATGCAGCTTCTGGATGCGATCGGCGCGGCGGATGTGGTTGTGCTGGCGACACCTGGCGGGGCTGAGACCCATCATTTATTCAGCAAGGATGCTTTGGCCGCGATGCAGCCCCATGCGATCATGGTTAATATCTCACGCGGGGATGTGGTGGATGAACAGGCCCTTGTTGCCGCCTTGGAGGCAGGGCAGATCGGTGGCGCTGGCCTTGATGTTTATGAATTCGAGCCCGCGCTTCCTGAGGCTTTGACCCGAATGGAAAATGTCACCCTCCTGCCGCATCTGGGCACAGCCGCCTTAGAGGTGCGTGAGGATATGGGGCGCTTGGCGCTGGCCAATATCATCGCCTTTGAAGAGGGACAGGAATTGCCCAACCCCGTGTGAACTGGGCGCGGTTTTTTCTGTTCAATGCAGGGGGAGAGCTGGCGTGCGCCCTAGCGGTCGCCTGTGGCTTCGCGCCAGTGGGTGCGGCAGAGCGATACATAGCGGTCATTGCCCCCCACTTCGATCTGCGCCCCTTGCGTGACGGCATTGCCATGCTCATCGGTGCGGATCACCATGGTGGCCTTCTTGCCGCAATGGCAAATAGTGCGCACTTCACGCATTTCATCGGCCAGCGCCAGCAATGCCGCAGAGCCTGGAAACAGCTCTCCCTGAAAATCAACGCGGAGGCCATAGCACATCACAGGCGTGTTCAGATCATCCACGGCGCGGGCCAGTTGCCAGACCTGATCCTTGGTCATCCATTGGGCTTCATCCACCAAGACACAGGCACAAGGGCCTTGCTCCAAACGGGCTTTGATCTTGGCAAAAAGATCATCGCTTTGGGTATAGGTATCGGCCTCGGCCTTGATGCCAATGCGGCTTCCAATGCTGCCCGTTCCTGCACGATCATCAAAATTGGCGGTCAACAGATAGGTCTGCATCCCGCGCTCGATATAGTTATAGGATGCCTGAAGCAGCAGGGTCGATTTGCCCGCATTCATGGTCGAGTAGTTGAAGTATAGTTTTGCCATGTTTTGCATTTGCCTCAAGCCAAGGCAGTTTCGCAAGCATCTATCCGCGCTTCATTGACCTGCATGGGCAAAAAAGGTTCTGCTACATGTCGGATGCAGGAGAGATCAGATGACCGATAGAGTGACAAATTACCTGAAGAAACATTCCGAGGCGCTGATCAAGGATGTGGGCTATGCCACGGCCTGCGAGGTCACGGGGAAGTCCAAGGCGACTTTGGGGCGGTATTATTCTGACGCATCCGAGCATGTTAACCGTTTCATGCCAATTGATACGGCCGTTCAACTGGAAGCGGTTGCCAGCTATCCGCATGTCACCAGCGCAATGGCCGAGCTGAACGGGATATCGCTGAGCCATGACAAACCCACGCAAGGCCCGCGCAGCGTCGGTGGGGTGAACAGCCATGTGGTAGAGTTGAGCCAGCGCTTTGCCCTATTGATGGCGGAATATCACCAAGCCATTCAGGATGCCAAAATCTCGAATAATGAGGCCAAGCGGCTGTTGCATGAAACGGTCGAGCTGCAAAAGGTGCTGGTGGAAATCAAGCTCCACCTCGAGGCGGAAACCTGAAGCTTCGCGTTTAAAGCGAAGAACCCAAAGCCATCCGTCATTCGCTCCGAAACACCTAAGGGCCGCCGTAACGGCCCAAGGTGGTTTGCTTGATCAAGTCTTAGCCCTGAAGCGAGCGCACACCCAATTCCCCCTCGCGGGAGGCTTTCATCGCCAAAGCGGCTGCATGGCTGGCAGCCAGCGTGGTGAAATAGGGGATTTTGTCATAAAGTGCGACCGAGCGCATGGAACGGCTATCCTCAACAGCCTGTGCGCCTTCGGTGGTGTTCAGCACAAGGCTGACCATGCCATCCTTCATGATATCAACAATGGTGCGCCCGCCTTCATAGGCCTTATTCACCACATCCGATGCGATCCCGTGGCCCTCAAGGAATTTCGCGGTGCCGGAGGTGGCAAGAATGGTCAGGCCAAGCTCGGTCAGGGTCTGGGCAGTCTCGACCAGTTGATCCGTCTTGTCCGCATCCTTGATCGACAGGAATACCGTGCCGCTATCAGGCAATTGCGTGCCTGCGCCAAGCTGCGCTTTCAGGAAGGCGCGCGGGAAGGTGCGATCCCATCCCATAACCTCGCCTGTCGAGCGCATTTCTGGCCCCAAGAGGGTATCGACACCGGGGAAGCGGGCGAAGGGCAAGACGGCCTCTTTCACGCTGAACCAAGGGGTGCGGAAATCAGCCAGCGATAGCGGATCCCCCATCGGAATGATGGTGTCATCATCAACCTGTTTATGCGGCTTGGCCAAGGGGAAAGCCGAAAGCTTTTCGCCCGCCATCAAACGCGCGGCAATCGAGGCGATGGCACTATCGGTGGCCTTGGCCACGAAAGGCACGGTGCGCGAAGCACGCGGGTTGACCTCGATCAGGTAGATATCCTCTCCTTTGACGGCGAATTGGATATTCATCAGGCCGACAACATTCAGCGCTTTCGCCAAAGCCTCGGTCTGCTCGATGATGCGGTTCTGCGTCTCGGTCGAAAGGGTATGGGGTGGCAGCGAACAGGCGCTATCGCCCGAATGCACGCCCGCCTCTTCGATATGCTGCATGATGCCCGCGACATGGACCGCTTCGCCATCGCAAAGCGCATCGACATCCACTTCGACCGCGCCATCGAGATAGCTGTCGAGCAGAACAGGGCTGTCGCCAGAGACCACAACAGCCTCGGCGATATAGCGATTGAGTTGCGCTGTATCGCGCACGATCTCCATGGCACGGCCCCCCAGAACATAGGAGGGGCGGATCACCAGCGGGTAGCCAAGCGCCTCGGCGGCGGCTTTGGCTTCGGTATCGGAATGGGCAATCGCGTTTTCTGGCTGTTTCAGGCCAAGCCGCTGGACCAATTGCTGAAAGCGCTCACGATCTTCGGCCAGATCGATGGCATCGGGCGTGGTGCCAAGGATCGGAATGCCTGCATCATGCAGCGCATTGGCCAGTTTCAGCGGGGTTTGCCCGCCGAATTGCACGATCACACCATGCAATGTGCCTGCCTCTTGCTCGGCGCGCAAAATCTCCATGACATGCTCATAGGTCAGCGGCTCGAAATAGAGGCGGTCCGAGGTGTCATAATCGGTCGAGACAGTCTCGGGGTTGCAGTTGATCATGATGGTTTCATAGCCCTGATCGGTCAGGGCGAAACAGGCATGACAGCAGCAATAATCAAATTCGATACCTTGGCCGATACGGTTCGGACCACCACCCAGAATGACGACCTTCTTGGCATCCGAGGGGCGCGCTTCGCATTCCACCTCGCCCATCACGGGGGCTTCATAGGTTGAATACATATAAGGCGTTTGCGCTTCGAATTCCGCCGCGCAGGTATCGATCCGCTTGAAAACGGCTGTCACGCCTTGGGCCACGCGGGCCGCGCGAATGCTGGCCTCGCTTCGGCCCGTAAGTGCGGCAAGGCGGGCATCTGAGAAGCCCATCATCTTCAGCTTGCGCAGCTCATCTTCATCGGTTGGCAGCCCCGCTTCACGGATGACTTCTTCGGTCTCGATGATCTCGCGGATGCGGGCAAGGAACCACGGGTCGAATTTGGTGACGGCTGCAATATCTTCATCAGATAAACCGTGGCGCATGGCCTGCGCGATCACGCGGATGCGGTCTGGTGTCTGCTGGCTCAGGGCTTTGGTGATGGCGGCCTTTTCAGGCGCACCCGGAATGGTGATCTCGTCAAAACCGGTCAGCCCTGTTTCCATCGAGGCCAGCGCTTTTTGCATCGATTCGTGGAAGGTCCGACCGATGGCCATGGCCTCACCCACCGATTTCATGGCGGTGGTCAGTTCCGGCTTGGAGCCAGGGAATTTCTCAAAAGCAAAGCGCGGAATTTTGGTGACGACATAATCGATAGTCGGCTCAAAGCTGGCAGGCGTGACCTTGGTGATGTCATTGTCCAACTCGTCCAGCGTATAGCCCACGGCCAGTTTCGCGGCGATCTTGGCGATCGGGAAACCCGTCGCTTTCGAGGCCAGCGCTGAGGAGCGGGAGACCCTAGGGTTCATCTCGATCACGACCATTCGGCCATCGGCAGGGTTGATCGCCCATTGCACATTGGAGCCGCCCGTTTCGACGCCAATCTCGCGTAAAACAGCGATCGAGCCATTGCGCATGATCTGGTATTCTTTATCCGTCAGCGTCAGCGCAGGGGCCACGGTGATCGAGTCGCCCGTATGCACCCCCATCGGGTCCACATTCTCAATCGCACATACGATGATCGCGTTATCCGCCTTGTCGCGGACAACCTCCATCTCGAATTCCTTCCAGCCAAGCAGGCTTTCATCGATCAGGATTTGCGACATGGGCGAGGCCTCAAGGCCCGAGCGGCAGAAATGCTCATAGTCGTCGCGGTTATAGGCCACGCCACCACCGGTGCCGCCAAGCGTGAAGGCAGGACGGATGATCGCGGGCAGACCGATATCTTCCAGCGCGTCCAATGCCTCGGCGATACCGGCCTTGATGTCGTATTTGCCGTTCTCGAGCTTGGGCGATGTCACGATGGTCGCTTTGGGGTTTTCCAGCCCGATCCGGTCCATTGCTTCACGGAAGAGCTTGCGATCCTCGGCCATCTCGATCGCATCGCGCTTTGCGCCGATCATCTCAACGCCGAATTTCTTCAGCACACCCATTTCCTCAAGTGCGAGTGAGGTATTAAGACCCGTCTGCCCGCCCATTGTCGGCAAAAGCGCATCAGGGCGTTCTTTCTCGATGATCTTGGCCACGACCTCAGGGGTGATCGGCTCGATATAGGTGGCATCGGCAAGGCCGGGATCGGTCATGATTGTCGCGGGGTTCGAGTTCACGAGGATGACACGGTAGCCTTCTTCGCGCAGTGCCTTACAGGCCTGTGCGCCAGAATAATCGAACTCGCAGGCCTGACCGATAACGATAGGCCCCGCTCCGATGATCATGATGGATTGGATATCGGTTCTTTTTGGCATTTCGACCCCCGGGTGCGGCAGCAATTGGGGCGCGCAGAGATGTCCTCGCGCGCAAATTGAATGCGTTATAGACATGGGGCGTGGGGGCGCAAGGGGATGAGCGGGAGATAATCGCCAAAAGACCACCCACAGCGCTGCTTGGCAGGTGTTGATGAGTATTTTTGGGATAGAGAAGCCGGAAAGGTCCAGCCTCTGCCCGGGACAATCCGAGGGGCAGAGGCCTTCTCCATCCACGGTCATCGGCGCTCCCGCCTGTACCGCCCTCGGAGTTCAGCGCAATTTGGTGAATTTTTTGCTAAAAGCGCGTCGCTCTATTCTTCATCCCCAAAATACTCTCGCCGAAGGCAAATGGGCGCGGTGAGGGCTGCCTGTGGCAGCTTGAGGCGGGCCCACGCTTTCCCGTATTTTGAGTTTTTTGGCAATTTGAAGTAATCTGCCCGACAGGAACCGGCACGTTTTGTCTCAAGCAATGAGGTATGGCATGTGGACCCTGATCCTTGATGCGATGTTTCGCAGCTTCATTACTGAAGGCGCTTTGCGGGTTGTCTATCCCGACGGGCAGGCAAGGCTTTACGGCGAGGGCGACGCGCCCGTCCAGATCCGTTTGCAGGCTGAGGATCTTCCGAAAAACCTGGTTTTGCGCACGGATTTGGCTCTGGGTGAGGCCTATATGGACGGTGCCTTGGAGATTGTTGACGATGATATTGATGGTTTCATGGCTTTGGTTGCGGTCAATATCGCACGCTCAAGAGGGCTGTGGTGGCGCAATGCGATCTTAAGAGGGCGCAGGTTCAGGCGTGTGTTTGATCAGTGGAACCCAATCTCGCGCGCAAGATCGAATGTGGCCCATCACTATGATCTTGATGCACGGCTCTATGATCTTTTCCTTGATGAGGACCGCCAATATTCCTGCGCGTATTTTCGGCATCCCGATATGGGACTTGAGGCAGCGCAGGAGGCGAAAAAGCGCCATATCGGCAGAAAACTGCTTCTGCAGCCGGGAATGAAGGTGCTGGAGATCGGCAGCGGTTGGGGCGGGCTGAGCCTGAGTCTGGCGCGCGATTACGGGGTTGAGGTTCTTGGTGTAACGCTATCGACAGAGCAACATCGGATCGCCAGCGCGCGGGCGCGTGATATGGGTCTGTCCGATAAGGTCAGGTTTGAATTGCGCGATTACAGAACCGTCACGGGCCAATTCGACCGTGTCGTTTCGGTCGGCATGTTCGAGCATGTGGGCGCCCCGCATTACCGTGAGTATTTCAGACATATCCACGCGCGTTTAAAAGAGAATGGCGTAGCGCTTGTCCACACAATCGGGCGCAGCGGCCCGCCTGGCACGACCAGTCCTTGGATCACGAAATATATCTTTCCAGGCGGATATGTGCCTGCTTTGTCTGAGATGTCGGCGGCCGTAGAAAAAGAGGGGCTCTGCGCCACTGATATCGAGATTTGGCGGCTGCATTATGCCGAGACCTTGAAGCATTGGTATGACCGCTTCATGACCCGCCAAAGTGACGCTCTCGCCCTTTATGATGACAGGTTCTGCCGCATGTGGCGCTATTACCTGAAGGCCTCGGAATATGCCTTTCGGCATACGGGGCAGACCGTGTTCCAATACCAATTGGCGCGTGACCAAACGGCCGTGCCGTTGACGCGGGACTATCTCTATTCTGAACAGGAAAGCGAGGCGCGGCTCAAAGCTGCGGAGTGACGCCTCTATTCAAACAGGTTGGTTGGGTCCACGGCTTCAAACCCGCGGCGCACTTCAAAATGCAGGAAGGACGGATCGCCCGGGCCAACATCGGCGACGGTCTGGCCGCGGGTGATCGTGTCGCCGCGGCTGACACGGATATTCTGGATATTGGCATAGACCGTCAGCATATTGTCGGGGTGGCGCAGCACGAGGATCGGGATTTGATCGGTATCGCGGGTGATGGCCGCGACCTCGCCCGCAGCGGCGGCGCTGACATTGGTGCCTGTGGCCGCCGAGATATCAATGCCTTCATTTGATCCCGAGAAGGGCCGCAGAATATCCCCCGAGACAGGGCGCAACAGCTGCCCATTGCTTGAGGCGGATGGGGTTGCTGCCGGTGCAGGTGTCGGGGCAGGGGCGGCGGTTGTCTCATTTGAGGTCGCGGCGGGGACCGCGGCTGTGGCAATGGGCTCTGGCAAGGCTGTTGCGGCCGAAGGGGGCTCGGGCGTCGCCGAGGCGCCAGGGGCGGCGGCATCTGGGGCCGTGCTTGCCTCTTCGATGACCAGCGGGATGATCAGGAATTGGCCTTCGCGCACCGACAGATCGGGCCCCAGCCCGTTCCAATCGGCCAAGGCGCGCACCGAGACGCCATATAGCCGCGCAACGGAATAGGCGGTTTCACCTCGGGTGACGCGGTGGCGCACGGGCTCTTGGCCATCTTGAACCTCGATGGTCTGTGGTGGCGCGCTGGCCTCTGCGGCATCAATCGCGCTTGTGGCGATCTGGGTGATATCGGTGGTGGTTGCGGTGGTGCCTGCGGCGGGGTCCAGACGACGGGGCAGGGCCAGCACTTCACCGCCGCGCATCGGGTCATTGACGGTGCGGCCATTGAAGCGGGCAAGCTCCTCGCCCTCTATCCCGATACGGGTTGCAACCGTGCCGACCGTATCGCCGCTGCGGGCAACGACAACTTGGTAATTCGGATAGGTGATCAGCCCTTGCGCATCAGGTTCGGGGCGTGCGGCCGTTTCAGGCGCATTCGCATTCGAGATGGCATTGCCGCGGAAATCGAAATCAATCGGTCCGCCTGCGCCGATGCAGGCAGTGAGAAGGGGCGTGCAAATAGCAAGCAGAAGCATCGGGTTGCGGCGGGTCATGGGCTGCTCATCCTCATGTGTCTCAAATAACGGCACTGATTATTATTTTGTCGAAAATCGACCTGTGCCTTTGCAGCTGCAGCATACACCAAGATTAGAGGGGTTTTCCAGCCCTGCTTGCGAGATGCGCGCTCATTCGCTTGCAACACCTTCCATCAGGGGCACAAAGCGCACAGGCATGAGTTCGTCATAGTCATATCCGCTTTCGCTGCGGGTCACTTTGATCAGGCTCTGGACCGAGTCTGACTGGCCGACAGGTACCACCATCGTGCCGCCGATTTTCAACTGCGCCATCAGCGGTCCGGGCGGGTCTTCGGCGGCGGCGGTGACAATGATCCGGTCGAATGGAGCTTGTTCGGGAATGCCGAAGCAGCCATCGCCCGACATCACAGTAACATTGCTCAACCCAAGTTCATGCACCAGCCGTTCCGCTTCGCGGACGAGATTGCGGTGCCTGTCGATTGTGTAGACGCGGCGTGCCAGATGCGACAGGACGGCGGCCTGATAGCCCGACCCTGTTCCCACTTCGAGCACCTTATCGCGCGGTTGCACGTCAAGCGCTTGGGTCATCATGCCGACAACCGAGGGTTGTGAGATTGTCTGGCCCGATGCAATCGGCAAGGGCATATCATCATAGGCCCGATCGGCGAAATGGCCGCGCACAAAGGCACCACGATCCACCTTTTCCATGGCGGCAAGGACACGGGTATTCGTTACCCCTTTCGAGCGCAGGGCATAAAGAAATTGCATCTGCATCTCGGGGTCGAGGCTCATTCCAGCGCGGCTTTCAGATCGGAGATGCTGTCATGGGCTGTAAGGTCGGCCCGCATCGGCGTGATCGAGACATAGCCTTCGAGATTTGCATGGGCATCTGTGCCAGGCTCGGTCGGGATGTTTTGTGGGCCACCTTTGATCCAGAGGAAGCGGCGGCCATTGGGGGCGATATGGGGCTCCATGCCGAAGCCCGTGCCGCGGCGGAACCCTTGAGGCGTGACGCGGCGGCCTTTGACATCCGCACCTGCCACGGGTGGGAAATTGACGTTGTAAAAGAGGCGGTAATCCTCTTGATCCCAATGGCCCTGCTCGACCAGCGCGCGTACGATTTCGGCACCATGTTTTGCGGCGGCGTCGAATGGATCATCGAGATGGGCGTTATCGGGGCCGAAATATTGCGACAGGGCAATGGCGGGAAGACCCTGCAGAGCGGCCTCCATCGCGCCGCCGATCGTGCCCGAGTAAAGCACGTTTTCGGCGGCGTTATTGCCTTTATTGACGCCCGAAAGAATAAGGTCAGGGGGGCTGTCTTTGAGGACATCATGCAGGCCAGCCATCACGCAATCAGCGGGGCTGCCTTCGGCGGCAAAACGGCGGGGGCCGAGTTCCGCGATCATGGTGGGGTGCACATAAGAGATGCAATGGCCAACGCCCGATTGCTCGAATGCAGGCGCGACCGTCCAGACTTCGCCCTTGGGGCCTGCGACCTCAGTGGCGATTGCTTCGAGCACTTTGAGCCCCGGTGCATTGATCCCGTCGTCATTGGTGATGAGAATGCGCATGCCTGCTCCTATCTGTGCTGCTTGCAACAGGTGTTAACGGAGGGTCCGCGATACGGCAAGCAGAACAGGGGCGCTGCCCCTGCGGCGGCGGGGCCGCCTACCCCTGAGTATTTTGGGGGATAGAGAAGCTGTATCAGGCCGCGGCGCGGGGGCGCAGGGTATAGGTCAGGACAGCCACAACGCCACCTGCTGCAGCACCTGCCAGAAGCGTATCGCTTTGCCATTGCGCCACGATGATCCCGATCAGTGCCCAGATCACGGCGATCCCATAGCCTGGCGCGCGCAGGTTATTGGCTAAGGTGACGGCAACTGCCAGCGCGCCCAGAAGGCCGAGCCAGCCTGCGGCCTCGCGCGAGAAAATGCCATAGCCTGCGAGGATAGTTGCCAGCGACACGAAGCTGGCCGCGCTGAGCCAGCCTGCATAAAGGCCAAGCGGTGCGCGGAGCCAATATTTATCCGAAATCGGCGCGCGGAATAGGGCCATGAGCGCGGTGATCAGCATGGCAAAGATCAACAGGGTCGCGGCGATTGGCGAGGTATTGGCGACCGCGATCCATGTCGCGCCGATCCCTGTGCTGACCAGAAGCGGCAGGCGCGTGGCATCCCAGCCTGCATCCTCGCGGCGTTTGAGCCAACCAAAAACCGCGGCGGCGATGAGCCAGATATAGATCAGCCCCCAGATCGAGAACGCGTAGCCTGCGGGCTGGACCGGCGGGCGCTCGAGTGTGGTGGTGAAAAACGCAGGATCAAAGCCAGTAAAGGGCGCTGTGAAGACGGGTGAGATCGCGAAAGCGATGCTGGTCAGAAGAACGAGGGCCGCTTTGGTTTTGGGTGTTGCGAAATCAGACAAGGGCGCCCTCCGCGTCAAGCTGTGTTTTGCCGCCCAGATAGGGGTGCAGAACTTGCGGTAGGTCAACCGACCCATCGGCCTGTTGGCCGTTTTCCAGCACCGCAATCAGGCAGCGCCCCACAGCCAGCCCCGAGCCGTTCAGCGTATGGACGAAATCAGGCTTGCCGCCGCCCTCGGGGCGGAAGCGGGCATTCATCCGACGGGCTTGAAACGCGCCACAATTGGAGACCGAAGAGATCTCGCGATAGGTGTCCTGACCGGGCAGCCATGCTTCGATATCAAAGGTGCGCACTGCGCCAAAGCCCATATCGCCTGCACAAAGAACCACTGTGCGATAGGGAATGCCAAGCGCCTCTAGGATGCCCTCGGCGCAGCGCAGCATGCGTTTTTGCTCATCATCGGATGTGTCCGGGTGGGTGACCGAGACCATCTCGACTTTTTCGAATTGATGCTGGCGCAACATGCCTGCGGTATCGCGGCCTGCCGAGCCTGCCTCGGAACGGAAGCAGAGCGAATGGGCGGTGTAGCGCAAAGGCAGGGAGGGTTCCTCGACGATCTCGCCCGAGACGATATTGGTTAGGGAGACCTCAGAGGTGGGGATCAGCCACCAGCCATTGGTGGTTTCATAGCTGTCCTCGCCGAATTTCGGCAATTGCCCCGTGCCTTGCATCGCTTCGGGGCGCACAAGAACGGGGGCGTTCATTTCGGTCAGCCCGTTCTGGTCGACATGGGTGTCGAGCATGAATTGCGCCAGCGCGCGGTGGATACGGGCGATGGCCCCGCCAAGCAGCACGAAGCGCGAACCCGAGAGTTTGGCCGCGGTCTCAAAATCCATATTGGGGGCAACGCCTGCCAACTCGTAATGCTCTTTCGGGGTGAAATCGAAGCTGCGCGGCGTGCCCCAGCGGCCGATCTCGACATTGTCGTCTTCATCTGCGCCATCGGGGATATCGGCGGCGGGCAGATTGGGAAGGGCTGCGAGCAGGCTGCGCAACTCCTCATCCTTGGCCTTGGCGTCCTCTTCGAGGCGGGCGATTTCATCTTTCTTTTCGGCCACGAGGGCGCGCAACCGTTCGAATTCGGCCTCGTCCCCCTTGGCTTTGGCGGCGCCCACAAGCTTGGAGGCGGCGTTGCGATCGGCTTGCGCTGTTTCGGCGGCAAGGATGCAGGCGCGGCGGGCCTCATCAAGGGCGAGGATCGCGGGCGATTGCGCCGATAGCCCACGGCGCGCCAGAGCGGCGTCAAAGGCATCAGGGGTGTCACGGATCGCGCGGATATCATGCATGGGTCGGGCCTCGGGTTGCGGCTTAGTGGTTTGATGAGGGCGGTATGCAATATTGGAGCACGCGGGGGAAGGGGGTTAGGTTCAGGGGCTGGTTTGGGAAGTGTGTGTTGGGTGCTGCGACTAAAGGAGAGCTGGAGCGGATCGTGGGCGCGTGAGGCGGAACTTTGGACGGCGCAACGTCAAAGGCATCAGGGGTCGCGCGGATCTCATTCATTGCTCTTGAACCATAGTTGCGTTGTGAATTTTTGGATCGCGCTTGCAACTATTGTCTGGACCAGTCAAGTCTGCCGCTGGGAACACTGCGAAACGGTTTTGTTGAGACAATGGACCAGTCATTAAACGAGTCTAACTTTGCGAAGATGGAGTTCTTTCGAAGAATAATGAAAAGCCATGGGCAGTCATTAACACCACCTGTGTCTGTCGTTGACGTTGGCGCGAGCCCCATCAATCGCCCCAACTATCAGTCCATAGTTGATGCTGAGCTGTGCCATGTCTATGGTTTTGAACCAAACCAGGCGCAATTCAAAAAGCTGCAAGCGGAAGGAAAAGAATTCGAGACGTATGTTCAAAAAGCCGCTGGCAACGGAACGAACATCACGCTTCGGATATATCGCTCACCTGGCCTCACATCTCAGTTCTTGCCAAATGCAATAAATATGCGCCTTTTGGGTATGTTTCATTGGCCCCATATTTCTGAAGAAGTCGAAATGTCCACCTCAAGACTAGATGATGTCGAGGAAGTACAGGCTTGTGATTACTTGAAGATAGATATTCAGGGCGGTGAGCATTCGGTGTTCCAAGGCGCATCCAATACACTTGCCTCATGCATTCTTGTTACGACCGAAGTCCGGTATCTTTCTCTCTACGAAAACGAACCTATGTTTGGTGAAGTGGACCGTATTCTTCGTCAAAATGGGTTTGTTCTACACAAGTTCGATTTTAACAAATCTATGGCTATCCACAACTCGCAAAGCGCAAAGATACGAGATAAACGAGTGGCCGATCAGCTTGTCGATGGGGACGCGACCTACATTAGGGATCTCAATACAATTGCGAATTGGAATACGGAAAAGGTCTTGTCGCTCGCGATCTTGTCGTCGATGGTTATCGAAAGCCATTCGGTCTGTATTTACGCTTTGGATGAGCTGGTTCGACGCGGCACGCTCGATGCGTCAGTGCCTGAATCCTATCTTGAACTGATGCCTCGCGATATGATCCAGAAAGACTTTCGATGACTGATAGGAACAAGGACAACCTATTCTTTATTGTGGACATTGGAAAGCTTGAAGCACAGGCAATCCTTCTGGCGACGAGTTTGCACAAACACAATGAGGGGTGTTTCAATATTTATGCATATGTACCCCGCGATAGCCTTGACCGACTGTCGCCGGTTACAAGAGAAGTCCTCTCTCTTGCAGAGATCGAACTTGTAACGTTCGATGTCCCTCCGGAAACTTGGAAAAAACCTTACCCTCACGGCAACAAGATTCTTGCTGCACGATTGCATAGAGCAGGCCGATGGTCCGCTTTTCTTGATACCGACCTAATTTGTACAAAGCAGTTGGATCTAACTCAGATAAAGCGCTCTAATGCTGTTTCTGTCGCGCCCGAAGGGACACCAACCTGGGGGTATGGCACAGATCGGTGGCAACGTGTCTATGATCACTTCGATCTTGCTTTCCCAAGTGAAACCATAAGGATGGCTCGCCGCAAGCGCGTGGAATTTGTACCGTATTTCAATGCAGGTTTTGTTCTATTTGAAGATGGCGTTTTGAAAAAACCTGATAAGGGCTTTGGGGATTTATGGTTGGATACCGCGCGCGAAATCGATTTCAATTGTCCGGTCGCATTAAAAAGACCGTGGCTTGACCAAATCTCTTTGCCGGTGACCTTGAAGAGATTTGGATTAGAATACAACATATGCCCTGATGAATTTAATTATGCAATCTCGGCAAGAGCTTACATTCCGGAATTTAAACCATATTTCATGCATTATCATGACTTTAAGTGGCTGTCTTCGTGGCCGAGCGCCCTTGAGGTTTTTGATTGGCTAAAGGAATTATTTGGCGATCAGGCAGCCAGCATGGCGATTTCTGAGTTCAGTCACTTTTACGAGCAAATAGATTCACAAACCCAATAGAGCCGCACACCAATTAGGATTGAGCCGAGGGGGACGTCAGTTTGCACTATGGCAAACAAGGCATATGCCGTAATCCGTTACTGGCGAGAACTTGGTCGGAAATTGCAACCTGGGTGTGACATGAGGCTTTGAGCATGCCCGTGACAGGTCCAGCAAGCATTCGATCACAGAACCAAAGTGGATATTCCATCGCCCTCCCCCCACACCCCCCCCAAAAAAAAGCACAACTTACAAAGGGCGAGGAAAAAATTTGCCCCCGAATTGGGGTGACAAGCCGCCTGCCATGCCCCATATCGCCTCAGAACACCTTTTGGGGGCGGGGTTTGTGGCTGTAAGGTCCGTGGCTTGCCTTCGATGGGACCCGCAATTAACGTTCCGCCGATTTCGGCCTGAGGGAAGCCCCCTCGGCTGCGCGCCATAAAAGAGGAAAACCTATGCAAGGCTTCGAATCAATCTTCCCCCTGATCCTGATTTTCGCAATCATGTATCTGCTGTTGATCCGTCCCCAGCAAAAGAAAGCCAAAGAGCATCAGGCCATGGTCGAGGCGCTGCGTCGTGGCGACCAAGTTGTGACTGCGGGCGGCCTTTTGGGCAAAGTGACCAAGGTTAAGGATGAAACTGAGGTCGAGGTCGAGATTTCTTCGGGCGTCAATGTACGTGTTGTGCGCTCGACGATCACTCAAGTGATTTCCAAGACCGAACCCGCCAATAACTGATCTGATAAGGCCGCGAGTGCATTATGCTGCAAATCCCTCTCTGGAACCGCGTGCTGATCTGGGGGCTTCTGGCCCTTGGGGTCGCGCTCGCAATGCCCAATCTGTTCTATGAACGGGTCGAGCGTCACAATGATGCGCTGGCCGCGATCGAAGCAACGGGGGCCAGCACGGCGGCCCTTGATGCGGATGCAGCCGCTTGGCCGTCCGTCCTGCCCTCGAGCCTTGTCAATCTAGGCCTTGATCTGCGGGGTGGTGCGCATCTGCTGGCCGAGGTTGAGGTCGAAGATGTCTATACCGCGCGGATGGATGCGCTCTGGCCTGAAGTGCGCGATGTGCTGCGCGAGGAACGCGAGACGGTCGGAACGATCCGTCGCCAAGACGCCCCCGCCGGTGAATTGCGTGTCCAGATCAGCCAGCAGGAGGGCATGGGCGAGGCCGTCGCCGCCGTGCGTACACTGGCCGAGCCTGTGGTCAGCCTGACAGGGGTCGGCTCCTCTACGCTGGATGTGCAGGGGCAGGGTGATATCGTGATCGTGACGCTCTCGGAGGCCGAGCAGCAAGCTACCGATGACCGCACCATGCAGCAATCCGTCGAGATCGTGCGCCGCCGCGTTGATGAGGCCGGAACCCGTGAGCCGACGATCCAGCGTCAAGGCACAGATCGCATCCTTATTCAGGTGCCTGGCATCGGCTCGGCACAAGAGCTTAAAGAGCTCATCGGCACCACCGCGCGCCTGACCTTCCACCCCGTGATCGGTCGCAGCGACAGTGCCGAGGGCGCAGGGCTGCGCCAGATCATCCTGCCCGATATCGAAGACCCGCAAAGCTTCTATATCCTCGAGGAAACCCCCGTTGTGACAGGGGATGATCTTGTTGACAGCCAGCCGGGATTTGACCAGCAAAACGGCCAGCCCAATGTGTCCTTCCGCTTCAACACCCATGGCGCGCGCCTGTTTGGTGAATACACCTCGGCCAATGTCGGCGCGCCGTTTGCGATTGTGCTGGATGGCGAGGTGATCTCGGCCCCCACGATCCGTCAGGCGATCACAGGCGGCTCTGGCCAGATCAGCGGCAATTTCACCGTCGAAAGCTCAACCGAGCTTGCGGTATTGCTGCGCGCAGGCGCATTGCCCGCCGAAATGACCTTTCTTGAGGAACGCACCATTGGCCCCGAATTGGGCGCCGATAGCATTGAGGCAGGTCGCATCGCGGCGGTTGTCGCTTTTGCGGCTGTGCTGGTCTTCATGATTGCCAGCTACGGGTTGTTCGGCCTCTTCGCCAATATCGCGCTGATCTTCAATGTGGCGCTGATCTTCGGCATCCTCAGCCTGATCGGAGCTACACTCACATTGCCCGGTATTGCAGGGATCGTTCTGACAATCGGTATGGCGGTTGATGCCAATGTGCTCGTGTTTGAGCGTATCCGCGAGGAACTCAAGACCGCCCGCGGCCCCGCCCGCGCGATCGAGCTTGGCTATTCCCGTGCGCTCTCGGCGATTACGGATGCCAATATCACAACCTTCATCATCGCGACGATCCTCTTCGTGCTTGGCTCGGGCCCTGTGCGCGGGTTCTCCATCACCTTGGGGATCGGGATTTTGACTTCGGTCTTCACCGCGATTTACGTCACCCGTCTTCTGATCGTGACCTGGTTTGACCGGGCGCGTCCAAAATCCATCGAGGTCTGAGATGCGCTTGAAGCTGGTTCCTGACAACACGACGATCAATTTCTTCAAATATGCCCGCCTGACCTTCGGGGCCTCGGTGGTGGCGATGGTCCTGTCGCTTGCCGTCTGGCTCTCGATGGGGCTGAATTTCGGCATCGATTTTCTGGGCGGCACGACGATCCGCACGGAATCCTCCCAAGCAGTGGATGTTGCCGAATATCGCGCAGCGCTTGATCCATTGGGTCTTGGCGACATCTCGATCACCGAAGTTTTCGACCCCACTTTTGCGGCGGATCAACATGTCGGAATGATCCGCATCCAGGCGCAAGAGGGCGCTGAATCGGTCACCCCCGAAACCATAGCCGCGATTGAACAGGCCTTGCTTGCCTATGACCCGGGCTTGAGTTTTCCGTCCGTTGAGTCCGTGGGCCCGAAAGTGTCGGGCGAGTTGATCATGACGGCGATGCTGGCTGTCGGGGCCTCTCTCGTCGCGATCCTGATCTATATCTGGCTGCGGTTCGAATGGCAGTTCTCGGTGGGGGCTGTTGCGGCCTTGGTCCATGACGTGGTGCTGACCATCGGCGTGTTCAGCTTGCTGCAAATCCGGTTTGATCTGGCCACCATCGCTGCCCTGCTGACGATCATCGGCTATTCGATCAATGACACCGTGGTGATCTTCGACCGCCTGCGCGAAAACCTGATCAAATACAAAAAGCGTGATCTGCAAGAGGTCATGAATATCTCGGCCAATGAAACGCTGAGCCGTACCTTGATGACATCGGGCACCACGCTGTTGGCGCTGATCGCACTTTTGGTTTTGGGCGGTGATGTGATCCGCGGCTTTGTCTTCGCCATTACTTGGGGCGTGATCGTGGGCACCTATTCCTCGATCTATGTTGCCAAGAATGTGGTGCTGATGATCGGCGTGAAGCGTGACTGGACAAAGCCTGACAACAAGGCTGGCACGCAATTCTCCAATATTGATGCCTGAGGCTCTGCTGGCAGCGCTGGCCGAGCCCGCGCTGTCCCTGATCGCTTTGGTCTCGCTTCTGGCAGGGCTGGTTTACGGTTTTGCGGGCTTTGGCTCGGCCCTGATCTTCATGCCTCTATCAGCGATTTTCTTACCTCCGGCGGTGGCCATCGGCGCGTTCTCTCTCTCGGCGCTGGCCTCTCTGGTTACAGTCGTGCCGGGCGCGTGGCGCGTGGCTGATCGAAAGGTCGTGGGCGTCATGCTTCTCGCGGCCATTGTGGCAACCCCTATGGGGGTCGCGCTGTTGCGCATCGCGCCTGCTGACAGCATCCGCTTGGTCATCTCCTGCCTGACCCTGATCACCTTGGCGGTTCTGATTTTCGGCTGGAAAGTGCCCGCAAAGGGCGGCTGGGGCCTCAGGGTCGGTATCGGAGGCCTCTCGGGCATCTTCGGCGGAGCAACAGGATTGAACGGCCCCCCTGTTATCCTTTTCAACCTCGGCTCCGATCAACCTGTCGAGGTCACCCGCGCCAATCTGGCCGTGTTTCTCACCATAAGCTCGCTGAGCTTTTTGCCGCAGCTTTGGGTGCAGGGTCTTTTGAGTGAACGCGCGCTTTGGCTTGGGATTATACTGCTCTTGCCTTATGCTATCGGGACAAGGCTCGGCGCTTGGGCTTTCGCGCCCCATCGCGCAAGATTTTATCGCGCGCTGGCCTTCGGTTTGATCGGCTTGGCGGGGCTTTCGGGCCTTCCGATCTGGGATTGAGGATAAAGGACATCCGCGCATGCGTTTGACGGAAGTGAGTTTCGAGACAGGCACCCCGATTGACGGCTATGGCCCGGGTTTTTTCCGCGTCGGGGGCGAGGTCATCCAAGGACCAACACTCGTAATGCCCGGCTCGGTCAGCGAATGGGCGGGCTATGAGGATCGCGGCCCGCTTCTGGCAGCGATTGGCAAGATAGACGTGCTGCTCATTGGAACAGGCCCTGAGATCGCCCATATCCCAAGCGATCTGCGCCAAGCCCTCGAAGGTATCGGCCTCGGCGTAGAGATCATGGCCTCGGCCTCAGCCGCGCGCACATATAACGTCTTGCTTGGGGAAGGGCGCCGCATCGGGGCCGCTTTGCTGCCCGTCTGAGTGCATCGCGCCCGTCTTCATCTTTCCAAAAATACGAAAATCCGATGCGCGTTCCACGCCATGCCGTCACTCTGACAGACTGCCAAGGATCATCGCGCGCAATTCGCGTTCTAGCTTGCGGCGCATGGTCTGCTCGAAGGCTTGGTGATTGGGCGCGTATTCCACAAATGCGCCAGGCCCTCGGATAATCTCTTCAGCGAAATACTCCTGAATCTGGCGCGATGCCCCACCGATGGCCAGCCCGTTCACGGTTACATTGTCCAAAGGAAAATGCTCATAGGCCAAGGCGGGTGGGAAGCCGTCATTGTTTTGCCCGTCGCCCGAGACATCAAGGGTCTGGAACAGGCAGGGTGGTGCCGAGGCGAAGTGCTCGGCGGCAAAGCCAAGCGCATAGCCAATAGCGGTGGGGAAATCGGAATAGCCACGCTGTGCATTGGCAAGCCGTTCTGCAATGGCCAGCAGATCTGCTTGAGACGTGATCATCGTCCAATCCACCAGAAGGTCCTGCTGGAACCTGCCCGACCATTCATAGATCGAGAGAGCAACAGGGCCGGGCCCGTCCAGAAAAGCGCGTGTGATCTGCTCGTCAATCAAGGCCGAGGCAAGGCCTTGCATTTGAAGGGCATATTCATCGGCATCCACCGAGGCCGATACATCCAGTGCCAAAAGCAGCGCTAGGCGGCATTGCTCGTTTTGCGCAAGCGCAGGGGCCGGAGCGGCAAGCGCTCCGGCAAAACATATGGCTCGGGTGAGCCGCCTTACCAATGGCCCGTATTGGGCATGGAGGCCCACGGCTCAGCAGGGGCCAAAGCCTCACCCGCCTGCAATAACTCGATCGAAATATTATCGGGTGAGCGGATAAAAGCCATATGGCCGTCACGCGGGGGGCGGTTGATGGTGATGCCGTTGTCCATCAAATGCTGGCAGGTGGCATAGATATCATCAACCGCATAGGCGAGATGGCCGAAATGGCGGCTATCGGAGGGCAGCCCCTCATCCCCATCCCAGTTATAGGTCAGCTCAACTGGGCAATCGGGGTTTTCGGGCGGGGCCATGAACACCAATGTGAAACGGCCACCTTCGCTTTCATGGCGGCGGGTCTCGGTCATGCCCAGAAGGGTGAAAAAGGCGATGCTGGCATCCAGATCCTGCACGCGGACCATGGTATGAAGGTATTTCAATCCCATCTGGGCGCTCTCTCTTTTGCGTTTCGTTCAAAACAGCCTAGCGCCAAGCTGCCGCTTGCACACCCCCAAGAGATGTAAATTTCCCGTTGGTCTCTTCTGAGCAGTCTTGCAGTATATGGTGGTTGTCCCAAGTCTTGCGGCAAAATATGGTATAGCCCGAGTCGCCACCCCCGAGATTGGTCGAAAGGACCCCTGATGCAGCAATATCTGGATGCGCTTCGCACAGTTCTTGAGAAAGGGGCGACCTCGACGGATCGCACGGGCACGGGCACGACCTCCTATTTCGGGCTGCAATGTCGCTATGACCTGAGCGAGGGCTTCCCCTTGGTCACGACCAAGAAGCTGCATCTCAAATCCATTGTGCATGAATTGCTCTGGTTCCTCGCGGGCGATACCAATATCGCCTATCTCAAGGAAAACGGCGTCTCGATCTGGAATGAATGGGCCGATGAGGATGGCGATCTGGGGCCTGTCTATGGCCATCAATGGCGTCATTTCCCCAAGATCACCCGCGAAGGCGAGCAGGTCATCATAGGTGAGGTCGACCAGATCACGACTTTGATCGAGGCGATCCGCAAAACACCCGATAGCCGCCGCTTGATCGTATCAGCTTGGAACCCCGGAGAGGTTGATCAGATGGCGCTGCCGCCTTGCCATACATTGTGGCAAGTGCGCATTCTGGACGGCAAGCTGAACCTTCAACTCTATCAGCGCTCGGCCGATATGTTCCTTGGTGTGCCTTTCAACATCGCGTCCTATGCGCTTCTGGCCGTGATGCTGGCCCATGTCACAGGCTATGAGCCGGGCGAATTTGTGCATTCCATCGGGGATGCGCATATCTATTCCAATCATATGGATCAGGTCGCGCTGCAACTCAGCCGCGAGACACGGCCCTTGCCGCAACTCAAATTGGCGCGGGATGTAAGCTCGATCTTTGATTTCCGCTATGAGGATTTCATCTTCGAGGGTTATGATCCGCACCCCGCCATCAAAGCGCCGGTGGCTGTGTAATGCTGAGCCTCATCGTTGCGCGCGCCAAGAACGGAGCCATCGGGAAGGGCAATGACATCCCGTGGCATGCGCCTGAAGATCTTGCCATGTTCCAGCGCGAAACCACGGGTGGGGCCATCATCATGGGGCGGCGCACTTGGGACAGCCTGCCGTTCAAACCGCTCAAGAACAGACTCAATATCGTGGTCAGCCGTGATACCTCGCTGTCTGAGCATGTTGTGGGCAGCGTCGAGGCGGCCGTGGCTTTGGCCTATGCTTCGGGCTATCGGCGCGTCTATGGCATCGGGGGGCAAAGCATCTATGCCGAGATGTTGCCGCTGGCCGACCGTCTGCTTCTGACCGAGGTCGATCTGGAGATCGAGGAGGCCGATGCCTTTTTCCCGCAACTGGACGAAAGCGCGTGGCGGGAATTGGGCCGCTCGGTGATCCGCGAGGAAGGTCCGCGCTGTGAATTGAGAGAGTTGGTGAGGCGCTAAACTGCCACATCTGGCCACCATTGCCGAGGCCTTGGCAGCCCTGCCTGTCGCACTAGGTTCCTTGAATAAAGCATACCGGAGAGCGACCAAATGACATTCCTGACCCTGTTCCTGATCACCTCGGTCCTCTTTCTTGTGGCCGATGCGATCATGCTGCGCTCGGTTCTGCATCCTGTATTTGCGCGGCATCTGGGGGATTTGCTCTATGAGGGGGGCTTCAGGTTGCTGCCTGCGCTCTTGTTCTATTTCACCTATATGGGCGGGGTGATGTATTTCGCCTCATGGCCTGCGCTACAGGCTGGGGTGCCGTCGCAGGCCTTGCTGAATGGTGCGATTTTGGGGCTGGTGGCCTATGGCACCTATGAGTTCACCTCATGGGCCGTGATGCGGGATTGGCATCCGCAAATGGTGGCTATGGATGTGATTTGGGGCAGCGTGCTTACAGGGGGCGCTGCATGGGGTGGCGTATTGGCCACGCGGGCATTGTTCGCATAAAGCCAGTGACCGCAAAGCCGCAAGGCCCTGCGGGTCAACCATGTCCACTCGGTCACGTCGAACGCGAAGCGCTTTAGAGGGCCGTTAACTCGACCGCTGAGGAGCGACCATCACGGCCTTCGCGCAATTCATAACCGATCTTCATATTATCGGGGAGTTCCTTCATTCCGGCGCGTTCAACGGCCGAAATATGGACAAATACATCCGTGCCGCCGCCATCGGGGGCAATGAAACCAAATCCTTTTGTGGTGTTGAACCACTTTACTGTGCCAGTGGGCATGGTGCTCTCGACTTTCTTTCTCAGGTCTAACAACCCGCCAGACTTCTTCGGCGGAGTGGTGATCATGACGGGCGCGCGCCTTTTATGTTGCCCTTTTTTACGGGGCAGACCGGACGAAAACCCAACCATAGTCACAAAAATTGGTTGGGATTTATAAAAAATCAAGTGAAACTCTGGTGACGGTAGAGCCACTTGGCAGAAATTGACTGACGTGATGAAAAAGGCAGCAACATGGATGTGATTGGAATTAAGACCTGCGATACCTGCCGTAAGGCGGTTAAGGCTCTGGAAGAAGCGGGCAAGGATGTAACCTTCCGCGATGTCCGAACCGAGCCGCTCACCATGGCTGAGCAGGTGAAATTCTTGCATTATTTCAAAGATGCCTTGGTGAACCGTAAATCCACCACATGGCGGCAGCTATCCGAGGAGGAGCGCGAGAAGCTGCCCTTGGAACTGCTTGGCGCGCATCCAACCCTGATGAAACGCCCCGTGATTGTGGATGGGGACGTATATCATCTGGGTTGGGGCAAGGATGTTCAGGCGGCCCTTTTGTAGCGCGATAGCATTGCATCGACCGAAATGGGTCCCGCACCTTTGAGGACGATCATGAGCAGCACAAAAACCCAGAAGGCGCGTTGATCCACGATCAAGGAGGCTGGGTTGCCATCGAACCATGTGCCGATATCGGCAGCGGCCAAGTTATGTCCGTTGATATCGACCCAAGATTGCGCGGCAACAAAACCGATCATGCCAAGTGCTGCCAATCGTGAGGCCAAGCCGATCAGAAGCAGGGCAGGCAGGATGAACTCGGCCCAAGTGCCTGCCAAAACCACCATGCGCGGCAAAAAGCCGATCTGGCTCAGATCATAGCCCGAGGCCTCAAAGACGCGCGGCAGAATTTGGCCGTAAGCTCCGAAGCCCGGATTGAACAAGCCAGTGATCCCGTCCCCCAATTTCGTCAGGCCCGATTTCCAGTAATACACCAAGAGCGTCCCTGCAAAGACCAGCCGCGCCAATGTCGGCAGCAGAGCAGGGGCGATGCGGGCTTCGAGCCAGTCAAAGCCACGATTATGCAAGGAAATGAGCGCGTTCATAATTGGGGTCCTTCATCCAAGGTCAATGCAGATTTTGTCATAAATAAAGCCAGTACAGCGCCCAGATCGGCCTGAGGGCAAGCGGCCAGTGACGCGGCCATCGCATCTGAGAGGGTACTGCGCCCCTTGAGGCTGCGTGCCAGATCAAAGCCGCCTTCGGGCATCAAATGGGGGGCAGGGTCAAACAGGGGGCGGGTGATCAGGACATTTTCGGGCTGCATCACAACCTTGGGCGCGTCCTGTGTCATATTGGCCTGCCAGATCGAGAACACCGGATAGTTCGAGCGCAGCACAAGGCTTGCAGGGGCCATTCTCGGGCGCGATTGCATCACGGCTGCAGGCTCCAGCCCTTGGACATTCAAAGGGGTGCTGTCGGCTGCGTGATAGGATTGGCGCAAACCCAGTTCCAGTTTCGCGACATCGGCCAGATAGGGCAAATGCGCGACAGGCTTGAAGCTTTGCAAAAAGCCGGGAAAGCGGGTGCCATAGGTGGCAATGCAGGGGGTCTCGGGCGGATGGGCACGCAGAAACACGCCCGCCATGGCCTTGAAAAACTCAGGGCCCACCAATTTGGCGATCACAGGAAAGCCCGTTTCCAAGGCCGATGTCAGACTGACCGCAACATTGTTGCGATAGACGCCAAACCGCTTGGTTGCGGGGCGACCTTGGGGGTCGACCAGACCAGCGGGTGGCGTCTGAGCGCCATCAAGAAGGGCTTGGGTGAAACCGTTTTGCATTGGGGTCATACCGTGGCGGGAAGGAGTTGCGCGGCACGCGTGGCTTCCGCCTTCAACGTATCAAGCGTCGGCACATCGGTGTCTCATTCTATCAATGTGGGCTTGGGGCCTGCGGCGGCGATGGTATGGGCGTAAAGGTTCCAGACAGGGTCCACCACCGCGCGGCCATGGCTGTCGATCAATAAGGGCGCGCCATGCTCGTCGCTATCCTCATCATGCCCGCCCAGATGGATTTCGCCGACCAGATGCAGAGGGAAGGCATCAATATAGGCGCGCGCATCCCAATTCTGGTTGGCGGCAGATACAAAAACATTATTCACATCCAGCAACAGGCCACAGCCCGTACGGGTCGCAATCTCGGTCAGGAACTCGACCTCCGATAGGGTCGTCTCGGTAAAGGCGAGATAGGTCGAAGGGTTTTCCAGCAACATACGGCGGCCAAGCGCATCCTGCGTTTGATCGATATGGTGGCAAACGCGGGCCAAGGTGGCCTCGGTATAGGGCAGGGGCAGAAGGTCGTTCAAAAAGCCGACATCATGGCTGGACCATGCAAGATGCTCGGAAAATGAGGCAGGGTTGAGCCAGTCACAAAGATGACGCAGCCGCGCAAGGTGGTCGCGGTCCAGCGGCGCTTCGCCCCCGATGGACAGACCCACGCCATGTACCGAGATCGGAAATTTTTCGGCCAGCGCTTTGAGTTGAGCAATCGGGCGGCCACCAGCCCCCATGTAATTCTCGGCATGAATCTCGAGCCATGAGATCGGCCCTGCATCTTCCATAACCTCTGCAAAATGCTGCGATTTGAAGCCGACGCCTGCCGCGGTCGGAAGGGGGGTTGGGGTCATGTCGAGCATATTGGTGGCTCCGGAATTATGCGTAGGCAGGCGATGTAGAAAACCCCCAAGGCAAAGGCGCCTTGGGGGTTTGCCTTGGTTTATGCAGGTAGGTCGCGGTCCAGCTCTTCGAGCGCGCCCATGCGGCCATCAGGCAGTTCAACATCGGCGCAGGTGCCCGCAGGAACGAATGTCCATGCGTTGCCCTGATAATCTACAGTGGATGTGCCCGCACAAGTGGTGCCAGGGCCTGCTGCGCAGTCATTCTCACCAGCGAGGCTGATGCCATAGCATTTCTCTTGCTCCTGAGCGGCGGCAGGCATGGTGCCATAAGCGGTTACGGCTGCGGCAACTGCACCAAGAACGGCGGCGGATTTGATCTGAGTAGTCATATGGGTTGCTCCCCGAAAAGTTGAATTTCAAAATGCCTGATGAAGCTTCATCCGACTGAGAGCAGACTAGGGTCAGGCCGTGTTCACAAACCAATCACAGACATGTGTGGCACGGCGTCGTGAGCGGTTGCGAAGATCATGTGAGAGACCTGTATGAGTTTGGGTCAGGTTTAAGCCACTGAGAAAAATTGGAAAAATTTTGTTTCGGGCCACATGCGGGGTCAGAATGTTTCATTTCTATATGGGGTTGAAGCCCGCTCTAACGGACGAATGTTTCAACGCGTGAAGGTGCAAATAGAAAACGGCGGCAGTCTCCTGCCCCCGTTTCAGATTCGTTATTGTGCTTGCGCGGTGTGTTAGTCGCGAAGATCGGGCGGGATACGCTCGGCGGCCAAGGCGGCGGCCACGTCATCCAAAGCCTCGACACGGGTTTGCTTTTCTCCCAAGCGGCGCACGGTCACAGTGCGCTCTTCAACTTCCTTACGCCCGACCGCAAGGATCACCGGAACCTTACCGACCGAATGCTCGCGGATTTTGTAATTGATCTTCTCATTGCGCAGATCAGCTTCGGCGCGCAGGCCAAGCCTTTTGAGCATCGCAACCGTTTCCAGCACATATTCATCCGCATCCGACACGATCGAGGCCACAACAACCTGACGTGGTGCCAACCAGAAGGGCAGTTTGCCCGAGAAATTCTCGATCAGAATGCCAAGGAAACGCTCGAAAGAGCCGAGGATCGCACGGTGCAGCATGACGGGGCGGTGTTTGGCCCCATCCTCGGCGGTGTAATTGGCATCCAGGCGCTCGGGCAGGACAAAATCCACCTGCAGCGTGCCGCATTGCCAGTCACGTCCGATTGCGTCGGTCAGAACGAATTCCAGTTTTGGGCCGTAAAACGCCCCTTCACCGGGGTTGAGTTCATAGGTGCAGCCTGCGGCCTCGGTCGCGGCTTTCAGCGCGCTTTCGGCTTTGTCCCAAACCTCATCCGATCCAGCGCGCGCCTCGGGGCGGTCAGAGAATTTGATCTTGAAGCTTTCAAAGCCCAAATCCGCGTAGACTGAAGACAGAAGCTCGATGAAGATGCGGGTCTCTTCCTTGATCTGTTCTTCGCGACAGAAGATATGCGCATCGTCTTGGGTAAAGCCACGCACCCGCATGATGCCATGCAATGCGCCCGAAGGCTCATAACGGTTGCAGGATCCGAATTCGGCCATGCGCAAAGGCAGGTCGCGATAGGATTTCTGGCCATGGTTGAAAATCTGCACATGGCAGGGGCAATTCATCGGCTTGAGCGCGTTGACTGCTTTTTCGCGGGCATGCTCTTCGTCAACCTCGACGATGAACATATGCTCTTGGTATTTTTCCCAATGGCCAGACTCGACCCAGAGTTTGCGGTCCACCACTTGCGGGGTATTGACCTCGACATAACCGCCTAGCTGCTGCCTGCGGCGCATATAGTCTTGCAGATTGGTATAGATGCTCCAGCCATTGGGGTGCCAGAACACCTGACCGGGGGCCTCTTCCTGCATATGGAACAGGTCCATCTCGCGGCCCAAGCGGCGGTGGTCACGCTTTTCGGCTTCCTCAAGAAAATTGAGATGCGCCTTGAGGTCATCACGGTTCTTGAAGGCCACGCCGTAAATACGCTGCAACATCGGGCGGTCGCTATCGCCGCGCCAATAGGCCCCCGCCACCTTCATCAGTTTGAAGGCATCGGCGGGCAATTGGCCTGTATGCTGCAGATGCGGACCACGGCACAAATCCTGCCACTCGCCATGCCAATACATGCGGATCGGCTGGCCTTCGGGGATCATGCCGACCAGCTCTACCTTATAGGGTTCGCCAGACGCCTCGTAATGGGCAACAGCGCGGTCACGTTCCCACAGCTCGGTGCGGATCGGGTCGCGCTTGTTGATGATCTCTTTCATCTTGGCTTCGATCTGTCCGAGATCTTCGGGCGTGAAGGGCTGTTCGCGGTCGAAATCGTAATACCAGCCATTTTCGATCACGGGGCCGATGGTGACTTTGACGTCAGGCCAGATTTCCTGCACCGCGCGCGCCATGACATGGGCGAAGTCGTGACGGATCAGTTCCAGCGCCTCGGCGTCATTATCCTTGATCGTGTTGATCGCGATCTCGCCGCTGGCGTCAATCGGCCAGGCCAGATCGATATGGGCACCGTCCAGCGTCGCGGAAATCGCGCGCTTGGCCAGCGAGGGCGCGATGCTTTCTGCAACGGCAAAAGCCGTGATGCCAGCGGGATAGTCGCGGGCATTGCCGTCGGGGAATTTAAGGGAAATCTGGCTCATGGCCTGTCTCCTCGTCAGTTTGGCGCCTACAAAACGCCCGGTTGCGGGTAAGGGTTCAGGGGCTATGTGCCTTGCAGATGCGTCCAAGTCAACGGGGCTTGCTAGGTGGTCTTGCCGTTTTGGTGAAGTCTCTGCACAAAGAGGCATTGAGGAAGGAAAACCAGATGACACCGCAATATCTCGAGACTGCCCAATCCCGCCAAATCGCCTATCACAAGCATGAAGGCGCGGGGCCTGGTGTTGTGTTTCTGGGTGGCTTGCGCTCGGATATGGAAGGCTCGAAAGCGCTGTTTCTGGAAGATTGGGCCAAGGCGCGTGGCCAAGCCTTTTTGCGGTTTGACTATTCTGGCCATGGCCAAAGCTCGGGCGAATTTACGCAAGGCTGTATTGGCGATTGGGCTGAGGACGCGCAGGCGGCGATTTCTGCGTTGACGACAGGCCCACAGGTCTTTGTAGGCTCCTCCATGGGGGGCTGGATTTCGCTTTTGCTGGCCAAACGCATGCCCGAGAGGATGGCAGGCCTTGTGACCATCGCGGGCGCGCCCGATTTTACCGAGGATGGCATGTGGGCCGAATTCTCGGAGGAGCAGCGCCGCCAGATCATGGAGGACGGGCAGGTGGCGCTTCCGTCAGAATATGGCGAGCCGATGATCATCACACGGCGCATGATCGAGGATGGTCGCCACCAGTTGGTGCTGCGCGAGCCGCTTGATCTGAACGTGCCTGTGCGATTGTTGCAAGGCACAGCCGATGATGCCGTGGATATGTCAGTGGCCCTCCGCCTGCTTGAGCATTTGAACGGCCCGCAGGTTCATTTGGAACTGGTCAAAGGGGCGGATCACAGGTTTTCGGATGCGCATTGTCTGGGCGTGATTGAAGCGGCCCTAGAGGCGCTTTTGCCGCAAGCCTGATTTGGCACGGATTATGCACGCTAGGCCTTGCCGATATCGGCGCGCAGGGTCTGATACCCGGTCCCCCACAATTTCGGCTCATCGGGCCCTGCGCATTTCCCCTGTCTTTCCGCCTCTGACCTCGCGCGCGATGTTGACGCCCTTCCCGCTGTGAGAGAATGTGACCGAGTTAGAGGGAACGCAAAATGCTTAGAGCGAAGATGTCAGTTGACCCATTGGTCCTGATACCTGGAATGATGTGCGACGCGCGGCTGTGGTGGCCGTTTTTGTCGGAGCTCTCGGCTGAACGCAGCCTGCATCTCCCCGCGATCGCGGGGGCTGAGACGATCTCTGAAATGGCTTCAGCAGTGCTGGTCAGCGCCCCTGAGAAATTCGCGATGCTGGGGTTTTCCATGGGCGGCATTGTTGCCATGGAGGTGATCCGCCGCGCGCCTGAACGGGTGACGCGGGTGATGTTCATGGATACCTCGCCTTTGGCTGAAACCCCCAACCAAGCCGCCGCGCGCGAGCCGCATATCACCCGCGTAAAAGCGGGGCGTCTGGAATATGTGATGCGCGACGAGGTGATCCCCAGCCTTTTGCGCGCCGACCATAAAAGGGATGATATTGCGGAATTGATGTTGGATATGGCCTTGAGCTTGGGGCCGGATGTTTTTGTCGCGCAATCCCGCGCGCTACAGCGCCGCGATGATCAGCAAGGAACCTTGCCGCGGATCAGGGTGCCCTGTTCTGTGGTGTGCGGTGAATTTGATGCGCTGACCCCGCCGCGCAGGCATGAGCAAATGGCCGACCTGATCCCGCGTGCCAATCTGGAGATCATCGGGGGGGCATCCCATATCCCGATTTTGGAGCGGCCAAGCGAAACGCTGCACGTCCTTCGCAACTGGCTGGAGGCCTGACGCGCCCGCGTTACAGGCGCCAATTACTCGGCAGCGTGTGAGGCTCGCGCTTTGGGCACATCGCAATTGGCATCAATGAAATCGATGACAAGCGGGCGGATATTCTGACGCCAGCTTTTCCCTGCGAAAATCCCGTAATGCCCTGCTTCGGGTTCGAGATAGCTGGCCTTTTTCGCCTCGGGCAGGCCCGTGCATAACCGCAAAGCGGCAACACATTGACCGGGTGCCGAGATGTCATCCTTGCCGCCTTCAACCGTTTTAACCGCCACAGTGGTGATTTTGCCAAGATCAACTTGCTTGCCATCCACAACAAAACGGTTCTGCGCGATCTCACCATTTTTGAAAATGCGCTCCACGGTGGAGAGATAGAACTCGGCCGTCATATCCATCACGGCGAGATATTCATCGTAGAATTTATTGTGCTTATCCTGATCCGAGGCCTCGCCTTTGGCGACCCGAATGATCTGGTCACTGAAGGCCTTGCCATGCTTTTCGGCATTCATGGCAATAAAGCTGCTAAGCTGCTGCAAGCCCGGATAGACCATGCGCCCTGCACCAGGATGTTTGAAGCCTACACGCTGCAACACATGCTGTTCCAACTGCCCCATTGTGACGCGATTTCCGAAATCGGTTACATCTGTTGCGGCCGCGTCTGGGTCGATTGGTCCCCCGATCAGGGTCAGGGTGCGCGGCTGTGCGTCAGGGTCTTCCTCGGCCAGATAGGCGGTGGCCGCCAAGGCAAGGGGCGCTGGCTGGCACACGGCGATGACGTGGCTGTCAGGCCCCATCTCGCGCAGGAAATCCACCAGATAGAGCGTGTAATCTTCGATATCGAATTTGCCGACGCTGACGGGGATGTCGCGGGCATTGTGCCAATCGGTGATATAGACATCGCAATCGGGCAAAAGGCTGACCACGGTCGAACGCAGCAGCGTGGCGTAATGTCCAGACATCGGAGCGACCAGCAAAACCTTACGGCCTGTTGGCGCGCGGTCATTTACCTTGAAGCGGATCAAATCGCCAAAGGGGCGCGCCAAAACTGTTTCGATCGAGATCGTATGGTCGCGCCCGTCTGGGCCAGCGATCGAGTCGATGCCCCAATCGGGTTTGGCAACCATGCGCGCGAAACTGCGCTCCATGACCTCGCCCCAAGCGGCGGTCATCTGAATGGCAGGATTGGCCATGAGGCCAAGCTGGGGATAAGAGCACATCGCACGTGCGGTGGAGCCCAACCATTGGTTGGTGACGCGCATCGATTCGATCAGATCATAGGTGAGAAGGTATTTCATTATGCTCATTCCTGCCGTGACAAACTGGATTAAGTGCCTAGAGTCAGGACAAACCCAGTTGCAATTGGTTGCTTTGACCCCTCTCCGTGTCAAAGCTTACAATGCACATGCAGCATTTTTGATGCAAAATCAAGTTGAGACGTCAGGGAACGAAAAGGGAGTTGGCTAAAATGGGGGAAAACCTCGAGCGCTTGAACGCCAATCTCGCAAGGGTTGAGGAACTCAGCCAAAGGCTTGTCGCAGCCCTGTCACAGCGTGAACCCGGGGATGCGGGTCTCTATGGTCCGGGGCAGGAGGTCTATCTCAAGGCGGGCATGGCCTATTGGCAGGATATGATGAACAACCCCGCCAAATTGATGGAACAGCAGGTCCAATACTGGGCCGAGACGTTGACCCATTACATGGATGCCCAAAACGCCATTGCCAGCGGCAGCTTCAAAGTTCCCCCCGCTGAGGACGAGGCGACGGATCGCAGGTTTTCAAACCCGCTTTGGCAAACGCACCCCTATTTCAACTTTGTTAAACAGCAATATCTGACCTCGGCCAAAGCGGTTGAGGAGGCGGTGCTTGGGCTTGAGGGGCTTGAGGGCAAGGATAAACACCGCGTCGAGTTCTTCGCGCGCCAGATGATCGATATGTTCTCGCCCACCAATTTCCTTGCGACCAATCCCGATGCTTTGGAACGCGCGGTCGAAACCGATGGGGAAAGCCTTGTGAAGGGCATGGAGAACCTTGTGCGCGATATCGAAGCGCATAAGGGCGAGTTTTTGCCCACCCTTGCCGATCCGAACGCTTTCGCGCTTGGGGAAAATATCGGCACAGCCAAGGGCAAGGTCGTCTATCGCAACCGTATGATGGAGCTGATCCAATTCGCGCCGACCACCGACACGGTCCATAAAACACCGCTTATCATCTTCCCGCCTTGGATCAACAAATTCTATGTGATGGATCTCAAGCCACAGAATAGCCTGATCAGATGGATCGTGGATCAGGGCTATACCCTCTTTGTGGTCAGTTGGAAAAACCCCGATCAAAGCTATGCCGATACGGGCCTCGAGGATTATATCGAGGATGGCTACCTTAAGGCCTTTGATGTCGTTCGTGAGATCACCGATGAGAAACAGGTCAATGCCGTTGGGTATTGCATCGCGGGCACGACCCTCAGCCTGACCTTGTCGCTGCTAAAGAAGCGTGGCGAGACGCCCGTTAAATCGGCGACCTTCTTCACCACGCTTGTGGATTTCGCGGATCAAGGTGAGTTCACGGTCTTCCTTCAGAACGACTTTGTCGATGCGATTGAGCGACAGGTTGAGGAAACGGGCATTCTGGACAGCTATTTCATGTCCAAGACCTTCAGCTATTTGCGCGCCAATGACCTCGTTTATGCGCCTGCCGTGCGCAGCTATATGATGGGCGAGGCCCCGCCTGCCTTTGATTTGTTGTTCTGGAACGGCGACAGCACCAACCTGCCCGGGAAAATGGCGATCCAGTATCTTCGGGGTCTGTGTCAGAGCAATGCGCTGGCGGGGGACGGGTTCTCGCTCTTTGACGAGGTGCTTCATATCAGCGATGTGACCGTGCCTGTCTGCGCCATTGCCTGCGAGACCGATCACATCGCGGCATGGAAGGACAGCTACCGCGGGGTCCAGAAAATGGGCTCCAAGAGCAAGACCTTCATCCTGTCGCAGTCAGGCCATATTGCGGGCATCGTTAATCCGCCTTCTAAAAAGAAATACGGCCATTACACCAATGACGATATCTCGCTGTCCAATTCCGATTGGCGCGAGGGCGCGGATTTCAATGAAGGGTCATGGTGGCCGCGTTGGGAAACATGGCTCTCCAAGCAATCGGGCAAGCAAGTTGCGGCCCGCATTCCGGGTGAGGCGGGCTATCCCGCTTTATGTGACGCACCAGGCACCTATGTCAGCGAGCAGCTTGAGGATTGAGCTGCTGTCTCCTTGAGTGATTTTGCTGCGATGCAGAAAAACTGTTGACATTCTGCGCTGCAGCATAGATATATGTTTGCAGATGCAGCGAAGTCATCGCCGCCTCACGCGTAAACGTTACCTCAGGAGAACTATCATGGCTAAAGCAGCAGCGCCCGATTTCACGAAATACATGACAGACCTGATGGGGTCGTACCCAATGGATATGTCTGCAATGACCGACGCATTCAAAAACTCCGCCGCACTCGGCGAGAAGTTTTCCAAGGTCGCGCTCGAAGCGGCTGAAAAGTCCACCGAGATCCACACCCTTTGGGCAAAAGACACAATCGCGAAACTCAGCGATGTCGCAAAAACCAAAGCAGAGCCAGCAGAGTACGGCCAGTCCGTAACCGATTTTGCTTCGGCACAAGCTGAAATGGCCACAGAATCCATGGCCGCTTTCGCAGAAGTTGCGAAAAAAGTTCAGATGGAAACTGTTGAGTTGCTGATGGCTGCTGGCAAAGAAGCTTCGGAAGAAGCAACTGCCGCTGTCAAGAAAGCAACAAGCGAAGTGACAACTGCCGCTAAGAAAGCAACTGCTGCAGCGAAGTAAGTCACTAGGTTTCTCGCATCATCGTCCTCCCCGATAGATACGACCTTGAGAGGGCGGGCCTAAAAAGGTCCGCCCTTTTCATATGCCGCGCTGCGGCTTGCAATTCTGCTGCGAGAGCGTAAGCTCATTCTGCACTGCAGGAGAGGGAGAGAACTCCAGTATGCCTACACCCACTGATCCCCTTGTGATCAAGAGATATGCCAGCCGCCGCCTCTATAACACGGAGACGTCGGATTACGTGACCCTCGAGGATATCGCGGGGTTCATTCGCGAAGGTCGTGAGGTCAATATCATCGATCTGAAATCTGGTGATGACCTGACGCGGCAATATCTCCTGCAGATCATCGCCGAGCATGAAAGCCGTGGCGAAAGCGTGCTGCCCATTGGTGTTTTGACCGATCTGGTCAGAAGCTACACCTCGCAGGCCAATAGCGTTGTGCCTGATTTCCTTGCCATGAGCTTTGATATGCTCAAGCAAGGACAGTCGCAGATGATGGAAAGCATGACGGCGATCAACCCGATTGCGGCTGTGCCAGGCCTTGAGAACATGACCAATATGCCAGGGTTTGACGCGATGCGCGCGCAGCAAGAGGCCTTCATGAAAGCCATGACAGGCGGGCTTGCCACCAATTGGTCGGCCCCTGCGCCCGAGGAGGCATCCCCCGAGCCAAGCGCCGAGCCGAGCAGCGCCGAAGAGCTGGCGGAAATTCGCAAGCAATTGGCGGAATTGCAGTCGAAGCTTTCCAAGATTTAGGAGTTGGAGCCTTCGGGGCCGCCCATGACCGCCTCGCGATGCGTGGGGCGGGGCGGTAAGCGCTGCCACTGAGACGCCTGCCTGCTATCGGTTTTGCGGGGCTTTGCTGCTGTTCACCATATGTGGCTCTATCGCTGCTCTCAGCCCCGTAGCGGATTAGGTTCCGAATGGCGAGATGGGCAAAAGTGGACGCCTGCGCTATGCTGCGTGGAACGTCGGCTGTGCGGACAAAGGGGGCATTCTGTCCATACGATTATTGGGCCGATCTAAGGCGCTTCAGAAGAAAGAGATTCCTCTAAGGCAGCCCAAGATGCTTGTCGAACGGGCTCAGAGACATTCCAGTAGGAACGCATTGCACAGACTAAGAATTTGTGTGCAATTTTAGTCACCTAGACGAACCATATCAATGCGAGGGTATTCACTTCATGACTTTAAAAAGCTGGGATACAAGTGGGGCAAGTTCTTACCTTGGCAGCCTAACTCAAAATAGTGCTGTCGAGAATTTGCATTCGCAGGAATATTATGGGTCGCATCGTGCGCTCGTTAAACTCGCCTCCCAAATCGAAGACGATCAATCCGAGGACGGATTACATGCACTGGCTTGCGCGAGTTACGGCTGGATGCCGACGATCTTAAAGCATTTTGAACCCGAGAAATTCAATTGTCCGAATCCTATCGCTTCGATTAGAGGTGCTAAGACGGTCAATTCCGCTCGTACTTTTCTTGAGGCGATAGACGAGATTGCTCCGATAAATCGTTCTTGGGTTGGCACGAGTAAACTTCTGCACTTCTTGAGCTCTGAGAGCTTTCCGATCTGGGACAGCAGGGTTGCAAGAAGAAACTTCAAGCTTAACCATTCTTACCAGATCAATACCAAGCAAGCCTATCTGAGATACTTCGACTTTGTTCACTCAGAACTTGCCAAGACCTACTCTTGGTTGGAATCTGTTGCCGAAGCCATCGAGGCCCATCACGACTATTCTCCGTCACAAGTCCGTTGCATTGAACTTATGCTGTTCGAGAGGGAGGCGTAATTCGCCGGGACTAGCTAAGGCGTCGGCTCTGGGCTCTCTGCCGACCCGCAGTAACGCAGCATTGCTTCAGGTCACCCATAGGATGCCCCTCGATCCTCAGTCAGGCTTTCGCAGATGCCAGACCTGCTCAATCGGGTAGCTTTTCGCCCAGTCTGCGGGGATGGCACCGCGGGTCCCCTCGGCCCAATTGGGTGCGTAGACCTCTTGGTATTTTGTCACCGCGAAGCCGATTTCTGAGAAGAGCGCCATCCAACCGGATAGGGTCAGATTAAAACACACACCACTGGGCTCGAATTCAACCTCGGTCCAATCCGCCCCCCACATGCCGCGATAGGGGCGGTGAAGCTGCCTGTCGCAAGGGGCGCCATCCAGAGGGGAACAGATGAGTGATAGGGGGTGGTTGCCCAGAAAAAACAGTTCTCCGCCGGATCGGAGGAATCGCCATGCCTCTTGCAGCCAGAGTTTCGGCGCACACCAGATTGCCGCGCCATATTCGGAAATGGCAAAGTCGAAACTGGCATCTGGCAGGCCTGTCTGCTCGGCATTGCCTTCAATAAAGGTGATATCAGCCGCGTTTTCGCGGGCCAGTCGCCGCGCTGTTTCCAGTTGTGCGGGTGAAACATCTATGGCCGTGACGCATGCGCCGCGCCGCGCCATCCATCCCGAGACATAGCCTGTGCCGCACCCCAGCTCGATGGCATCCATGCCCGCCATGTCACGGGGCAACATATTCAAAGTGGTCTCAGGCTGGCCCCAATTGCCCCATTCAGGCTCGGTCGCCGCCCAAAGGCGCGTGCCAGTTGCCACCCAATTGGCGGCATCGGCGTTCCAGATATCTCGATTGACGGACACATGATCGCGGGTCATGGCTTTTGCTCCGGCTGGTCACACAGGGCGATCATAGCATAACGCGTTCACTTCGGGGGAGGGGGGTAACTATTTTTGGCCCGTCTGCGAAGTTTCACCCCAGTTCAGCAAAAACCGATTTCAGCGCGGCGTCGAGTTTATCAAACATCTCGTCCATCTGCGTATCACTCAGGATGAATGGCGGGCAGAGCACGACAGATTGACCCAGAGGACGACAGATCAGCCCGTGATCGGTGCAGGTATTTGCGATGCGCTCACTGACGGAAAGATGCCCCTCGAAGGGTGTTTTGCTGTCCTTGTCGCGCACGGCCTCAAGGGCCCACATATAACCGATGCCACGTAGCTCGCCGATATTTTGGTGTTTGGCGATTTCGGCCAGCCCCGCCTCCATGCGCGGCGCGCCGTCGCGCACCATCTCGAGCAGGCCTTCGTTGAGCACCACATCAATCGCCTTGAGCGCGACCGCACAGCCCACAGGATGGCCCGAGGCGGTGAAGCCATGCGGGAATTCCTCGACCGGATCGATGGCGGCTTGCAGGCGGTCCACCATGTCAGGCCCGAGGATCACCGCGCCCATAGGGAAATACCCCGCCGTCAGCACTTTGGAGGAGATGATGGCATCGGGCATGAAGTCATAGGTTTCGCAGCCCCAGATATTGCCCGTGCGCCCGAAGCCGCAGATCACCTCATCGGCGATCAGGGGGATGCCGTGTTTCTTGAGGATGGGCTGGATCGCTTGGAAATACCCCTCGGATGGTGGGATGACCCCGCCTGCGCCCATGACGGGTTCGGCGAAAAAGCCTGCGATGGTGTCAGCGCCTTCACGGGCGATGACATCTTCCAGCTTCTGCGCCAGACGCGCCGTGAATTGGGCTTCGGTCTCGCCTTCCGCGCCAAAGCGCCAGAAATGCGGACAGCTCAGATGAACAAAGCCATCCATCGGCAGGCCGAACAACTCGTTATAGGGTTTCGCTGTCATCGAAGCCGAAACAGCCGTCACCCCGTGATAGGCATTATGACGGGTCAGGATTTTGCGGGCCTGCGGGCGGCCTTCGGCGCGGTTAAGAAACCACAGCATCTTGACCATGGTGTCATTCGCTTCTGAGCCGGAATTGGTATAGAAGACCTTGCCGCGCGGATAGGGCGAGACCTCGACCAGCCGCTCGGATAGGGCAACAGTTTGGTCCGACATGCGGCCAAAGAAAGCGTGATAGCCTGGAAATCGGTCATATTGGGCTTTTGCAGCTTCGGCCAAACCCTTGTGATCAAAGCCTGCAACCATATTCCAAAGGCCCGAATTGGCATCGAGATAGCGTTTGCCATGGGTGTCGACGACATAGGGCCCTTCCCCGTGGGTCAGAACAACGGTTCCCCGATCGCGGATCGAGGGTAGGTCGGTAAAGCCGTAGAGGCTGAATTCCTCGGCGCGGGCTTCCCATGAATTGGGGGCATGGTCGGTCATGATGGCCTCATTGGGTGACATGTAGGTAAAGGCTATCGCGGGGATTGAGACGCCGCAATCTGGATTATGGGATCCAGCGGTCGCACTCATCTGTCTTGGCATGTGAGGCATTAAAAAACGCGCGCCTTGCAGGGCGCGCGTTCAATTCGAGAAATGAGATGTTTCGGCTTTAGGTGCCGTAGGCGCGTGGCTGTTCCATCACATCTGCGGCGGCCGCCAGCAGGGCGTCTGCAACGAAATCCAGTTCGGGCTTTGTGAGGCGCACAGGCAGGCGCACATCGCAGGCCCGCATCAGCATGTCGCGGGTCTGTGGCAGCTCGGGCATATCGCCAGGGATAAACTGCCAGTTCCAGAAGGCGCGCGCATTATCTGTCGAGAGGCCAAAGACCTGCACTTTCACACCGCGGGCATCGGCTGCGGCTTGGAATGCACGGGCATCTTCATCGCTGTCGAACCCGACCAGATTGAACTGGATCGAATCTGGCGCACGCTCCTCAGGGCCGAGGGGGGGTGGCACATCGAGCCAAGCCGAGCCGTTCAGCCGATCAGCCACATAATCATGATTGGCCAAACCGTCGCGCACACGGCGCGGAAGCTCGTCGATCTGGGGGCGGATCACAGCCGCAGAGAGGTTTTGCAGCCGAAGATTATAGAGCGGCAGTTTGTTCTGCCAGCGGGCGAACGCCTCGGCCAATTCGGGGTCGTTCTGACCATTCGGGCCTTTGTGCTTTTTCCAGTTATGCTCATATGCGCCCGACATGATCACTGCGCGCGCCACAACATCGGCGTCATTGGTGATCAGAATGCCACCCTCGCCTGCATTGAGCATCTTGTAGGATTGGAAGCTGAAACAGCCGATCTTGCCAATCGTGCCGATCTTTTTGCCATGCCATTGCGTGCCAAGCGAATGGGCGGCGTCCTCGATTACAGGAATGCCGCGCGCATCGCAAAGCGCCATGATTGCATCCATATCGGAGGTATGGCCGCGCATATGGCTGATCATGACGGCGTTGATGCTGTCATCCAGCTTGGCTTTGAAGTCGTCCATATCAATTCGGTAATTCGGGCCAACCTCGACCAGAACGGGCTGCATGCGGGCATGCACGATTGAGGATGGCACGGCCGCGAAAGTGAATGCGGGGATCAAGATGCGTGCACCCGCTTCAAGGCCAAGCGCTTCGAGCGACAAGAACAGCGCGGCTGAGCAGCTTGAAACCGCCAGCGCGTATTTCGAGCCCATCATATCCGCAAATTCACGCTCCAGCAGGGCCACGGGGGCGTCTGCGGGCGCAGTGTAGCGAAAGAGGTCACCTGACTGCAAAAGGCGGTCTATTTCCGCACGTGCAGCTTCTGGGATGGGTTCGGCATCATAGACGTTCGGTGCGAGGGCCATGAATTAACCTTTTTGAAATTCTCTCTTTCAAATTTCTTTACATGAAGCGGGGATAAAATTCCAGCGAAGCTTTTGTGACACTTCGTCTTGTCGCGGTTAAATGCCGAGCCTGTCGCGCAAGGCGAACCAAGTCATGGCAAGGGTCAGCATCGGGCTGCGCAATGCATCCCCACCTGGAAAGGTCGGGACGGGCAGCGCGTCGAATGTGGCCAGACCCTCTTCTTGGCCCAAGACGGCCTCGGCCATCACGCGCCCTGCCATGCCCGAAAGCGCCACGCCATGGCCCGAAAACCCCGCACCCGACAAGACATTGGGCGCGATGCGGGCCACATGTGGCAAGCGGGTGACCGTCACGGCCAGCGACCCGCCCCAGACGTGATCAACCGCCACGCCTTTGAGTTGCGGGAAAAGATGTTCCATCCGCGCAATAAGCGCTGTGGAGATATCGCGGGGAAAGCCGATGGAATAGCTCTCGCGCCCGCCAAAGAGAAAGCGCTTTTCATCGTCGAAGCGATAGTAATTCACCACGAATTTGCTATCCGATACGGCGAAATCTTCTGCAAGAACTTCCTGCCAACGATCGGGCAGAGGCGCGGTTGCGGCGATGAAGGAATTGATCGGCAAGACCTTGGTGTTCACTTGCGGCAGGATATCGGGGAGATAACCATTGCCCGCGACAATCACATGCCCCGCACTGACCGAGCCGCCACGCGTCATCAGCCGCAATTTGCTGCCCATCTGAACATCGGTCACTTCGCTTTGCTCGAAGATCAAGGCACCTGCCGCTTCGGCTTCGCGCGCTAGGGCCAAAGCATAGGCCAGCGGTTGAAGATGCCCGCCCGATGCATCGATTGTGCCACCAACATAAAGCGGGGATTTCACAAGGGTTGCGAAGGCCTCGCGCTCCATGACCTCGGTGTGATGGCCGTAGCGTTCGGCCAGATGCTCGGCCTCGGCGCGGGCATGGGCCAGATCGGCTTGTTTGTATTCGCCATGCGCGATGCCCGATTTATACTTGGCCTCGGGCGCGTGATCCTTGCAGAAATTGCGCAATTGCGCCTTGGCCTCTTGCGAGATGTCCCATAGCGCATGGGCGCGGGTCTGGCCCAGTTTCTGTTCCAGCCAGTCTTGCGATTTATTGAAGCCAGAATGGACCTGCCCGCCATTGCGGCCCGATGCGCCAAAGCCAACGCGATGGGCATCCAGCACAACCACGCGCCTGCCCGCGCGTGCCAAGGTCAAAGCGGCCCAAAGCCCCGTGAAACCTGCGCCGATGACGGCGACATCTGCACTGATATGGCCCTGAAATTTCGGGCGCTCGGGCGGGGTAGGCAGGCCCGCCAGATAGCTGGAGGGCGCGTGCTGCCCAAGCCTGTCATTGCGATAAAGCGGGTTCATACATTCGTCAGCAGATGTTCGCGCTCCCACGGGCTGATGACTTGCAGGAATTCTTTATATTCCAATTCCTTCACCGCCGTGTAGACGCGGCAGAACTCAGGCCCGAGGGTCTCTGCCATGGCTTCGTTTTCCGAGAAAAGCCCAAGCGCATCGCCAAGTCCGCGCGGGATTCCATCATCGCTGGCATAGGCATCGCCCTTGAATTCGGGGCTGGGGTCCTTGCCTTCGGTCAGGCCCAGATAGCCACAGGCCAATGAGGCCGCGAGGGCGAGATAGGGGTTGCTATCCATGCCGGGAAGGCGGTTTTCAACGCGGCGGCTGGCAGGATCTGAGACAGGAACGCGCAGCCCTGTCGTGCGGTTGTCGCGCCCCCATTCAAGGTTAATGGGCGCTGCGAAATCAGGCACATAGCGGCGGTAGCTGTTCACATAAGGGGCCAGCAAAGCGATGGTCGATGGCATATGGCGCTGCATGCCCGAGATGAAATGCAGGAAAGCAGGCGTCTCCGAGCCATCGGGATGTGAGAAGATATTCTTGCCCGTTGCCTGATCGACGACGGAGTGGTGGATATGCATCGCACTTCCAGGCTCGCCCTCGATGGGTTTGGCCATGAATGTGGCATAGCAGTTGTGGCGCAGCGCGGCTTCGCGGATCATCCGTTTGAAAAAGAAAATCTCATCGGCCAGACGCACAGGCTCACCATGGCGCAGGTTCAACTCGATCTGGCCCGCGCCGCCTTCTTGCAAAATGCCATCAATTTCGAGGCCCATGGCTTCAGCGAAATCATAGATATCGTCGATCACGGGGCCGTATTCATCAATCGCGCTCATCGAATAGGCCTGCCGCGCGGCAGCCCTGCGGCCCGAGCGTCCCATCGGCGGCTCGATCTCGCGGGCGGGGTCGGTATTGGGGGCGACGAGGTAGAATTCCATCTCGGGGGCGACGATCGGATCCCAGCCTTTGGCGTTATACAATTCGACCACACGCTTGAGCACATTGCGCGGCGCAAAGGGAACAGGCCTGCCCTGTTGGTCGTCGATATTATGGATCACCTGAAGCGTCCAATCTGCCGTCCAAGGGGCGGGCAGGGCGGTCTCCCAATCAGGTGTCAGGACCATGTCAGGTTCGGTATATCCATCGGATGAGGCATCGGCCCAATCGCCCGTGATGGTCTGGAAAAAGATCGAATTGGGCAGGTAGAAATGCGACTGGCGCGCGAATTTCGGGCCAGGCATCGCCTTGCCGCGCGCTACACCTGCAAGGTCCGAGACGATGCATTCCACCTCATCAAGGCGACGGTTCTCCAGAAAAAGGCGCGCGACCTCGGGAAGCTTGTCCAAAAAGTCCTCAGAGGTGCTCATGCGGGCACCTGTGCCTTGTCCAGAACGGCGGCAAGCATTTCGGCCAGCCTTTCATTCTGTGTGGCATGGGCCAGACCGTCTTCGGCCTTTGCCAGCAAATCATCAGGCACCACGCCGCGTCCACGGGTCTCAATCAGGTGGTTGACCACGGGGGCTTGGAATTCAGGATGGGGCTGGACTGTCAGGATACGCTCACCATAGGCAATCGCGGCATGGGCGCAGAAATCTGATGACCCAAGGGTTTGCGCCCCTTCAGGCAAGGTGATCACCTGATCCTGATGCCATGCATTGAGGTGCAGCCTTTCGCCATTGATTAAGTAATTCTGCCGCCCGACACACCAGCCGCCTGCGAATTTTTCGACATGGCCGCCAAAGGCTTGCGCGATGATCTGGTGGCCAAAACAGATCCCCACCAAGGGCGCGCCCTTGTCGCGGATGGCACGAAGCAGGTCTTCAAGCGGTGCGATAAAGGCGTGATCTTCATAGACCCCGTGTTTGGAGCCTGTGACCAGCCATGCATCCGCTGCATCAAGACTGTCGGGAAACTCCATATCGACCACATTGAACACGACATAGCTATAGCCGCGCCCGTCAAATAGATTTGCAAACATAGCCGCGTAATCGCCATGCGCTGCCCGCATATCGTCGGGCAGATGGCCAGTTTGAAGGATGCCGATTTTCATTGGGTGCTCGTCAACAGGGTTACTTGGATACGGTATGCTTCAGGCTGGATGCGGGCAAGGGGATTTGATCGCGTGGCTCATACGGTGTCGAGATAAAGCTCCAATTGCTCATCGGGGCTGAGATCTTCCATATATTTCAATTCCTGCCTTTTGGTGGCGAGGAAATTCTGGATCAGGCCTTTGGGGAAAATCCGCGCGATCTCGGGGCTTTCGGAAAAGGCGTCAATCGCGCCACCCCATGTGGCGGGCAGATGGGTGAGGTCTTTGTCATAGGCATTGCCCGTGATGGGCGCGGGGGGGGCCTTGCCATCTTCGATACCGTTCAGCGCCGCGCCAAGGATGGCCGCGATCAGCAGATAAGGGTTGGTATCGCCGCCTGCGACGCGATGCTCGATCCTGCGGGCGGCGTTCGCGCCCGAGGGGATGCGCAGCGCGCTAGTGCGGTTTTCATATGCCCAAGCAATTCCAGTGGGCGCATGGGCCCCCGGCACAAGACGGTCATAGCTTGAGGCATGCGGCGCAAAAACCAGCATCGAGCCCGCCATCGCCTTCATGCAGCCCGCCACGGCATGGCGCAATTTATCAGCGCCTTTGGAGGTCCCATCATCAAAGATGTTCTTTCCCTGCGCATCGAGAACCGAGAAATGCATATGCATGCCATTGCCCGAATAATCGACATAGGGTTTGGCCATGAAGCTGGCGGCAAAGCCGTATTTCCGCGCAAGCCCGCGCACCAATAGTTTGAAAAGCCATGCGTCATCGGCGGCCTTCAGGGCATCGTTTTGATGCATCATATTGATCTCGAACTGCCCTGGGCCTGCCTCGGAAATCAGGGTATCGGCGGGGATATCCATGGCTTCACAATGGTCATAGAGATCGGTGAAAAACTCATCAAAAGCATCAAGCTGGCGCAGCGCCAAAATTTCGGCCTGTTGGCGGCGTTTGCCCGAGCGTGGCGAGCGCGGCACGCGCAATTCTGCCCCTTTGTCATCGATGATGTAGAATTCCAGCTCGGTCGCCACCACAGGTGTCAGCCCCAGTTTTTTGTAGCGCTCGACCACTGTGGCTAGTGCATGGCGCGGATCGCCTGCGAAGGGGCGGCCATCCTCATGGAACATCCAAAGCGGCAAAAGCGCCGTGGGGGCCTGCAACCATGGCATCGGTACAAAGCCCCGTTCCGTAGGCAGCAGCACCCCGTCGGGATCGCCGCTTTCAAAGACCAAGGGGCTGTCATCAATATCCTCGCCCCAGATATCGAGGTTCAGGACGGAGAAGGGAAAGCGCGTACCTTCCTCGAGAGCCTTGCCTGCAAAGCGGCGCGCGATCCGTTTGCCGCGCGGCTGCCCATTGAGATCGGATGCCGCAACGCGGATCGTTTTGATTTCGGGGTTTTCCAGCAGGAAATCGGTCATCTGATCAGGTTCATACGAATGCGAAGGCGTGGGCGTTCGGTCTTTGGAAGATGGCTGTTCAGCCTGCGATTGATCCATCCGAACAAGGTGATGATCACCAATGTAAGGGCCACGAAATAGACCGCAACAATCGGGTAGGGCACGAAGGGGTTAAAGGTGCGATCGGCAAAATAGCTCGCGTAATAGAGCGCGTCCCCCTTTTGCTGGAAAGCGGGGAAGGAGGAGAAGAACACAAGCGCTGTTGCATGGAACAAAAAGATCGCCTCATTCGTATAGCCGGGCCATGCCAGACGCATCATGGTGGGAAAGGTGATGCGGCGAAACTTGCTCCAGCCTGTAATTCCATAGGCATCGGCGGCCTCAAGATCGCCCTTGGGAACCGAGCGCAACGCCCCATAGAAAATCTCGGCGGCATAGGCGGATGTATTGCAGAACAGGACCAGCAGCGCGCCAAGCCATGCACGCGCAAACCAGCGGGTCTCGGCCTCGATCATGATGCCGAAAACCTCGAATTCGACACCAAGGCGCGGCAGCATCACAAAGGCCTCATAGGCCATGAAAAACTGGATGAAGAGGGGGGACCCGCGGAAGATGAAGATGAACCATTCCGCAGGCTTGCGCGCGATTGCCCGCGCCGAGTTTTTGCCTAGCGCTAAGGCCACGGCGAAAAAGAACCCAAAGCCAAGCGCCAGCACCCCGAAATACACATTCCAGATCATGCCCGAGCCGATCAGAACGATCTGGTCGCATAGGGTGATATCCGTGCGCGGCAAAAGCCGCTCGCCAATCCCGATGGAGCGCAGACCATAGGCATGGAGGCTGTCCCAACAACTCATATATCTGCCCTGCGCATTTGCTCGCCCGCCAAGGTGGCCTGCCCGCGTGACAGTCGTGCCGTCAGGCGCGACAGCACCAATTCCGAGACTCGGGTGAAGGCGAGATAGAAGATCAACAGGCCAAGGAAATACCAAAACCGCCAATCGGGGTGCGGGTATTGATAGGCTGAGGTACGCGAGCCGCCCAATTCGCGCGCCCAATAGACGATATCTTCGATGCCAAGCAGGAACAAAAGCGGGGTGGCTTTGATCAGGATCATCCAGACATTGCTCAGGCCCGGAAGGGCATAAATCCACATTTGCGGCACCAGAACGCGCCAGAAAATTTGGCGGCGCGACATGCCATAGGCCTCGGCAGTTTCAAGCTGCGCGCGCGGAACGGCCTGCATGGCGCCAAAAAGGACATTGGCGCAAAACGCCCCGAACACGATCGCATAGGTGAAGATGGCGAGGGTGAAATTATAGGTCTCATGCACCCATTGCGGCGAATTGCTTTGGGGCGTGCGCGCAGCATCACAGACGATGAAATTCGGGCCTTGGCGGATCGGCTCGTCCCAATCGGGGCAGAGTGTGACGTGGAACAGGTATTCGATGCCCTGATCCAGCACGAGGACGAAAAAGAGGAAAAACACGATATCGGGAACACCGCGCACCATCGCCGTATAAAGCCGCCCCAGCCAGCGGATGGGCAGAATATTGGAGCGTGCAGCGGCAGCGGCGGCAAAGCCGAATGCCAATGCTGTCGGGGCCGTGAGCGCAAGGATGGCGAAGACAATCAGGAAACTTTGGTAGAATAGAAAATGCGCGCCATTGGTCAGGTAGCACCCAAACCAGACGAGGGTTTTTAATTGGCTTGGATCTGCGCAGATTTCGAACATTTTGCCTCAGAGGAGGAAGGGCGGCTCCAAATGGCACATGGTGCTGTTTTCGTATTTGGAGAAAGATGAAAGAGGCGCGCGCGACCATTGCCGCGCGCGCCCTCTGTGACACTCAGAAGGTTGCGGCTTCTTCGCCGAACCAACGGGTGATCATTTCGTTGAGCGAGCCGTCATCTTTCATGGATTGGATTGCTGCATTGAACGCGTCGAGGCGCTCATCGCCTTCACGCATGGCCATGCCAACGCCACCACCCAATTGGACGGGATCACCGACAACCATCAGATCGGCATCTTCATTGGCGATGGGCAGCAGGTAGTCGCCATCGGCGAAAACGGCATCGGCCTCGCCATTGCGTACGGCTGCGACGGTTTCGTCAGGGGTGGCAAATTCCAGCAAGGTGGCACCAGTTTCAGCGATATAGCCTGCCTGAATGGTGTTGGTTTGCGCCGCGATTACGCCGCCCTCGAGATCGGCATCATCAGAAAGCGCGATGAAAAGCGAGCTTGCAGGTGGGATATAGTTTTGCGTGAAATCAACGATTTCCTCGCGCTCGGGGGTGATCGACATGCCTGCGATGATGGTGTCGTAATTGCCCGAGGTCAGGTTGGGGATGATCGAGTCCCATTCGTTGGTGACCCATTCGCAGCTCAGGCCGGCCATTTCGCACAGCATATCGCCAAGCTCGCGCTCGAAGCCGTCGACTTCGCCATCATCATTGATGAAGTTATAGGGAGGGTAGGCGCCCTCGGTGCCCATGCGGACAACGTCTTGGGCAAAGGCCGCAGTTGCGGTCAAGGCAATGATGCCAGCGGAAAGGATCAGGTTTTTCATGAAATAGCTCCCAGTTTTGGTTGAGATCGCCTCAGGCCGCATGCGTGTGACTGAGGAATTGTTGAAGGCGCGCTGATTTCGGTGCGCCAAAGAGGTCTTCAGGCGGGCCTTCTTCTTCGATGAGGCCTTGGTGAAGAAAGACAACGTGATCCGAGACATCACGGGCCAGCCGCATGTCATGGGTCACGAGGATCATGGTGCGCCCCTCGGTGGCGAGGTCGCGGATAACCTTGACCACCTCTTGCTCCAGTTCAGGATCAAGCGCGGAGGTGGGTTCATCAAACAACAGAGCGCGGGGTTCCATGCAAAGGGCGCGCGCAATCGCGGCGCGTTGCTGTTGGCCACCTGACAATTGCGCGGGCCATGCATCGGCTTTGTCGCCGATCCCGACTTTGTCGAGAAGCAGGCGTGCACGGGCCTCGACCTGCGCTTTATCCTGACCCAAGACCGTCACGGGGGCCTCCATCACATTTTGCAGGATACTCATATGGGACCAGAGGTTGAACTGCTGGAACACCATCGACAGGTTCGTGCGGATGCGGCGGATTTGGGCAGGATCGGCAGGGGTGCGGTTGAGCCCTGTGCCGCGCCATGTCACTGCTTCGCCTTCAAACAGGATATCGCCGCGCTGGCTGTCTTCGAGCAAATTGGCACAGCGCAATAGCGTGGATTTCCCCGATCCTGAGGAGCCAATCAAAGACACGACATCGCCCGCACGCGCGGTCATATCGACGCCTTTCAGCACCTCGAGATGTCCATAGCTTTTATGCAGGCCGGTGATTTGAATGACCGGCGGTTGTGCAGAGGTCACTGAGCGTTTCCCGATTGTTTGGACGATTTGTGCTGAATATGCGTGCATATGCAACGTCTGATCGCCAGATGACGCTGGGGAATTGACGAAATTTGCCAGTTTTTAGGGCGGGTGATCAAATATCAGGCGCGGCTGGATTTCTGGCGGTGCCTCAGCCCCGTTGATCGACCCTAAGCCGCGCAAGGTTCGAGTCGCGGTCATTTACACCCAGCATCGGTGCGATCATGCGCAGTAGGGAATTTTCCTCGCTATCGCGTTCGCCATCGGCCAGCACGATTTCCCAAAGGGCTTCGACCACCTCGATACGGTCGTCAAAAGGCACCGCCTCTTTGATCGCGCGGGTGAAGCGCACGGTATCGGGGGCTTCGGCCTCAAGCGCTTCGGCATTGCGGCGCAGATCGGCCGTATCCGCCTCGGACAGGCTGTAGCGCGTGGCCAGCACGTGGCTGATCCTCTCGATCTCGGATTGAGCATAATCGCCATCGCTTCTGGCAATGCGCACAAGCAGTGCAGCCAGAGCTAGGCGGGCATCCCCGTGATCAAGGGGGGCGGGTTCTTGTGCCGTCAAACGGCGGAGCAATTCACCAAACATGGGTTTGATATAGGGCGCGCGCCTTGCGGGGTGAAGGGGCATTCTGCTTTGGCTTGGTCAAATATGGGCTCGAAAGATATGGGCCAGCCGCTTGACCTCGTCCTGCAGACCATAGGGCGGGTTCACGATGAACATGCCCGAGCCGATCATGCGGTGACCTTCGCGGGCGGGGCCGAACTTGACCTCATGGCGCAGGGCATCGGGATGGGCGGCGGTCAGTTCAGCGAGCATCTGGCTATGCAGCCCCGATCCAAGGATCGGATACCAAAGCGCTATGATGCCCACATTCCACTTGCGGTGCAGTGTCTCGATGATGCGCGGCAAGCGGGTGTAGTCATCTTTGAGCTCATAGGGTGGATCAATCAGCAAAAGCCCGCGCCGCGGCATGGGCGGGCAAAGCGATTGGGCCATTTCATACCCGTCCTGCTTATGGGGGTAGGCTGGGAATTCATACATCGCCTCAAGCAGGGCTTCATGTTCCTGCGGGTGCAACTCGGCCAGATGCAGGCTGTCTTGGGCCCGCAAGGACAGCGCCGCGATCAGCGGTGATCCGGGATAGGCATGGGCGCCGTAGCGGGTGCGCACCTCATCAAGGCAGCGGCGATAGGGGTGGGTTTTGGCGAAAGCTTCGGCCAGTTTGCCGATGCCTGCGGCGGCTTCACCCGTTTTCAGGGCTTGCTCGGCATCAAGCTGGTAGAGGCCGCGCCCTGCATGGGTTTCGAGATAAGAGAGCGGTTTGTCCTTTTGGGTGAGGTAGGACAGCATCCAAGCCAAAAGCGCGTGCTTATGCACATCGGCCAGATTTCCGGCATGGTAGATGTGCTGGTAGGAGAGCATGTTGTGGCCTCTCAGAAGCGTTTACAGGCATTTACTCAGCGAGAGGCGCCGAGCCTCGGGGTGCAATTGGCGCTTATGCTGAATTCGGATCAGACCAGACGGCTCACATCTTTCGCAGCGCGCACGAAATCGCGGAACAGGGGATGCGGAGCAAAGGGTTTTGATTTGAGTTCGGGGTGGAATTGCACGCCAATATACCATGGATGGTCCTTTACCTCGACAATCTCGGGCAGTTTGCCATCAGGTGACATGCCCGAGAAGATCAGGCCTTTGGCCTCGAGCTGTTCGCGGTATTTGATATCCACCTCATAGCGGTGGCGGTGACGTTCCTCGATATTGCAGGTGCCATAGGCTTGCGCCACGCGGGAGCCTTCGCTCAAAACCGCATTATAGGCACCAAGGCGCATGGTGCCGCCTTTGTCATCGTCGGAATTGCGGGTCACCTTGTAATTGCCCTGCACCCATTCCTTGAGGTGATAGACAACAGGCTCAAACCGCTTCTTGCCCGCTTCATGGTCAAACTCTTCAGAGCCTGCAGTGGGCATATCCGCCAGATTGCGCGCGGCCTCGACCACGGCCATTTGCATGCCAAGGCAGATACCCAGATAGGGGATTTTGCGGGTGCGCGCGAATTCTGCGGCTTTGATCTTACCCTCGGTTCCCCGTTCACCAAAACCACCCGGCACAAGGATCGCATGGAAGCCTTCGAGACAGGGGGCAGGATCTTCGCGGTCGAAGGTTTCTGCGTCGATCCATTCGGCGCGCACCTTCACGCGGTTGGCCATGCCGCCATGGGTCAGCGCCTCGGCGATCGATTTATAGGCGTCTTCAAGCTGCGTGTATTTGCCCACAATGGCCACGCGCACTTCGCCTTCAGGGTTATGGATGCGGTCCGAGACATCTTCCCAACGCGACAGATCGGGCTTGGGCGCGGGGCTGATCTGGAAGGCGTCAAGAACCGCCTGATCCATGCCTTCGCGGTGATAGGCGAGGGGGGCGTCATAGATGGTGGAAAGGTCCTGTGCAGCAATCACGGCATCAGGGCGGACATTGCAGAACAGGGCCAGCTTCTCGCGCTCTTTCTCGGGGATCGGCCCCTCGGAACGGCACACCAAAATATCAGGGGCTAGACCGATCGAGCGGAGTTCCTTGACGCTGTGCTGGGTCGGCTTTGTTTTCAACTCGCCCGAGGCTTTGATAAAGGGCAGCAGGGTGAGATGCATGAAGATACATTCGCCGCGCGGTCTGTCTTGGCCGAATTGGCGGATCGCCTCGAAGAAGGGTAGACCTTCGATATCGCCCACGGTGCCGCCGATTTCGCAGAGCATGAAATCAACCTCGTCATCGCCAATGGCGATGAACTCCTTGATCTCATTGGTGACATGGGGAATCACCTGAATGGTTTTGCCGAGGTAATCGCCACGGCGTTCTTTTTCCAAAACGGTGGAATAGATGCGGCCTGAAGAAACGGAATCGGTTTTGCGCGCGGCCACGCCTGTGAAGCGCTCATAATGCCCGAGGTCGAGGTCGGTTTCCGCGCCATCATCGGTGACGAAAACCTCGCCATGCTCAAAGGGCGACATCGTTCCGGGGTCAACATTGAGATAAGGGTCGAGTTTACGCAGGCGAACGGTGTAGCCACGGGCTTGCAAAAGCGCACCCAGAGCCGCCGAGGCGAGGCCTTTTCCAAGAGAAGAAACCACACCACCGGTGATAAAAATATAACGTGCCATAAAGTCGTAAACTCCCGTGTGGGCTGGCTGGAAGGCGCGTTCCAGCATCAAGCTCCAATCCCTGTATCACGGGATTTGAGAATAACAGGATTCGGGCGGGTAGGGCAACCCTACACGCTAGATGATGTTAGCGGGTGGGGCATTGCCCCAATATTTATTGAAAACTGCCTTAATCCGCGCGGGGCGGAAGGGCGGGCGCATCACCAGAGGTGGGTGGCAGAAGATCACCAACAGGCGGCAGGGCCGTGCCATCGGCAGGCGCTTCGCCCTCAACAGCGGCAGGCTCGCCTGCGCCGATACGGTCCAGAACCGAGTCGGTGGAGGAATTCTGCGCCGCAAGAATTGTTAGCGTGATCGATGTGGCCAGAAAGGCGATCGCGAAACCCCAAGTCAGCTTGCCAACGGCTGTCGCTGCCTGACGGCCGCTCATCACGCCGCCGCCACCGCCGCCACCAAGGCCAAGCCCACCACCCTCAGAGCGTTGTAGAAGGACTGCGCCAATCAAACAGATGGCGAGGATCAGATGTACAACGAGGATGATATTTTCCATGGGTGGGTTCCGTACGACCTTAAAGTCACTTGCTTCGAATTTGCGTCTACTTAGGGGATGCGACCTGCCGCCGCAAGCCCAACTCAACAACACATATAGATGTAAACGCCCCATTAAGACACGAATTTAGCGACGGATTTGGGTGGTGATCTGGCCGCAAACGGCTGTCTTCCTTGGATTTCAGGGCAGGCGGGCGCGCAGCTTTATGTGCTGGCTTGTGCCGCCGCAGCAAGAATTCGGTTTCACCTCAGGCTTTGGATAGGTATAGCGGCGAGGGTTTTCACTACATGATCTCCGAAAAGGAGCCTTGGATATGGCAAATGTTGTGGTCGTTGGCGCTCAGTGGGGCGATGAGGGCAAAGGCAAAATCGTTGATTGGCTGAGCGAGCGTGCGGATGTGATCTGCCGCTTTCAGGGCGGTCATAACGCGGGCCATACTTTGGTGATCGACGGGAATGTGTATAAGCTGCACGCCCTGCCATCTGGCGTTGTGCGGGGTGGTAAGCTCTCGGTGATCGGCAATGGCGTTGTTCTTGACCCATGGCACTTGATCAAAGAGATTGAGACCGTCCGCGCGCAAGGCGTAGATATCAGCCCTGAGACCTTGATGATCGCCGAGAACACACCGCTGATCCTGCCGATCCACGGTGAATTGGACCGCGCCCGCGAAGAAGCGGCCAGCAAAGGCACCAAGATCGGAACAACCGGCCGCGGTATCGGGCCCTGCTATGAAGACAAGGTTGGTCGCCGCGCGATCCGCGTGGCCGATCTGGCCGATGACGCGACGCTTGTGGCGCGTGTGGACCGTGCTTTGCAGCACCATGATCCGCTGCGCAAGGGCCTTGGTATTGATCCCGTTGACCGGGAAGCCCTGCTGACGGCTTTGCGCGAGATTGCCCCCCAGATTCTGCCCTATGCCGCACCTGTCTGGCACGAGCTGAACGAAAAGCGCAAAGCTGGCAAACGTATCTTGTTTGAAGGCGCGCAAGGTTCGCTGCTGGATATTGATTTTGGCACCTATCCTTTTGTGACCTCGTCCAATGTGGTTGCGGGGCAGGCCTCGGCTGGTACTGGGCTTGGGCCCAATGCCATTGGCTATGTGCTGGGGATTGTGAAAGCCTATACCACTCGCGTTGGCGAAGGTCCGTTTCCGACCGAACTTGATGATGAAGATGGCCAGCGTCTTGGAACGCGCGGCCATGAATTCGGCACCACGACAGGGCGCAAGCGCCGTTGCGGATGGTTCGATGCCGCCCTTGTGCGCCAGACATGCGCCATTTCGGGGATCACAGGCATCGCTCTGACCAAGCTGGATGTGCTGGACGGGTTCGAGAAGCTCAAAATCTGTGTTGGCTATGAGCTTGATGGAGAGCGCCTTGATTACCTGCCGACGGCTGCCGAAGAGCAGACGCGCTGTAAACCCATCTATGAAGAGGTTGATGGCTGGAGCGAGTCGACCGAAGGTGCGCGGTCATGGAATGACCTTCCCGCCAATGCGGTGAAATATGTGCGCCATATCGAAGAGTTGATCCAATGCCCTGTCGCCCTACTTTCAACCTCGCCTGAACGCGACGACACAATCCTTGTGACGGACCCGTTCACCGATTGAGGACACAGCATGGCTCTGAGCTATAAAACACGCAAAAGACTGTCGATCTTTGTTCTGCTCTTTGGGCTGCCTGCCTATATCGCGGCGGCATGGTTTGTTGTCAGCCTGTTCGATCGGCCGTCCGTCTTGGTAGAATTGCTGGTGTATATTTTCTTGGGCGTTCTTTGGGCCCTACCGCTCAAGGCTGTGTTCAAAGGGGTTGGCAAAGCTGATCCTGACGCAGAAGACCCAGCCGATTGATCACCTGATTTGAATGAAAAACGGCCGCAGCTGGGAAAGCTGCGGCCGTTTTTTCATTTTGTCGGATCGCTTAGCGGTAATGCTGCGATTTGCGCGACAGTGAATATTGTCCCCGCGCTTCTTTGATCAGGACACCTTCACGAAGCAGGATACCAAAAGCGCGCAAGCTGTCTTCGCGTGCAATCTGCGATGCATCGGCTGTTTCAGCCAGCTCGATGATCTCGTTGCGGGTGAAGACGGGTTGGCTTTGAACCTTGGTCAGATAGGCGGCCGACAATTCAAGGATGGTTTCAGGCGCGGCACCAGCAAAGGCTGCGGTGTATTCGCCAAAACTTCCATCACTTGCGGCTGCGGGTGCAGCCGTGTTGGAGCGTGCTACCTCAGGGGCCGGGGCAGGTGTAGGCGCTGCAACAGGCGCCGCTTCAGGCGCTGGGGTGGCTTCTGTGACCTGCGTTGGTGTCTCCTGCACCTCAGGGTTGCCTTCCAGAACGCGACTGGCGCGTGCGGCCAAGGCGGCCAGACCGCGTGCGACCTTGCGAGGGGGCTGCGCCAATTGGGCCTGCGCATTTGCGGTGGCCTGATCAAGCTGACTTGCTGTCAGGCGCATCGGGTTCGGGCTTTGTGCATCGTCTTGATCGGCAAGGGCCAGACCGCCTGCACTAACCCGACGCGGGCGAACGGGTGTTGCGGGTTGGGTGGATGGCTCTTCATCAACGCGCTGTTCCGAAACCAGAAGCAGCGGGCTTGGACGTTGCTCGGGGCGTTTGGCGCGACGCTCAACTGCGACCTGAACACGGCGCGGGCGCATCACTTGCGCCAGATCTTCGCGATACTCGGCTTTTTCATCTGTCGCGGGCTGGTCGCCATCTGCCAGTTCCTCATCGGCATGACGCGCGGCAACCGCCGCTTTCAGATGCTCGATATTGGCGCGGCGACGCGAGGTCTCAGAGCTGGCCAAACGATCATCGGTTGCATCCAGAAGGCGCGATACCTCTTCGTCGGCGGCGTTGTTGAACGGCTCCGAGCGGGGGGCAGGCGCTTCATCTTCGTCAGCCGCAATGGCGACCTCTTCGGAAGGTACCTCCTCGGTTTGGTCCGCGTTGAAAATGTTTTCTTGCGTGCTGTCCATGACACCCGCGATGGCGGAAAGCGTGTCTTCGCCAAGCAAAGTGTCCTCGGCTTCGGGCGCGGCCTGTACAACACCAGCAGTTGCAACCACAGCGGGTGCTGCTGTTTCTACCTGATCCGCGATTGCGGAAAGGTCGATCTCGGGAGTTTCACTGGCATCGGCGGCATCCTGAGCCAAGTCTTGTGACTTGGTTTCGGCCTCAATGGCTGCCAATTCAGCCATAAGCTCTGCTTCTTCATTGGGGTCGAGAACTTCTTCAATCCCTTCTGCGGCCTCTTCCTCGGCCTCTGCGGGAAGATCAGGCGTTGTACCCGTTTCAATCCGCGAGATGACTTCGCTCAAGTCTTGGTCTGTCTCGCCTGCTTCCGCATGCTGGTCTTCGCTGAATGCGGGTTCGTCGTCGGCGGGCGCGTCATCGTTGGAGATTTGGCGCATGAGCGCAAGCTTGGCAGCAACGCTATCGGCATCGGTCGCCTGCGGGGCAGCTGCTTGAGCCGTGTCGCCGCGAAGGCGTGCAAGGCGTGCCGCGACAGATTCGACGGGTTCAGCGACGACATCTGGCTCCGCTGCTTCAGGCTCGGTGGTGGCAATTTCTTCGGTCTGTGTGGCGGCTTCGGCCAGAACAGGCTCAGCTACAGGCTCTGCGACTTCGGCCTCGGCAACGGGCGCTTCATTGGCGGTCTGTTCAGTCAGCTGTGAAATGCTGTCTTCAATGCTGGGCTCTGATGCCTCGGCCTGCTCGGACTGAGCGGCTTGAGCGAGAGGGGCTGTCGGGGCCTCGGGCTGCTCAGGGGCCGCTTGCTCGGCAATAGGGGCCGCGGCACTCAGAGCATTTGCAATATTGGTGTCCGCCTGATCGACGGGCTGATCTTTAGCCTGGGGGGTAGGTTCAGCGACCGCTGGCGCAGCAGGAGCCGCAGCGGGCTTGGCTTCCTGCGCATCCTCAACGTCAGGGCGCATAACCATGCCTTGATCCGATATCTGAGCATTTACGCGGCGCTGGCTGGCCTGCTCGGTGATCTGCTGCAGCATCTTTGCGTCAGGGGTCGGAGGCTCAGCGCCGAAATAGCGATCATCAGCCGCGAGATCGCGAAAATACTCCGCAATGCCCTTCATGGCGGAGAACGGATCATCGAAGCCTTCCAATGTGCAGGAGAAGGTTCCGTAGGATACCGTTAAAATTTTATGTGCGTCACTCATCAGCTCACTCAAATTCTGCTCGTTCGGCGATTGACCGAAATTGTTCCACTTGGCTGTGGTATATCCAAATGATTCCAATAAAACGGGACAGTATTAAGACCATTCAATGATCTTTCCCCTGAAACATGGCGAGAATGTGCCTCAAACACCTGTGATTATCCAATCGGCCACTTTTGTAACACTTTTAGGTGGCGGGGCCGTTAATCCCGCCACGCTTGAGCAGGCTTTGGGCTTTGCGCCTGTCTTGGTGGCTGCCGATGGCGGTGCGGATCAGGCCTTGGCGCTTGGCCATAGCCCTGTTGCGGTGATCGGGGATATGGATTCGCTTTCATCTCAGGCGCGTGAGAGCCTTGGCGCGGATGTGTTACACCCGATAGAGGAGCAAGACAGCACCGATTTTGACAAAGCCCTGCGCAATATAGATGCCAAAGGTGTTTTGGCGGTCGGGTTTACGGGGCGTCGGATCGACCATGAATTGGCGGCCTATCACACGCTGATCACCCGCCCTGCCATGCCGTGCATTATTCTGGGCGAGGATGATCTGGCCTTCCATCTGAATGGCCGCATTGAATTATCCCTGCCGCTTGCGACCCGTGTCTCCCTGTTTCCAATGGCGCAAGTCTCTGTTCAAGCCACGGGGTTACGCTGGCCTGTCGAGAACCTGCAGATGTCCCCTTGGACGCGTATTGGCACCTCGAACGAGACCACATCTTCCAAAATGGTTTTGGAAAGCGATGATGCGGGACTTTTGGTGATTTTGCCACGCGAGGTTTTGCCATTGGTGCTGCAAGCGCTTCAATGAGGTGGGATTCCCTCTCGCAACGGGCCGCGCGCTTCTGTAAAGGTTTGCGGGGGAACAATACTGGAAAGATGGAGCGCGCATGATGTCAGCGGAGCTTAACCCGATAGACAAAGCGAAATTCGTGGCCGCAAAGCGGGCTGTGGAACTCGTTGAAGACGGGATGCGTGTGGGGCTTGGAACAGGCTCTACGGCGGCATGGATGGTGCGCTGTCTTGGCGAAATGGTGCGCGATGAGGGGATGCGGATCACAGGTGTCGCAACCTCGACACGCACGGCCGAGCTTGCGCGCGAAGTGGGCATTCCGGTCAAAACCCTTGATGAGGTAAAATGGCTCGACCTCACGATTGATGGCGCGGATGAATTCGATGCCGACCTGAACCTGATCAAAGGCGGGGGCGGCGCGCTGTTGCAGGAAAAGATCGTGGCAACCGCATCAGACCAGATGGTCGTGATCACGGATGCCAGCAAACAGGTCGCCACGCTTGGGGCCTTTCCCTTGCCTGTCGAGGTTATTCCGTTTGGCTGGCAAACCACAAAAGCATTGATCGAGGAAATGCTGACCAATCTTGATGTCTTGGGGCGCACGACCTCTTTGCGTTTGAACGGGGATGACCCGTTCCGCACGGATGAGGGCAACCTGATCATCGATCTGCATCTCAAGCGCATTCCCAAGCTACAGCAGACCAGCCTTGTGCTGAACCAGATCCCTGGTGTGGTTGAAAATGGCCTCTTCCTTGATATCTGCGACATCGTTGTGATCGGCAATGCGGATGGCACAGTGGAAGTGCGCGATATCAATAGTGGCACGGTCGAGCATGAGCGCATCGATATAATCGAGACGGATAATCTGTTCGCGGATAACGAAAGCTAAACAAGGCCAGAGGTTGCGCTGCGACACGAGGGGGAAGAACGTTGAGTGATTTTGACTATGATCTCTTTGTAATCGGCGGCGGCTCTGGCGGCGTGCGTGCGGCTCGGGTGGCGGCGGCCGAAGGCGCGAAGGTAGCGCTGGCCGAAGAAAGCCGCATGGGCGGCACCTGCGTTATCCGTGGCTGCGTGCCCAAAAAGATCATGGTGTTTGCCAGCGGCTATCGCGACATGTTCGAAGATGCCCGTTCCTATGGCTGGGATGTCGAGGCAGGTGCTTTTGAATGGACAGGTTTCAGCAGCAAATTGAATGCCGAGTTAGACCGCCTCGAAGGTGTCTATCGCAAGCTGCTGGATGGCTCCAAGGTCGAGATTTTTGACGCGCGCGCAAAGTTGAAAGACGCACATACCGTGCTGTTATCCTCGGGTGAGGAAAAGACAGCCAAGCATATCCTGATCGCCACAGGCGGCCATCCCGTGCGCCCCGATATGAAGAATGCCCATCTCGGCATGGTCTCGGATGACCTGTTCCAAATGCCTGAGTTGCCAAAATCCATCCTGATCGTGGGCGGCGGCTATATCGCGTGTGAATTTGCAGGCGTGTTGAACGGATTGGGCGTAGCGGTCACGCAATTCTACCGTGGGGCGCAAATTCTGCGCGGCTTTGATGAAGAAGCGCGCGGGCTGATCTCGGATATGATGTGCGAGAAGGGTATCAATCTGCATCTGGGCACCAATATCATCGATATGATGCCTGCCTCGGATGTCACGATTGACAGCGCGGGCATGGGTGCCCCGATGACACAAAGTGATGTATCACAAGGTGATAGCGCCAAGACCAAAGGCCCTGTTTGGGTTAAATCCTCCAATGGGCAAGAAGCCGTTTATGATGCGGTTCTGTTTGCAACTGGGCGTGATCCGAACAGCCGAGACCTCGGGCTGGAAGAGCTTGGCGTCGAGATCGGGCGTCGCGGTGAAATCCTGGTTGATAACTATAGCCAGACCTCGGTTCCGTCGATCTATGCGATCGGCGATGTGACGAACCGCGTGAACCTCACGCCTGTTGCGATCCGCGAGGGGATGGCCTTTGTCGAGACGGTGTTTAAAGGAAACCCCACCAAGGTTGATCACGCATTGATCCCTTCGGCGGTCTTCACCCAGCCTGAATTCGGCACGGTCGGCCTGTCCGAGGAAGACGCGCGCGAGATTGAACCTGTCGAGATTTACTGCACCTCCTTCAAACCGATGCAAAGCGCCTTTGCGGGCCGCTCGGATCGGGTTTTGATGAAGCTTGTGGTCAGTCAGGCCACGCGTAAGGTCTTGGGGTGCCATATCGTCGCGCCGGGGGCGGGTGAAATGATCCAGCTTGCGGGCATCGCGGTGAAGATGGGCGCGACAAAAGAAGATTTCGATCGGACGGTTGCAGTGCATCCGACAATGTCCGAAGAGCTTGTGACAATGAAAGAACCTGTGCGTACGGCTTGAAATATGGCTGAAAACGCACAGTTACCCAGCAAGGCCTTTGATGCGCATCGCGTATCTGGCGCTCTCAACAGCGCAGGGCGGTTATAACGGAGGAAAAGGCACAGGATGGCTGGCAATAATGGCGGACCTTGGGGCGGCGGCCCCGGTGGTGGAAACCGCGGCGGTGATAATGACAATCGTGGCGGGCGCAGGCCCGAGGATAATGGCGGCCAGCAGTTGCCCGAGATCGACGAGATCGTGCGCAAAGGTCAGGAACAATTGCGCGTCCTGATGGGCGGTCGTGGTGGCGGCAATCGCCCCAATGGCGGCGGCGGTGGCAATGGTGAAGGCTTCAAGCCTACCAAGGGCATGTTTGCACTGGGTGCAGCGGGTGTTGTGGCAGCTTGGTTCTTCGCCTCCTTCTACACGGTGCAGCCTTCGCAGCAGGGTGTCGAACTGTTCCTTGGCGAATATTCCCGCACCACAGGTGATGGCCCCCATATCGCGCCTTGGCCTTTCGTGACTGCCGAAGTGATCGAGGTGACAACTCAGCGAACCGAAGCATTGGGCATTGCCCGTGATGCAGAAGGTTTGATGCTGACCACCGATGAAAACATCGTCGATATCGATTTCCAGGTTGTCTGGAACATCAATGATCCAGCCGAATTCCTGTTCAACCTGCGCGATCCCGAAGCGACTGTGCGCGCGGTGTCGGAAGCTGCGATGCGCGAAGTTATCGCACAATCCGAGCTTTCGCCGATCCTGAACAGGGATCGTGAATTGATTGCGGAAAATGTTCGTGAACTGATCCAGACCACGCTGAATAGCTATGATGCTGGTGTGAATGTGGTGCGTCTTAACCTTGACCGCGCTGACCCGCCCGCCGAAGTGATCGACGCATTCCGCGACGTTCAGGCCGCCGAGCAGGAACGTGACCGTCTTGAGCGTCAGGCCGATGCCTATGCCAACCAAGCCCTTGCGGGTGCACGTGGTGAAGCGGCTCAGGTTCTGGAAGAAGCCGAAGGTTACCGCGCCCGCGTGGTCAATGAGGCGGAAGGTGAGGCCAGCCGTTTCCTCGCTGTTCTGGAACAATATCAAGGCGCACCCGACGTGACCCGTCGTCGTCTTTATCTCGAAACAATGGAGCAGGTCTTGGGTGACGTTAACCTCGTTATCCTTGGCGAAGGCGAAAACGGCGGCAATGGCGTTGTGCCCTATCTGCCGCTCAATGATTTGCGCCGTGGCTCGACTGGGGAGAATAACTGATGAAACGCATTACCTATCTTATCCCTGTCGTCTTCCTTGCGGTGGCTTTGGTCCTCAGCTCGATCTTCATCGTGGATGAACGCCAGAAGGCGCTGGTCCTTCAATTTGGTCAAATTCGCCAAGTGATTGAAGAGCCGGGTTTGGCATTCAAAGTGCCGTTCATTCAGGAAGTTGTCTTTTATGATGACCGTATCCTGTCGCTCGACACCACCCCGATCGAGGTCACGCCTTCGGATGATCGTCGTTTGGTTGTTGACGCTTTCGCGCGGTACCGGATTTCCGATGTTGTGGCGTTCCGTCAGGCGGTTGGCGCAGGTGGCATGCGCGCCGCCGAAGGCCAGCTTGAGGATATTTTGAACCCGCAAATTCGTGCCGTGCTTGGTGCGGATGGCGTTACATCGAACACCATCCTCTCTGATGAACGGGCCGCCTTGATGGCGCAGATCACATTGCGCGCCCGCAGCTTGGGTGAACGTCTTGGTCTGGAAGTGCTTGATGTGCGCTTGAAGCGGACGGAATTGCCACAGCAAAACCTTGAAGCGACTTTCGCACGTATGGAGGCCGAACGTCAGCGGGAAGCCACCGATGAGCGGGCCCGTGGTGCGGAAGCCGCGCAGCGTGTGCGCGCGCAGGCTGATCGTACGGTGGTCGAGCTGGTCTCGGACGCCAATCGTGAAGCCGAGATCATTCGCGGTGAAGCGGATGCGCAGCGGAACCGTATCTTTGCCGAGGCCTTTACACAGGACGAGGAATTCTTTGAATTCTATCGCTCCATGGCCGCCTATAGCCGTGCGCTGGATGGAACGGATTCGACCATGGTGATCAGCCCAGATAGCGAATTTTTCGAGTATCTGGGTGCATCTGGCGGAGTGGTCCCTGCACAATAAGGGTCGGGCATGTTCGATCTGCTGATATTGGGCATCGGAATGGTGCTTGTGTTTGAGGGGCTGGTGTTCGCACTGGCCCCTTCACGCTTCGAAGATATGTTGCGGCTGATCGCGCAGATACCGCTTGAGACGCGGCGGCTGGTTGGATTGGCGGCGGTTGCCTTGGGGGCTGTGCTTGTCTCATTGGGGATGAGCCTGATTTGAGGAGGGGTCCCGTGAGCCGCGCCCTGTCTGAGGCCAAGAGGCAGCGCCAAGGTACAGACGCCATCACGTCCATGTGACGCAGAATTCATCTCACGCGCTTGATTGATGGGATGCGAAGGCAAATATTACTGGGAACGAATAAGCGCGGCCTGCCTGCGCTTGTTAACGGCAGAACAGGAGGAATGTTCGTGAATAGCCAAGAGCGTGTTCAATCCAAAAGCCAGAGCGTCGCTCGGGCGCAAACCCAAGACCGCATGACATCATATCGTTTTGCTATGCTGATCTTGATGTCGGCCATGCTGTTGCTGGCAGCGATCCTGAGCGCCAACCCTGCGCGCGCGCAATCCGCGCCCCCCAACAGCTTTGCTGATCTGGTCGATCAGGTTGGCGACTCGGTGGTCAATATCACCACATCGGCGATTGTGGCGGGCCGCACTGGGCCACAGCCTGTTGTGCCCGAAGGCTCCCCTTTGGAAGATTTCTTCAATGACTTCATGAACCGCAACGGTCCGGGTGAAAACCAGTCACGTCGCAGTCAGGCGCTTGGCTCGGGTTTCGTGATTTCCGAGGACGGGTTCATCGTCACAAATAACCACGTGATTGAAGGCGCGGACGAGATCATCATCGAGTTTCGCTCAGGCCAAGAATTGGAAGCAACGATTGTCGGGACAGACCCGAATACCGATATCGCGCTGTTGAAGGTAGAGCCTGACGCGGCGCTTCCCTTTGTGGCTTTTGGTGATAGCGATGCGATGCGTGTTGGCGATTGGGTGATGGCCGTGGGCAACCCGCTTGGTCAGGGCTTCTCGGTCTCGGTGGGGATCGTCTCGGCCCGTGAGCGCGCCCTGTCTGGCACTTATGATGACTATATTCAGACCGATGCCGCCATCAATCGCGGCAATTCGGGTGGCCCTTTGTTTAATCTTGAAGGGGACGTGATCGGCGTGAATACCGCGATCCTCAGCCCCAATGGCGGCTCGATCGGGATTGGCTTTGCGATGTCCTCGGCCGTGGTTGAGGATGTGGTCTCGCAGCTCAATGAATTTGGCGAAACCCGTCGTGGTTGGCTGGGTGTGCGCATTCAGGATGTCACCGCAGATATCGCCGAAGGCCTCGCGCTTGAGGATGCGCGCGGCGCGATGGTGACAGATGTGCCAGAAGGCCCTGCACGCGATGCGGGCGTTGAAGTGGGGGATGTGATCCTCAATTTCGATGGTCGTGATGTTCAGGATACGCGTGAGCTTGTCCGTGTGGTGGCCGCAGCCCCCGTGGGCGAGACGGTTCGCATGGTTGTCTTCCGTGATGGCCAGACACAAACCCTGCGGGTGACCTTGGGCCGCCGCGAAACGGCCGAGACAGCCGATCAGGCCATGCCCGGTGAAGAGCCAAGTGTTGAGCCAAGCTCGGGCGAGGTTCTGGGCATGACCGTCACCCCCCTGACCGACGAGCTGCGCGAACAATTGGGCGCGCAAGGGGTTGAAGGGCTGGTTATCGAGGCCGTTGACGTCGAAAGCGATGCGGCTGCAAAAGGCCTGCAGGCAGGGGATGTGATCACCGAAGTGGGGCAGCAAGCGGTTGTTGATCTCGCTTCCTTCGAGGAGCGTATCTCGGAGGCAAGCGAGGCGGGACAAAAGAGCATTCTTTTGCTGATCCGCCGCGCGGGCAACCCCCGCTTTGTGGCGCTGAGCCTCGAAGACTGATCTGACCAAACAGCAATCCGAAAGCCGCCCATACTTGCCTATGGGCGGCTTTCCTTTTCCCGCCATGGGCAAACCTCTTCCCTCGACGCGTCGAATGGGGTAGGAGCCAGCGCATATTGAATTTGGGGCATGGTGATGATGAGACCTGCGATTTTACTGATGACAGTTCTGGCGCTTGGCGCTTGTGTAGCGTCTGAACCATCGGCCCCATTGAGCGGCCCGCAAGGCCTGATGGCCCGCATCTATGATGGGCGCAGCGTCCAGATTGATGCCTTCGCCGACCCTGCGCAGCGCGCCTCCTTCTTCACGCCAAGCCTGTCCCAAGAGATCGCGGCAGCCGAGACATGCGCGATCACGCAAAGTGCGGCCTCGCTCGATTTCAACCCGCTTCTGCCTACGCAGGACTATCGCCGCGCAAGCTACCGTGTTGATACGCTGGCCCAGACAAGCTCGGCCGCCCAGATCGCCGTGTCGGTCCTGCAGCGCGAGGTGGTGCAAGAGGTGATCACCTTCACCCTGCTCTCAAGCGGTCCTGCTTGGCGCATCGATGAGGTTGCAAATGGTGGGATCGCGCTGAGCACCCGTTTGGCCGCCGCCTGTGCCGAGCCTGTGGTGGAGACCCCCGAGCTTGCCACCCTTGCCCCTGAGGATGCTGATCCGCAGTGATCCTCGCCCGTCCGAACTGGACATCAGCGCATTGCGGTGCATTCTAGCGCCATGAGCGCATCCAGCACCCTTCAGTCCCAAACCCCAGAGATCATCTGGCCCGCGATCCGTACGCTTGGGGTGGATGGTGTGCTTGTCAGCTTTGGCGACAGCTTGAGCGAGCCTGCCAATCGCGCGGCCTTGGCCTTTCGCCATGCGGTTGAGCGCGAAGGTTTGGCAGGCCTCTGCGAGACCTCAACATCGCTTGTCTCGACATTGGTGAAATTCGACCCCTTTGAACTGCCCCATGATGCGCTGATTGCGCGGCTGCGGGATCTGCTGGAAAGCCGTGATTGGTATGGGGCCGAGCTGCCACAAGGCAGGCGGCTCTGGCGTATTCCCACGGTTTACGGCACCGACCTTGCCCCCCAATTGGAAGAAGCCGCCGCTGCCGCAGGCATGAGCGCGGCGGACGCTATTGCCGAGATATCATCAACCCCTGTGCGCGTGCAGACCATCGGTTTCGCACCTGGCCAGCCCTATTTGGGCGAATTGCCCCCTCCATGGAACATTCCCCGCCAGCAGGCCCTGACCGATAAAGTCCCCGTTGGCGCATTGGTCGTGGCGATCCGGCAATTGGTGTTATTTTCCGTCTCAACCCCCACAGGCTGGCGGCATATCGGGCAAACGGCTTTTCGCCTGTTTCGCCCCGAGGCGGAGGAAGCTTTTGTTCTTCGTCCCGGAGATGAGGTGCTGTTTGAGGCTGTGAGCCGCGACACCTATGAACGGATGCGGATGGATGGCCCCGATGGCGGCGCCAAGGCGCAGGTGATCGCATGAGCGCTCAATTGCATGTGCATAAAGCAGGGCCTGCGCTCACTGTGCAGGATCTTGGCCGAACAGGGTATCTGGCTTTCGGCCTGTCGCGGGGCGGTGCGGTGGACCGTTTGGCGCTTGCCGAAGGGGCGGCGCTTCTGGGGCAGGGTGAGGATTGCGCCGTGTTGGAAATGGCGGGCATGGGCGGCGAATTCGAGGTTACACAAGACAGCCGCATCGCCCTGACAGGGGCGCAAATGCGCGCCAGTATTGATGGCGCCCCGCTCGTCTGGAATGCCTCGCATCTTTTGCGAAAAGGCGCGCGGCTGGTGATCGGGCCTGCGGTGGAAGGTGTTTACGGTTACCTCCATTTGGGCGGTGGCATTGTGGGTGCACGTACACTTGGCGCGCGTTCGGTTCATGTGACGGCGGGGCTGGGGCAGGTGATTGCAGACGGGGCCAAGCTGGACCTCGGGCCTGATGGAAGGGCCACTGAGACAGGGCTGTGCCTTGCTGCTGATACCCGTTTCAATGGCGGTGTGCTGCGGGTTGTGGCGGGATTACAAACGGGCCTGTTCAGCGCGGACCAAATCGCGCGCTTTGAAGCTGAAAGCTTCACGCGGGACAGCCGCGGCAACAGGATGGGCGTGCGTCTTGTGCCTGAGGGGGAAGGGTTTCAATCACAGGCGGGTTTATCGGTTTTATCCGAGGCGATTGTGCCGGGGGATATCCAGATCACGGGCGATGGCACGCCCTTTGTTCTTCTATCAGAATGCCAAACCACGGGCGGCTATCCAAGGATCGGCTCGGTCCTGCCTTGCGATCTGCCGCGCATAGCACAAGCCGCCCCTGGTGCGAGGTTGAAATTCCGCTTTGTAAGCCTTGAAGAGGCCCTCATAGCCGAACGCGCGGCCGCGCAATCGCGCAAGGGGTTGCGTGCCAATCTCACGCGGCTCGTGCGCGACCCGCAGGACATGCGCGATCTTCTGGCCTATGACTTGATCAGTGGTGTGATCGCTGGAACCGAGGAGGAGTAACACATGCAGGCAAGTGTCGATCTGAATGCCGATATGGGCGAGGGGTTCGGCCCATGGCCAATGGGCGCGGATGATGCTCTGTTGGAGGTGGTTTCCTCGGCCAATATTGCTTGCGGGTTTCATGCGGGCGATGCGGATGTGATGGCGCGTGTCATGGCGCAGGCGGTGGCGCGCGATGTCGGGATCGGTGCGCATCCTGGCTTTGCCGATCTGCAAGGCTTTGGCCGCAGGCGAATGGATTTGAACCATTTAGAGCTGGGAAACCTCGTCCGCTACCAGATAGGCGCGGCGCAAGCGATGGCGCGGGCGGCGGGTGGTTCGGTCAGGCATCTTAAACTGCATGGCGCTTTGGCCAATATGGCCTCAGAGGATGTTGATATGGCGCGGGCCTGCTACGAGGCGGCCCTGTCGGTCGCGCCCGAGATCATCATCATGGTTTTGGCAGGCACAGCACAGCAACAGGCCGCAACCGATCTGGGGTGCAAAATGGCCTGCGAGATTTTTGCTGACCGTGCCTATAACGATGATTGCACTTTGGTGGATCGACGCAAGGCGGGCGCTGTTATTCATGACCCCGAGCGTGCGGCGGCGCGTATTCTCGAAATGCTGTGCGCAGGTGCGATCATCTCGGAAAGCGGCAAGCATATCCCTACTCGGATCGACACGATCTGCCTGCATGGCGACACGCCCGAGGCGGTGCAGATCGCTGGCGGGCTACGCCGTGAGTTGGAAGGGGCAGGCGTTGCGGTCAGGGCCTTTGAAGGCGCGCGCGGCTGATCCCGCTAGAGCGAGAGTATCCAGTCACAAAAGGACCGCGCGGCCATCGTATCGGTGTTGCGGTTCAGGAAATACGTTTCCTCCGCTTCGATTGCGTGATCATCGGCACGGATCAAGCGGCCTGACTTGATCGCCCGCAATGCAAGATATTCGCTTGTCAGGGCAATGCCTGCGCCATCGGCTGCCATTTGCAGCGCGGTGCCATAAGAATCACAAAACAGGTTAGGCTGAAGCAGGCCGAAACCCGCCGTATCCCCCCATTTGCGCCACCCGCTTGAGACGCCAACCGCCTCGATCAACGGGGCTTGCGAGATGTCTTGGTCAAAATCAGGTGCGCGCACGGCGACCAAGCGATCAGGGAAAAGCCGCTGCGCCGCAGGGCCTGCCTGTTTTTCCGAGGCAAAGCGGATATCGACATCGGCTCTGACAGCGCTGAATTCATCGGACCAGATCGTGCCTTTGAAATGGATATTCAACTCGGGATGCGCGGCTGTGAAGGCCTTGATCTTGGGCGAGATCACCCATTGCAACAGGCTGACGGACGCCGCAACGCTTACACTGGTTTTCGCGGGGCCAGGTGCAAAGGTCTCGGTCGCTTGGGTCAGCGTATCAAGGGCTTTGGCGATTGTGGGCAGCAGTTTGCGCCCCTCATCGGTCAAGGACAGGCCGCGCGCATGGCGTGTGAAAAGGGCCGTTCTCAGGCGGGTCTCGAGGCTTTTGATCTGCTGGCTGACAGCCGATTGGGTCAGACCCAATTCTTGAGCGGCGGCGGTGAAATTCAGATGTCGTGCCGAGGCTTCAAAGGTTCGAAACCAAGTCAGCGGAGGAAGGCTGCGCGCCATGGAGTCAATCCCGATATTAATATTCCTAATACCTAAGCCATCATTTCTTTCGTTTGTCAAAACGCGGCCCGATCCGCGAGATGGGCGCACAAATGCCAAGAGGAAAAGATGACCCCTGAAATCAGAAAAATCGTCACCTTCGATGAAGAGGTCCTCATCGAGGGGTATCGCGCAGCCGAGACGCCTTGGCGGATGTTTGCCGTGGCGGCTGTGGTGAAAAACCCTTGGGCTGGTCGCTTTGTCGAAGACCTCAAGCCCGAAATCCAAGCCTACGGCCCGGTTTTGGGTGAATTGCTAACCGACCGCATGATCGCGCTTGCTGGCAGCGGTGACGCGATCGAGGCCTATGGCAAGGCGGCGGTTGTCGGCCTTGATGGCGAGGTGGAGCATGCCTCGGGGCTGATCCACACCCTGCGTTTTGGCAATCATTACAGGCAGGCTGTGGATGCGAAATCCTACCTGTCCTTCACCAATACGCGCGGGCCCGCCAATGCGCCGATCATGGTGCCTTTGATGGATAAAAATGATGCGGGTCGGCGCTCGCATTATTTGACCATTCAATTCGCTATCCCCGATGCGCCGCGCGCCGATGAAATTGTCGTCGTCCTCGGGGCTGCCACAACGGGCCGTCCACATCATCGTATCGGTGACCGCTATCAAGACCTTAAGGATCTCGGACATGACGTGGATAACCCAGCCTCGGTCTAGCATAGGCCGACTGTCGCTGATCGCGGCGGGGCAGGGTGATCCTTTGATCATCCTGATCCACGGGGTTGGGCTGCGTGCAGAAGCTTGGGGCGGGCAGCGCGAGAGCTTGGCCCAATTGGGCGAGCTGCGCGCGGTGGATATGCCAGGTCACGGTCACAGCGCGGGCCTGCAGCCCATTGCGGATTTGCAGGACTTTACGGATGCCATGGCGGTAGCCCTTGATCGGCCCGCAATTGTCATAGGCCATTCCATGGGGGCGATGATCGCCCTTGATATGGCAGTGCGCTACCCTGCGAAAGTGGTGGGCATCGCGGCGCTTAACGCGATCTATAGGCGGGGGGCTGAGGCGCAGGAGGCTGTTCTTGCCCGCGCGGATGCGCTGGATGGCACCAGTTTGCCTGACCCCGAGCCAACTTTGAACCGCTGGTTCGGCAACGCCGATAACCCTGAGCGCCAAGCCTGTGCTGCGTGGCTTGGTGGTGTTGATCCAGCCGGCTACCGCGCGGCCTATAGCGTGTTTGCCCGCGCCGATGCGCCAAGCGATGCGGCTTTGAGCCAGCTTGCGATACCCGCCCTTTTCGTCACTGGCGCGCAGGAGCCGAACTCCACCCCCGCCATGTCAAAATCCATGGCCGATCTGGCTCCTCATGGCCACGCCACGATCATTGAAGGGGCCGCCCATATGATGCCGATGACCCATGCCGAGGATGTTGCGCATTTGCTTTGTGATTTCGTCAAGGGATGCATCCAATGACTGTGATCGATCAATCCAGCCTGCGCGCAGCATTTGGGGACTATGTCACAGGTGTCACGGTTGTCACGGCGCGGGATGCGCAGGGAAGCCCTGTGGGCTTTACGGCCAATTCCTTTACCTCGGTCTCGCTTGACCCGCCGCTATTGCTGGTCTGTCCGGGGCAGTTTTTGTCCAGCTTTGAGGTGTTTTCCACCTGCTCGCATTTTGCGGTCAGCGTTTTGGCGGCGGATCAGCAGGAGGTCTTGGATGTATTCGCGCGCTTCAAAGGTGATCGTTTCGCCCGTGTGCGCCACAGCTACGACCTCCATGATGTACCGGTGATTGATGGTGCGGCGGCGCAGTTTTCCTGTGTCACGGCCAAGATCATCCCCGCGGGCGATCATGTCGTCTTGATGGGGGAGGTGCGGGATGCCGCGCGCAATGATGCAGCCGGCCTCGGCTACGCAGATGGCGCATATTTTCAACTTGGGAACGGTCCGTCAAACGCCCCCGTTCATGCCCCCACAACCTGAAGGAGATGCATATGGATTTCTCGCTCTTTGTTCATATGGAACGGCTTGATGCCAACCAGCCTCATGATGATCTTTACGAGGATTTTATCGGCCTGTGCAAAATGGCTGATGACGGCGGTATGCACGCGATCTGGACGGGGGAGCATCACGGGATGGAATTTACCATCGCCCCGAACCCGTTCTTGTCGATTGTCGATCTAGCCCATCACACCAAGAATGTGCGCCTTGGAACAGGAACCGTGGTTGCGCCCTTCTGGCACCCGATCAAGCTGGCGGGCGAGGCGGCTGCAACCGATTTGATGACCAAAGGACGCTTGGAGATCGGGATCGCGCGTGGGGCCTATTCCTATGAATATGAACGCCTGCATCCCGGATTAGATGCGTGGGAGGCGGGCCAGCGTATGCGCGAGAGCACGCCTTTGCTGCGCAAGCTTTGGGCTGGCGATCATGCGCATGAGGGTGAATTTTACAGCTTTCCAGCCACCACATCCGCCCCCAAACCCGCCCAAGCCGATGGCCCGCCAATCTGGATCGCGGCGCGTGACCCGAACAGCCATGAATTTGCCGTCCATAACGGTTTCAATGTGCAGGTGACCCCACTCTGGCAAGGCATGGAGGAGGTGGAAACCCTGATGTCGCGTTTCAATGAAGCCTGCGATACATATGAAGGACCCCGTCCCAAGGTCATGCTTTTGCATCATTCCTATGTCGGTTCCGATGCTGATGACGTGGCCCAAGCAGCAACGGAGCTATCGCGCTTTTACAATTACTTTGGCGCATGGTTCCAGAATAAGCGCCCCGTCCAGCAAGGCATGATCGAGCGGCTGAGTGATGAGGATATAGCGGCCAATAAAATGATGGCGCCAGAAAACATGGCGCGCGATTTGACCATTGGCACCGCCTCCGAGGTTATTGACCGCATCAAGCGGTATGAAGATCTTGGCTATGATGAATTTGCATTCTGGATCGATAGCGGCATGAGCGCCGAGCGCAAACGGGCCTCGCTTGCCCGCTTTATCGGTGACGTGATGCCAGCATTCGGTTAGGGACGGGTATGGAACAGATTGCGCATTACAAGCTTTTCATTGATGGCGAATGGGTCGAGGGCAGCGAAGGTCAGGTGATGACCTCAAGCAACCCCGCAACGGGTGACACTTGGGCGAGTTTTGCTTGCGCCAGCGCGGATGATGTTGAGCGCGCCGTGCAGGCGGCCAACCGTGCCTTGCAGGACCCCGAATGGCGCGACATGACGCAGACGGCGCGTGGCAAGCTTCTGTATCGTTTGGCTGATCTGATCGTGGAACATGCGGCCGATCTTGGCCGGGTCGAAACGATGGACAGCGGCAAGCTGCTGGCGGAAACCTCCAGCCAAACGGGCTATGTGGGCGATTACTACCGCTATTATGCGGGGCTGGCCGATAAGATCGAAGGCGCGGTTTTGCCAATCGATAAGCCCGATATGCATGTGTTCACGCGGCGCGAACCGATCGGGGTTGTGGCCGCGATTGTGCCTTGGAATGCGCAAATGTTTTTGACTGCGACCAAGCTGGGGCCAGCCTTGGCCGCAGGCTGCACCGCTGTTCTCAAAGCCTCGGAAATCGCGCCTGCGCCAATGCTGGAATTTGCGCATTTGATCGAAAAAGCGGGCTTTCCGCGCGGTGTGGTATCAGTGGTCACGGGCGACGCCGAGAATTGCGCCATTCCTTTGACGCGCCACCCCATGATTGACCGTATCGCCTTTACGGGTGGGCCGGAAACCGCGCGCCACGTTGTGCGCAATTCGGCCGAAAATTTCGCGGTGACAACGCTTGAGCTTGGCGGCAAATCCCCGATTATTGTGTTTGACGACGCCGATCTGGATGGTGCCGCCAATGGGTTGATCGCAGGCAATTTTGGCGCATCGGGCCAAAGCTGCGTGGCGGGATCGCGCGGGTTGATCCATCGCCCCGTCTTGGAAAAGCTGATTGCGAAGATCTCGGAAAAGGCGGCTGGCATTGTGGTGGGCGACCCTCTGGAGGCAAGCACACATGTCGGGCCGCTTTGCACCAAAGCGCAGATCGACGTGATCAAATCCACCTTGGCCAAGGCGCAAACCCAAGGTGCGCGCATCCATTTCGGCGGCACGCCTGAGGATCGGGCGGGCAATTACATGGCACCAACGCTGATCGAATGCGCAAGCCCGCAAACCGCCACCTTGCAGATCGAGATGTTTGGCCCCGTGATGTCGCTCTTGCCCTTTGACACCGAGGAGGAGGCCATCGCGCTGGCCAATAGCACCGAGTTTGGCCTTGGCTCAGGTATTTTCACCCAGAATATCGCGCGGGCGCATCGTGTTTCGGGCCGTCTTCGCAGCGGGATTTGCTGGGTCAACACCTATCGCGCGATCTCGCCGATGGCGCCTTTTGGCGGGTTCAATCAATCGGGATATGGTCGGGAAGCGGGTGTGGAGGCGGTGCTGGATTACACACGGACCAAAACTGTCTGGATCAATACCTCGGACGCGCCGATGGCAAACCCCTTCGTCATGCGCTGAAGGCGCGACCTGTTGTTGCGTCGACTTTATCCAGTTGTCTTTTTGTTTTCTGCCCCCGTGTAGGCTCTTACTCCGAGCAGAACTACTTCGCGTGGGATAGCCGCACGATTGTTCAGGCCCATGCTAAGGCAGAACTCACCCTCGGCTATCAGGCATCTAACAGCACACGTCTATACGGCATAGCTGGTGCTTGGCGCCGTGACGTGCGGAGCGGCGCGACTGCAAGTTATACCATCAACGACACGGCAGTGAGCTACAACGGCGGCGTATACGACGACACTATCACGTCCCTCCGCCTTGGCGTAGGACACAGCCTTGCCAACGGCGCAGTTGTGAGTGCTGAAGCCATGGCACTGGACAGTAGCAACGCCGACAGCAGCTGGGGAGCCAGCATCGGTATCGCTGCGCGGTTCTAAACTGCACGTCTAACCTTATGCCCTAAAACCGCATTTCCACCCCAAGGACTGCGCTGGAGCGGCGTGAGCTGCCGACCTTATCTAGGGCAAAGCGGAAGCAACGCGCGCGCGGGCGGGAGCAAACACGCAGCCACGCGCGTGGGACGGTGGCTCGCGCTAATCGTAACATTATGTCTGAGTTCGGCGCATGATTTGCCAGATCAGTCTATTTTAAGAAATTTTTTGGCCTGCACGTATCGCCATTTACTTGTGAAAGCGTCATGCGCTGTGGGGACGAATATGGGGGTGCGAGGCTTTAATGTTTACTAAGCCATTAAATTTATTTGGTGATTTACGGAGAAGTGGCAGCCCGTAGGGGAATCGAACCCCTCTTTCCAGGTTGAAAACCTGGCGTCCTAACCGATAGACGAACGGGCCACTCGTGGTGGGCGGTTATTAGGAAAACCCGAGGGGGGGCGCAAGAGGATTCTCGCTTGGCTCAAATCTTTTTTGAGTGTCCCGCGAAACACCAAAGAAAACGCGGCTCTAGCTGCTCCATGCTGCGTCATCCAAACGCAGTTGGGTGCGCTGGCGTCCTTGCCAGTGATTGACCTCGATCCGGCCAGCGGCATGGAGTTTGCGGCCCTGATGGTTTGAAAGCGCGTCAAACAGGCCCGATTGCACCGCATTGAAGCAGATCGCATCCAGCGTCACGGGGCCACCATCGCCAAGGGTCAGTTTCAGGTGCCCCTCGCCGACAGGTTTGCAGAATTTGATGCGCATATCGGGAAAGACAAAGCGCGGGGCGGGGGCGCCTGCACCAAAGGGGCCAGCGGCCTCGATCTGGTCGATCAATTCGGGTGTTGCGGCCTCGGTCATCATCACACCGTCAAGGCGCAGATCGGCGGGGCCCGCCTCGCCTGCGCCCTGTTTGGCCATCAACTCCGTCAAGCGCGCCATTGCAGGTTCAAGCTGTGCGCGGGTCAGGCTAAGGCCTGCGGCCATGCGGTGCCCGCCGCCTTTGAGCAACAAGCCCTCAGCCGCGAGTTTCTGGATCGCGGCACCCAGATCAACGCCCGAGATAGACCGCCCCGAGCCTTTTCCGTCATCGCCGTCAAAGCCGATCACAATGGCGGGGCGGTTGGTGGCTTCTTTCAGGCGGCTGGCCACAATCCCCACAACGCCTGGATGCCAGCCATCGGCGGCAGCCCAGACCAGAGGAGCCTCCGCGCCGCGGGTTTTGGCCTGCTCCATGGCTTCGTCGCGCACCCGCGCCTCGATCTCGCGGCGATCTGTATTGAGATTATCAAGCCGTTTGGCCATCGTGGCGGCCTGATGCGGGTCGGTGCTGGCCAGAAGGCGTGCGCCCAGATCAGCCTCACCGATGCGTCCGCCTGCATTGATGCGCGGCCCCAGAACAAACCCAAGATGATAGGAGGAAGGCGCACGGTCCAGCCGCGCAATATCGGCAAGCGCCACAAGCCCCACACGGTCGCGCCGCCCCATCACGGTCAGCCCCTGCCGTACAAAGGCACGGTTGACCCCTGTAAGCTGCGCCACATCCGCCACGGTGGCCAGCGCCACCAGATCAAGCATCGCCATCAGATCAGGGCCTGCAACGCCCTCAGCTCGCAGCCTGCGATTGACATCAACCAGCAGCATAAACACCACGGCCGCCGCGCAGAGATGGCCGAGCGCGCCATCCTCATCCTGCCTGTTCGGGTTCACGACAGCCACGCAATCCGGAAGCTCAACGCCTGCCAAGTGGTGATCCAGCACAATCACATCCGCCTCTTTCGCGGCGGCAATCGGGCCATGCGATAGAGTTCCGCAATCCACACAGATGATCAGATCATGCGCGCGGGCCAGATCGGCCATGGCGGCTTCATTCGGGCCATAGCCTTCATCAATGCGGTCGGGGATATAAAGGGTGGTGTTCAGCCCCATCTGGCGGAACCAATCTATCAGCAGGGCGGCCGAGCTGCCGCCATCCACGTCATAATCGGCAAAGATCGCCACGCGTTGCTTGGCCTTGACTGCGGCCAGTACCCGTAAGGCGGCAGGCTCCATATCCTTCATGGTCATCGGGTCGGGCAGCAGGTCGCGCAAGGCGGGTTTGAGAAAGCTTTGCGCGGCTTCAGGGGCTACCCCGCGTTTGGCCAGAACCTGCGCTACGGCAGGGGGCAAGGCAGCTTCGCGGGCGATGGCATCTGAAAGGCGTTCCTCGGCACTATCAGGCCCGACCCAACGCCGCCCCGTCAGTGAGTGATCAACGCCCAGAAAAGCCGTCATGGCTGGCCATCCAGAAGCTCCGCCACCGAGACCGCTTGCGCGAATTCACCGTGCAAATGTGAGATCGCGGTTTGATGGATCGCCTCGGGCTCCAATGGCGCAAGGCCAGCCTGCCAGCTTGTATCGGCATTAACAGCGAAACTTGCGCAGGCGTCATGGGCAAGGCGGACGCCAAAGCCCAGATTGGCCGCCATCCGAGTGGTCGTCGAGACGCAATGCGGCGTGGTCAGGCCGCAGATCACCAGATCACAGATGGCATTGCTGCGCAGATGGGCCTCAAGGTTTGTGCCGATGAAGGCGGAATTGACCGATTTCTCGAAAACGGGTTCGCCGCCAATCGGTGTGACCTCGGGCTTGAAATCAATCCCGCCCGTGGCTGCGCCCAAGGGGCTGCCGGGCTCAGTGCTGAGATGGCGCACATGCAACACGGGCGCGCCGTGCTTGCGCCAATGGGCCAGCAGCGCGCCCGCTTTTGCTTCGGCATCAGGGTTGTTGCGCGCGCCCCAAAGGGGGGCGTCAAAGCCTGTCTGGAAATCAATCAGGATTAACGCCGCTTGCATCTGGGCTCACGTTGTTGGGTTGCGATAGGTCATCCGGCGGATCGAGCCCGTTTTCGATCGCATCAGGATTGTCTCGGTCGTCATATATCCGGGCTCGCGCTTGATCCCTGCAAGGATGGATCCTGAGGTCACGCCCGTCGCCGCGAAGATCACATCCTGTGTGACCATCTCATCGCGGTTATAGATACGGTCCAGATCGGTGATGCCTGCTTTGGCGGCGCGGGCCTTTTCATCCTCGTTGCGGAACAAAAGGCGGCCCCACATCTGCCCGCCCATGCATTTCAGCGCGGCGGCGGCCAACACCCCCTCGGGCGCGCCACCTTGGCCCATATACATATCAATGCCCGTCAGCTCGGCCTCGGCGGTGTGGATCACGCCTGCAACATCCCCATCGGTGATCAGGCGGATCGCAGCGCCTGTGCTGCGGATTTCGGCGATCATGGCTTCGTGTCTCGGGCGCTCTAGCACACAAACGGTAATATCGGAGGCCGCACAGCCACGCGCCTCGGCAAGGGCTGCAACCCGCTCGGTGGGGGACATATCAAGGCTGACAACATCCTTGGCAAATCCCGGGCCGATGGCCAGTTTGTCCATATAGGTGTCTGGCGCATGCAGCATCGAGCCGCGCGGCCCCATCGCGATGACGGTCAAGGCGTTTGGCATATCCTTGGCGGTCAGCGTGGTGCCTTCCAACGGGTCGAGTGCGATATCCACCTCAGGCCCTGAGCCTGTGCCCACTTCCTCACCGATATAGAGCATCGGGGCTTCGTCACGCTCGCCCTCACCAATCACAACGGTGCCACGAATATCGAGCTTGTTGAGCTGCTCACGCATCGCGTTCACGGCGGCTTGGTCCGCTGCCTTTTCATCGCCGCGTCCGATCAGGTCTGCCGAGGCAAGGGCCGCCGCTTCTGAAACACGCGCGAGGCCGAGCGAGAGCATACGGTCATTGAAATCGGTCGTTGAATTGGCAGACATCGGTTTTCCTTACCTAGGAGATACTATCCTTGGGGTTACCTGTCCGTCGCGGCATCGGCAAGTCACCGACAGGCGACTGTCTGCGCTAACATCGAGAAAAAACCAAAAAAGGGACGGCTTGGGTCAGACCTCTTCGATGCGCAGCGCAACGGGGGTGCTTTCCAAGACGCCTGTTTCGGGCAAATCCTTTAGGGCCGCATCCAGTGACGGGCGCGCGGTTTTATGCGTGACGATCAAAACGGGCGCGTGATCTTCGGGGTGATCATATTGGCGCATCCGGTCGATCGAGATGCCATTATCTCCCAGAACGGTCGCGACCTTGGCCAGAGCGCCGGGCTTATCCTTGAGATCCATACGGATGTAGTAGCGGCAAGGCCCCGATGCGCTTGCGGCGGGTGCGTCCATCAGGCCGCGAGCGGGCTGGCCGAAGGTTGGCACACGAATGCCGCGCGCCAGATCGCAAATATCCGACAGCACAGCGCTGGCGGTGGGGCCTTCGCCCGCGCCCGCGCCGCGCAGCACGATCTGGCCCACGCTATCGCCTTCAAGCACAACCATATTGGTGCCGCCTTCCAACTGGCCAAGCGGCGATGTCGCGGGAACAAGGCAGGGGGACATGCGTTGCTCAAGGCCACGGCCCGTCATCTGGGCCACGCCAAGCAGTTTAATCTTATAGCCCATATCGGACGCACGCCGGATATCTTCGATTGTAATCGCACCGATGCCTTCCAAAGCGACCGAGGCGAAATCAACCTTGGTGCCATAGGCGATGGAGCTGAGAAGGGTCAGCTTATGGGCCGCATCAATGCCGCCGACATCCAAATTCGGGTCTGCCTCCAGATAGCCAAGCCCGTCTGCTTCATCAAAGGCTTCTTGATAGCTGAGGCCTGCATTTTCCATACGGGTCAGGATGTAATTGCATGTGCCATTCATTACCCCCATCACGCGGGTGATCTGATTGCCTGCCAAGCCTTCAGTCAGGGCCTTGATGACGGGAATGCCACCCGCAACGGCGGCCTCGAACCGCAAGGCAAGGGAGGTGTCTTCGGCCGCTTCCGCCAAAGCCTGCCCATGCAGGGCCAAAAGGGCCTTATTGGCGGTGACCACATCTTTGCCCGAGGCGATCGCGGCCTCGGTTGCGTCTTTGGCAGGGCCTTCCGAGCCACCCATCAATTCAACAAAGACGTCGATATCATCGCGTTTGGCCAAGGCGACAGGGTCATCTTCCCATGCAAAGCGGCTTAGGTTCACGCCGCGATCCTTGTCTTTGGAGCGGGCTGAGACGGCAACGATCTCGATCGGACGGCCACAGCGCTTGGCCAATAGATCGGCTTCGCGCTGGATGATTTTCACAACCCCCACGCCGACGGTTCCAAGGCCTGCAATTCCAAGGCGCAAGGGGTCAGACATGGGAGATCTCCAATCAGGCAAAGGCAAGTTCAATGACCCGTTCCTGTTACCCAACTCGGATGGGAGGTGCAACGCAGGCGTGCAGAGTTTTACAGAGCCATATTTCGCAAGATGGCAGCGCGCCCTCGCAGAGCGGCGGCGCGGGCTTCCAGTGTTTCGCCTTCCGCAGCGGTATCCAGCGGCTCAAGGGCGTCGCGCTGGCTCAAAAGGGGCCCGAGCGGCACCAATTCGGGGAAATCAGCATTCTGGGAGGTTTCGCTCAAACGCGCGTCCAATCCCGGAAGCGGGTCTCCGCAGGCGGAGAGGGTCATGGCGATGCCCAGAAATATGAGGCCTAGAATGCGCATGCCGTCTCGATACAGCGCCTTTGCGCGCAGGTCCAGCGCGCTTGAATTGAACATCTGTTCATATAGAATGCGCGCATGGCAAGAAAACAAGGCAGTCACGCTGATATCACGGGTCCGAAAGTGCGCGCCGCTGCGCTGAAACTCTTTGCGCGGCACGGGTTTGCGGCTGTTTCCATGCGCCAGATCGCGGCGGAGGTCGGGGTGCAGGCAGGCGCGCTCTACCTATATACGCCCGATAAACAGGCCCTTCTATTCGAGTTGATGCGCGGCCATATGGAAGAGCTTTTGGCCGATTGGGTGCCACCTGATGCGCCGCCCTTGCAGCAGCTTGAGGATTTCACCCGCCATCATATCGGGTTTCACCTTGAGCGGCCCGAATTGGTCTTCATCGCCTATATGGAACTCAGAAATCTGGAGGTGGGGAATTTCGCCATCATCGAAGGCCTGCGCCGCGATTATGAAGAACGGCTTGAAGCGGTGCTACGGGCAGGGCAGGCGGCGGGCGATTTTGCGGTGCCCGATACCAAATTGGCGACCATGGCCATCATCGCCATGCTGACGGGCGTGACCACATGGTTTCGCGAGGGCGGGCGTTTGGACCGTTTGGAGGTCGAAGCGATCTATTGGGATATGGTGCGCAAGGCAGTCGCGGCCTGAGGGGCCTTTTCTTTGGGGAAGGGCACAAGCCGTCCTGCGTCTTCATCCCAGAGCTTCAAGGTGAAACTGCGAAAGGCTTCGCGCCAACGAATTGTTGGAATATCATAATGCTCACGTAGGGCGCGGTGACAATTGCGCAGTCTGTATGAGGGGATATTGGCGTTGAAATGGTGGATGTCGTGATAGGTGATATTGGCCACCGCCAAGTCAAACCACCAGCCAAGATCAAGCGCTGAGGCCCCTTGAAGGGCGGCTTGCGCATAATTCAGATCAGGCTTTCGATCCCAATAGGTGTCTTCGAAATTATGTTGCAGATAGACAAGGAAGACCCCGACCGAGCCCGCGACAAATACCGTTGAGAGATAGACCGCGACGCCTGTAATACCGAAGCCGCTCCAGATCAGGGCGACCCAAAGCGCGATGCCGAGATTGTGGAGAACCACCTCGCGTATGCCGATTTTGGCGACATTGCGCGGCCAGCGATAGGCCAGCACATAGGTGTATAACCCGCCAATCGGGATCATCAGGAATGGGTTGCGATAGAGCCGGTAAAACAGCCTTTGCACAAAAGGGGCCTCCTCCCATTCGCGCAAGGTCATTGTCTTGATCTCGGTCGTATGACGCTCATCAAGATTGCCGATATGGGTGTGATGCTCATTATGGTTGAAGCGCATCACGCTAAAGGGCGTCAGGGTGAATACCGACAAGCCATAGCCTGCCCAAGTATTGCGTCTTGTGGTGGAAAACAGCGAGGCATGGCCGCAATCATGTTGCAGCACATACAGCCTGACGCTGGCCAAACCCGTAAGCAAGATCGCAGGCAGGCTGAGCCAGAGGTTCGGCCATGAGGCCAGCGCGGCAAAGAGCGTGGTGAAATAAACAAGGAAAGTCGCTGAATACGAGACCGCTGCGATCCTGTCATCGCGCTTGGCCCATTCGCGCGTGAACGCGCGAATTTCGCGTTCCGCTTCTTTTCGAAAAACCTGTTCAAACGCCAGCTTGGAAGACATCACAAAGCCCCCACCGAAATTAAAAACACCACATGCGGCGAAATATACCGCGCGTCGGGCAGTAAACCCCTGCTTCCCACGCAGTGTGCCCTGCTTCTAATTTGGCCTCAATCCTGCGCGGATCAAGGGGCTGTTTTTGTGAAATTAGTTAACGCAGGGCGGCTAAAGATAAGCCGCCCTGCGTAGGTATTGGGCATTACTGGGATGGGTAGATCGGGAAGCGTGCGCAAAGTTCTTTGACTTCAGCGGCAACCTTCGCTTCAACCTCGGCATTGCCATCAGGGCCGTTTGCGGCAAGTCCATCCACCACTTCGACGATCCAATCCGCGATCTGGCGGAATTCAGGCTCGCCGAAACCGCGGGTTGTGCCTGCAGGGGTGCCAAGGCGCACACCGCTGGTGATCATCGGCTTTTCGTCATCGAAGGGGATGCCGTTTTTGTTGCAGGTGATATGCGCCCGCTCGAGTGCCTTCTCGGTGGCATTGCCCTTCACGCCTTTGGGGCGCAGGTCAACCAGCATCAAATGCGTATCGGTACCGCCTGTCACGATATCAAGGCCACCTTTCATCAACTGATCAGCCAAGGCTTGGGCGTTCAGGATGACTTGGGCCTGATAATCCTTGAATTCGGGGCGCAGCGCTTCGCCAAAGGCAACCGCCTTGCCCGCGATAACATGCATCAAGGGGCCGCCCTGAATGCCAGGGAAGATGGCCGAGTTGCATTTCTTTGCAATCGCCTCGTCATTGGTCAGGATCATGCCGCCACGGGGGCCACGCAGGGTTTTATGCGTGGTGGTTGTAGCCACATGCGCATGGGGGAAGGGCGATGGGTAATGGCCAGCAGCCACCAGACCCGCGAAATGCGCCATATCGACCAGCAGATATGCGCCAACGCTATCCGCGATTTCGCGCATTTTTGCGAAATCGATGATGCGCGGGATGGCCGAGCCACCTGCGATCAGCATTTTCGGCTTATGCTCAAGCGCCAATTCGGCGATCGCGTCATAGTCAACTTCGAGGTCTTGCTTGCGCACGCCGTATTGGATGGCGTTGAACCATTTGCCCGATTGGTTCGGCTTGGCGCCATGCGTCAGGTGTCCGCCTGCATCAAGGCTCATACCGAGGATCGTATCACCAGGCTGGAGAAGGGCTGTGAACACACCTTGGTTTGCTTGGCTGCCCGAATTGGGCTGCACATTGGCAAAGTCGCAGCCGAACAGCGCACAGGCGCGCTCAATCGCGAGGTTCTCGGCGATATCGACGAATTCGCAACCACCGTAATAGCGACGGCCCGGATAGCCTTCGGCGTATTTATTGGTCATCACCGAACCCTGCGCTTCCATGACGGCAGCGGAGACGATGTTCTCGGATGCGATCAATTCAATCTCGTCGCGTTGGCGACCGAGTTCCTTGCGGATCGCGCCGAAAATCTCGGCATCGCGCGTTTCTAGCGTTTCGGTAAAGAATCCTGCGTCACGGTGGGGCGCGTTCATGAGCTATCTCCTCGGGGCAGCTTGTATGGGGTCGACGGGAAGCGTCGTTCTGCATCCTTTAAGGCAGAACCCGCCTGTCGAAAAGTGCGGATTCCGTCGCATCAGCGTCATATAGAGGCATCACATGCGCTTTCCAGTCGATTTGGGAGCGGATCGGGGATTGAGTTTCCAATCGGCGCGGTGGATGGTCACAGCAATTAAGCCATAGCTCGAGAGAGATCATGCCCGCAGCGCGCAACATAGCCTTTCTGGCCTCGGACGCCCCGCTTGCCCAAGAGGCGCAGGCGCGTTTGTCCGAGCGCTATGGTCAACATCGCCCGCAAGATGCCGATGTTATCGTCGCGCTGGGCGGGGATGGCTTTATGCTTGCCACCTTGCACGCGACCCAAGCGATTGAAGCGCCCGTCTATGGCATGAATCGCGGAACGGTCGGGTTTTTGATGAATGAATATACCGAAGATGGCCTGATCGAGAGGTTGGAGGCGGCCGAGGAGGCTGTGCTGAACCCGCTTCATATGCGGGCCGTGTCGGGCAATGGTCGCGTAACCGAGGCGCTGGCTATCAACGAGGTCAGTTTGCTTCGTGCAGGTCCGCAAGCCGCCAAGCTGCGCATTTATGTTGATGGCAAGGAACGGATGTCTGAGCTGGTTTGCGATGGTGCGCTTTTGTCCACGCCAGCGGGGTCCACGGCCTATAACTACTCGGCGCATGGGCCGATCCTTCCAATCGGCTCGGATGTGCTGGCTTTGACGGCTGTTGCCGCCTTCCGCCCTCGTCGCTGGCGCGGCGCCTTGCTGCCGAAAAAGGCGGTCGTGAAATTCGAGGTGCTTGATCCCGAACGCCGCCCTGTGATGGCCGATGCGGACAGCCATTCGGTACTGGATGTGCATGAGGTGGAAATCCGCTCGGAAACGGATGTGGAGCATCGTATCCTCTTTGATCCGGGTCATGGGTTGGAAGAGCGGCTGTTGCGGGAGCAATTTGTTTAATTTCGACAGGCTCGAAAGCCGTGATTGGGATTAAATTGACTGAGCAAACCGCTGCCTGCTGGTGCGGCGTTAGAAAGTAGTTTAAGGCTAAACCAAATTTCAGACCGTGACGTTTCGAGAGGCCAAATGACCGAAGATCACAAAGACGGACTGCGCGCCGCTGCCCTGTTTTATCACGAGAATCCAAAGCCGGGTAAGCTGGAGATCAGGGCGACCAAGCCTTTGGCAAACGGGCGCGATCTTGCTCTGGCCTATAGTCCGGGGGTGGCCGAGGCCTGCCTCGAGATCAAAACCGATGCTGCGAACGCGGCCCGCTACACAGGCCGCGGCAATCTGGTGGCTGTTGTCACCAATGGCACGGCGGTTCTGGGCTTGGGCAATATCGGGGCGCTGGCGTCTAAGCCTGTGATGGAAGGCAAGGCAGTTCTGTTCAAGAAATTCGCAGGCATTGATTGCTTCGATATTGAATTGAACGAACCCGACCCCGAGAAACTGGCCGATATCGTCTGCGCGCTCGAGCCGACCTTCGGGGCGATCAATCTTGAGGATATCAAAGCGCCCGATTGCTTTATCGTTGAAAAAATCTGCCGTGAGCGGATGAATATCCCCGTTTTCCATGATGACCAGCATGGCACCGCCATCGTGGTGGGGGCTGCCGCAACAAACGCGCTGCATCTGGCAGGCAAGGCGTTTGAAGATATCAAAGTTGTCTCCACGGGTGGCGGGGCTGCGGGCATTGCTTGTCTGAATATGCTTCTGAAGCTGGGTGTGAAGCGCGAGAATGTCTTTCTCTGTGATCTAGATGGGCTGGTCTATAAAGGCCGCGAGGCGGGCATGACCCCGCAGAAAGCGGATTATGCGCAAGGGGAAAGCGCCGCGACGCTTGCCGATGTGATTGAAGGGGCCGATCTGTTTCTCGGTCTGTCTGGCCCGGGTGTGTTGACCCAAGACATGGTCGCTAAAATGGCTCCAAAACCGATCATCTTCGCCTTGGCCAATCCATCGCCCGAAATCCAGCCGGATGAGGTGCGCGCAGTTGCCCCTGATGCGCTGATCGCCACGGGCCGTTCGGATTTCCCAAATCAGGTGAACAATGTGTTGTGCTTCCCCTTCATCTTCCGAGGGGCTTTGGATGTCGGTGCGACCGAGATCAATGATGCAATGAAAATTGCCTGTATCGAAGGCATCGCGCAAATGGCGCGCGCCACCACAAGCGCCGAAGCCGCCGCTGCCTATAAGGGCGAACAACTGACATTCGGGCCTGAATATCTGATCCCGAAACCTTTCGACCCGCGCCTGATGGGGGTTGTTGCAAGTGCCGTTGCCAAGGCGGCGATGGACTCGGGCGTGGCCACGCGGCCTTTGGAGGATGTGGAGGCCTATAAGGCCAAGTTGAACCAAGCCGTGTTCCGCTCGGCATTGATCATGCGCCCCGTCTTCCAAGCAGCGGCCACCACCACACGCCGCATTGTTTTTGCCGAGGGTGAAGACGAGCGGGTGCTGCGCGCCGCGCAAGCCATGCTGGAGGAAACCACCGACAAGCCGATCCTGATCGGGCGCCCTGATGTGATCGAGGCGCGCGCCGAGCGGGCGGGCCTGACGATCAGGCCTTCCGTGGATTTCGAATTGGTGAACCCCGAAAACGACCCGCGCTACCGCGACTATTGGCAGACCTATCATTCGGTGATGGCGCGCAAAGGCGTCACGCCCGATCTGGCACGGGCCATCATGCGGACCAATTCAACCGCGATCGGGGCTGTGATGGTCCACCGTGATGAGGCCGACAGCCTGATTTGCGGGACATTTGGTCAGTATCTATGGCATCTGAACTACATCACCCAGCTTTTGGGCGGGGAAGGGCGCCACCCCGTAGGGGCGTTGAGCTTGATGGTGCTGGAAGATGGCCCATTATTCATCGCCGATACCCATATTCACCAATCGCCAACCCCTCAGCAGATTGCCGAAACAGTGCTGGGTGCGGCGCGCCATGTCAGACGCTTCGGGATCGCGCCCAAAATTGCGCTTTGTTCGGGCAGCCAGTTTGGCAATCTCGACAGCGATAGCGGCCGGCGCATGCGGGCGGCTTTGGACATCCTCGACGCGATGGAGCTTGATTTTGCCTATGAGGGTGAGATGCATATCGACTCCGCGCTGGATGCCGAACTGCGTGCACGCATCTTCCCGCAATCGCGGCTGGAGGGGGCGGCCAATGCGATGGTATTCGCCAATACCGATGCGGCAGGCGCGGCGCGCAATGTGCTTAAGATGAAAGCAGGCGGGCTGGAGGTTGGCCCGATCCTGATGGGGATGGGCAATAAGGCGCAGATCGTGACCCCGTCGATCACGGCGCGCGGGCTTTTGAATATCTCGGCCCTCGCAGGGACGCCTGTGTCGTTTTACGGCTAGGCTTAGGGCGCGATTTTAGCGGATCAAACGGGGCAGGGTTTGCAAACTCTGCCCCGTTTTGCATCCTTGTTATGCTGGTTTGTGGGCTTTGCAAATTTGTCTGTGGGCTTATCCATAAATATGCAAATTTTTGAACCCTTCGCCCTTTGATTTGCCCCAAGAGGCTTGCCGTTTGCATCTTTGGTCTCGTATCAATTGATGGCTTTTGAGGAGGAGCCATCATGGATTACCAACAGATATACGCCCAAGCGACATCCGACCCCGAGCGTTTCTGGATGGAGGCCGCGTCTGGCATCGATTGGGATGAAGACCCCTCGAAAGCGCTCTTTGCCGAGAATGCGCCGATTTATGAATGGTTTGCAGATGGCAAATTGAATGGCTGCTGGAATGCTGTCGACCGTCATGTCGAGGCGGGCCATGGCGAGCGTTTGGCCATTATCCATGACAGCCCCGTAACGGGCTCGGTTCATAAAATCACCTATTCCGAGCTGCGCGATCGCGTGGCGTCCCTGGCGGGGGCGTTGCGTGCCAAGGGGATCGGCAAAGGCGACCGCGTTATCATCTATATGCCGATGGTGCCCGAAGCGTTGGAGGCGATGCTGGCCTGCGCGCGGCTTGGCGCGATCCATTCGGTCGTGTTCGGGGGCTTTGCGGCGCATGAATTGGCGGTGCGGATTGATGACGCCAAGCCCAAATGCATCATTGCAGCCTCCTGCGGGATCGAACCGGGGCGCGTGGTGGCTTATAAGCCGCTGCTGGATGGCGCGATTGAAGGAGCTACCCACAAGCCCGATTTCTGCGTGATCTTCCAACGTGACCAGCAAGTGGCCGAGATGGTGCCCGAGCGCGATCTGGATTGGCACGGGTTCCAATTCGGGGTCGAGCCTGCTGAATGCGTCCCTGTTGAGGGCAATCACCCTGCCTATATTCTCTACACGTCGGGCACGACGGGGCAGCCCAAAGGTGTTGTGCGCCATACCGCGGGCCATCTGGTCGCGCTGAATTGGTCGATGCGCAATCTCTATGACATGAACCCCGGCGAGGTCTATTGGGCGGCCTCGGATGTGGGTTGGGTCGTGGGGCATTCCTATATTTGCTACGCGCCGCTGACCTTTGGCTGCACCACGATTGTCTTTGAGGGCAAACCAGTTGGCACGCCCGATGCGGGCACGTTCTGGCGCGTGATCCAAGATCATAAGGTCAAATGCCTCTTCACCGCCCCCACAGCCTTCCGCGCGATCAAGCGCGAGGACTCGCAGGGCGAATTAATGGGGAATTATGACATCTCGAGCCTTGAGAGCCTGTTTTTGGCGGGGGAACGGGCTGATCCCGATACGATCATTTGGGCGCAGGACAAGCTTGGCGTGCCCGTGATCGACCATTGGTGGCAGACTGAGACAGGCTGGTGCATCGCGGGCAACCCGCTTGGCATCGAAGCTATGCCCGTCAAGATCGGCTCACCTTCTGTGCCGATGCCAGGATATGATGTGCAAATCTTGGATGAGGGTGGCCATCCCGTCAAAGATGGTGATCTTGGCGCAATCGCCGTCAAGCTGCCCTTGCCGCCCGGCACCTTGCCCACGCTCTGGAACGCAGAGGAGCGGTTCTTCAGAGCCTATCTCGAACATTTCCCCGGTTACTACGAGACGGGCGATGCGGGCTATAAGGATGAGGATGGCTATCTCTATATCATGGCGCGTACTGATGACGTGATCAATGTGGCGGGCCACAGATTGTCCACGGGCGGCATGGAAGAGGTTCTGGCGGGGCACCCAGATGTGGCGGAATGCGCCGTGATCGGTGTTGCCGATGATTTGAAAGGCCAGTTGCCGCTTGGCTTTCTCTGCCTCAATAGCAATTCCAAGACAGCCCCCGAAGATGTGGTCAAAGACTGCGTCAAACTGGTGCGCGAAAAGATCGGCCCCGTCGCGGCCTTCAAGCTGGCTGTTGTCGTGGACCGTTTGCCAAAAACGCGGTCTGGCAAGATTTTGCGCGCCACGATGGTCAAGATCGCGGATGGGCAGACGTTCAAAACGCCTGCAACCATTGATGATCCTGTGATCTTGGACGAGATTTCCACCGCTCTCGCCACATTGGGCTACCCCAAGTCAAGTTGAGCTTGGCATCAAGCGAGGCTTGCGCTTGGGCCTCGGGCTATTCAAACTGTGAAAAACGCAGTTTTACCCGAGGCTCACCCATGTCCCTGATTGATGACGCGCGCGCGATCCGTCTGAATGCTTATGCGCCCTATTCCGAATTTCAGGTGGGGGCGGCGATACGCACGAAAAGCGGCAAGGTTTTCACAGGTGTGAATGTTGAAAATGCAGCCTATCCCGAAGGCACCTGCGCCGAAGCGGGTGCGATTGCCGCGATGTGTGCCGCAGGCGAGCGCGAGATTGTCGAAGTGGCGGTGATCGCCGATAGCCCTGATCCCGTCAGCCCTTGCGGGGGGTGTCGCCAGAAACTGGCCGAGTTTTCCGCCCCCGACATGCCCGTGACCATGGTCACCACGCGCGGCGCACAGGTCACCATGAGCATGGCCGAATTGCTGCCTGGCGCCTTTGTGAAATCCTCGATGGATAAGGAAGGCTAGGCACCCCATGGCCGATGCGCGCGCCATTCTGTCCAAGCTGCGCCATGGTGCGGAGCTGTCGGAAGACGAGATGACATGGTTTGCCAAAGGCTTGGCCACGGGCTTCGTGTCGGATGCGCAGGCAGGGGCTTTTGCTATGGCCGTGTGCCAACAGGGCTTGAGCCGCAAGAACCGCGTGCAACTTACGCATGGGATGCTGCAATCAGGCGATGTTCTGGCATGGGATCTTGATGGTCCTGTGCTTGATAAACATTCCACGGGTGGGGTGGGGGATTGTGTCTCTCTGATGCTTGCGCCCGCCTTGGCGGCCTGCGGGGCGTATGTTCCGATGATTTCGGGGCGGGGTTTGGGGCATACGGGCGGCACGCTAGATAAGCTCGAAGCAATCCCCGGATATCGCACGCAGATACCGAATGCCGAGTTGCAGGAGATCGTGGCCGATATCGGCTGTGCGATTGTCGGGGCCAGTGGCGATATCGCGCCTGCGGATAAACGGCTCTATGCGGTGCGTGATGTGACCGCCACTGTAGAAAGCATCGATCTGATTACTGCCTCAATCTTATCTAAGAAGTTGGCGGCCAGTCTCGATGGCTTGGTTCTGGACGTCAAAACAGGCTCGGGCGCATTCATGGGGGATGCGGCGCAAGCTGTGGCCTTAGCGCAATCTCTTGTGGATACGGCGCAGGGTGCGGGCTGTATGACATCTGCCTTGGTCAGCGATATGAGCCAGCCCTTGGTGCGTTCGGCTGGCAATGCTCTGGAAGTGATCGAGGTGATGGATGCGCTGACAGGTGCGGCTGTGGGCACGCCGCTGCACCGTTTGACAGTGGCTTTGGGCGGTGAGGTGCTGGCGCTTGGCGGGCTTGCGGCCGATGCGGCAGACGGAGAAGGGCGGATCGATCATGCCATTGCCTCGGGCCAAGCCGTAGAAGTGTTTGGCCAAATGATTGCAGCGCTTGGTGGCCCGATGGATTTCGTGGATCGCTGGCGCGACCGCTTGCCAGCCGCGCGGGTGGTGGTGGATGTGCATCCGCCTCATGCAGGTTTTGTAAGCGCGATTGATACGCGCGCTTTGGGCGAGGTTGTGGTGCATCTGGGCGGGGGGCGTTTGCGCGAAGATGACCGGATTGATCCCGCTGTTGGCCTTTCCGAGATTGCGCGGATTGGCGAGCGTGTGGATGGCGAACAGCCTTTGCTGCGCCTGAATGCCGTCAGCGATGCCATGGCGCGGGAATTGATGGGGCAGGTGGTTGAGGCCTTTACCCTGTCGGACAAAAAGACTGAAACGCCCCCACTTATCCATGAAAGGATCGCCTGATGCCGCGCGCCTTTCTGGTTGTGATGGACTCGGTCGGCTGCGGCGGTGCGCCTGATGCGGGGGCTTTTTTCAATGGTGATTTACCCGATACGGGGGCAAATACGCTTGGCCATATCGCGCAGGCCTGTGCCGCTGGCCGCGCCGATGAGGGCCGAAGCGGTCCGTTACACATGCCCAATCTGGATCGGCTTGGTTTGGGCGCGGCGTTGCATCTTGCATCAGGCTTCGAGGTGGCGGGGCTGGGGGCGCGACCTCAAGGGCTCTGGGGTTGTGCGCAGGAGGTCAGCCGCGGCAAGGACACGCCTTCGGGGCATTGGGAATTGGCGGGGCTGCCTGTGCCTTGGGAGTGGCATTACTTCCCTGACCAGCCCGATACCTTTCCATCAAATCTTGTAGAAGAAGTGAGGTCCCTTGCGGGGGTTGAGGGTATTCTTGGCAATTGCCACGCCTCTGGTACCGCGATCCTCAGCGCGCTTGGCGAGGAGCATCAAAAAACGGGCTGGCCGATTTGCTATACCTCTGCCGATAGCGTTTTTCAGATTGCCGCTCATGAAGACAGTTTCGGTTTGGAGCGTTTGCTCAAGCTTTGCGAAGAGATCGCACCCAGTTTGCATGCGATGAATGTGGGGCGGGTGATCGCGCGGCCCTTTATCGGGCAGACGGGCGCGTATACCCGTACAAAAAACCGCCGTGATTTCGCAATAACGCCGCCCGCCCCCACCTTGCTGGATTGGGCGCAAAAGGCAGGGCGCACCACCTATGGTATTGGCAAGATTAAAGATATCTTTGCAGGGCGCGGCGTGGATCACGCCTTGAAAGGCACGGATGCGGAGTTGATGCCCCATTTGGAGGCTTGTGTGAAAACCGCAGAAGAGGGCAGCCTGACCTTTGCCAATTTCGTCGAGTTTGACAGCCTTTATGGGCATCGCCGCGATGTCTCGGGCTATGCGCGCCATCTGGAATGGTTCGATGCAGCCCTTGGCCCCGTCTTGGCGGCTTTGCGTCCTGATGATTTGATGATCTTCACCGCCGATCACGGTAATGACCCGACTTGGGCGGGCACCGATCATACGCGCGAGCGGGTGCCCTTGGTTGCACAAGCCCCTGTTTCGGGGCAGGTGGGGATACGGGCTTTTGCAGATGTGGCGGCGGGAATTGCGACCCATCTGGGCATTCCATCACAAGGACCGGGGCGGAGTTTTCTATGAAAGAGATACCGAAGATTGAGCTGCATTTGCATCTTGAAGGTGGCGCGCCAGCTGCCTTTATCCGTGGCTTGGCCAAAGAAAAATCAACCGATCTGTCGCGGATTTTCCGCGAAGACGGCTCCTATGATTACCGCGATTTCTGGCATTTTCTCGAGGTCTATGAGGCCGCCACAAGTGTTCTGACCTCGCCTGAGGATTACGCGCGCCTGACCCGTGCTGTGCTTGAGGAAAGTGCAGCCCATGGCGTGGTTTATTCCGAGACTTTCCTGTCACCCGATTTTTGCGGCGGGGGCGATCTTGGCGCGTGGCGCGAATATCTCGCGGCAATGCAGGAGGCCGCAGATGAGGCCGAGCGCGATTTCGGCATCACCTTGCGCGGCATCATCACCTGTATTCGCCATTTTGGGCCCGAGAAATCCAAACCCATCGCACGCTGTGCAGCGGAGACCGCGGGGGATTGGATTGTTGGTTTCGGAATGGCGGGGGATGAAAAGACAGGCAAGCCATCCGATTATAAATGGGCGTTTGATTGCGCGCGCGAGGCAGGATTGAAGCTGAGCGTTCACGCAGGCGAATGGGGCGGGGCACAATCGGTCAGTGACGCGCTGGATGCGCTGTCGCCCGAGCGGATCGGCCATGGCGTGGAGGCGATTTATGACGCGGCTGTTGTCGATCGTTTGGTCGAGGAGCAGATCGTTCTGGAATGCTGCCCAGGCTCGAATGTGTTTTTGGGGGTGTTCCCCTCCTTGGACAAACACCCTATCGAGATTTTGCGCGAACGGGGCGTGAAGGTCACGGTTTCAACGGATGACCCGCCCTTCTTTCACACCACCATGACCGCTGAGTATGAAAACCTCGCCCATACATTCGGCTGGACCGACGAGATTTTCACCCAGATCAATACCACTGCGCTTGAAGCGGCCTTTTGCAACGAGGCCACCAAAGACAAGCTGCGCCCAAAACTAGGACTTTCAACATGACCGAGCACCTCACAATCGTTGATCACCCTCTTGTGCAACACAAGCTGACCCTGATGCGCGAAACCAAAACCTCGACCAGCGAGTTCCGCCAATTGCTGCGCGAGATTAGCCTGCTTCTGGCCTATGAGATCACCCGTGATCTGCCCATGACGACGCGTAAAATCGAAACCCCTTTGGAGGAGTTGGACGCGCCTGAAATCGAGGGCAAAAAACTTGCGCTGATCTCGATCTTGCGGGCGGGCAATGGCTTGCTGGACGGTATTTTGGAACTGGTGCCCTCGGCCCGTGTCGGATTTGTCGGCCTCTACCGTGATCATGAGACGCTCAAGCCCGTGAAATACTATTTCAAGGTGCCCACCAAGCTGGAAGACAGGATCACAATCGTCGTGGACCCGATGCTGGCCACAGGTAATTCCTCCGCCGCCGCGATCGATATGCTCAAGGAGGCAGGGGCCAAGAATATCCGCTTCCTTTGCCTTTTGGCGGCCCCTGAAGGCGTTGCGCGGATGAAGGAGGCCCATCCCGATGTGCCGATTGTCACCGCCTCGCTCGACCGTCAGTTGAATGACATAGGCTATATCCTGCCAGGACTAGGTGATGCGGGTGACCGCATGTTCGGCACAAAATAAGCCATCACGCGCCTTTACACTTAAGCTTTTTTACGGCAATTTGTTGTCATAAATAAGGAGAGTGTCATGCGGACGCCGATTGTTGTTTTTGTTTGTGCAGGCTTGGCGCTGATCGCGGCCCCTTTGGTCGCGCAGCGCAGCGTGTCACAATCACCCGTACCGGCCGAGCAGCCACCAGCCAGCTTTTCGTCCAATCAATATGTAGATAGCCAAGGATGTGTGTATATCCGCGTGGGCCGAGGCGAGCAGACCTCATGGGTGCCACGTGTGAACCGCGCCCGCGAAGTGGTATGCGGCTATCGCCCATCCCTATCTGGCAGCACACAAGTGGCAACAGCCAGCGCGCCTGCAAATCCCGCCCCGTCACGGGTGGTGGATTTGACCGCGAATATGCAAAACCCTGCGCCAACCACTCGCGTTGCCGCACCGCGCACAACAACGGTTTCTGCGGCCCCCACGACAACGGCTATTCGCACCATCGCACCAAGTGCGGCACCTGTGCGCACTGTCACGGCGCCAAGCGTGAACACAGCCATTGCGCAGCCCAGAACCAGCGCAAGCATTGCGCGCACCGTTACAGCACCAGCTGCTGTCGCGGCACCGGCCGCACGCACGGTCAATAGCGGTGGCTGCCGTTGGGAAACCATCAATGGAACCACCATTCTGTCCCAAGGCCGCAACCCTGTTCGTTGTGGACCACAAGCCGTTCATCCGGGTGATCTGGCACGTGGCCAGCAGGGCAGCCTCATCGGTGTGGGTCAGTCCAATTATTCAAGCGTTGGCTCAGTGGCCGCGGCCGCCCCTGCGGGCTTCCGCCCTGCTTGGAATGACGGTCGCTTGAACCCTGCACGCGGGCCGCGCAGCGCCGCGGGAGACGCCCAGATGAATGCGATCTGGACGCAGACCGTGCCGCGTGAATTGATCCAGTCCAACACGGTCTATGCCGCGCCAACCGTGTCTTCCAGCAATCCGCGTGACACCACGCCACGCCTGAGAACCACGACCTCCACCCGCGCGCCAAGCGCATCTGCACCGCAGGGAACGCGCATCACTGCGAACTCGGCGCATCGTTTTGTGCGGGCGGCAGATTTCGCAACCCGCGCCGAGGCGGAGGCTGCGGGGCGTCGTCTTGCATCGCAGGGCCTGACCGCACGGATCGGTCATGTTCAGCGTGGCGGGCAGACGAGCTACACCATTCTGGCAGGACCTTACGAGACATCAGCCGCTTTGGCACAAGGTCTGGCCGCTGCACGCAGCGCAGGGTTCCCAAGCGCCACAACGCGTTAAGACATCTGTTATGTGAAAGAATTGGCCCGCGCTTCGGCGCGGGTTTTCTTTTGTGCAGGCCGTGCTCTATTCCGAACAGATTTCCTGCAAGGCGATCCAGCTTCCATCGCTCATCAAGGGGCTATGTGTTTGCCCGCGCATCGGGTCGCCTTCGATGAGGGGCAGGGTGGTCTCGCCCGAAATATCCAAAGCATAGGCATAGGTTTCGGCGGGTATCTGCACCTCGCCAAACCGCTCCAACAGCGCTGTATCTGAAACTGGGGCAGGATCGCTCGTCAGGATATTCGCGGCGTGATCATGGAGGTGGTCATCGCTGATATCCCCTGTGGTCAGCATCACAAATGTGGCGGGCAAGCCTGCCTCGGAGAGGAGCCGTTCCATCGGCGCGCTTGTCTCGCGGCGGATATCTTCGGCCAGAAGGAACCCTGCCAGCACTTCGGGGTTTTCATAATCCTCAACCAGATTGCGATTGATGATGATGATATTGCCCGGCAAATGCGCGCTCTCTAACGCGGCGTTGCGCAGGACGACAATCTGCGGGGTATCGGTTGCGCCGAAGACGCGGCGCGCCAATTGGCCGAGCGCTACGCTCCCCTCGGGCGAGGCACAATTGCGCCCTGTAAGCCGCGTGATTTCGCTCAAGACATCCCGCCCGACTTGCGCGCGTTTGGCGTCAGGCAGAAGCGAGACCGTCTGGCGTAGCAAAGCATCCGGCAGCCATAAAACCGCCCCCAGAAACAGGACCACGCCCGCACCAAGCCCGATCAGATTGCGCAATCGACCGGGATGAGGGCGCTGCCGTTCAATCACCCCGCGCAGTTTCTCGATTGCGGCGATGATCTCGTCATCTTCAAGCTCAAGCGTTTCGTCGCCGCTGGTATCGGGGCCGTAAATCGCGGGCCTTTGACCCGGGTTCAGGCGCTCGACCGCAGGCAGGGACCAATGCGAAAGGGCGGTTTCAGTCAGGGTCGAGATCACCAGCGTGGCATTGCCGATGCTGACCACAACCTCTCGGCGTTGGCTATCGGGCGTTGCGCGCCAAAGGCCTGTCGCCTCCAGTCGCTGATATTGCTCAAGCGCGGTCATGCCTGCATGGGTTCTGCTTTGTTATATTTGCCCCAAGGATAGCCGAGCGCAGGCCCGCCGACAACAGTCCCGATACGCGCTAAAGAGATTGAGCGGTCCTGCGGAGTTCGAATTTCTGGATTTTGCCCGTCGAGGTTTTGGGCAATTCCTGAAAGACGACTTTTTTGGGCGTTTTAAAGCCTGCCAAACGGTCGCGTGCGAAAGCGATAATCTCGTCCTCACTGGTGGTGGCACCGTCTTTCAATTCGATGAAGGCGCAGGGCACCTCGCCCCATTTTTCGTCAGCCTTGGCCACAACGGCACAAAGCAACACGGCAGGGTGATGCATGAGCGCGCCCTCCACCTCGACCGAGGAAACATTCTCGCCGCCCGAAATGATGATATCCTTGGCGCGATCGGCGATCTGAACATAGGTATCGGGGTGCTGCACGGCGATATCGCCGGTGTGGAAATACCCGCCCCTGAAGGCCTCGGACGTGGCTTGCGGGTTCTTGTAATAGCCCTTCATGGTCGAGTTGCCCCGCATCATGATCTCGCCCAAGGCTGTTCCATCCATCGGGATTTGGGTCATGGTTTCGGGCTCCATCACGGTGATGTCGTCCATATTGGGCATGGCAACCCCTTGGCGCGCTTTGATCGCTGCGCGATCCGGTCCTTGCAGATCACCCCAGATATCATCTTGCCAAGTGCATTCGGTGGCGGGGCCATAGACCTCGGTCAGACCATAGACTTGGGTCACATTGAAGCCCATGGTCTCGATCGCGGCCAAAGTGGCGGCGGCAGGTGGCGCGCCTGCGGTAAAGACCTCGACGATATGGTCGAAGCTGCGGCGCTCCTCAGGCTTTGCGTTGACCAGCATGCTCAACACAATCGGTGCGCCGCCAAAATGGGTCACGCCCTCATCGGCGATGGCGTCATTGATGGCCTTGGCGGTGATGTCACGACAGCACACAGTGGTGCCGCCCATCATCGGCATGGTCCAGACATGGCACCAATTGTTGCAATGAAACAAAGGCACGATGGTGAGGTAGATCGGATAGAGCGTCATGCGCCAAGAAATCGGCGTGCCCATGGTGATCAGATAGGCCCCGCGATGATGATAAACCACGCCTTTGGGCCGCCCCGTGGTGCCTGAGGTGTAATTCAGCGCAAGGCTTTCCCATTCATCCTCGGGCATGATCCATTCGAAATCGGGATCACCCTCTGCCAGCAGTGCCTCATAGGTGGGATGGTGGCCTGTAGCGGGAAAGCCTGCTGCCTCATCGGGCACCTCGATGATCAGGGGCGGGGTACCCTCCATGGTGGCGATTGCGTCTTCGACCGTGCCCAGAAATTGGGTATCGGCGAGCACGATCTTCGCCTCGCCATGGCTCAGGATATAGGCGACTGTACCGACATCAAGACGCACATTGATCGCATTGAGGACCGCGCCGCAGGCAGGCACTCCGAAATGCGCTTCGACCTGCGGGGCCGTGTTGGGCAGGACGGATGCCACCACATCACCGGGCGCTATGCCGCGTTTGGCCAAGGCAGAGGCAAGGCGGGTGACGCGGATGAAATATTCGGCATAGCTGCAGCGAAAGCCCCGATCGACCAGCGCCGTTCGGTTTGGGAACACGCGATTGGCGCGGATCAGATGCGACAAAGGGGTGAGAGGCACGTAATTGGCCTTGGTCTTCTCAAGCCCTGTTTCATCCTTCATCCAACCCATATTGCGGCCTCCCTTGCCAAGTTGCGGGCTCAGACTTGCACGGCGCAGATGGCAAGGGAAGAGGGCGCATGAGGTTGAGCGCGACCTGCCTTAACTTTGAACAGCGATGCGTCAGGCGGCTGGTTTGGCCTCCGCTCCGAAGCGCCCGTAAAAGCTTTGGCCCTTATCGCCCATTTCACGCAGCAGGGCAGGGCAGGCAAAGCGCGCCCCGAAGCGATCCTGCAGATCGTCGCAACGATCCGCCGCATAGGGCGAGCCGAGCATATCCAGCCAACTGAACGGCCCCCCCGACCAAGGCGCAAAGCCCCAACCAAGGATCGCGCCAACATCGCCCTCGCGGATATCGGTCAACACACCATCTTCCAATGCGCGCACGGCCTCCAGCACTTGAGCAAAGAGCAGCCGGTGCTGAACATCGATCAAATCGGGTTGCTCGGCGGCTTGGGGATATTGCGCGGCCAAGCCATCCCATATCCCGCTGCGCTTTCCAGCCTCGTCATAGGCATAGAAGCCCGACTTTGATTTGCGCCCCATGCGCCCCTGATCGGCCATCCAGAACAAGACCTCATCAACCGCATCATCGGGATAGGCCTCTCCCATCGCGGCCTTGGTCGCTTTGGCGATTTTGACACCCAGATCAATCGAGGTTTCATCCACCAATTGAAGCGGCCCAAGCGGCATGCCCACCAGCTTAGCGGCATTTTCGATCAGCGCAGGCGCGACGCCCTCGCGGACCATGCGAATGCCTTCGTTGATATAGGGGATGATGCAGCGGTTTGCGTAGAAGAAGCGCGCATCATTCACAACGATCGGGGTCTTGCGGATCTGGCGAACAAAATCCAACGATTTTGCCACCGCGATATCCCCCGTTTCCTTGCCTTTGATGATTTCGACAAGGTTCATTTTGTCGACAGGGCTGAAGAAATGGATGCCGATAAACTGCTCAGGCGTGCCCGAGGCTTTGGCAAGCTCGGTGATGGGCAGGGTCGATGTATTGGTCGCGAAAATGCAATCAGGGCCGACTGCTGCCAGCACCTTTTTTGTGACCTCGGCTTTGACGCCGACATCCTCAAAAACGGCCTCAACGATCAGATCACAGCCTTTCAGGGCGTCATATTCTGTTGTGGCTGAAATGCGGCCCAAGACCTGTTCTTTCTTCTCTGCAGTTACCTTGCCGCGCGACATGCTTTTATCCAGCAGGCTTTCGGCATGGGCGCGACCGCGCTCGGCGGCGTCTTGGGCAGCGTCGATCAGGACAACCTCGATCCCCGCATTGGCCGAGACATAGGCGATGCCCGCCCCCATCATGCCAGCCCCGATGACTCCCAGTTTCCTGACTGCCTGATCAGGGGCCTCAGGTCGGTTCGCGCCTTTTTCCAATGCGCCCTTATTGATGAAGAGCGAACGGATCATCGCGCTGGAGGAAGGGTGCATTAGGATATGCGTGAAATAACGCGCCTCGATTTTCAGGGCCGTGTCGAACGGCACCAAAGCCCCTTCATAAACCGATGAAAGCAGCGCTTTGGCGGCGGGATAAACGCCCTTGGTCTTGCCGTTGATCATAGCGGATGCGCCAACAAAGGTCATGAAACCTGCGGGGTGATACGGCGCGCCACCGGGCATTTTCCAGCCCTTCTGATCCCATGGTTTGACGATATCGGTATCGCTGGCTTGCAGCACCCAATCCTTGGCCGCCTGCAACAGGGCGTCGGGGGCGACTACTTCATCAATCAATTGCGCGGATTTCGCTTTCTTCGGGTCGAGCATCCGCCCCTCCAGCAAAACAGGCGCGGCCGCCATTGCCCCTACCATGCGCGAATACCGCGTGGTGCCGCCTGCGCCGGGGAACAGACCAACTAGAATTTCAGGCAGGCCAATTTTGGCTTTGGGAGTGTCGGCCATGAAACGGCGATGGCAGGCAAGGGCAATCTCGGTGCCGATACCCGCCGCAGTTCCGGGGATGGCGCAGGCCACAGGCTTGCCGCCCTTATTGGTCTTGGGGTCCATGCCCGCGCGTTCGATCTTGCGCAGGATGCGGTGGCCGTTCATCGTGAAATCGAACAAGGCTTGGGCAGGCTCATCGCCCGCTTCGGCGCTGATCGAGCTCAATACATTGAGGTCCATGCCACCTGCGAATGTATCCTTGCCGCTGGTGATGACGATGCCGCGAATGGCATCATCGGCCAAGGCCTCATCAAACAGGCGCTCGCATTCGGCAAAGGCCTCGCGCTGCAGGACATTCATTGATTTTCCGGGCACATCCCATGTGATGACGGCAACGCCATCACTGCCTTTTTCCATTGTGAAATCAGTCATCTTGTTTCTCCCTGAATGGGGTGCCGTCTTTATGTGTGAAGTCGAATTGGCCATTTTCCACCCGCACCATCATATCGATATCGCTATACCAAGCCGTCTCGGTCGGTGTTCTTGTGCCGATTACCAGAAAGTGCGCTTCGTGGTCGGTATGGTTTGCAATGCAATGGCCATTGGCCACACCCGCTTTGAAACTGGCGCAATCGCCAGCCTGCAGGATCGTCGGGCCATCATCCTCGATAAGGGTGCATGCACCTTGCAGGACGATCACGAATTCATCCTGATTTTCGTGCCAATGCCTAAGCGATGACCGCGCTCCGGGCGCGAGGATCACGATATTTGCGCCGAATTGGGTCAAGCCACCTGCATCGCCCACGCGCAGGCTGCTGCGCCCTCCCATCGCGTCTGCATAGGGGGCGGGGTAGCCTGAGCCTGTGTGAACAGGCACTGCGCTGAGATCGATCTTGGGCATCAGAGCCTCTCGATGATGGTGGCAGCCCCCATCCCGCTGGCCACACAAAGCGTCGCAAGCCCTGTGCCTTTTCCGCTGCGCTCTAGCTCATCGAGCAGCGTTCCAATGATCATAGCACCTGTGGCCCCGAGCGGGTGCCCCATGGCGATCGAGCCGCCATTCACATTGACGCGGTCATGATCGACATCAAAGGCCTGCATGAAACGCAAAACAACCGAGGAAAACGCCTCATTCACTTCAAAGAGGTCAATATCCGAGATCGACATGCCGCTGTCTTTCAGGATTTTCTGCGTGGCAGGAACTGGCCCCGTGAGCATGATGGTGGGGTCGGTGCCGATTTTGCAGGTGGCGCGGATCCGTGCGCGCGGCTTGAGGCCATAGGCCTCGCCAAACGCCTTGTTCCCGATCAAAAGGGCCGCGGCCCCGTCCACGATACCCGATGAATTGCCAGCATGATGGATATGGTTGATCTCCTCCAAATGCGGGTATTTCATCAGCGCGATCTGATCAAAGCCCGGCATCACCTCGCCCATATCCTTGAAGGCGGGTTTGAGGGCACCCAAAGCCTGCATATCGGTTCCGGGTCGCATATATTCATCGCTCTCCAGAATGCTCAGCCCATTCATATCGGTGACAGGCACAATGGAGTTGGCAAAGCGCCCCTCGGCCCATGCAATGGCCGCGCGGTTCTGGCTTTCCACCGCGAGCCGATCGGCGTCATCACGGCTGAAGCCGTATTCGGTGGCGATGATATCTGCCGAAATGCCTTGGGGGACAAAATAGGTCTCCATCGCGATGGAGGGATCAACGGCAATTGCTGCGCCGTCCGAACCCATGGCCACGCGGCCCATCATTTCGACCCCGCCTGCGATATAGGCCGCCCCCGCGCCTCCGCTCAGCTGGTTTGCCGCAAGGTTCACAGCCTCAAGCCCCGAGGCGCAAAAGCGGTTGATCGCAAGGCCCGGAATGCTCTCATCCAGCTCAGAAGAGAGAACAGCCGTGCGGGCAAGGCAACCGCCCTGTTCGCCGACTTGGGTGACATTGCCCCAGATCACATCCTCAACGGCATGGCCATCAAGGCCATTGCGGTTTTTCAAGGCGTTCAGGGTGAAGGCGGAAAGCCGCGCGGCGGTCACCTCATGCAAAGCACCATCCTTGCGCCCCTTGCCGCGTGGGGTTCGGATCGCGTCATAGATATAGGCATCGGTCATGAGATTAGCTCCGATCATCTGTGCCGAGCGTCGGGGCCGGCAATAGGTCATAGGGGTGTTTCCAATTGGGCAAAGCCGCCAAACGGTCCAGCCAGCGGTCGAGTGCGGGATAAGAGGCCCGATCAAAATTGAAGGGCTCTGGGTAGTAGAGATATCCCGCGCAAGAAATATCAGCGCAGCTCACCGCATCGCCCACCAGCCAGTCGCGGGTGCTCAACTCGGCCTCAAGCACGCCAAGGGCGGCTTTCAGGCGTCCTGTCATAAAGCCGATCACTTCTTGCGGGCGTTTGTCTTCGGGCAGGAAATTCATCAAAAAGCGCAAGGGGCCTGCCATGCCCGATACTTTCTGGTTGTCGAAAATGGTCCAGCGCAAAATTTCGCGCCGTGTCTCTTGGGTGCCATCTCCACAGAGCTTTCCTGTCTCGGCCATCACCCAATCTTGAATGACGCCGGATTGGCTCAGTACCGTGCCATTCGCGTCAAGCACGGGCACCTCACCCATCGGGTTGATCGCGCGAAACGCCGCCTCGCGCGCCTCGCCATTGAAGAAATCCACAAAGCGCGCCTCCCAAGGAACACCTGCCAGTTCCAGCGCCAAGGCGGCCTTATAGGCGTTTCCGGATTCCCCGAAACAATAGAGCGTGTTGGTCATGTCTCTCTCCCTTTCCGCCAGCTTGCGCCTTTGGCTGATGCCGTGATTTTCGTATTTTTGGAAAGATGAAGGCTCATAACGCTTTGTTAAGCATCACGGGCCAAGATCAGGTCGCGGTACAGGCTGTCGAGCCGATGACCGTGAAAGGTGAAGGTGTCTTGCCTGTTCGTGCAGCGCAACTTGGTATCCGGATACCAAGGAGAACACTCGGATGGGCAAGGCGTTCCTTTTCCTTCATCTTTCCATAAATACGAAACCTCCTCATGAATGATTGGCGCTATGCTTAGCGTTTTCTGTCTTCCAGTTCTGAATTGAAGATCCGCAGCCGCGCCGTCAGATTGTCGGCATCTGTGACGCTGTTCCAATTCTCGAAGAGGAAGGAGAGGAACTCTCCCTCATCCAGACCAGCCTCGGAACTCAAGGTTCGGAGTTTGCGGAAACCGTCCTCGCTCATTGCGATATTGGGGCGTCGGGTTAGGCGAAGGCGTTTGGGCATCGGGCTCCTCAGAAATTTGCGGCATCAAGTGACATGACGGGATCAGCGCCAGATTGGATGCGCGCCAGATGGGTGGCGGTCATGGGCAATTGGCGCTGCATGTAGAAGCGCCCTGTTGCCAGTTTGCTTTCCAGAAAAGCGGTGTCGGATGCGCCAGCGGCCAAGCCACGTTGCGCGGCTTTTGCCATCTTTGTCCAGAGAAGACCCAAGCAGACATGGCCAAAGAGATGCATGAAATCATAGGAGCCTGCCAGCGCGTTATTGGGGTTCTTCATGGCCTCTGCCATAAAATACATCGCGGCCGTCTGGAGGTCTTTTGAAGCCTGTTTCAACGGATCAAGGAAATCGGCCTTGATCATGTCATCGCTGTCATCGTCCTTGATCTCCGCTTTCACGAGATCGAAGAAGCCCATGATATGCTTGCCGCCATCCTGTGCCAGCTTACGCCCCACAAGATCGAGCGCCTGAACACCGTTTGCACCCTCATAGATCATGGCGATCCGTGCATCGCGCGTGAATTGGGACATGCCCCATTCCTCGATATATCCATGCCCGCCCAAGACCTGTTGGGCCTGCACGGTCATGTCATAGCCCTTATCGGTCACAAAGCCCTTGATCACTGGGGTGAGGAGCGAAATCAGCCCCTCGGCCTGTGCATCACCGTTGCGGTGGGAGCGGTCGATCAAGTTAGCGCCCCAAAGCATCAGGGCGCGCGCGCCTTCGGTGAAGCTTTTCTGCTCCATCAGGTTGCGGCGGATATCGGGATGCACGATCAAAGGATCGGCGGGGCCATCAGGGTTTTGCGGCCCCGTCACATCGCGCCCCTGAAGGCGGTCCTTGGCGTAGTCGCGCGCATTCTGGAAGGCGATTTCGGCCTGCGCCAAGCCTTGCATACCCACGGCCAGTCGCGCCTCGTTCATCATGGTGAACATGGCGCGCATGCCTTTATGTTCCTCACCCAGCAAATAGCCCGTTGCCCCATCGTAATTCATCACGCAGGTGGCATTGCCGTGAATGCCCATTTTCTCTTCGATCTTGCCGCAAGACAGGGCATTGCGCGCGCCAAGGCTTTGATCTTCATTGACCATGAATTTGGGAACAATAAAGAGCGACACGCCCTTGATGCCCTCTGGCCCACCCGGGATCTTGGCGAGGACCAGATGGACGATATTCTCGGCCATGTCATGCTCGCCTGCGGAGATGAAAATCTTCTGGCCGGTGATCTTGAAGCTGCCATCACCCTGAGGTTCGGCTTTGGTGCGCATCAGCCCCAGATCGGTGCCGCAATGGGGCTCGGTCAGGTTCATCGTGCCCGTCCAGTCGCAGGAGACCATCTTGGGCAGATAGGTGTCTTTTTGCTGCTCGGAGCCATGGGCAAGAATGGCTGAGGCCGCGCCATGGGTCAGGCCCTGATACATCATGAAGGCCATATTGGCGGCCGAGAACATCTCGCCGACGGCGCTGCCAATCACATGGGGCATGTTCTGGCCGCCATAGGCCTCGGGCATATCGATGCCGGGCCAGCCGCCCTCTTTCATCTGGGTCAGGGCCTCTTTGAACCCGTCGGGCGTGCGCACCGCACCGTTTTCCAGATGGCAGCCTTGGGTGTCGCCGGATGTATTCAGCGGCAACAGCACCTCGGAGGCGATTTTGCCCGCCTCTTCAAGAACAGCATTGGTAAAGCTCGGCTCCATATCATCGAAACCTTCGATGTCCTGTGTGCTGAGTTGCAGCAGATCATGCAGAACAAACTGAATATCTTTCAATGGCGCGGTGTAACTTGTCATGGGTCAAAACCTTACGAAAAGCATGTATAGGCATAGGGCACGGCTTACGGGCCCAATTATTCGGATGCGTTGGCTTCGGCGGCTTTGCGCTCGGTCAGCATATCTTCGACCATGCCCATCTGGGCGCGCAATTCCTCGATCGCGATATCAAGTTCGGCGCGTTGCCTCTCCATATCGCTCAAGCGTTCGCCCGCGACATCCAAGGTGCGGCTGAGCTGCGTGGCCTGCTGATCACCGAGGTAATACAACTCCAGCAATTGCCGGATTTCCTCGAGGCTGAAGCCAAAACGCTTGCCGCGCAAAATCAGTTTCAGACGCGCGCGATCCCGTTTGGTGAACAGGCGTTTTTGGCCGTCACGGATCGGGAATAACAACTCTTTGGATTCGTAAAATCGCAATGTGCGCGGTGTCACATCATAGGTTTCACACATCTCGCGGATCGTCAGAGTGTCAGTCGGCATAGTGTCACTTGTCCAGTCAAACATCGAATCCACCCCTCCTTTGAATTTCTGGCAGGGGTATCTCTACACATAAAGATGACGTTGACGTAAATTGAACGTTGCGTCAACTTTTTGATGACCAAACGTTACTTTTCGGCGGATTTTGGACGGCTTTCTGCTAAATCGGGCCGTAAATACCTGACAAGGCTATGAGATCTCAGGGCAGGCATGCGCTGTGCCCATCTTGCTCTGACTTTCGGGGTTACCCCAGATCATGGGCTGCGGTTTGGGCGCGAAGGCTGCGCAACTCCTCTATGATCTCGTCCAATTCGGCGCGCCGCTTTTCAAGATCCTCCAATTGGCGGTCCGCCATTGCGATCCATGCTTCCTGCTGCAGCTTGCCCTCGGGGTCTTTGTCGTAAAGCTCCAGCCATTGCCGGATTTCTTCAAGGCTGAAGCCGAAGCGCCGCCCCCTGAGGATCAGGGTCATCCGCGCCACTTCGCGTGGGCCGTAATAGCGGGTGCGCCCCTCGCGCGAGGGTGCGAGCAATTCGATATATTCGTAATGGCGAAGGGTTCTGGGTGTGACGCCAAAGCGGGTGCACATTTGTTTGAAATCAATACGTTCACTCGTCATGCGGTCACTGCGCCTCCTATCGTCCTTGTCTAGTTTCACACCAGCCAAGCGGAAAAGCCAAGAGGCGTTCCCTCTTGCGCGCTCATGCGCAGAATGCGTAGGTGAGGGGGCGCCATCCAAGAGGTTCCCATTGTCCGATAAAAGCGAAGACGAGATCGTGATTGATAAGGCCCGTATTGCGGGGCAATTCATTGATGCTTTGCCCTTTTCAAAAGCGCTGCAAATGCGGGTGGATGAGTTGAGCGATGGTTTGGCCGTTATTTCGATGCCTTACGCGGCCGAGCTTGTCGGGGACCCGTCCAGCAAGGTGATCCATGGCGGGGCCGTCTCGGCCTTGATGGATACCTGCGGCGGTGCTGCGGTGATGAGCCATCCCGATACGCCGAGCATCACCGCGACTTTGGATTTGAGAATTGATTACATGCGCCCCGCAACGCCTGGTCAGAGAATCACGGCGCGTGCGGAATGCTATCATGTCACCCGTTCGGTCGCCTTCATGCGGGCAACCGCTTGGGATGAGGATACCGCGCGCCCCATCGCCACCGCGACGGGGGCCTTCACCGTGCAAACCACACGGCCACGGAAGGCGGCCTCATGATCAAGCGCATGCCCCCCGAATCCGTTCAAGTCATCAAGAACCGCCGCGACAAGGCGTTGGCCGCCATGGTGGGCGGAGTGCCCTATATCCGTTTCATGGGGGTGCATTTCGACCGCCGCGGGGATGAGCTGACGGCTGTGATGAGCTATGATGAGAAGTTGATCGGAAACCCGATGCTGCCCGCCATTCATGGAGGCGCAACTGCATCATTTCTGGAAGTGACAGCGATTGTTAATCTGGGGTTCCAGATGCTGTGGGATGATATTGAATCGGGGGCTTTGGATGCCGAAGCGCTGACGCCCGAGACCCTGCCCAGAATGCCCAAGACCATCGATTTTACCGTGGATTATCTGCGATCAGGCCTGCCGCGTGACGCCTATGCAAGGGCGCGGGTCAACCGCTCGGGGCGGCGCTATGCGAGTGTGCATGTCGAGGCATGGCAGGATAACCATGCCCGCCCCTTCGCGCAGGCCACGGGGCATTTCTTGATGCCTGACTCGGATGGCTAGTACGGACATATCCGCATCGGAGCTTTCCAATAAGCGCGTTCTAAAGATTGCGGTGCCAGTCGTCTTGTCGAATGTGACGGTGCCCTTGTTGGGGATCGTCGATACAGGCGTGGTTGGCCAATTGGGTGATCCAGCGCCGATTGGCGCGGTTGGGATCGGGGCTGTGATCCTGACGACCATCTATTGGGTGTTCGGCTTTTTGCGGATGGGCACGGTCGGGCTGACCAGCCAAGCCTTGGGGGCCAAGGACCATGCCGAGGTCTCGGCGCTGTTGTCACGTGTGCTGATGATTGGGGCGGTTGCGGGGTTGGCGCTGATCGTTTTGCAGGTGCCGATTTTCTGGGCCGCCTTCCAGATCGCGCCTGCCAGTGCCGAGGTCGAAGGGCTGGCACGTAGCTATATGCAAATCCGCATCTATTCTGCGCCCGCCGCCATCGCGCTTTACGGGATTACGGGGTGGCTGATTGCGCAGGAAAGGACGACATCGGTCTTTGCGCTACAGCTTTGGATGAACGGTTTGAATATCGCGCTATCGGTTGTGCTGGTTCTGGGGCTTGGCTTTGGAATTGAGGGTGTGGCGCTCGCAACTGTTGTGGCGGAATGGACAGGTCTGGCTATGGGGCTGTGGCTGTGTCGCAAGGCCTTTGCAGTGCCTGCATGGCGGGATTGGCCGCGTGTGTTTGACCGTCTGCGGCTGATCCATATGGCCGCCGTGAATACCGATATTCTGATCCGCTCAGTGCTGCTGATGGCTGGCTTTACCTCCTTCATGTTTCTGGGGTCAGATTTCGGGGATATCACCTTGGCCTCGAACCAGATTTTGCTGCAATTCCTGTATATCACTGCCTATGCGATGGACGGGTTTGCCTTTGCCGCCGAGGCGCTGGTTGGCAAGGCCATGGGCGCGCGCTCCCCCAAGGTTTTGCGCCGCGCGGCGCTGCTAAACACCTATTGGAGCGCGGGAACGGGTGTTGCCATGGCTCTCGGGTTTTGGCTGTTTGGGGGGCATATCATTGATATCCTGACCACCGCGCCCGAGGTGCGCGAGGAAGCTCGGGTCTATCTTTTCTGGATGGTGCTGGCGCCGCTTCTGGGCTGTTGGGCATGGATTTTGGACGGGATTTTCATAGGCGCTACAAGAACCCGCGATATGCGCAATATGATGGCTCTGTCTTTCGCGGGCTATGTGGCGATGTGTTTTCTGTTCATCCCCGCTTTTGACAATCACGGGCTTTGGGCGGCATTGATTGGCATGTTCGTGCTGCGAGGCGTGACGCTTTGCCTGCGCTATCCTGCCTTGGAGCGGGCAGCGGCTTAAAGGGCATTGAGCCCTTTGCGCCGCTATGGCCTCCGGCGGAAGTATTTTGAAAGCAAAAATTTCAGAGCGGAAGGCCCTAGAGAATCGCGAGGACGGCTTCGGGTGGTCTTCCGATGGCGGCTTTGTTTGCGGCGATCAGGATCGGGCGCTCGATCAGGATCGGATTTTCTGCCATGGCGCTTATCAGGGTCGCGTCATCTGCGTGTTTCAGGCTTTGTTCCTTGAAGACGGCCTCGGATTTGCGGGCGAGGTCACGGGCGAAGAGATTAAGCTGGTCAAGCAGCGTCTGCAATTCTTGCACTGATGGCGGATCGGTCAGGTAGAGGCGGATCTCAGGCTCAAGACCCTTGTCGCGCAGCAGCTGCAAGGTTTGGCGGGATTTCGAGCAGCGCGGGTTATGCCACAGGGTTAAAGCCATTCGCTGCGCCCCGTGCCAATGGCCTCGGCGACCGTGGCATGGCCATCGCGGGCCAGCAGCGCGTCGAGGTCTTGGGCGATGCGGCCACCCAAAGTGATGCCGCCATAGACGAGGCCCGTGTAGAGCTGCACTGCGCAAGCGCCTGCGCGAATTTTTGCATAGGCTTGCTCGGCATTTGCGACGCCACCGACACCGATGATCGGCAATTTGGCCTCGGTCATTTGCGATAGCTGCGCAAGGATGCGGGTGCTTTTCTCGAATAAGGGCTGGCCGGAGAGGCCCCCAGCCTCAGATTTTTGTGCGCTTTGCAGCGCGTCACGCGACAAGGTCGTGTTGGTGGCAATCAACCCGTCAATGCGTGAGGAGATCGCAACCTCGGCCACATCTGCCAATTCATCCCCTGACAGATCAGGCGCGATCTTGAGGAAGATCGGAATGCGGGTGGCGAGTCTTGAATTGGCCTCCATCACACCCGCAAGCAAGGCGGCGAGGGCTGCTTTGCCCTGAAGGTCGCGCAGCTTTTCGGTATTGGGGGAGGAGACATTGACGGTGGCAAAATCCACCACGCTGCCGCAGCGGCTGAGCACGCGGGCGAAATCGGCGGCGCGGTTGTCACTGGTTTTATTGGCGCCGAGATTGAGGCCAACAGGGACCCTGCGCGGCGCGTCTTGTAGCCGTTTCGCAATGATCTCCATGCCGTCATTATTGAAGCCGAAGCGATTGATCGCGGCTTTATCTTCGCTCAAGCGGAACAGGCGCGGTTTGGCATTTCCCGGTTGGGGCAGGGGGGTGGCGGCGCCGACCTCCAGAAAGCCGAAACCTGCATTTGACAGGGGCGTCACGGCTTCGGCGTTTTTGTCAAAACCCGCGGCAAGCCCGATGGGGTTCGGCATCTCCATGCCTGCAACCTGCGTTGCAAGACGCGGCGAGGTGACGGGGCCGCTTGCGGGCATGAGGCCTGTCTTGAGGGCAGCGATTGCCAAATGATGCGCGCGCTCGGGATCGAGGCGGTGCATGATCGAGAGGCCGAAGCGTTCCCACATGTCAGATCATCTCCTTCGGGAAGGCATGAAGGCCATCGACCAGAGGCAGGGGTTTGTGCCAGATCACATCGCTTAGGCGCAGCGGCGCATAGAGATGCGGGAAAAGCGCGTCGCCGCGCGAGACTTCCCATTTCAGGGCAGGGCCGAGGGCCTCGGCATCCATGGCGACAAGAACCAGCCCTTCGGCCCCTGCGAAATGCTTGGCGGCTGTTTCACGGGCCTGTTCGGCGGTGGAGAAATGGACATAGCCATCGGCCAGATCAATGGGCGCGCCCAAGGTCTCGCCCTTGGTTTGAAGCGCATCCCATTCGGCGCTGTGTAATATTTTGTATATCTGCATGGCATGTCGCATGCGAAATAAGCGCTCCGAGGTCAAGTGTCGTGTTGTCGTTACGAAGCCTCTTTACTTGCAGTCGATGCGTGACCAAGCTGTTTTGGTAAACTTAAATATGGGAGATGAGAAATGCTCGCACGTGTTTTAGGCTCGACCGCCGTGGTGGCAGGTCTGGCCCTTGCTGCACCTGTTGCCGCCGAGACCACCCTGCACATCCTGCATATCAATGATTTGCATAGCCGGATTCAGCCGATTAACCGCTTTGATTCCACCTGTAACGCCGAAGATGACGCCGCAGGCGAATGCTTTGGCGGTGTGGCCCGTGTTGCAACGGCCATCAATCAGATGCGCGCCGAGCTTGAGGGCGAAAATGTCCTCGTTCTGGATGCGGGCGACCAGTTCCAAGGCTCCCTGATGTACACGACCTATAAGGGCGAGGTCGAGGCCGAGATGATGGAAGCCATCGGGTTTGATGCGATGGCTGTCGGCAATCATGAATTTGACGATGGCCCCGAGGGCTTGAGCGATTTCCTTGATCGGGTGAGCTTTCCTGTCGTTTCGGGCAATCTGGATCTGAGCGGCTCGAACCTGTTGAACGGGCGGGTAGCGGACACATTGGTTCTGGATGTGAACGGCGTTCAGGTCGGGATCGTCTCGGCACTCGCAAGTGACACGGCTGAAACCTCTAGCCCAGGCCCGAATGTTGTGTTCGGTGACGAGATCGCTTCGATTCAGGAAGATGTGGATGCACTGACCGAGCAGGGCGTGAATATTATCATCGCGCTGACCCATGTTGGCCTGCCGCAGGATATGCGGATCGCCGAGGCGGTGACGGGGCTTGATCTGATCGTGGGCGGCCATTCGCACACCTATCTGTCGTCCTCCGATGAAGATCGTGCGGGCCCTTACCCGACATGGACCCAGAACCCCGAGGGCACAATGGTGCCAATCGTGCAAGCCTATGCCTATTCGAAATATCTGGGCCATCTGGAAGCCACATTCGATGACGCGGGCAACCTGATCTATGCAGGTGGCGATACCATGGTGCTGGATGCCTCGGTCGAGCCTGACCCAGAGATTGCCGCGCGTGTGGCCGAATTGGCAGGTCCCATCGAGGAGGCCATGGCCGAGGTAATCGGCGATGCGTCCGAATTCATCGAAGGCTCGCGCGATGTGTGCCGTGCCATGGAATGCCCGATGGGCAATCTGGTCGCCGATGCCATGCTGGACCGCACCAGCGATCAGGGCGTGCAATTGGTCATCCAGAATGGTGGTGGTCTTCGTGCCTCGATCGATGAGGGCGAGATTACGATGGGCGAAATTCTGACGGTTCTGCCGTTCCAGAACACGCTTGCCACCTTCCAGCTGACAGGTGCGGGCGTCATCGCGGCGCTTGAAAATGGTGTGAGCCAAGTTGCCGATGGCGCAGGTCGTTTCCCGCAGGTTGCAGGTATGCGCTACACTTGGAGTGCAAGCGCCGAGCCTGGAAGCCGCATCGCGTCGGTTGAGGTTGAAATGCCCGATGGGTCTTTCGCGCCGATCAGCGCGGATGCCACCTATATTCTGGCCACCAATAACTACATGCGTGGTGGTGGTGACGGGTATCGGGTGTTCTCCAGCGATGGCATGAACGCCTATGATTTCGGGCCAGGCCTTGAGCAGGTGGTTGCCGATTATGTCGCGGCCAATTCGCCTTATACGCCTTATGTGGATGGTCGTATCACCAGCGTCGACTAATCCCCATTCCATGTAGCGAAAGGGCCGGCGCATTCCCATGCGTCGGCCCTTTTTGCTGCTATGCAGCATTTGCAGAGCGGCTTGACCCTATCGGCATTTGTGCAATGGGCCTCGCCTCCCTTATTTTATGGTCATGAACCCGACGGATTTCCCGCCATGGCCCAAATAAGGACCTGAAATATGATCGATGTCATTGCTCGACTCCGCAGCGCGGCCCAAAAACGTGCGGCCTATAACCAGACCATCGCCGAGCTTTCGCGCTTGCCGCGTGATCTGGCCATTGAAGACCTGAATATCTGCAAGGATGACGCGGCGCTGATCGCGCGGCATGCGGTTTACGGATACTGATCTTCATTGCGTCTGCGAGGGGCTGGGTTAGTCTTGCCCCATGTGCGGACGCATGACGATGACACATCCCAATGACGCGATGGCGCGGCTGTTTGAGGCGGCGCCCTCCAATGATCTGCCGCCTGTTCCGCGCTATAATATCTGCCCGACCCAAGATGTGGCGGTTGTCACCTCCGAGCAGGGGCAACGCCGCCTTAGGCCGATGCGTTGGGGCTTTCTTCCGCATTGGTACAAAACGCCCACGGGTGGGCCTTTGCTGATCAATGCCCGATCTGAGACGATTGCCCAAAAGCCTGCCTTTGCGGCTGCCTGCCGAAGCCAGCGCTGCCTGATCCCCGCCTCGGGGTTTTACGAATGGACAAAAGACGAGGCGGGCAATCGCCTGCCTTGGTATTTCGAACCTGCAGATAAATCGCCCGCTGTCTTTGCAGGCATCTGGCAGGATTGGCAGGCAGATGAGCAGAACTGTACCACCTGCGCGATTGTGACCTGCGCGGCTGGCCCCCAGATGGCGCAAATCCATCATCGTGAACCTGTCACGCTTGCGCCTAGTGATTGGGCCAAATGGTTGGGAGAAGAGGGGAAAGGCGCTGCTTTATTGATGAAACCTGCACCTGATGGCAGCTTTGCCCATCATCGCGTCAGCACCAATGTCAATTCGAACCGCGCCAGCGGGCCTGAACTGATCGAAGAGATTGATCCTTGATCGGGTGAAACCTGCCCTGCCCAAAAAAAATCCGAGGCGCGTGATTGGGACGCGCCTCGGATAGTACGAGGGAGGAATGAAACGGAAAAGGTTGGGGGCTCCGTTTCTGGGGAAACGCGTATCTTGGGGGCTGCGTTTCCTTAACAACGACAATCACCTTTAAACGGGGCGTAAATGGGGCGGGTTTGAAACGATTATGGGGTAATATGCAGGCTTAAGGTTGTTCCATGGCGCTTTCCCAAGCGTCTAGAAAGGTGCGACGGTTCAGTTGATCAAGATTGACCATCAGGCCCGGGCCCAAGCGGATCGGTCCGAATGCTGCGGGTTCGGGATCGCGGGTATCGCTTAGGGGGGGCAACACCCAAGCATCCGCGTCTTCACGCATTCCCTCGCGGAGCAGGGCGTCCAGCAGCGCGCCTGCATCTTGGGTGTTTTGGGCAGCGGCTGGGATCAGGGCGGTGCGCAGCATCACATTGGCGAAATCTTCCAACTCCAAAATCGCAAGCCGGTCATCTTCCTCGATCCGCTGTGCCGCATAGCTGCCCAAGACGTTATAGGCCATTGCCAGCCGGCCTGATGCGACATCGTCAATCATTTGCGCAGAGCAGCAATAAAGCTGCGGATCGAGCCGCCCCATCACCTCGGTCATACGCCAATAGGCATCTGTCGAGCGCGCCTCTTGGGTGGCAAAGAGATAGCCAAGCCCGCTGTCGCGGACGTCATAGGTTCCAACGCGCCCCTGAAATTGATCCGTATTCTCACGCAACAGTGCGATCAAATCCTGACGCGTGGCAGGCGGTGGACCGCCTTCAAAATCGGCGCGATAGATCACGACGACAGCTGGCTCGGAGGTGAAGGCAAAAATAAGATCACGCCAGCTTGCCCAAACGGGAAGCTCTTCAGTTACCGAGGACTGATAGCTTTGCGCCAATCCGTCATTGGCCAGTTTGAATTGCAAATCCATGGCCGAGGAAATTGCCAGATCGAAGGCGAGGTTCTGGGTAATGGCGCGGTGTAATTCGGTGCTAGAGGTCACGATGTAATCGATCCCGATATCGGGACGTGTGGTTTGGAACCTCAGCAGGAAGGGTTCAAACACCTCCAAATCAGCTGTTGAGATGACGCGGACGACCCGATCAGTACTGCCCGGATAGCTGCGTTGCGCTTCGATCTCTATGTCTTGGGCCAAGCTGATCTGGGCCAAGCCGAACTGGGCCAGAAGACTCAGGCCAAGGGCAATACAAGTAAGACGCATGTCCCTGTTCCTTCCTCGTCAAGGTTGCGCAATCTCAGTGATCCACCATGGGCGCGCATAACCTCATCGGCAATAGTCAGGCCAAGGCCCGAGCCGACAACGCCCGCAACATTGTCGCCGCGTCGAAAGCGCTGGGTCAGGTGCTCGACCGGCCCTGCGCCAAGCCCCGTTCCCTGATCGCATATCTCCACCTCAGCCAGCTTGCCTTCACAGCGCACATCAATGCGGACGCTGGTTTCAGGTGGTGAATATTTAACGGCGTTATCAAGCACATTGCGCAATGCGGTCTGAAGCAAGATCGCATCCCCCCGCACAGGGCTTGGCTTACTGCTTAAATCAAAGGTGATATCCTTCATTTCAGCTGTTGGGCTAAGGCTTTCAACGACCGATCGCGTAATCTCGGACAGATCGACCTTGCGACGGTCCAGATCTTCGGCGCGGAAGGCAACGGTGGCGTGGTCCAGTAATTGCCCTGTTGAACGTGAGCTTTCATCAACGGCGCGGATCACGCGGCGCAGGGATTTCTTTTCTTCTTCGCCTGTCACGGTGTGTAGCGCAATCTCTGCTTGTGCCCTCACTGTCGCCAAGGGCGTGCGCACGCGGTGCGCGGCCTCGGTGATGAAGTCCTCAGAGCGACGAATGGATTGTCCCAAACGATCCATCAAACGATTTAACGCGCTCATCAAAGGGGCCAATTCGCGCGGAGCGGTCCGTCGGATTGGGCGCAGATCGGACGGCCCGCGCCGCGAAACGGCCTGTGCGATTTCATTCAAAGGCCGAAGCGAAGCGCGGGCCGCGATGGCAGAGAGCGCGACGGCCAAGATGAAAAAAGCAACCGAAAGCATGGCTGCCGTGCGCGACAACCCCGAGGTGACTTGCGCAATACCATTTCCGGTTTGGGCCACTGAGACAGTGACGGGCACGGCCTCGCGGCCTGCCGAAACTGCGCGTGAGATGCTCGCCATACGCACCGTTTCGCCTCGATAGTCCAGCGTGTCGAACAGAACCTCGCCCGGAACCTCGGGGATGCGTCCACCTCTCAGATCATCATATCCGGTGAGTGTCTCGCCATTCACAGACACACGGTAGAAGACGCGATCCTGACTGATCGCCCCCAACATGGCAAAGGCGGAATAGGGCAATTCCAGCCGAACGGTTCCTTGTTCGCTGCGCAGCGTCTCTGCGATGGTCGCAACAGAGGCTGCCAAGACATTGTCTTGGGTGCGCGCGGCTGCTTGGCCCGAAAAGCTTGAGACCATCCCCCATGACAAAAGTGACAAAAGCGCCGCAATGGCCGCCAAGAGCAGCGTCAGCCGCCGCCCGATCGAGGCTGCGGGACGGATCATATGCATAGCCGGTAACCCAAACCGCGCACGGTTTCGATCCTCACACCAACGCTGTCGAGTTTTTTGCGCAAGCGGCCGACATAGACCTCGATGGCGTTCTCGGTCACCTCGGCATCATATGAAAACAGGCGGTCCAGCAATTGGCTTTTGGACAAAATTTGTCCGGGATTGCGAACAAAGACCTCCAAGAGACGGATTTCGCGATTGCGCAGGTCGATGCTCTCGTTGGCATGCTGGATGGTGCCCGAATTGGGGTCAAACACAGCCTCGCCCAATTTGAACTCATTGCGCGCCGATCCGTTGCGACGGCGCAGGACGGCACGGCATCGCGCCTCAAGCTCGGTGAAATCGAAGGGCTTGGTGATGTAGTCATCCGCGCCTTGATCGAGCGCCCCGACTCGGTCGGAAATCTGGCTGCGCGCGGTCAGGACAATTACGGGTGTCTCGAGATCGGCCCGTTTGCTGGCCAGAAATGCGCGTCCATCGCCATCGGGCAGCATCACATCCAGCAAGATCAGGTCATATTCAGCCGTTGCTAGACAATCCTCGGCCATGGCCAGATTTCCTGCATGATCAACGGCATGACCATCCAGTCCGAGGCGTTTGACCACGGCTTCTGCGAGTTCGAGATTATCCTCCACCAGAAGGAAGCGCATTTCTTTTCCGCTCTTTTTTTGTGCGTGTCAGGTCGATGTCAGCTTTTTATGCTCAGTTGCTGACCATGGGCGGGCTTCGTTCGCCTGTCAAATGGGAGGATACCAATGACGACTTTTAACTTGACCCGCCGGGTCATGGTGGCTGCTGCTGCGGCTTCGTTTGCTTTTGCTGGCGCGGTGCATGCCGATGGTCACCAAATGCTTGATGACATCCACTTTCTTATCCCCGGCGGTGCTGGTGGCGGTTGGGATGGAACCGCACGCGGCACAGGCGAGGCGCTTGTAAATTCGGGCCTGATTGGCGGCGCGACTTTCGAGAATATGTCCGGAGGCGGCGGTGGTGTCGCAATCGGTCATCTGATCGAAAATGCACAGAGCAATGAGGGCACGTTGATGGTCAATTCGACCCCCATCGTGATCCGCGCTTTGACGGGTGAAATTTCGCAAAGCTTCCGTGATCTGACCCTCGTGTCGGGCACAATCGGTGACTATGCAGCGCTGGTTGTTTCTTCGGATAGCCCACTGGCTTCGATGGACGATTTGCTTGCGGCCTATCGTGAAGCGCCAGCCGATTTCGCGATCGGTGGTGGTTCTGTTCCAGGCGGCATGGATCACTTGGTTGCGGCCATGGTGATGCAAGGTGCAGGCGAAGACCCCACAGCTTTCAACTATATCGGCTATGACGCTGGTGGTGAAGCGATGGCAGGCCTTCTGTCAGGCGAGATCGCGGCTCTGTCCACTGGTTTCTCTGAGGCAGTTGCCTTGGCCAGCCAAGGCGAAGTGCGCATTCTGGGTGTGACATCGGACGCGCGTGTTGACGCCTTCGCCGATGCTCCGACCTTTGTTGAGCAAGGCATCGACACCAATTTCGTAAACTGGCGCGGCTTCTTCGCAGCTCCAGGTTTGGATGCCGAGAAGCTTGCCGCTTATCAGGCGACAATCGCTGCTATGTATGACACGCCCGAATGGGAAGAAGTACGTGCGCGCAATGGTTGGGTGAACATCCACATGCCTGGTGCCGAGTTCGAGACGTTCCTGACAAACCAAGAGCAGCAGATCGGTGATCTGATGCGTGAGTTGGGCTTCCTCTAAGCGGGCATTGCCTCAAGCTATTTTGGGCGGCGGCCAGTTATAGTCCGCCGCCCAAATCAGACCTTGAAAGACACGGCCTATAAAACGCCCACCCCATAGGCCCGCTCGGGCGCTCAGCTGTGGATATGGGGCGCGAAAGAATTCTGGTATAGAAGGGATAGATCATGGCGCTTGATCGCTGGATCGCGCTGGTATTCGTGGCACTGTGTTGTGCCTATGGCTACGCAGCTTTTTTTACGATGGACCATTTGCTGCCCCCGATTTTGCAACGCAATCCAATCTGGCCCTCGACACTTCCTAAAATCCTTTCGATCTGCGGCGTGATCGTCGGGCTGATTGTTCTGTTCGGGCCAAAACCGCCCAAGACGGACGCCGCGGCCAAGGCGCGCGGCCAAGACCCCTCGCCCAAGGATGACGCAGCCGATGATGCTGTGATCGATCTCAAGCGCTTGGGGGATTACAATGTCTGGCAGGCGGTCGCTCTTTTGTCCGCCATGGTGGCTTATGCCCTGATCCTGAGGCCCATGGGCTTCTGGTTCGCGACGGTCGCATTCCTCGTGGTAGGTGGTGCCCTTTTGGGCGAGCGCAAATTTCACATCATGATCTCTGTGGCTTTGATCGCCACTGGCGTGATCTGGTATCTGGTGCAGGAGGTGCTTGGCATCTTCCTCAGCCCGCTGCCGCAATTCATGTAAGGAGCAGGGACGATGCTAGAGGGAATTCTTATTGGCCTTGCGGCCGCCGTCACACCTTTCAACCTGATGATGGTCGTGTTCGGCTGTGTCATCGGCACCTTGATTGGCATGTTGCCAGGCCTTGGGCCGATGTCGATCATCGCCATCATGATCCCCGTTGCCATTGGCATGGGGGACCCAACTTCGGCCCTCATCCTGCTGTCAGGTGTGTATTACGGCGCGATCTTCGGGGGCTCGACCTCCTCCATCTTGCTTAATGCGCCGGGGGTCGCGGGGACGGTGGCCACCTCCTTTGATGGCTATCCTTTGGCGCGCAAAGGCCAAGCGGGCAAGGCGCTCACTATTGCGGCCATCGCCTCCTTTGCAGGCGGGACGATTGGTGCGATCTTGCTGATGATCTTTGCCCCCGCATTATCCTCGGTCGCGTTGCTGTTTCATTCGGCGGAGTATTTCGCGCTGATGGTCGTGGGCCTATCTGCGATTGCGGCTTTTGCGGGCACGGGCCAAGTCGGCAAGGCCTTGATGATGACCATCTTGGGCTTGATGATGGGCACTGTGGGTGAGGGTGCATTGTCCAATATGCCGCGCTTCACCTTTGGTATTCTCGATCTGCAATCGGGCTTTTCCTTCATCACATTGGCGATGGCGATGTTCGCCCTGCCTGAGGCCCTCTTCCTCGTCATGAACCCTGCACGTTCCACGCAAGGCGGGGATGGCGGCAAGATCACGAATTTGCGCATCACGCGCGGCGAGGCGCGTACAATCGCGCCTGTCGTCGGGCGGCAATCACTGCAGGGCTTTTTCATCGGTGTTCTTCCCGGGGCAGGGGCAACCATCGCCTCCTTCCTTGGCTACGCGGTGGAGCGCAATATCGCCAAGGGCGAGGATCAGAAGGAATTCGGCAAAGGCTCGATCAAAGGTTTGGCCGCGCCAGAGGCTGCCAATAACGCCGCTTGCACGGGATCCTTCGTGCCTTTGCTGACGCTCGGTATTCCGGGCTCGGGCACCACTGCGATCCTCTTGGGGGCCTTGATCGCGCTCAATGTCCAGCCGGGTCCGCGCTTGATGACCGATCAGCCTGATGTCTTCTGGGCCGTTATCATCTCGATGTATATCGGCAATCTGGTTCTGCTGATCCTGAACTTGCCGCTGATCCCCTATATCGCGAAAATCCTGACCATTCCGCGGACCTATCTCATCCCCTTCATTTTGTTCTTTACCTTAATGGGGTCTTATATCGGGCAGAACAATTCGACTGAATTGCTAATCCTTGTGGGCTTTGGGGTGATCGCTACGATCTTGCGTTTTGCGGATTACCCGCTCGCGCCGCTTCTGATCGGCTTTATTCTGGGCACAATGCTTGAGGATAATTTCGCCCGCGCGATGCAGCTTTATCGTGGCTTCGGTTTCATCCTCGAGCGGCCGATGACACTAGGCCTGCTGGTTCTTGCTGCGATCCTTGTTCTGCTCCCCAGCTTCCGTGCCTATCGTGCGCGCAAGCGGGCTCAAGGTGTGGCGGATGGCGACTGAGGCCCCTCTTGCCGGCATAAAGGTTCTTGACCTGACCAATGTGCTGGCAGGGCCGTTTGCCTGCCACCAACTGGTCCATCTGGGGGCCGAGATCATCAAGATCGAGGCGGTGGGACGGGGTGATCTGGCACGCAATCTGGGGGCTGACGCTGCGCTTTCTGCAAAAAGCATGGGGATCAGCTTTCTGGCACAAAATGCTGGAAAAACGTCGCTTACGCTGAACCTTAAGGACCCGCGTGGCAAGGATATCCTGCGCCAATTGGTGCGGGATGCCGATGTGCTGGTCGAGAATTTCCGCCCCGGTGTGATGGAGCGGCTCGGGCTTGGCTATGACAGTCTGAAACATGGCAATCCGCGGCTGATCTATTGCGCGATTTCGGGCTTCGGGCAGGATGGCCCATGGGCGGGCAACCCTGCCTATGACCAAATCGTTCAAGGGGCCTCGGGCGTGATGTCCATCACAGGTGAGGATACCCCGCTTCGCGCGGGGTTTCCGCTGTCTGATACAATCGGTGGTTTGACCGCTGCCATGGCAATTGCTTCGGCGCTTAATGCAAACCCGCGCGGATGTTTCATTGACGTCTCTATGCTGGAGGCGACTTTGGCCACCATGGGCTGGGTCGTCTCGAATTATCTGGTCGGAGGTGTTGAGCCCGCACGCCATGGCAATGAAAACCCTACAAGCGCGCCGTCGGGGGCGTTTCAGGCCAGTGACGGTTTGCTCAATATTGCTGCAAATAAGGATGAGCAATGGGAGGCTTTGGCCCGCCATCTTGGCCGCATGGATTTGCTGGCGTGTTCGGAATTCGCCACCCGCGAGGATCGCAAGGCCAATCGCCTACGCCTCAAAGCCGAGTTGGAAACCGTCCTGACCACGAAACCTGCCGATGTTTGGGCGCAGGAATTGACCAAGATCGGCGTCCCTGCGGGCCCCGTCCTGACTGTGCCACAAATTCTGGCCCACCCCCAATTGCTCGGGCGCGGTATGATTGCGCAGTTTAAATCACCCGACGGAGTGGGGCGCGATATCTCGCTTTTGAGAACGGGCTTTTCGATTGACGGAGAACGGCCCAAAGTGGACAGGCCACCACCTGTACTAGGGGCGGATACGGATGAGATTTTGGGCGGTTTGGGGATATCCCCTGAAGATATCGCCAAATTGAGGGCCGAGGGCGTGATATGAGCGATGTTTCTGATTGGTGGCGCAGTTCTATTATCGATATGGAACCGGGCCGGATTTCTTTGCGCGGTCAACCGATCGAGCAATTGATTGGAACGATGGGATTTGCGCAGATGATCTGGTTCATGGTCATGGGCAGCCCGCTTGAAGGTGCCCGCGCGCGCCTGTTCGAGGCTGCTTTGGTCTCGGCTGTTGATCATGGCCCGCAAGCGCCCTCGATTGCGGCCGCGCGTATGGCTGTGACCTGCGGTGTCGGGTTGAATAACGCGCTGGCTACAGGGGTGAACATGCTTGGCGATGTGCATGGTGGCGCAGGCGAGCAAGCGGTAGAACTCTATCATAAGATCGCGCAAGCAGGGCCCGAACCCATGGACGAGAGTCTTGCTGCATGGCGCAGTGAAAACGGCCCGTTCCTTCCGGGGTTTGGGCATCGGTTTCACAAACCGAAAGACCCGCGCGCCCCGCGCCTGATGGCGCTGGTCGAAGAGGCGGCGACTGAGGGGGCTGTTTCTGGGGCTTATGCGCAAATCGCGCAGGCGATCGAGGCGCATATTTCATCCGAGAAAGGTAGCCCCGTGCCAATGAATATCGATGGTGCGACGGCGGTGATTTATGCCGAGCTTGGCTGTCCTGCGCCTTTGGCGCGCGGGTTTTTCTGTTTGTCCCGCTCGGTCGGGATTTTGGCCCATGCGTGGGAACAGATCGAGCAGGGTGGACGCAATAAAGGGCCGACGCCGCCTGCTTATCGCTGGACCTATGATGGCGCGTGAGGGGATGCCGAGCGAGCTTGGACAAACGGCGGGGACGCTCGTGCTTGGTTGCCTCGGGGCGCTGGCATTTTGGGCGGTTGGGTTCCCGGCCCCCTTTCTGACAGGGCCTGCAACACTCGTCACTCTGGCCAGTCTTTTGGGGGCGCCTACCCGCATCGGCCCCCGCCTCCGCGATATCTGTTTCTTTGTAATCGGCATCAGCATCGGCGCCTCGGTCACGCCTGAGGTTGTGCGCACGGCGATCACTTGGCCGTTGAGCTTGCTCGTTCTGGCGGCAGCGCTTTATGTGATGATGTGGCTGTGCCGCCGTATGCTTGAGCGTGGCTTCGGTTTCGATCGATTGACCGCCTTGCTTGCTGCAACACCCGGCCATCTGAGTTACGTGCTGGGTCTTACGGTGGATATGAAGGCCGATCTTTCAAGGGTCGCGATTGTACAGTCTATTCGCGTGCTTTTGTTGACCTTGCTGGTGCCTGTCATCCTAACCCTGTGGAGCGGTCCTGTCACCGCGGTACCCGCCGCACCGCATGGCATGGAGTTATGGGCGATGGTGGGAACCGCTTGCCTTGCTGTGATCTGCGGATTGCTGCTCAAGTGGTTGAACGTTCCCGCAGCGTTTTTGTTGGGGGGCATGCTCGTGTCGGCCATTGGCCATGCGACGGATTGGATGCCTGGTTCTGTGCCAGTGGAATTGACCATCGCGGCCTTCGTGATAATGGGGGCGTTGATTGGCACAAGGTTTCGAGGTGTTAGTATGGCCGAGCTACGCCGAGGTATTTGGGCGGGATGTATGGTGACCCTTTTGGCTTGCGCAGTTGCGGCAATGGCTGCGGGGGGCGCTGCATATTTATTGGACCTGCCGCCTGCAATGTTGCTTATCGCCTTTGCGCCTGGTGGAGTTGAGATCATGGCGGCCATGGCTGTGCAAATCGGGGTTGAGCCTGCCTTCGTTGCCGCCCATCACGTCTTGCGCTTGTTGATCTTGACGGTCTTGGTGCCCGTACTGCTGCGCAATTTACGGCGTGACTTATCGCATGAAAATTGAACGGGTTTCCCCGATATCTGCCTTGACGGGCCAATCTGCTTCGCCTAGCTAACCTGTCATTGCGCGGGCGTTGTGTAATGGTAAGACCTCAGCCTTCCAAGCTGATGACGCGGGTTCGATTCCCGCCGCCCGCTCCAATCCCTTCAAGCAGCTGCGTCTATATGAACGGTTTGGCCAAGTGATGCTTGTGCCATCGGCCTCACACCAGTATTCCGTCTTGAGGATAAGGGAAGGGGACGCATGACGACCGACGCGAATACACCCGCTGCCAAGAGCGTATCGACGATGAATGAAGAGCGCGAGAAATCGCGCCGCATCGGGTCTCTCAAGGCGCTTGTGCCCTTTATGGCGCCCTATCGCTTGATGGTATTGGCTGCTTTTGCCGCGCTGATCACCACGGCTGCGGTCACTCTGGTCATGCCACTTGCCGTGCGCCGTGTGATTGATGGTTTCGGCACCGAAAGCACCGCGCTGCTGGACAGCTATTTCCTTGCAGCGCTTGGAATTGCAGTGCTTTTGGCCTTTGGAACGGGGCTGCGCTATTACCTCGTGACGCGCTTGGGCGAGCGAGTGGTCGCCGATATCCGTAAAGCGGTTTTTGATCGTATGGTCGGGATGAGCCCCGCCTTTTATGAAAAGATCATGACTGGCGAAGTCCTGAGCCGGATCACCACTGACACAACGCTGCTGCTGAGCGTAATTTCTTCTTCGGTTTCGGTTGCGATGCGCAACCTGCTGATCCTGATCGGGGGATTGGCGATGATGATGGTGACCTCGCCCAAGCTGACGGGGCTTGTTTTGCTTATCGTGCCTGCGATCATCGTGCCAATTGTGGTTTTGGGCCGCCGCTTGCGGGTGCTCAGCCGTGAAAATCAGGATTGGATCGCGCAAAGCTCGGGCTCTGCCTCTGAGGCGCTTTTGTCGGTCCAGACCGTGCAGGCCTTCACCCATGAGCGGCCAACTGCGGCCAGCTTTGGCCACGTCACCGAGAAGAGCTTTTTTAGCGCCAAACGTCGTATCGCAACGCGCGCAGTCATGACGGTGATTGTGATCTCCTTGGTCTTTGCTGGCGTTGTTGGCGTGCTGTGGATTGGCGCGCGCGATGTGCGTGCGGATGCCATGAGCATCGGTGCCCTGATCCAGTTCCTGATCTATGCGATCATGGTGGCAGGTGGCGTCGGGGCCTTGTCGGAAATCTGGGGCGAGTTGCAACGCGCCTCGGGTGCGACCGAACGTTTGGTGGAATTGCTCAATAGTGATGACAGCGTCGCGGACCCCGCCGAGGGCAAGCCTTTGGCGCAAGCAGGGCGCGGCGCGATCGAGTTTGAGGATGTGCGCTTTTTCTATCCAACACGCCCCAATACGGCCGCTTTGGACGGGGTGAGCCTGAGGGTCGAGCCTGGCGAAACGGTGGCGCTTGTTGGGCCGTCAGGGGCGGGTAAATCAACGATTTTCCAATTGCTTCTGCGCTTTTACGATCCAGCCACGGGTGTGATCAAACTCGACGGTCTTAACCTGCGCGAGATGGATCGCGAGACCTTCCGCGCCGCTATGGCGCTTGTCCCGCAAGACCCAGTGATCTTCGCCGCTTCTGCGCGCGAAAATATCCGCTTTGGCAGGCCCGATGCGACAGATGCCGAGGTGGAGGAGGCCGCCAAGGCCGCCGCCGCGCATGATTTCCTGAGCGCATTGCCCGAAGGCTATGAGACCTATGTGGGCGAGCGCGGCATAATGCTCTCGGGCGGGCAGAAACAGCGGATCGCCATCGCACGCGCCATTTTGCGCGACGCGCCGATCTTGCTGCTGGATGAGGCGACAAGCGCGCTTGATGCCGAAAGCGAGCGGGCGGTGCAGAATGCAGTGGCCGAGATGAGCGCGGGCCGCACCACGCTGATCGTGGCGCATCGTCTGGCGACGGTGAAACAGGCTGACCGAATTCTTGTCTTTGAGGATGGCCAGATCGTGGCGGAAGGCACCCATGATGCCTTGGTCTCGCAGGGCGGTCTTTATGCCCGTCTGGCACGTTTGCAATTTACCGAAGGCCTTGCTGCCGAATAAGGCTTTCGTCGGGTCATTCTTGCGTGATCTGAATTGTGACGCCATGATTTTGCATCGGTTCGCCTCAGGAGGAGTGGGGCGCACTTTCGGGGAGGAACTGAAGATGTATCGCTTTGCCGATTCAGAGGATTTGAAACTTGTGGAGCGCGAGAAGCCTTGGCCCGCCTCCCAAGCTGCGACAACGGTCTATGAGCTGCTTGGCAGTACCGCGCGTAAATTCGGGACGTATGATGCGGTTAGCTTCCAGCTGTTTTCAGGGCCGACATCGCCCGCAGAAACCCTGATTTGGGACGATCTGCACGGCAAGGTTACCCAAGCTGCAAATATGTTCCGCGCGCTTGGCGTACAAGAAGGTGATACCGTCGCCTACATCCTGCCCAATTGTAATGAAACGGTTGTAACCCTTTTGGGCGGCATGGTCGCGGGCATTGTGGCGCCGATCAACCCGCTGCTGGACCCCGAACAAATCGCCGCGATCTTGCGGGAAACCAAGGCCAAGGTTGTGGTCACGCTAAGGGCCTTCCCGAAAACCGATGTGGCCCAGAAAGTTTCGGAAGCCGTTCGGCTTGCACCTGATGTCCAAACCGTACTTGAGGTTGATCTGCACCGGTATTTGACAGGGGCCAAAAAGCTGATCGTTCCCTTGATCCGGCCCAAGAACCCCGTGGCGCATGAAGCGCGGGTGGCCTCCTTCAACGAGGAGTTGGCCAAGCATGATGCAACCCGTCTGGAGTTCGACGATAGCGCCAGTGACCGTGTCGCGGCCTATTTCCACACGGGCGGCACAACGGGCATGCCGAAAGTCGCGCAGCATACCTATAGCGGCATGATCTATAATGGATGGCTGGGGCATACATTGCTGTTTTCCGAGGAAGACAACGTCATCTGTCCTTTGCCCTTATTCCATGTTTTTGCCTGCCATGTGATCTTGATGGCGATGCTGTCATCGGGGGCGCATGTGGTTTTCCCCACGCCGCAAGGCTATCGCGGTGATGGCGTGTTCGACAATTTCTGGAAGCTGATCGAACGCTGGCAGATCACCTTTATCATCACGGTTCCAACCGCAATTTCCGCCATGATGCAGCGGCCTGTCGATGCTGATATTTCGTCGGTGAAAACGGCCTTTTCGGGTTCATCGCCCTTGCCGGTGGAGTTGTTCAAGCGTTTTGAGAAAGCCACAGGCGTGACGCTGGTTGAAGGTTATGGCCTGACGGAGGCGACCTGCCTTGTCTCCTGCAACCCGTTGCTTGGCGAGAAAAAGATCGGCTCGGTCGGATTTCCCTTCCCGCATTGCGATGTGAAAATCATCACAGGAACCGCAGATGGCCCCGTTGAATGTGCGGCCGATGTGGTGGGCGAAATTTGTGTCTCTAACCCAGGTGTTCTTGCGGGCAATACCTATACCGAAGCCGACAAAAACCGCGATCTCTTCTACAATGATACCTATCTGCGCACGGGCGATCTGGGGCGGATTGATCCCGATGGTTACCTCTGGATCACGGGCCGCGCCAAGGATCTGATCATTCGCGGCGGCCATAATATCGACCCAGCTGAGATCGAAGAAGCGTTGGCGGGCCATGAGGCGGTGGCCTTTGCAGGTGCCATTGGCCAGCCCGATGCTTTTGCAGGCGAATTGCCCTGCGTCTATGTTGAACTGGTCGCAGAAGCCGAGGTGACCGAGGCTGAATTGATGGATTATGCCGCGGCCAAAGTGGCTGAGCGCGCCGCAATTCCGAAATATCTCGAGATCATGGATGAATTGCCCAAGACCGCCGTGGGCAAAGTGTTCAAGCCTGACCTGCGCCGCCGTGCCATCACGCGTATCTATAATGCCGCCCTTCAGGATGCAGGGATCGCGGCAGAAGTGACCGAGGTGCTGGAAGACAAGAAACTGGGTTTGGTCGCCTGTCTTGAGCGCTCGGGCGAGGTGGATGAAGAGAAGCTGGCCCATGTCTTGGGTGAGTTCACGCGGCCGTGGCAATGGCGCAACGCGGCATGAGCATCGCCTGAGCATGTCTTTACGCGCGGTCCCCTTGATCGAGATTGGTGCCGCGCGCGCGCTGTTTCTACAGCATCACGGATTGGGCACGCTGCCATCTGGCCCTGCCAAGGGGCAGGCGCTGAGTGATCTTATAGAAAATTTGGGCTTTGTTCAGGTCGATAGCGTCAATACCTTTGCACGTGCGCATGACCATATTCTGTGGTCACGCAGGCAAAGCTACAAACCCGCCTCGTTGCGCTGGCTGAATGACCGTGCGCGCGGCGTGTTCGAGCATTGGACGCATGACGCCTCGGTTATCCCCGTGTCCTTCTTTCCCTATTGGCGGCTGAAATTCGAACGGGATCGTGCAAAACTGCATAGCCGCTGGAAGACATGGCATGGCGGCGAGTTCCATTCGGAGATTGATGGCGTGCTGCGCCATATCCGCGAGCATGGGGCGGTCTGCTCATCTGAAATGAGCGAGAAGCGGGTCGAGAAATCAACAGGCTGGTGGGATTGGCACCCTGGCAAGGCGGCGTTGGAATATCTCTGGCGCTCAGGCGATTTGGCGATCACACGGCGTGACGGGTTTCGCAAGTTTTATGATCTGTCCGAGCGTGTGATCCCGCCTGAACATCTGAACGCGCGCTTTGAGACCGATACCATCATTGATTGGGCCTGTGCCGCTGCCCTTGATCGGTTGGGGTTCGCGACATCAGGGGAACTGGCGGCGTTTTTTGCGCTGATCACCCCCGCCGAGGCGAAGACTTGGGTTGCGCAGGCGCTTGCCTCACGCCGATTGGCCGAGGCCAATATCCAAGGCTGTGACGGCAAATTGCGCCGTGTCGTTCTATGGCCCGAGGTTTTGGCAAGCGTTGACGCCCTCGCGCCCATCCCGAAGCGGTTGCGCATCCTCAGCCCCTTTGATCCCGCCTTACGTGACAGAAAACGCGCCGAGCGCCTGTTCGGCTTTCACTACCGGATCGAGATTTTCGTGCCTGAAGCGCAGCGCAAATACGGCTATTATGTCTTCCCCGTCATGGAGGGGGACCGCATGATCGGGCGGATTGATATGAAAGCGGATCGGACCGAGGGGGTTTTGAACGTCACGGGGTTCTGGCCCGAGGTGGGGATCACGATGGGAAAGGCGCGCTTGGCGCGGCTTGAGGCCGAGTTGGACCGCGCGGCGCGGTTTTCCGAGCTGGATCGCGTGGTGCTGTGCAATGGCTGGTTGCGCGCGGCGGCCTAAACCTCAGGTGCAAGCCCGAGCAGCAATTGCCGCAAACCGAACCACGCCCCGATCCAGATAGAGGCGGCCACGAGGGGGGCGGTTGCCGAAAGCACCGAGAAGGCCGACAAGCCCTGACCGATGCTACACCCTGCCGCCAGAACAGCGCCAAGTCCCATCACCGCTGCGCCCACAATCTGGCGGCGCAATTCGCGCGGGTCTTCGCAGGCTTCCCACCTGAACCCGCCTTTGATCAAGCTGCCAATAAAGCCACCAAGCACAACCCCCAGCACCGACCCCATGCCGAATTTCGGGGCCAGACCTGTCGAGAACATCGCGTAATGGATCGTCTCGCCAATGGGCGCTGTGAAGGTATGGGAGACAACGGGCCAAGCCTCCCAGCCATTAATGGAGACCCAGTGGGTTCCCAAAAAGCCGAAGGAAATGGTGCCGCCGATTGCAAGGCTCCAGATGATCCGAGAAGTCGCCCCTTTGCGCGGGGCAAATGCTATTGCCGCGATGATCATGATTGCGCCGATGGCCATTCCGATGGCGTTTGGCGAGAGGTTGAGTGCGTCACCCAATACATGAGCAAGGCCGCTTGCGCCTTGAGTTTGTGGCGTGACAGGAAAAACATTCAGCCGCCACATAGCCAGCATGCCTGACAGCGCGATCATGGCGGTCACGCCCATCACCATCGCAATCATGAAGGCGCGCAGGTCTCCTCCGCCCACGCGGGCAAGGGCCGTGAAGCCGCAATTGCCCGTTTGGGCCATCCCGTAGCCAAAGAGCAACCCCCCCAAAATCGCACCTGCGATCGAGAATGAATTCTGTAGATAGATGACTGCTGCAAGGTTCAAGACACCTGCCGCTGAGAGTGCAAAGTTTGAAAGAATTGCCACACCCAATGCGCCAACCCATAGCCAAAGCCGCGCGCTGGTATGGCCGTAATGCACATCCTCGATCATGCCGAGCGTGCAGAAGCCTTTGACCCTTGCAGCAAGGCCAAGCACAACTCCTCCGACCAAACCGATAAGAATGATCGCCGCCGGTTCGCCGATCCATTCGAGCATGCTCTCTCCCTTCACGCTCTGGGTATTTAAAGCAGCGCCCTGTCTGACGGGGCGCTTGATGCTATTTACAAAATAGGTCGTAGACCTGTTCGATGATCTTGCGTGCGCGGTCATCTGTCAAACTGTAAAAAATCTGTTTGCCCTCGCGGCGAGCGGTCACGAGACCTTCCAGCCGCAAACGTGACAGCTGCTGGGAGACGGCAGCTTGGCGTTGGCTCAGCATTTCTTCGATTTCGGTGACCGATTTCTCGCCATTGGCCAGCGAGCATAGGATCATCAGGCGGCCTTCATGGCTGATCGCTTTGAGAAAGTCCGAGGCGGTTTGTGCATTGCAGCGCAAGCGCTCCCATGTGTCCGCGTCCATCTGCTGATCGGGATCAGGCAATATGGTTGGCGCAAGATCGCTATTTCGCATCATAAATTCTTCCCATTGGCGGCTCTGTCATGGGCGGGTTCGGGCAATATCTGTGCCCTAACGCTCATTCTACATCCGCTTGCTCGATGAGCCGTCCCAGAAGGCCCCAAAAAAAATCTTCGCCCGGATATCCTTCGATCCGGCCGATTTCTTGCCCATCTGATACCAATATGAATGTGGGCGTGTAAACGGCTCGCGTGGCAAAACTCAGATCATCCGGCACGGCTTGCCTAATATCTATGCGTCTAAGCGGTGCAGTGAGCCCTTCAGGGGTCAAAGGGTATTCGGGCCCAACTTCTTCCATCCAGCGTGCGCACCACACACAGCCCTGTTCTTCGACCATCACCAGTTCAAGCTCCGAGGCGGAGGCCTGCGTTCCAATCGTCAAAACCATGATTGCTCCTGCAAGCATGCGCGCCGCGATTGACTTGGTGAAAAATATCCATCCAATATGAATATGTGAATATTTTAGCATTGGGCTCTTCATGTTTGACGTTACATTTGGCGGTGCTTTTGTTGCGGGGCTCCTGTCATTTTTGTCGCCCTGCATCCTTCCTATGGTGCCTTTCTACCTGAGTTACCTTGCTGGTGTAAGTGTAAATCAGGTGACGGGCGGCGAAGGGGTGACGCGCGCTGTGCGTCTGCGGGCGATTTTGGCGGCCACACTCTTCGCGGCGGGCATCCTGACGGTATTCGTGGCTTTGGGCGCGTCGGCTTCGGTCTTTGGTCAGATGCTGCGCGAGTGGTTCGATGTTTTGCGTTGGGTTGCTGCGGCCCTGATTATCGCAATGGGCCTGCATTTTCTGGGCGTGCTGCGGATTGGGATTCTTTATCGCCAGTTCCGTGCCGAGCCAGGCGATGTTTCGAATATGTCGCTTGGCGGGGCCTATGTGATCGGGCTTGCCTTTGCCTTTGGCTGGACGCCCTGCGTTGGCCCCGTATTGGCCGCGATCCTGTTCACGGCGGCGGGCACGGATACGGCAGGGCAGGGCGCGATCCTTTTGACAGGCTATGGCATGGGCATGACATTGCCCTTTATTCTTGCCGCCGCTTTTGTGGGGCCCTTCATGCGCCTCATGGCGCGGTTTCGTCCGTATTTGGGTGCGGTCGAGAAGATCATGGGTGTGATGTTGATCGTCTTTGGCATTCTGATTGCCACAAATGCGCTCAATTATATCGGCCAGTGGATGATCGAGAATTTCGAGATTTTCCGTCAGATCGGCTGACGGGTACCAAAGGGGGAGGAAACACAGATGATCAGGAATTTATGCGCCGCGGCATTGGTGGCTTTGCTACCCAGTTCCTTGCCTGCCGTGGAATTGGGAGATGACGGATTACATGTCGCGCCATGGATAAACGAGACCTTCCGTGATCTGCGCGAAGATCTCGAGGAAGCCACCGCGAATGGTCAGCGCTTTGTTGTGATGATCGAACAGCGCGGCTGCATCTACTGCACCCAGATGCATGAGGAGGTCTATGTGATTCCCGAAATCGAGGAGCTTCTGAGTGAGGCCTTCTTCGTGGTGAGAATCAATATGTATGGCCAAACGGAAGTGACCGACCTCGACGGCGAAACCATGTCCGAATCCGAGATTGTACGGCGCTGGAGCACCATGTTTACACCGACAACCTTCTTTTTGCCCGAGCAGGTAGAAGAGGGGCTGACGGTGCCGCAAGCCGCTGTCGCTATGGTGCCTGGAGCCTTTGGAAGATGGACCACTTTCAACATGCTCAATTGGGTTCTGGAGGAAGGTTATGACAGCGGTGAGCCCTTCCAAGCCTATCACGCACGGCTTTTGAGTGATCAAATTTCTCAAGGAAATTAATACGTTCCGCTGAACTGCATATATTTGTATTCAAAAATACAAATATGTTGTTGCAATGACGTATCGAGGCTGGTTACGCTGTATACAGAGGTGGACAGTTCACCTTAGGGAGGAATTGCATTGAAGCGCCAACTAGTCTTGGCGGCACTCTTCGGAGTGGCCGCAACCGCCGTGACCGCCGAAGGGATCGCACCCTCGGACGTCGTGGTGACTGAATACGGTGAAGTGATGGAGTCTTTGACAGGCGTTGCGGGTGATCCCGTGCGTGGGGAAGAGGTCATGACAAGCCGCGGTTTGGGTAATTGCATTGCGTGCCATCAGGTCTCTGCACTTGATGAATACGATTTCCATGGTGAAGTCGGCCCAATGCTTGACGGTGTCGGATCGCGTTGGGACGCGGCTGGCCTTCGCGGCATTGTCGTGAACGCCAAAGGTGTTTTCCCAGAGTCGGTCATGCCCGCATTCTACAGAACAACCGGATTTACACGGCCAGGTAACGCTTTCACTGGGCGCGCTGCAGAGGGTGAGTTGAGCCCACTGCTGACAGCGCAGGATGTGGAAGACGTTGTCGCCTATCTACAAACGCTGACCGACTAATCCGGCACCAGCGAAAAGGAGAAAATACACATGTCAGTTAATCGTAGGCAATTTGTTGGGTTGGGCCTTTCGGCAGCAGCGGCTGCGGCTCTGTTCCCCGGCATCGCCTCGGCCAACCTTGTAGATGAAGCCATCGCAGGCTTCACAAGCGGAGCCGATCTTTCGGATGAGGGCATCACCCTGATCGCACCTGAGATTGCCGAAAACGGCAATACAGTGCCGATCGAGGTCAGTGCACCTGGCGCCGAGGCAATCTTTGTCCTCGCAACAGGGAACCCGAACCCGAATGTTGCAACATTCAATTTCGGCCCGCTCTCCGCGAACCAAGCCGCATCCACACGGATCCGTCTTGCCGGCGAGCAGGATGTCGTTGCGATCGCACGTATGGCGGATGGTAGCTTCCGTCGCGCTGTTGCGAACGTGAAAGTCACCATCGGCGGCTGCGGCGGCTGATAGGGAAGGACCAGAAAAATGGCAGATAATGTAACACCACGCGTACGCGTTCCTCGTGAAGCATCGGCCGGGGACGCCGTTTCGATCCGCACGCTGATCTCTCACCCGATGGAAAGTGGCGTACGTCGCGACGGCGATGGCAACACGATCCCGCGTTCGATCATCAACCGCTTTACCTGCACCTTTAACGGTGAATCGGTGGTCGACGTGACCATGGAGCCTTCGATCTCCACAAACCCGTATTTCCAGTTTGAAGCAGTCGTACCTGAATCCGGCACTTTTGCGTTCACTTGGTATGACGACGACGGTTCGGTCTATGAGGACTCAGCCGACATCACTGTGGCTTGATGACTTTGGTCATCGCAAGGGAGGAGGCGAAAGATCATGAACTTTAAGCTACTTACAGTTGGCGGCATGGCTGCAATGGCACTCAGCGTTTCTGCGGCAGCTCTTTGGGCTGATGAAGACGCGGAACTTGTGATCAATGGCGATATGGAGATGATCGTGCGCGCTGATGCGCCCGCGCATCTCGATGGTGCCTTGAACACGGTCTATTCGGGTTGGATTTTCCGCTCGGATGGCACGCAGGCCATGCAGACCGATGACTTCGAGAACCCTGGTATGCTCTTTGCCGAGCAGGGACAGCAATTGTTCGACACGGAAATGGGTGCAAATGGCGAAAGCTGCGCATCCTGCCACGAGAACGCTGAGTCGCTGTCCAATGTGCGCGCCACCTATCCCCAGTGGGATGAGGAGCATGGCACAGTCCAGACTGTCGAAATGCAGGTCATCGAATGCCAAACCGAGCAGATGGGCATGGAAGAGCCTTGGGGCATCAATAGCGGTGAAATGCTGAATGTCACAGCGCTTCTGGCCTCTGTTGCCCGTGGCAATGTCGTCAATGTTGCGATTGACGGTCCTGCTCAGGAAACTTGGGAATTGGGTCGTGATATCTATTACACCCGTTTTGGTCAGCTTGAGCTGAGCTGTGCGAATTGCCATGAAGAAAACTATGGCAACTACATTCGTGCAGACCATCTGAGCCAAGGCCAGATCAACGGTTTCCCGACATACCGTCTCAAGAATGCACGCTTGAACGGCGTTCAGAACCGCTTCCGTGGGTGTGTACGTGACACACGTGCCGAAACCTTTGCCATTGGCAGCCCCGAGTTCACCGCTTTGGAACTCTATGTCGCCTCGCGCGGCAATGGTCTGACCGTCGAAGGCCCTTCGGTCCGCAACTAATCAATTTGCCCGCTCCGGTTCAGCCGGGGCGGGTTTCTGCATTAACATATGCAAAAAATAGAATGTAAGGATCTCACATGATCGCGCGCCGTCACTTTCTTCAGGCAGCTCTTGCCACAACCGCGCTTTATGGCGCTTCCGGCTTTGGCAACTGGGCCAAGCTCTCCGCGCAGCAGCGGCTGACCCAAGATGATCTGATTGGCGGGAGCGGCACGGGCAATGTCACCTTGGTCCATATCACCGACATCCACGCGCAAACGCAGCCGCTCTATTTCCGCGAGCCCGAGTTCAACCTTGGTGTTGGCGCGCAAGAGGGGCTGGTGCCACATTTGACAGGCGCGGATTTCCGCAGCGCCTATGGGATCGAGCAGGGCTCGGCCATGGATTACGCGCTGACCTATTCCGATTTCTCCTCCCTCGCGCAGAGCTATGGCAAGATGGGCGGGCTTGATCGTATCTCGACCGTGGTCAAAGCGATCCGCGCAGATCGCCCTGAGGCGATCATTCTGGATGGTGGCGATACTTGGCAGGGCTCGCTTCCTGCTTTGCGCACCGATGGTCAGGATATGGTTGATCTGTTCAACGCGCTCGGCGTTGAGGCGATGACCTCGCATTGGGAATTCACCCTTGGCTCGGCCCGCGTGAACGAGATTATCGAGACCTCGCTCAACCCTGCCTTCCTTGGCGCGAATATCTTTGATGCTGAATGGGATGAACCTGTTTTCGACGATTATAAAATGTTTGAACGTGGCGGCACCTCGATTGCCGTGATCGGGCAGGCTTTCCCCTATATGCCAATCGCCAATCCGGGCTGGATGTTCCCTGAATACAGCTTTGGTCTGCGCCGCGAGCGCATTGCAGAAGTTGTACAAGAAGTGCGTGCCGCGGGCGCGCAGGTTGTGGTGCTGCTGTCTCATAACGGCTTTGACACCGACCGCCAGTTTGCCCGCGATATCGAAGGCATTGATGTGATCCTGACGGGCCACACCCATGATGCGCTGCCCGAGCCTGTACAGGTCGGCAATACCTTCCTGATCGCATCGGGGAGCCATGGTAAATTCGTGAGCCGCGTTGATCTGGATGTGCGCGATGGCCGTATGCAGGGCATCAATCACCGTCTGATCCCGATCTTCTCGGATGTGATTACGCCTGATGCGGAAATGACCGCTCTGGTGGATGAGACCCGCGCCCCCTTCATCGACGAGATGTCCGAAGTGATCGGTGAGGCAGGATCGCTGCTGTATCGTCGTGGCAATTTCAACGGCACTTGGGATGATGTGATCTGTAACGCTCTGATCTCGGAGCGGGACGCGCAAATCGCACTTAGCCCTGGCTTCCGTTGGGGCGCATCTGTCATTCCGGGGCAGGCGATCACGCGTGAAGATATCTTCAACGCCACCTCCATGAGCTATCCTGAGGCCTATCGTACCGAGATGACGGGCGAGTTCCTCAAGGTGGTCATGGAAGATGTGGCCGATAACATCTTCAACCCCGACCCCTATTACCAACAGGGCGGAGACATGGTCCGCGTTGGTGGCATGGGCTACCGCGTAGATGTGAACGCACCCGCGGGCGAGCGTATCTCCGAGATGACCCTGCTTGAGACAGGCGAGCGGATTGACCCCGCGCAAAGCTATGTCGTGGCCGGTTGGGCCAGCGTCAATGAAGGCACCGAAGGGCCTGCGATCTGGGATGTGGTCGAGAACCATATCCGTGCGCAAGGCACCGTAAATGTAGAACCTAATAACAGCGTTGATGTGGTTGCTGGCTGATCCGGCCCACCACTGAAAGAGAAGGATTGAACATGGTAGATGATCCGAAATTCACCCCGACACGTCGTCGGTTCCTGCAAGGGGCAGCCGTTGCAGGCGGCGCAGCCGCCACTGGGCAGTTGGCACATGCACAAGCGGCTGATCCGCTGATCACCGATCTGGGTGAACAGCCTTGGTCGCAATATCTGGGCGACGGTGTTGATGCAGCGCCTTACGGCATGCCATCGCGCCATGAGGCCCATGTGGTGCGCCGCAATGTGCCTTGGCTGACCGCAGATAGCGTCTCGTCGGTCAATTTCACGCCTTTGCACGAGATGGACGGCATCATCACGCCAAACGGGCTGTGCTTCGAGCGCCATCATGGCGGTGTTGCCGATATCGCACCTGCGAATTTCCGGCTGATGATCAACGGTCTGGTCGATAACCAGATGGTCTTCACCCTTGAAGATATCCTGCGCTTCCCGCGTGAGAACCGGACCTATTTCCTCGAATGTGCGGCCAATTCGGGCATGGAATGGCGCGGCTCTCAGCTCAATGGCTGCCAGTTCACGCATGGGATGATCCATAATGTCATGTATACGGGCGTTCCTCTGCGTCTGCTTCTGGAAGAGGCGGGCGTCAGGACCGAAGGCACATGGCTTCTGGCCGAAGGTGCGGATGCCTCGGGCATGTCACGCTCCATCCCGATGGAAAAAGCGATGGATGACTGCCTTGTCGCCTTTGCCATGAACGGCGAGCGTTTGCGCCCCGAGCAGGGGTATCCCGTGCGCCTCGTGGTTCCGGGTTGGGAAGGCAATATGTGGGTCAAATGGCTCCGCCGTCTCGAAGTGGGCGATGCGCCTTGGCATCACCGCGAGGAGACCTCGAAGTATACCGACCTGCTGGAGCATGGCGAAGCCCGCCGCTTCACATGGGAGATGGACGCCAAATCGGTTATCACCAATCCGAGCCCGCAAGCTCCTATCACCCACGGTCCTGGTCCGACCGTTTTGACGGGTGTGGCATGGTCTGGCCGCGGCACGATCCCACGGGTGGATGTCACAATTGATGGTGGCATCAACTGGCATCAGGCCCGCATGTCTGGCCCATCTTTCGACAAATCGATGCACCGTTTCTACTTTGAATTCGATTGGGACGGCTCGCCGATGCTGCTGCAATCACGGGCGCATGATTCAACTGGCTATGTCCAGCCAACCAAGGACGCGCTGCGCGAAATCCGTGGCGAGAACTCGATTTACCACAATAACGGCATCCAGACTTGGGCCGTGGACGAAAGTGGTGCAGCCGAAAACGTGGAGATCGGATAAGATGAAAAAAGTACTTACTCTTTCCGCAATCCTTTTGGCGGGTAGCGCAAGCCTTGCATTCGCTCAGGAAGCCGCAGCCCCCTCGCGGGATGGTGGTTATGGTCTTGGTCGGGCGGCAGCGCCCGAAGAAGTCGCCGCATGGGATATCGATATTCGCCCTGATGGCATGGGCCTGCCTGCGGGCTCGGGCGATGTCTGGACGGGCGAAGAGCTGTGGATCGCACAATGCTCGGCCTGCCATGGTGACTTTGGTGAAGCCGTTGGCCGCTGGCCTGTTCTGGCAGGTGGGTTCGGCACGCTGGACGGCGAAGATCCTGTGAAAACCATCGGCTCCTATTGGCCCTATCTGTCGACCGTGTGGGATTATGTCCACCGCGCAATGCCATATGGCGCGGCACAGAGCCTGTCGGATGATGATGTCTACGCCATCGTTGCATATCTAATGTATGTAAATAATCTGGTGGATGATGATTTCACCCTGTCGAGTGACAACTTCCTTGATGTCCGTCTGGAGAATGAAGAGAATTTCTTCATGGATGACCGCATCGAGGTAGAATTCCCCATCTTCACGCAAGAGCCTTGCATGGAAAACTGCGCCGAGAGCATCGAGATCACGATGCGCGCCGCTGTTCTCGATGTGACCCCTGATGAGGGAACGGATGAGGCCGTTGTCGAAGAAGCGGCTGTTGTCGAAGAGGCCGCCGTCGAGGAAGTGGTTGAAGAAGCTGTTGTAGAAGAAGTGGTTGAGGCCGCTCTTGACCCAGCCCTGATCGAGGCGGGCGAAAGCACGTTCCGTCAGTGCCGCTCCTGCCACCAAGTTGGTGACGGCGCGCGCAATGCGGCAGGCCCCGCGCTGAACGGCATCTATAACGCTCAGGCAGGCACCCGCGAAGGTTTCCGTTATTCGCCAGCATTGGTTGAAGCGGGCGAAGGCGGCACCGTCTGGACAGACGAAACCCTGACTGCCTTCCTGCTGGACCCACGCGGCTATATTTCGGGCAACCGGATGGCCTTCCGTGGTGTGCGGGATGAAGCCGATATCCCTGGCTTGATTGCTTATCTGCGGTCCGAGGGGGGCGAATAACAAATGATGTGGCGAAGCATTGTTGTACATAGCTTCGCCGCTGTGACACTCGCATCCTCCCCCGCGTTGTCACAGGGCGATGCTGCACAAGGCGAAACACTGTTTCGTCCTTGTGCAGCCTGTCACATGATTGGGGATGGCGCGGTCAGCCGCGTCGGCCCACATCTGAATGAATTGATCGGGCGGCCTGTCGGGGCTTTGCCCGATTATCGCTATTCATCCGTCTTGGAAGAAGCAGGTGCGGAAGGCGCGGTCTGGGATGAGGCGGTACTGGAGCGTTTCCTTGAAAGCCCGCGTGATTACTTCCCGGGAACCCGCATGGCCTTTCGGGGTGTGCGCGATGCTCAGGAACGGCTTGATCTGATTGCCTATATGAGTGCGGCAGGCGGCCAGTTTGAGGGCGCGATTGCCGAGGCAAGCGAGGGCGAGGTTGACCCCGAGATTGCAGCGATCCTCGAGATTGCGGGTGATCCTGCCTATGGCCAATATCTGTCATCAGAATGCACAGCCTGCCACCGCGCGTCAGGGGGCGATGATATCCCCTCGATCGCAGGTCTTGCGCCATCTTCCTTTATTCACGGCATTGTTGCCTACCGTAATGGCAGTCGTGAGCATGGGGTGATGAATACAATTGCTGCGCGTCTAGGCGATGAGGAGATCGCAGCGCTCGCAGTTTATTTCGAAGGTGTTGAATAACAGCGCCACCGGAATTTAGATGGGTCCGATCGGAGGAGATAGGTCCCGAAACACGGCTCGGGAAACCGATGCAAAATGGGAGGAAATTATGAGTATTAACAGACGTGTATTTCTAGGAAGCGCTGCGGCGGTTTCTGCCACGCTTGCCGCACCGATGGTGGTGCGTGCCCAAGCAAGTGCGAATGTCGTGGTTGTTGGCGGCGGTGCGGGCGGTGCAACCGCAGCGCGCTATATCGCACAGGCCAGCAATGGCGCCATCAATGTCACCCTGATCGAGCCGTCGCGGGCCTATTACACCTGCTTCTTCTCGAACCTGTATCTCGGCGGTTTCCGTGAATTCGACAGCCTTGGCCATACCTATGGCAAACTGGCCTCGGATTACGGGATCAATGTTGTCCATGACTGGGCGACGGCCGTGGACCGCGATGCCAAGACCGTATCGCTCGCAGGTGGTGGCGCGGTGCCTTATGACCGTCTCGTCCTCAGCCCTGGTATCGACTTCATCGAAGACAGCGTTCCTGGCTGGTCCACGGCGTCGCAAAACGTCATGCCGCATGCCTATAAGGGCGGCAGCCAGACTGAATTGCTCAAGGCGCAGGTCATGAATATGCGCGAAGGTGGCACCTTTGCGATGATCGCACCACCCAACCCTTATCGCTGCCCTCCTGGCCCCTATGAGCGGGTATCGATGGTTGCGCATACGCTCAAAGAGGTGAACCCGACCGCGAAAATCCTAATCGTTGATCCAAAGGAAGGCTTCTCCAAGCAGGGTCTTTTCGAGGATGGTTGGGAGCGTCACTATTCGGGCATGATCGAGCGGATCGGCCCTGATTTCGGTGCTGGCAATGTGTCGGTCGACCCGAATGCGATGACTGTTGATATCGATGGTCAGGTTGAAACGGTTGACGTGTGTAACGTTATTCCTGCGCAGCGTGCGGGCAATATCGCCTTTGCAGCAGGCATCACCGATGGCAACTGGGCCCCTGTTTCGGCCTATGACCTGTCCAGCACCATGGATGAGAATATCCATGTTCTGGGTGATGCGGCAGCACAGGGCGCGATGCCAAAATCGGGCTTCTCGGCCAATAGCCAAGCCAAGGTTGCGGCCAATGCGATTGTCGCGGCCCTGACAGGCAGCACAGCCTTCCCAGCACGGTTCTCGAACACATGCTGGTCGCTGATCGAAACCAATGATGGCATCAAAGTCGGTGCCACTTATGAAGCCTCGGATGAGGGCATCGTCAGCACGGGCGGCTTTGTCAGCCAAGTGGACGAGACCGCTGAGGTTCGTGAAGAAACCTATCGTGAGAGCCTCGGCTGGTACGACGCGATCACGGAGGACATGTTCGGCTAATCGGACAGGAGGCGGCGGTTATCATGCCGCCGCCTCTTTCCCAATTAAGGATAACGCTATGAAAACGGTACTCGCTCTTCTTTGCACAATGGTATGCGCGGCCCCCGCCATCGCCCAAGATGCTGTCACTTACCCGTTTGAGGGAAGCTTTGATGATGCGACCTTCGCCGTTGAAAGCGCGATTATCGACCGTGGTTTGGTGATTGATTACACCAGCCATGTGGGTGACATGCTCAACCGCACGGCAGCGGATATGGATAGCGATGTTATGATTTTTGATCAGGCGGATATCTTCCTGTTCTGCTCGGCCGCAATCTCTCGCCGCGTGATGGAAGCCGATCCCTTAAATATCGCCCATTGCCCTTATGGCATTTTCGTCACCACGGTTGACGGTGAGGTCCGCCTCGGCCACCGCACCTATCCCGATGGTCCCATGCAAGAGGTGGAAGCCCTGTTGGATGCGATCATTCTTGAGGCACGTGGCGATTAACAGGTTATGCTCTCTGGCTGATGGCTGCGCTCCTTCCAATTGATCCGCTTTGAGCGGGAACTGACCACATAATCATGCGTTAATTTGACAGGCTGGGGCTTCTGCCTTCAACTGATCATGCTTGAACGACTCAATCTGCATTGGGGATCGCTATGGTCAAAGTTCTTGGAATTGGCGGGGTGTTTTTCAGGTCGAAAGACCCGAGCGGTCTCGCCCAATGGTATCACCAGCATTTGGGGATTGATCCTGTCCCCTCGGATGCCACGCAAACCCCTTGGAGAACGCAGGAAGGGTTTACCGTCTTTTCCCCCTTTGCGGGGGATACGGATTACTTCCCGCAAGATCGCAGCTTCATGCTGAATTTTCGCGTCGCCGATCTGGACGCGGCGATTGCAGAGCTGAGCGCCGAAGGTATCGCCTGTAGTGACGTGCAAGCCATGCAAGGTGTCGGGCGCTTCTCGCGTCTTCACGACCCCGAGGGAAACCCGATTGAGCTTTGGGAAGCTGACAGCGCGCTGGAGGCCTAAACGTCATCGGAGTTTCATCTAGGGGGGAGTTCCTTTGACGGCGGCTTTGTGTAAAAGGCGGGCAGGCTTCTCGGCTATGGGTGCTGGCGCTTCGTCGCACCTTTAAAATTCGGAAAAGCGTGGCAATCTTTTCCATTGTGTACTATGGCATGCAGAAATTGACCAAGGCGTGGATATCATGAACTCCAAGAACATTCCCGACATCATCTACACAAAAGTAGACGAGGCCCCCGAACTGGCCTCTGCTTCCCTTTTGCCGATCATTCAAAGCTTTGCCAAAGCGGCAGGCGTTAGCATCGGCACCAAGGACATCTCGCTTGCGGGCCGTATCCTTGCAGCCTTTGCCGATAGCCTGACGCCTGAGCAGCGCCAATCCGATGATCTGGCCGAGTTGGGTGATCTGGTCAAAACACCTGAGGCCAATGTGATCAAGCTGCCCAATATCTCGGCCTCGGTGCCGCAGCTTGTCGCTGCGGTTCAAGAGCTTCAGGGCCAAGGCTATGCGATCCCCGATTATCCCGAGACCCCGTCGAGCGATGCCGAGAAAGCAGCGCGCGCGAAATATGATGCGATCAAGGGCTCGGCCGTGAACCCTGTTCTGCGTGAAGGCAATTCCGACCGCCGCGCCGCCAAAGCGGTAAAAGCATTTGCACAGGCCAACCCACATCGCATGGGCGAATGGGTTGCCGATAGCAAAACCCGCGTTGCCTCCATGTCGGGTGGTGATTTCTTCTCGAACGAGGTCTCTGCGACCTTGCCTGCGGCCTCTGTTGCCAAAATCGTGCATATCGCCAAGGACGGCACCGAGACGGTTCTGAAGGACGGCATCAGCTATCCTGCTGGCACCGTGGTGGATGCAACCTTCATGTCGGGTAAGGCGCTTGACGCTTTCCTTGCCCAAGAGATCGAGGCGACCAAAGCCGAAGGCACGCTGTTCTCGCTGCATATGAAAGCCACGATGATGAAGGTCTCGGACCCGATCATCTTTGGCCATGCCGTGAAAGCCTATCTGGCACCTGTCTTTGAAACCTATGCCGATGAGATGGCAGCCCTTGGCGTGAACCCGAATTCGGGCCTTGGTGATCTGCTGGCCCGCGTCAAAGACAGCCCCGCGATCATGTCGGCCATCGAGACCTGCATGGCCGAGCGTCCACCGCTTTACATGGTTGATAGCGACCGTGGCATCACCAACCTGCATGTGCCCTCTGATGTGATCATCGACGCCTCCATGCCTGCCTTGATCCGTGCCGGCGGCAAAGGCTGGGGCCCTGACGGGGCCGAGCATGACGCCAATTGCGTGATCCCCGATAACTCCTATGCGCCCGTCTATGACGAGACGATCAAGTATTTCAAAGAGACAGGCAAGCTGGACCCCGCCACCTCTGGCACGGTGCAGAATATCGGTCTGATGGCGCAAAAGGCCGAAGAATACGGCAGCCACCCCACCACATTCGAGATTGTCTCGGATGGTGTCGTCAAAATGATCCTCGAAGACGGGTCGGTCCTGCATGAACATGCCGTTGAGGCGGGCGATATCTGGCGTTCCGCCAGCACGCGCAAAGCCCCGATCGAGGATTGGGTCGCTTTGGCAATTGACCGTCAGAAGGCAGAAAATTGTGAAGCAATCTTCTGGCTGGACGCTTCGCGCGCCCATGATGCCGAATTGATCGCTTATGTGAAGCCGATCCTTGAGGCCAAGGGCGTGGCCGACAAGTTCCAGATCCTTGCGCCTCGCGCGGCCACGCGGGCCTCGCTTGAAACGATCCGTGCGGGCAAAACCTCGATCGCGGTGACGGGCAATGTGTTGCGCGATTACCTGACCGACCTCTTCCCGATCCTCGAATTGGCGACCTCGGCCAAGATGTTGTCGATCGTGAAACTGATGCAGGGCGGCGGCTTGTTTGAGACAGGCGCGGGTGGTTCTGCCCCCAAGCATGTTCAGCAATTGATGGAAGCCAACCACCTGCGTTGGGACAGCTTGGGCGAGTTCTGCGCGCTTGGCGAAAGCTTCAAGTTCTTGGCCGATGCCAAGGGCAATGCCAAAGCGGGTATCTTGGGCGATGCGGTTGATGCAGCCACCCAAGGCGTTCTGGACAATGACCGTGGTCCGGGCCGTAAAGTCGGCCAGCCTGACAACCGCCATAGCCACTACTGGTTCGCGCGCTATTGGGCCGAAGCCTTGGCCGCGCAAACCGAGGATGCCGAGTTGGCCGCCCATTTCGCGCCAATGGCCAAAGCCTTGGCCGATCAGGAGGCCACCATTCTGGCTGAACTGTCGGCTGGCAATGGATCTGCGGCTGATCTGGGTGGCTATTACCACAGCGATGCGGCCAAAACCGCGGCTGTTATGCGGCCCTCAGCGGCTTTAAACGCCATCATCGGCTAACCCACGGCTCGGCCACCTGCCAAGCCATTGATGCGATGCCATGAATAGGCCGGTGCCCTGTCACGGGGTGCCGGCCTTTATCTTGCATGACGCAAGGCGGCAGCCGCTATGCGCAATTCGTCATATACTTTGCCTCTATTCCCCGCTATGCAGCGCCTTTGACGCGGTAATGGCGTATCTGGCGGATCTCCGCTGCAACCCTACGGATCACTCCCATAATGAATTCTTCTCTGACTGAGGCGCTCGCTGAGCGTGGCTATGACACACTGACCCCCGTTCAGGAGGCCGTGTCTGACCCTGCGCTTGCCTCAAAGGACCTTCTGGTCTCGGCGCAAACTGGTTCTGGTAAAACGGTTGGCTTCGGCCTTGCGATTGCGCCGACGCTTCTGGGCGATGAAGCGGCTTTTGGCCCTGCTGGTACACCTTTGGCGCTGGTCGTTGCTCCCACCCGTGAATTGGCCTTTCAGGTCATGCAGGAGCTGCGCTGGCTTTACGGCAAGACGGGCGCGCGGATTGCAAGCTGCGTAGGCGGCATGGATATGCGCGACGAACGGCGCACGCTGGATCGCGGTGCGCATATCGTTGTCGGCACCCCTGGTCGTTTGCGTGATCATATCACGCGCGGTTCACTTGATATGACAGGTCTGCGCGCGATCGTGCTGGATGAAGCGGATGAAATGCTTGATCTAGGCTTTCGCGAAGACCTTGAGTTTATGTTGGGCGAAGCCCCTGAAGACCGCCGCACATTGCTGTTCTCGGCCACAGTGCCGCCAACCATCGCCAAGATGGCGCAGCAATTCCAGAATAATGCCGAGCGGATCAACACAATCGGTGGCGCCAAGCAGCATAGCGATATCGAATACCAAGCCGTGCGGGTCGCGCAGCAAGATAGCGAGAACGCGATTTTCAATCTGCTGCGCTATCATGATGCCGAGAGCGCGCTGGTCTTTGCCAATACGCGCGCGGCAGTGAACCATTTGATGGCCCGCCTGACCAATCGCGGTTTCTCGGTGGTCAGCCTGTCGGGTGAGTTGAGCCAAGGTGAGCGGACCAATGCGCTGCAAGCCATGCGCGATGGTCGTGCGCGGGTTTGTGTGGCCACCGATGTCGCGGCGCGCGGCATTGACCTTCCGAACCTCACCCTCGTGATCCATGCCGATCTGCCCACCAATACCGAAAGCCTGCTGCACCGCTCGGGCCGTACGGGGCGGGCAGGGCGCAAGGGCATATCTGCGCTGATTGTGCCGCCCAAGGTGGTCAAAAAGGCCGAGCGTTTGCTCAAATGGGCCAAGATCAATGCAGAATGGACCACACCGCCTTCGGCCGATGACATTCGCAAGCTTGATGAAGAGCGTTTGATCAATGATCCCGTCTGGGAAGAACCCGTCACCGAGGCTGAAGCGGTATTTGCCGCGCAATTGCTGGAAAAGCAGTCGCCCGAGGTGATTGCGGCCGCCTATCTGCGGCTCTATCAATCGCGCCGTTCCGCGCCAGAAGAGCTTCTGGATGCCGATACACCACCGCCTGCGCGCGAGCATAAGGCCTTTGGTCCCAGCACTTGGTTCTCTCTCTCGGTCGGGCGCAATGACCGTGCCGAGGCGCGCTGGCTTTTGCCGCTGCTCTGCCGTGCGGGCAATATCGACAAAACCGCGATTGGCGCGATCCGTGTCCAAGATTCCGAGACCTTTGTTGAGATTTCCAAAGGCAGCGCGGATGGCATGATGAAAGCCATCGGTGCCGAGGGCGCTTTGGAAGACGGCATCAAGCTGCGCCAATTGGACAGCCCGCCGAACCTGCCAAAATCGGGGCCACGCCCTGACAGGTCTGAGCGCGGTAGCCGTGAGGATCGTGGCCCGCGCAAGCCGCGCGAGGATGGCCCCCGCAGACCACGCGAAGATGGCCCGCGCGGTGGCGGCAAGCCCGCCTATGACAAGGCCCCGCGCAAACCGCGCGAAAAGCCCGCCCCGATTGATCCGACCCGCGATGGTGCGGTTTCGACCAAGGGCTGGAAGCCCAAGGGCAAGGATGGCGCGTCCAAGGGGCGGCCTGCCTCGAAATTCGGTGATAAGCCTGCGGGCAAATCCTTTGGCAAACCTGCTGGCAAAGGCGGAAAGCCTGAGGGTAAGCCCTTTGGGAAATCTGGTGGCAAACCCGCCGGCAAACCTTCGGGCAAGCCCGCTGGAAAACCTGCCGCCGCGCCCTCAGGCGATGCGCGTGACAGCTCCAAGCGCTTTGTGCCACCCGGTGCCAAGCCACGCTCGGGCAAGCCCGCAGGCGGCCCCAAGCGCCGCACAGGCGGGGATGCAACGCCCAAGCGCCAGCGCTGAGGTCTATCGCAACTGACATGAACAACTCGGGCTCGTGAAGATTTCACGGGCCCGTTTCTTTTAGGTCCCTTGATATGAAGCAATGCCGAGGGCTGATTGCACAAGCCAAAGCAAAGCCAATGGGGCGCTGTCACGGGTGTCTCTAAGTCTGGAAGGGGGGAACTGGTGCCGCAGGGGAGGATTGAACTCCCGACCTCGTCATTACCAATGACGCGCTCTACCACTGAGCTACTGCGGCGCTCGGTTATCGGCGGTGAACTAGACGCAATCGCCAACTGACGCAAGCGTAATTTGGGTGTTTTTTGACAGCGTCCCGCTAATCGCCCCCATGTTGCGAAAAACCACCCTCTCGGGGTCTTTGCACGCTTGTGTTGTGCTGGACGGTTTTTCTCCTTCGGGTTAAGAGAATGGCTATGACAGTGAACCCTGACAAACCAAATGCGAAGGCACGACCTGCAAAGGGTGGCAATACCCGCGAGGATCGGTTGAAAGCCGCGCTGAAGGCCAATCTATCGCGCCGCAAAGCGCAGGCCCGCAAACGCAGTGACGGGGACCAAAAAACAAATGAGGCAGAGGGCTAGCGCCCAAGCCGAGAAAGAGGGCAGAGCCAGTGGATAGTATCATCGTAAAAGGCGGCGGCGAGCTGCGTGGACAGATCCCGATTGCGGGGGCCAAGAACGCATGTCTCACGCTGATGCCCGCGACCCTTTTGTCGGAGGAGCCGCTGACGCTGACCAATGCGCCGCGCCTGTCCGATATCCGCACCATGACGGCCTTGTTGCAATCGCTCGGCGCGGAAGTGACGGCGCTCAATGACGGCAAAGTGCTGACCATGTCTTCGCATGGTTTGAACAATCTTCATGCCGATTATGACATCGTGCGCAAAATGCGCGCATCGATCCTTGTATTGGGGCCGATGCTGGCGCGCGAAGGGCAGGCGGTTGTATCGCTGCCCGGGGGCTGCGCGATTGGCGCGCGCCCAGTTGATCTGCATCTCAAGGCGCTTGAAGCAATGGGGGCCGAGCTGGATCTGCGCGATGGCTATGTGCATGCCAAGGCGGCAGGCGGGCTGAAAGGCGCTGTCTATGAGTTTCCCTTTGTCTCGGTCGGGGCCACTGAAAATGCGCTGATGGCTGCAACCTTGGCCAAAGGCACAACCGTTTTGAAAAACGCAGCCCGCGAGCCCGAGATCGTCGATCTGGCCGAATGTCTGCGCCGCATGGGCGCGCAAATCGAGGGTGAAGGCACAAGCACCATCACCATTCAGGGTGTTGACCGCCTTGGGGGTGCCACGCATCCCGTCGTCACTGATCGTATCGAGCTTGGCACCTATATGCTGGCCCCCGCCTTTACGGGTGGTGAGGTGGAGTTGTTGGGCGGCAAGATCAGCCTTCTGCAAGCCTTCTGCGAAAAGCTGGACGCGGCTGGTATTTCTGTTGAGGAAACCGAAAAAGGCCTCACGGTTGCGCGCAAGAACGGGCGCATCCGCGCGGTTGATGTGCGCACCGAGCCTTTCCCCGGCTTCCCTACCGATTTGCAGGCGCAGATGATGGCGCTGCTTTGCACGGCCAGCGGCACCAGCGTGTTGGAAGAAACCATCTTCGAGAACCGCTTCATGCATGCGCCCGAATTGATCCGCATGGGCGCGCAGATTGATGTCCATGGCGGCACGGCGACGGTAACGGGTGTGGACCGCCTCAAAGGCGCGCCTGTGATGGCCACGGATTTGCGCGCCTCGGTCAGCCTGATCCTCGCGGGGCTTGCTGCCGAAGGTGAAACGGTGGTCAATCGTGTCTATCACCTTGATCGGGGCTATGAGCGGGTTGAGGAAAAGCTTTCGGCCTGCGGGGCGCAGATTGAGCGGGTTAAATCCGATGGTTGAAGACGCCCGCTTTGAGGATGGCGCAGAGCGCCCGCTGGCCTTGCGTGCGATGGATGCGGGCGATCTCGAGGTGATGTCGGCCTTGGTGCAGGATGCGGTTTTTCCGATCACCGAACTCAAACATGACGCCAAGCGCCGCCAATTCGCGATCCTGCTAAACCGTTTCCGCTGGGAAGACGGCCAGCGCCGTGATCCGCCCGAGCGGGTTCAATCGGTTCTGGTGATCGAAGATGTGATGAAAGTGGCCAGTCAAGGTTTTGATCGCACGCAAAGCGATCTGGTGCTGTCGCTGCTGGCAATGGAATGGATCGCGGGCGAGGATGGCACGGGCCGTCTTACGCTTGTTCTGGCGGGCGAGGGGGCCTTGGCCCTAGATGTCGAAGCCATCGGCGTCACCCTCAAGGATGTCACGCGCCCTTATCTCGCACCCTCGCGCAAAACGCCCGAGCATCCTGCGTGATTGCAATGCGCAATCGCGCTTGAGGCCAAGCGGTGCGCGCGCTAAGTCCTGTTCCGATTAACGGAGACGGATATGCCCCAATTCCTCGACAGTACAGATCGCGATTTCACCGCGCGCTTTAAAGCCCTGCTTGAGATGAAACGCGAAGACAGCCCCGATGTGGATGATGTCGTTGCTGGAATCATTGCCGATGTGCGTGCACGGGGCGATCAGGCCGTGATTGATCTGACCGAGAAACATGACCGTTTGGCCCTTACGCCCGAGACGCTGGCCTTCACCCCTGAGGAGATCGAGGCCGCCGTTTCGCAAGTGCCCGCGCATGAGCGTGCCGCCCTTGAACTGGCCGCCGAGCGTATCCGCGCCTATCACATTCGCCAATTGCCTCAAGATGCGCGTTGGACCGACCCTGATGGCGCCACTCTCGGGTGGCGCTGGACGCCTGTTTCGGCGGCGGGGCTTTATGTGCCAGGCGGTTTGGCCTCTTATCCCTCCTCGGTGCTGATGAATGCGATCCCTGCGGTTGTCGCAGGCGTGGAACGCCTTGCGATCTGTGCGCCGACACCTGATGGCAAAGCGAACCCGCTGGTGTTGTTGGCGGCCAAATTATCAGGGGTCGAGACGATCTATAGGATCGGTGGCGCGCAGGCGATTGCCGCGATGGCATATGGCACCGAGACGATCGCCCCTGTCGATAAAATCACAGGTCCCGGAAACGCTTTTGTTGCCGCCGCCAAGCGCCGCGTCTTTGGCAAGGTTGGCATTGATATGATTGCCGGCCCTTCGGAAATTCTGGTGATTTCGGATCGGGATAATGACCCCGATTGGATCGCCCTTGATTTGCTGAGCCAAGCCGAACATGACGAAAGCGCGCAATCCATTCTGATCACCGATGATGCGGAGCTTGGCCGCGAGGTGGCCGCTGCTGTTGAAAAGCGGCTCGAGACCTTGGAACGCCGCCATATCGCAGGCCCGAGCTGGCGCGATTTCGGCGCGGTTGTCACGGTGCGCGATCTCGATGAGGCGGCGGAGTTGTCGAACCAAGCGGCGCCCGAGCATCTTGAGCTTTGCGTGGCCGACCCCGAAGCGCTGAGCAGCAAGATCACCCATGCAGGCGCGATCTTCCTTGGTGCTTGGACGCCCGAGGCGATTGGCGATTATATCGGCGGGCCGAACCATGTGCTGCCCACAGCACGCTCGGCGCGGTTCTCATCGGGGTTGTCGGTGCTTGATTTCATGAAGCGCACGACTTTGGCGCAAATGACGCCCGCCTCGCTGCGCGCCATCGGTGCTGCGGCTGAAACGCTGGCGATCTCGGAAAGCCTTGAGGCGCATGGCCTGTCAGTCAGGGCGCGGCTTGACCGCCTGAACGAGAGCGGCAAGGAATGAGCATGCATATTTGCCATATCGAAATCGACACCACAGGTCTGGCAGCGCCAACCCCCGAGATCGAGCAGGAGCGCAAGGTCGCGATTTTCGATCTGTTGGAGGAGAACCATTTCGAGCTGCCCGCCAAGGATGACAAAGCCATCGCCGAAGGGCCCTATCGGTTGAGCCTGTCGATCAGGGAGAAACGGCTGGTCTTTGATGTGGATACCGAAGCAGGCGTAGATGCAGCTGAATTCCACCTCTCGCTCAGCCCGTTCCGGCAGGTGGTCAAGGACTACTGGCAGATTTGCGAGAGCTATTTCTCGGCGGTCAAAAAGCTTCCCGCATCGCAGATCGAGGCCATCGATATGGCGCGGCGGGGCATCCATAATGAAGGCGCGCGGGTTGTTCAGGAACGTCTCGAAGGCAAGGCCGATATTGATACGGATACCGCAAGACGCCTGTTCACTTTGATCTGCGTCCTACATTTCGGCGGATAGATATTGGAACAGAATTTACCCCAGTCGGTGCTTTTTTGTTGCGATCACAACGCAACACGATCGCCCATGGCGGAAGGGTTGATGAAGAAGTTCTATGGTCACCAATGCTATGTCCAATCGGCAGGGGTGAAGCATGAGTTGGAGATTGACGGCTTTGCCGTGGCGGTCTCGGCGGAGATGGGCGTTGAGTTGGAGCGGCACCGTGTACGCAGCTTTGACGAGATGGAGCAATGGGGCGATGACCTCTCGGGGTTTGATTTGATCGTAGCACTTTCGCCCGCCAGCCAGCGCCGCGCGCTTGATCTGACGCGGCATTACCATCTGGATGTGGAATATTGGCCGATCCTTGACCCCACAGGTCTGGGCGAGACGCGGGAAGAGAAACTGGCCTCCTATCGCCAAGCCCGCGACCAGATCATGGACAGGATCAAGGCCCGCTTTGGCCCGCCCCAGCCAACCAGCAGCGAGGGATAAGCAGATGAGCCTTGATGTGGTCACTCGGTATTACGCGGCCTTTAATGACGGGGATGTGGATGGGATGCTGGCCTGTCTGAGCGATGACATCGCCCATCATGTGAATGAGGGTGGCATCCGCATCGGCAAGCCTGCTTTTACCGAATTTTGCGCGCATATGAGCCGCTGCTATCAGGAGCATCTGAGCGATATCGTCGTGATGGTCTCGCAAGATGGCCGCCGTGCTGCCGCTGAATTCACGGTGAATGGCACCTATCTGCAAAGCGATGACGGGCTGCCCGAGGCAAAGGGGCAAAGCTATTGCCTGCCTGCGGGCACCTTCTTCACGATTGCGGACGGGAAAATCAGCCGTGTGGTGACCTATTATAATCTGCAAGATTGGATCAGGCAGGTCTCGGCGCCATGACGCTGCGCTACCAGAGTTTCACGGGCGAGAGCTTCGCCACTGTCGTGGAAGGGCTGGCAGGGCTGCGCATCAAAGTGTTTCGGGAATGGCCTTATCTCTATGAGGGTGATCTTGAATATGAGCGCGGCTATCTGGCGGGCTATGCCAGCCAAGGCGCGATTGTGGTGGGGGCCTTCGACGGCGCCCAGATGGTCGGGGCCTCAACCGGCCTTCCGCTTGGCCAACATGCAGATGATTTTCAATCGGCCTTTGAAGGCTCGGGTCTGGCGCTGGATCAGGTATTTTATTGTGCGGAATCGGTCTTGCTGCCCGCCTATCGCGGGCGTGGGGCGGGGCATGTGTTTTTTGACCGCCGCGAGGCCTTTGCCCGCGCAGAAGGGTTTCACCACAGTGCCTTTTGCGCAGTCATGCGGCCGGAGAGCCATCCTGCACGCCCTGCAAATTATGCGCCGCTGGACGGGTTTTGGCAAAAGCGCGGATATGCCAAGCTGGATGGTGCAATCGCGCGCTTCTCATGGCGCGATATTGGTGAGGCTGGGGCGAGTGAAAAGCCGCTCCAATTCTGGTTGAAGGAGTTGTGATGCGCATTGCCGCCGCCGCTTACCCCTTATCTGTGCTGGAGACTTGGCAGGACCATGCCCAGAAGCTGCACGATTGGGTCGCCGAGGCTGCAACGGCTGGGGCTGACTTGCTGGTCTTTCCCGAATATGGCCGCATGGAATTGGCAGCCCTTGAGGGCATGGCGGCGGCAGCCGATCTGGAGGCAAGCCTGCGCGCTGCCATCACTTGGACCGAACAGGCCAATGAGGCGATGGCGGCTTTGGCGGTTCAATACGGCGTGCATATTCTGGCCCCCTCTGGCCCCGCCAAAGGCGAGGCTGTGCGGCCAGTAAACCGCGCCTCTCTCTTTGGGCCGCAGGGCTTGATCGGGCATCAGGACAAACAAGTCATGACCCGTTTCGAGCGTGAGATTTGGGATGTTGTTCAAGGGGGTCCTTTGCAGGTCTTTGATACGTCTCTTGGGCGGATTGGGGTGCTGATCTGCTATGACGCCGAGTTCCCGCTGCTGGGGCGTGCCTTGATTGAGGCGGGGGCCGAGATTCTGCTGGTGCCGTCCTGCACCGATAGCCTTGCGGGTTACTCCCGCGTGCGGATCGGGGCGATGGCGCGCGCGCTGGAAGGGCAATGCGTGGTCGCGCACGCCCCCACGGTTGGGGATGCGGCGTGGTGCCCCGCGGTCGATGAGAATATCGGGGCTGCAGCCATTTACGGCCCGCCCGATCTGGGGTTTCCCGCAACAGGCATCATTGCCGAAGGCGCGATGAACCAAGCGGGATGGGTTTTTGCCGATATCGAGCGCGATGCGATTGCCAAAGTACGATGCGAAGGCAGTGTTTTGAACCATGCGCATTGGCCTGAAAGTGCCAATCGCGCAGCGGAAATCACATCTCGCGCAGATTTGCCTTGAAAACCGACACCTTTGGGCGCACATAGCCGTCCATGCCGCAGATTGGCGGCGATTAGTGCAAGGAGAGACCATGGCCAAGGAAGAGATGCTCGAATTCCCCGGTGTCGTGAAAGAACTTCTGCCGAATGCGACGTTTCGGGTCGAGCTTGAAAATGGCCATGAGATCATCGCACATACGGCAGGAAAGATGCGCAAGAACCGCATCCGCGTTCTGGCCGGAGATAAAGTTCAAGTTGAAATGACGCCCTATGATTTGACCAAGGGCCGCATCAACTACCGCTTCAAATAAACATGCGCCTTATCCTTGGATCAGGCAGCCCCCGCCGGAAGGAGCTTCTGGCGGTTCTTGGCGTTATACCAGACGCCATTCTTCCCCCCGATATCGATGAAGACCCGCGCAAGGGCGAATTACCCCGTCCTTATGTGGAACGCATGGCGCGCGAAAAAGCCCATGCCGTGCCCGCTCAGGCCGGCGATATCATCCTCTCGGCAGATACAACGGTGGCTTTGGGGCGGCGCATTCTGGGAAAGCCCGCAGATGCAGGCGAGGCGGCCTCGTTTTTGCTGGCGCTCTCGGGGCGGCGGCATCGGGTCTATACGGCCATTGTCCTGCGCAAGGGTGACCAGATTTGGGAACGCTGCGTTGAAAGCCGCGTGCAGATGAAAAACCTCAGCGATGAGGAATTGAACGGCTATCTCGCCACCAATGATTGGCAGGGCAAGGCGGGTGGCTATTCCATCCAAGGCCCTGCTGGTGCGTTCATTCCATGGATATCAGGCAGTCATGCCGCGATCATGGGGCTTCCTTTGGTTGAGACAGCGCAATTGCTGACAACAGCGGGTTGGCCAGTTTGGAGGCAATCATGAAGGGACGTATCGTCGTTCTTGATGAGATCGAGGGCCGCAAGGCTGCTGCTCTTATGGTTGATGGTCGGCTGGAGGAAATCGCCATCGACCCGCCCGAGGATGCACCGCCTGCTGTCGGGGCTATTTTCCGTGCGGTATGTGAGCGTCCGCTGAAAGGGCAGGGCGGGATGATCCTGCGTTTGCCGGACGGGCAGACAGGCTTTTTGCGGCAAGGCAAGGGCTTGGCGCCGGGCGATGTGTTGCTGGTGCAAGTCGCAGGTCTGGGCGAGGGCGGCAAGGCTACGCCGGTTACAACGCGGCTTTTGTTCAAAAGCCGCTATGCGATTGTGACCCCCGATGCGCCGGGCATCAATATTGCGCGCTCGATCCGCGACGAGGCGGAACGTGAGCGTTTGCTCGAGATTGCCCATGAAGGAATGCATGATGCCCCAGAGGGCTTTGGCCTGATCCTGCGCACCGCAGCGGAAGAGGTCGATGAAGAGAGCTTGGCTGAAGATATTGCCGCGATGCGCGGTTTGGCTGAGGCGGTTCTCGGCGATGCCGATGGCGCGCCAGAATTGCTGCTTGCACCACTTGATGCGCATGAAACCGCGTGGCGCGATTGGTCCGCCCCTGATCCTGATGAGGTGATCGAGCGGATCGGCAGCTTCGAGGAGCTTGGTGTGCTGGAGGCGATTGACGCAGTGCTGGCGCCGCCCATGCCCTTAAGCGCGGGCGCCTTCGCCATGATCGAGCCGACATCGGCCTTGGTGGCCGTGGATGTGAATACAGGCCCCGACAGCTCGCTTGCGGCGGGGCTCAAGGCCAATCTGGCCCTCGCCCGCGACCTGCCTCGCCAATTGCGGCTCAGGGGGCTTGCGGGGCAGGTTACGCTGGATGTGGCCCCAATGCCCAAGAAGGACCGCCGCCAGTTCGAAGACGCCCTCAAGCGCGCCTTCCGGGCGGATGCGACCGATACGGTTCTGGCTGGCTGGACGCCGCTGGGGATGTTCGAGTTGCAGCGCAAACGTGACCGCTGGCCGCTAAAGGAGCTTTGGCCCCGATGACGTGTCCGATCTGCCAAAAAGACACCGATGCAAAATACCGCCCCTTCTGTTCCAAACGCTGCGCGGATGTTGATTTGGGGCGTTGGCTGAACGGCACCTATGCCGTGCCCTCAAGCGATCCCGAGGATGTGGAAGAGGCCATTGATGCCGCCGAGCGCGCCCTGCGCGAAGATAGTTTACGACCACATTAAGCGGCTGTTCCAAAGCAGTGCATTTTTTCGCGGAATGGCTATGGACAGCCCCGCCGAGACGCCCTAGAACGCCGACACCCAACGGGGCATCTCGCCACCGTATCCCGTGCCCGGGTAGCTCAGGGGTAGAGCAGTGGATTGAAAATCCTCGTGTCGGTGGTTCGATTCCGCCCCTGGGCACCACTTTTACCAACAATATCAATGTCTTATCTGAGCGCAATGCGCGCTAAAGTTGTGTAATTCAAAAACACACCTTAAACACACTTTTTGCCGTGTTGCTGACTATTTTGACTGCGGATTCGTTGTGTTGAACACTGTGTTGGGTGTGGCTGTGTTGCTAACACTGTGTTGGTGGAGTTTTGGGACAACATGGTTAGGGACACAGCTTGTGCATCCCCCAGTAACATAGGAATCATTTTGCCTTTTGGCGTATTATACCAAGAGGCTTAATTTTTGAGACGACAGGGTTTTTCTTACTGAAAGATCGCACCACACGCTCAACAGCATCAGCTTGCTTTGGGGCTGAGCTTATGTGGGTAAAGCTACCGTGATCAGTATTTATAGTGATTTCAAATCTCGGATAGCGGCGAGTTAACGTCATCGTGGTTTCCTGTTGGTTCATTTTATTATTTCAAAGCACAATGAAATAACGATATCTTGAAGATGCAAGTTTTAATCCGAGACTAAATTGCACGATCGAAGCTTTCTCACACCCCCAAACACACACTTTCGTAGACTTGTTGGTGCGCTCTGCCATAGTGTTGGGTTGAGGAGCAGGACATGCGGCAGCTGCGTGACGATACACATCTGATACTGGACGGCGAGGTGCGGGTGTATCGACGTGAGCGCAGCAAGCGCTGGCAGGCAGCCTTTGTGATCGATGGGCACACTATCCGCATCAGCACCGGCAAGCGCGATCTGGCTGAGGCCAAGGAGTATGCCCGCAACACTTATTTGGAATATAAGTTCCGCCACAAGAACGACCTCCCTATTGTAACCAAGAAGTTCTCTGATGTTGCTAAGCTGGCCATTGCGGATATGCGCAAGCAGCTGGATGCTGGTTTAGGGCGTAAAGTGTTTGCTGATTACATCGTGTGCATTGAGCGTTATCTGATCCCGTTCTTTGGGGCACAGTATGTGACCACCATCGATTATGAGAAGGTGCAGCAGTTCTACGAGTGGCGGCGGGCCAAGATGGGTCGTGAGCCAAAGGCTTCAACGCTGAACACGCATAACTCAGCAATGAACCGTGTATTTGAAGAAGCAGTGGCACGGGGCTTTATAGCACACAAGAATGTGCCACTGCTGGTAAACCGTGGTGAGAAGAGCGAACGCCGTCCTGACTTTACCCGTGAGGAGTACGCTACACTTATCCGCAAGCTGCCCAGTTGGATCAATGTAGGCAAAGCAGGCAAGCCCACAGACATGCGGCACCTTATGCGGGACTATGTGTTGATCATGGCCAATACGGGCATGCGGCACGGCACGGAGGCGCTAAACCTCAAGTGGAAGCATGTGACGCTGTTTGAAGAAAAGGATCTGCAGTATTTGGAGATGAGCGTCTCAGGCAAAACTGGGCGCAGGGATATTATCTGTCGCAGTGGTACCATCAATTACCTAAAGCGCATACACGAGCGGTCAGAGGACATACGCCACATCCCGTTTGAAGACCTGCTCAAGCAGCGTGTTGATCTGCCTGTGTTTAGACTGCCCGATGGCACTGTCAGCAAGAACATCCACCAGACGTTCCGCAAGTTCCTTACAGACACAGGGCTGATCACATGTCCGCGCACAGGGCAGAACCGCACCCTCTACAGCCTACGCCACACCTATGCGACCTTTGCCCTGCTTAACGATGGGATGGATATACATGCACTCTCTGTTCAGATGGGCACCAGCATTGGCATGATTGAGCGGCATTACAGTCATCTTACGCCTCGCTTGAAGAAGGACATGCTCACGGGCAAGAGGTATGAGTTGAGCAGGGATGATTTTGAAGATCGCCAGAGTGAGGATGACTGATAAGGATCAACGTAAAGGGCGGGGAGCGGTCATTCGCTGCGGCTTGAACCAATGTCGGCATTGTAGAGCCTCACACGCCGGGGGGACAACGCGCTCGATCAGAACCTACGCCAGATCGCGACCGTGTCGGCGCGTCCCCACCAACACGTTCATTTCTTTACGACCAATGCCGGATGTCTACCTCGCCAATATCGTGTTACATTGACAATGGAATCACGAGGAGGAGCGGGGTTTTGCTGGAACATGCACTTGTACTGGATTCGTTAGGGGCGCCGATCAGGCACCGGCAGAAAACCCATTCAGCTGATTGGGACGAAGTGGAGGACTTCTGCCGGTCGGTCTATATGCGATATCGGGTGCGGCCTTTGGATCGCTTGTCCCTGCCGGATGCGACCATGATTTCGGCGAAGGCGGGCTGTGTGACCATGACCCGGTTTGCCTACGGCACCGGCATTCACCTTGACCGCTTCGATCCTGATGCCGGAAACATCCTTGTTCTTAACACCCTGCGCGGGGCATTGGATCATCAAACCGATGGTGGCTCTATTGCAACCGCTGCCGGGGAAAGCTTTGTCGTAGATTGCTCCCGAGCCGAATATTGGCTTGAGGGTGATCCCGACCATATGCAGCTGAACCTCACGATCCCGCATCAGGCGATGGTTGATACGGCCGAGAGGTGGTTCGGTTTCGTGCCGGATGACCGCCTGTGGACGAGCCGTGTCAAGATCGGCGGCCCCAACTCAGCCTGGCCCGCGCTTCTCGATTATGCCACCCGTGCCTTAACGCGCGCGGGCGAAGTCTCATCCGACGCAGTCTTGGTGCGGCATATCGAAGAGATGCTTTGCGTCGAACTTCTGCGACAGTGGGCATCGGCCGCTGGGTTGAGCCTTGAGACCGGGGCCCGCTGTGCAGCCCCCGGTTACGTTCGCGCGGCCGAGGAGATCATGGAAGCCGAAGCGCGCGAAGCACCTTCAATCGGCGATGTGGCCAAGCGTGTCGGCGTTTCTGCAAGGACACTGTCCGGCGGATTTCAGAAGTTTCGAGGTATTTCGCCTCGGGCATTCCTCGTGGCGCGGCGGCTTGACGGCTTTCGCCGGGATCTTGAAACTTTGCCAGCCAATGTGACCGTCACCGTGATCGCCGCAGACTGGGGCTTTTCGAACTTCGGCGCTCTGGCCGGCCGGTATCGAGAAAGGTTCGGAGAAACGCCGTCGCAGACGCGTGGTCGGGTCGCACGACGCGTCCGCCCGCACTGACTTCGTTTCCGAAATCGGACAGAACATACCGGTTGCGAACAGCGCGGCCGATCAGTGTTCCGCATTCTTCTCTTCACATCTTCAAGGGAGGAACCAATGAAGGACATCAACCCAAACGATCTGAAAATCCGGTGTGACGCCGTTCTGAACGGACTGGGCACCGGTCCGTCGCGTGTGCCCGGGGTTGTCGCGATGGCAACGGACCGCAATGGCGATATCTACGCCGGCGCGGCCGGAGAGCGGCGGCTGGACGGCGACGCAATGACGGAGGACACGGTCTTCGCCATCTTCTCGACCACCAAGGCAATCGCTGGCACCACAGCCCTGCAATGTGTCGAGGAGGGTTTGTTGGACCTCGATGCGCCTGCGAAAAACTACGCCCCGGCCATCGGTGAGTTGAAGGTGATCGACGGGTTCGACGCGGACGGCACCCCCAGACTGCGCGCCCCCAAAAGTGATGTCACGACCCGCCAACTGATGCTGCACACGGCCGGTTTTGGCTATGATTTCTTTAACGAGACCTATAAGCGCCTCGCCGAAGAGCAGGGCCAGCCCTCTGTCGTCACCGGCAGCCGCGCCTGCATCGAAACCCCGCTGCTATTCGATCCGGGCACGAAGTGGGAATACGGCACGAACATCGACTGGGTCGGACAGGTCGTCGAAGGCATCCGCGGCAAACGCCTGGGCGAGGTTATGAAAGAGAGGATCTTCGACCAGCTCGGCATGCAGGATATCGCCTTTACCCGGACGCCCGACATGAAGGAGCGGACCGCGACCATCCACGCGCGGGGCGAGGATGGCGGGCTGACCCCGATGGACGACTTCGCACTACCTGATGACCCTGAGGTCCACATGGGCGGCCACGGGCTCTACGCGACTGTGCCGGAATACATGAAGTTTATCCGCATGTGGTTGAACGACGGTGCCGGTCCGAACGGGCGGGTCCTGAAACCCGAAACCGTCGAATGGGCCGTGCAGGGCGCACTTGTCCCACCGCAGAAAGTCACCATGCTGCCCGGCGTCATTCCCTCGCTTTCGAATGATGCAGAATTCTTTCCGGGCATACCCAAGGACTGGTCCTACACCTTCATGGTCAACACCGAAGACGCGTCCACCGGGCGCCCGGCCGGCGCCATCGGCTGGGCCGGGCTGGCGAACAGCTACTATTGGATAGATCGAAAGAATGGGATCGGCGGCTACTGGGCAACGCAGATCCTGCCGTTCGCAGATGGGGTCTCCTTTCCAGGGTATATGGATTTCGAGAGCGCGGTCTACGCGGCCCTCTCGGGGCAATAACGGCATTTTCCTGCTATGCCAAAGGGCGGGGCGCATGCGCGCCCCGTCGGACTTGCCGGTTTTCACGCCTTAGATAGGTTATGAGATAAAGAAGCCATTGGACGGGTTTGGACCGAACGTCCGCTAAGGGCCGAAAGCGCCTACAGCAGCTCCACAGCCTCGCTAAGCTGCTCAGAATTCACATCGATATATCTCTGGGTAGTGCTTATGTGACTATGCCCCGCCAGCTCTGCTAACAAGCGCACCCCCACGCCTTTGTTGGCCAACCTCGTGATGTAAGTGCGTCTTCCCGAATGGCTTGAAGCATCCTTGAGACCCACAGCTTTGTAAATGTCCAAGAACAGCTGACACATGGTGTTGGCTGAGAAGTGCCCACCCTTTTGGCTCTCAAACAGCGGGCGCTGAGGATCGCCCAAGTATTTAATCGCGCCATAGTCTCCAAGTGCCTTCCGCAAGCGCTGGTTCAAATACACCGTGCGTGTATGCCCGCCTTTGCTTTGTGCTGCGCTGAGGATGAACTGCTCACGCACGTTGCCTGCCTCATCAAACACATTGCCGACTGTGAGCGCTGCAATCTCCTTGGCCCTCAGCCCTGCGTAGAAGCTGACCAGTATAATCGTTTCATCACGTGTTGGATGTCGACGACTGCGACAGTACTGTATAACCCTGCGCAGCTGCGCCTCGTTCAATGTCTGTGCTTGACGCATGTGCTGATCCCCTCAAAACCTAAGCTTTTGTGTGCTTTGAGTATAAAGTCTGAGGTATTGGTTGGGCGACCGGAAATGGCCGTGAATGGTCCGTCAATGAATTCAATAAGTTAAGCAAAAACCTCATACAATACACATTCTATGAGGTTTTAAGCAGTGCGGTTCAGCTCAAGCAAAACTGCGCAGTTAAAGCCTTCAGGGCGTGCTCATAGCGACTTGCTGCTTTGCCAATTGCAGATGATTGACCAAGGGAGCAAAATCGCCTGCCATCTTGAGCAGTATTTTGTATTTGGCGAAGTCGTATAAGTGCACTTGATCGATGGCGGGCAAGATCACCTGCAGCTGTTTTACTAAATGTGCAAACTGAGGTTCTGCCTTTAACGCACTCAGCCGTGTCCAAAAATGCTCAAGCCAAAGCAGTAGCGCCGCGAACTCAGCAAAGCGCCCTTCTGCAAGGTCGCGAAGGTGGCTTTCATAAAAGCCAGCTAATTCGAAGTCTTTGAGTTCAGCTTTGTTCGAAACATAGAGGGCATGGTCCAACGCGCCCAAGACAACAGCTGGCGCTGTATACGTCGCTGTCAGTTCGTCTAATGCACCGTCAAATAGGTCTGAACGGCCGTTGAGGGTAAAGTAGTCATGAACATTATCAGCGAAGCGAAACGTCGACTGCAGCTTTACAAGATAAACCTCTTCATCGATCTTTTGCATGAGGCTGTGGGGTCTTAAAATGATTTTGCTGTCAAAAGGTATCTTTGAAACAGCGCTGTCCAGCTCACAGGCGTAATCGCGACTATCAAGATCAGCATGTGAAGCTGGCACTTCCTCTTCAACAATATGCCACAGCCGCACATCGTATTCGTTGGCGATCTGACAGGTTAGATGAAGCGCTGCAATGCATTTGTTGTATGTGTCTAAAGCATTGGTCATGGCGCTAGCGCCTTGCTGGCGATAACCGTCTCTTCAACGAGATCGATCAGATCACGTGCGCTGCCTTGAAAGCTCTGCAGCATTTGCTCTACGTCAACTCTTGCCGGGGTTAGCCCCTCGGCTTCCAAGATAGCCTTGGCACGATCGACCCAATCAAGATTTCTGGGCGGGTCTAGGTCAATCACGCGGAACCTGCTGAGCACGGCCCCCATGATGCGGCTCTTGTGGTTCGTGGTGGCCACAAAGCGGATGAGATGACGTTTGCTGTCCATAAACTCGCGGAACTTGGGCTGCACTGTGCGTAGGTCCATCTCATCGATCTCGTTGATGACGATCATAGCTTTGTCCGGATTGCCAAACATCTGATAGTTTACCTCAGACATGATCTTGGCTTCATAGTCTTTACCAAGGCTGGCAGCATTATATTCCCATTGTATGTGCTGAATATTGTGATGCTCAAAGTGACTGTGAGCGATCACACGTGCCGCTTCTGTCTTGCCTGCACCTGGTGGGCCTGCGAGCAACAAAGGCTTGGCGGGTGGCAGCTCACAATATGAGCGAATAACACTGGCATTGAGCGGGTCCGCAATGACCAAATCGTCAAAGCTGCGCGGTAGGTGTTTAAGATCAAATGACATGCTCAGCTCCTTTGGATGCATGTAGATGGAGTGGGGCAAAATATGACTGCCCCACTCACCGTTAGATTTATCCATAGGTATGGGTTGCTGCGCCGTTTGTGCGCACGCCACCGCCAGACACGCTGACTTGTGCACCTGATCCAACGCGGATCATTTTGGACGCAAACTCACGCACATCACGTGCACGCTTGGTTGCGAGATCACCTGCGTCAAGCTTGGCGAGGCTTTCTTGAGCGCGTTCATCCAAGTCTTTGCCCGATGACACAAGCACAGCGTCAATGATGCCCGCTTCGTTGCACCCGTAAACAATCGTGCCTGTGCCGTTGTCATTGCAGCGCACCAGCGCAACTGCATAGTCTTCTTCGTAATCGGTATTGGGCTGGATGAACGTTGGCAGGTCAAACGTGCTCACGCCCACTTGCACTTCCTGCAGACCCTCAAGCGCCAGCTTCTTGAAATCCTCTTTGGACATGGTTGTTGATTTTGTGGATTTGGGCACGCGGCGTACTTCTTCAATGCCACCACATTCCTGCACATAGCTGGTGAAGCTTTGATCTGGCCCCTTCATATCATGAGCGATTGATATGACACTTGAATAGGCAACTTCACGGCGACCTTGCCCTGCAAAGACGTAGCGCACTACTTTTAATGCAAGGCTGGTATTAGCTTGGGTTTTGATATCCAAATCTGTGAGCAGTGCTGTAAAGGCGCGGCGTTTGCCAACTTCTGCTTTCAGCTCAGCGTAAAGCGCATAGACACCTTCAAGAATGGCATAGAGCTCTTCATTGGCTGCACGCAATGTGCCTTCTTCCCATGTCGCCCGTGCCGCATGCATGGCATCAAGGCGCTTGTGGATATTAGTTTTCAGATCGTTTTGAACAGACATAGTAGTCCCCTTCATCAATAATTGTGCCCGTATGGGCTCATGTGTTTGCATCTGGGTTTTGAGGAAATTGAGCAGCCAGTGGCTGTGCTGCACAATGTTCCGATATTAAAAACATCAGATTGAGACTTTTATAGTAAAAAGATTTGGCTAATTTTGACTCCATGTTCCACCGGAGGGAGATGGAGTCATGGTCACAAACAAGGCCAACGCAACGCGGCACATACTGAGCTTTAAGACAGCGCCACCTGTTATCCACATGGTTTCGCGGCGAAGGTTTCGAGGAGGGCGCAATTTGCCATATCGAGATGCTGAGCCCTACAAAGCGTCCATTTATTATTGGTGGTGGGCATTTTTAAAGCGCAATCCTGACTATCAGCAGACATGTTCAAATTCAGGCAACGGCATGCTTGCGCGGCTCTACAAAGACTTTGGGGACGTATTTGAAAGTGATTTTTTGACCTGGTGGAGTTGCCATCAAGGGTTGTTTGCAGAAAAGACGTCACTGATTGAACAGGCTGGGGCGCACCGTTTGAACCCCACCTTATTGTATCAAATTGATCTTCATAGACCGCTAAGCCACATCCGGGAAGAAATTAAAGCCTTACACATGCACGCACATGCTATCATGCCCGCAGCTCCACCCAAGCAAACCTCAACTGCAAAATATCCAATTTACACAAATGTTTCTGCGCACACGCTGCACAAGGTTTTGACTATTTGGGATTTACGCTGCGCACACCCTGACACATCTGCCTATGATCTAGGCGTGCTCGCTGGGTTTAGGGCGAACATTCTGGCCCCACCCAAATATGGAGAAACTCGCACACGCGCCGCAATCAAAACGGACGCTCATAACAAGCGGGCTCGCACAGGCATTGCGAACCAAACTAACCGATATTTGCGCACTGCAGAGCAGTATATTGACAACGTAGGGCGCGGAGAGTTCCCAAAAGCCTTGCGTCGGTAAAATTTAAGGCATTGATATTAATGCGTAATAAGGCAAACACTGTGTTTGGATTTAGTATGTTTGGCAAAAATGGCAAACACAGTGTTTGCAACATGTATGTTTGACGCAGTAAATCGAAACACTGTGTTTGAACTGTGATCGCGAACACAGTGTTTGAGTTGCATTTGTGCTGCTGGCGCAGAGAACTGTGCTGACTTTTTGTAGGGCAGATTTGCTGTGTTTGTGTTGGGATGATCCGTGATTGCGGGATGTCTTGGCTGCGACGTGTACTGCAATCATCAATGCGTATGGTAGTTTAGGCCGATCTAGTCGCGTATCTTATCATGTGCATAGACGGATTACAGCTCGGCTTGGCTCGCAGGCACACTTAGTAGAAAAATTAGACCATTGATTTTATTGAATAATAATCCAAACACGCTGTTTGGAAACGCCATGTTTGAGTTTTTTGTCAAACACGCTGTTTGCAACAGGAGTGTTTGGGTATTTGCAAATAAACGCCGTGTTAACACTGTCAGTTCAAACAGCGTGTTTGACCTGAGTATTGCTGTCTCACGACCCTCGATGCTGGCTTTTTGTAGGGCAGATTTGCTGTGTTTGTGCTGGGATGGATCGCAAAGATCATTAGCAACTTGAGCCTTACAAAAGCCTAGGCGTCGTTCACTGTGGTCAGCAGTCTGGCAAATCGGAATGCATACATTAGGATTAAGAAGCAGACGAAGAAGCCAGCCATGTCACCAATCACGTATCCAGAAGCAATTAAGAGGTTTAACTCGTGCGCATGCAGCGCAGTCATCCCGACACTATTAAAAAACGAACCAAACAAAGCAATTATTCCAAAGTATTTCCAATTCGGCATCCCGCGTTTCGAGGCAAGATCAGGAAATACTGCTTTCGCAATTAAAAAGCCTAACAAGCATGCCAAGATGTTACCCAACGGAGACCACAGGTCTAGACTAATACCAGCCTGCTCACTCACCACCATCATCAAATATGCTGCGGGTAACAAATAGATAGCTGCTCTCCACCCAAAAAACCAAAAAGACAGTACCCTAATACCATGAGGCAAGAACAATAAACTGACCTCTAATATGACATTACTCAAAAGCATCTGCTGGAGAGGAGCAACGAAGCCGATCACAAGTGAATACGCAGTGATGTAGGCAACACTCACGATCACGAAGTTCTGGATATGCTCTTTCAAGTGTGGTGAGTCCTGGTGTGCGTTTATGCGCTTTAGCTTACGAGAGTATATAAGCCGCGCTTCTCGCCACCTTTAGCAATTTTACCCAAATTCTCAAGATTTTTCAGCGCTCGAAACAGTGATGGGCGCGAGTAAACGTTGTTCAAAGGATGCTGCAAAATGTCCTTTGTGCTCACCAGAGGTGTGTCACCGGCTAAATCAGCGACAGAACTCAGAACAGACTTTTCGATAGCTCCAATATCTCTGATACCAAACTCAGCCTCCATATCGGCAAGCATGATCTGCATTTTTGCGATATTCTTAAGAAGTGAACTCATATCAGGTTTCGTCTCCATGTGTTGGTTTCTTGGTAGTGTTGAACTTCTTACCACAATTCAGTATCGGGTTGCAAAGCATACAAAAGGTATACTATTGAGACCTCATTCATGAGTTACCCCAACTTTCTTGTCCATATTATCAAGTGCTTTAGGCTGGGCTATCCAACAGGATGCTTGGCCTTTTTTATGACCAGCAGCCTGTCATAAACAATTTATTTCCATAGTAGATGATGAAGCCCATTGGCACTTGCACAACGTCGCTGCGTTTCTAAATTAGTGCTGCCTAAAGAAAGGAGTAAGTCACATGTCTGATCACAACGAATTCCAAAGTATCATTGCGCGTGTTTTGAACGCAGACGATCCTGTGCGTGAGTTGCGCAGCTTGGTTTTTGCTTCTGGTGGACATTGGTCGGATGTCACTGAGAATGTTCTATTTGAAATCAACTTTCTTGGCGTGGCAGGATTAGGCCATGGCGCAGCCGCCGCTGTAGAAAACTGGGTCCATAACGCGCAGCACGCAAACGCGGTCGACACTGCGGCCTAGGCGTTTTATTTAAGGCATGCGTGGGCCTGTAGCTCAACTGGTTAGAGCAGAGCGCTCATAACGCTTTGGTTGCGGGTTCAAGTCCTGCCGGGCCTACCACGAAGATTATTGCAGTGACCGATCAATGCCGTTGGGCGGGCTTTACGATGTCGTCTGTGTCCAACTGTAACCACGCCGCCCACAACAGCGTCTTGAGGTACACAGCTTCAGACCTCTTAGAGCCTTGATCCTTGTGTTCAAGCAATAGCCCAGCCCAGCACAGAGGGCGCAACACACAGCTGTAAAACGCAGACGTTGCCCGCCATGCCATGGGTTCATCACTAAGTGGACCGTAAAACACTTCGTACAGCTCAAGTTCTGTTGCTGCGTTCTCTGCTTCGACATTGAGCACGTTCAACCACACATCCCATGTACCTAAAGCTTGCTCACCACTGCGACTGTAACCACTGTGATCTATGTTGAGGATGTAAAAAGGCACCAAGGTGTTCAGTAGCTGTGCTGGATTTGCCAACAGCGCTGCGCCCTGCTTGGTGATTTTGAACTGCCCTTTGTAGTGCCGCCCGAGTTTTAGCTCAATCAACAGGAAATGAAGCAGCTCAAGCGGAGCAAAGTCATATTCATTCAGCACCTTGTTCACGCTGAACAACTCGTCATAGCCCATATTGGGCCAATCAAAATGCTCTGCTGCCCAATGCACGAAGATCCGCTTGAATGCTTTGCTGGGCGTAAGGGGGATTGAGCCGTGATCCTGTGCGTATTGCAGGGTCAGCAGTGCCGCTCGCAGCAAAGGCGAATGCTTCATCACAGCATTATCATTAGGCAGTTGCCGAAACTCTATCATCCAGAATAAGTGGCATGGCGATGATGGCTGTGCCAGCTTTGATTCAGCTCAATACTCGTCCGCCAGCATGACGGTGAGCACACGCGTGGTCACAGTGGGATCGCTTGGGTCAGGTGAATGCATCAGCAGATCCACGTCATAACAATCAAACTTCCAAAAGAACGTGTTGCCGTTCAGCTTGATGACCCCAAAGTCACGCTCGCCATGCGGGTCGTTGTTTGGTGTAAAGGCATCGAAGTCCTCAACGGCGATCAACAGCTGTGCAACTGTGAGTGGATCACAGGCCAACACGCCCTGAGTGATCACCCAACGACACGGATCGAGACGCTGACGCGCCCGATCATTAAGTGCTGCTATTTTGGCAGCGTGAGGATTTGTCATAGCCTCACCCATTGGCACTTGCCTTGGCTGCACCGGGTTTGAGGCGTGGTTGGCGCTCTGCCACTCGGGTAATGGCCGCATCCAGCTCCCCTGCAGCTGCTGCATTGAGCAAAGCATCCAGCGCAGCTGCCACCTCATCCAATGACTTCACAAACACTGCGTTGTTGGTGCCATCCACTGCGATCACACGTGCCCCGTATCTGCACTGCACATACCACCCACCGTCTTGTTCAAAGAACCACGGACGTACACGGCGATGCGTTTTGATCAGCTGTGCTTCTCCAAACTCATCTTTGATCCACTTGTGTCGTTCAACGCGGTGGTCTTCTTTCTTGAGCGCTGCCGCGTGAACCAGCTTTTGTTCTTTAAGCCCTGCTATGAGTTTGTCACGTCGCGCTATAATGGGATCGCGCTTGGTGCTGCGATCAACTGTTTTGAATGTAAGCTTTGCGAGATGTGTCATGTACGCTCCTACCTGTTTGGTTACAGCTAAAGCGTATGTTCAAATGTGATACTGGACGACCGAAAAGACAGTCAAGTTACTGATTTTATATGAAAATATTTGATATTGAGGTTATTTCCTCATATGTACAGCATTGGTCCCATGTGTTCGTGCTCAATGATTGGCATATAGAAAGCAGCGTACACACACCGAAAGCTACGCCCATAAAAAAAGCGTCTAACGGTTTGCTCCGCTGACGCTGTGTTTGTTTGTTATCTCTCTTTGTTTAATCATCTTCGTTTGAGCTTTTGTTGATGTTCTGTGTTTGAACATCTTTATCTTGTCATCTTTGTCTTACGATGTTTGTTTGAACAACTGCTCGTGAACAAGGATGTGCCAAGACCTGCGTCTTTGGCATCTGTCATGTTCAAACTGCTCAAGTGTTTGCTGTGCGAAGGGGCTTAGCCGCGCTCCACGATCTGCAAATCACCGCTTGCCTCATATCGTGCCTTTTGTGTGTGTAATGCCTGTCGTGCCTGCCTAAGCCAGATTGGGCTGGCTGCCCGTGTAATTCGTTGTGCCTGCTGCTCATGTGTAAACCGTGCAATGGTATTGGGCAAAGTTTGGTCCCAACACAATTCATCTAAAATGGTGTCGCTGCCCATGCGCCAATACTCGTGGGTCACATAGTTGGCCACAGCTGTGCGGTCTTGCACTGGCATGATCCAGTTCTTTACCAGAGCCGCTGTTTGAGCATGATGCTGCGCCCAGACTGCGTTGAGCAAACAGCACATGTGTTCTGTGTTTTGCAGTGTAGCGTTGATAACGAAGTGAACATGAAAGTTCTCACTGTCAGCGCCTTCGTGGGCAAAGCACCAACGTGGGACGCGCATGTTCTGACGCTCAGCAGCTTTGCCAAACATTACGCGGTCCATCTTATTCCAATAGCTGCGCAGAAGCTTATGAGCGGATTGCCGGCCAATAGTCCTGCCGTTCACAAACTTGAGCGTGCCAAACACATCCCAGTCTTCTGCCAGAAGATGCTGCACCAAAGCTTGTCGTTCTTGTTTGCGTTGCTCAAATCCCATTGCGGTTCTCCGCATGTATTTATCAACGAAGAAGAAAAAGGCGGCAGAAACGGCAAGATTGTGTTGCATCAATTGTGTTGGAACCACTGTGTTGTAGGTTTGTGGTTGCAAAATAGTGGTTATCCCACAGTCCCTAGGAAATTCCCACAACACAGTCTTACACCAAAGTGTCGCAAGAAGTTGCTACAACACAGCTTCTAGCTTGTGTGTTGAGCGATACTATCCACCCTCATGTTTGCTCCAACACCACTGTGTTTTGATAAATACTTGCGAGACCAAAACATTGGGAGAATTAGATGAGCATAAGACTATTAGAACACATGCGCGATGAGTTAATCGCAACGGGGATCGTGCAAAACACACCAGAGTTTTGCCGCAGCTGGCTGGGGCGCAGTGAGGGTTACATCCGTGTGCTGCGCTATCACAACACAGAACCCAGTGTGGAAACGCTGAGCATTTGTGCAAGCAAGCTTGGGTACTATGGCGCTCGACTGGCTGGTAGTGATCAACATGAGCATCAAGTGTGGGCTAAACGTTTGTCAGACCTGAAAGCGTTATGTGAGAGTGCCATAGCGAGGCAGGCAGAGGCTGTGTGGCGTGCGCCAGAACGGATGGCGGTATGAACATACATCCGAAATGGGTTCTACAGCCGCAAAAATCTGTGCTGCGGTTTTTTGTAGGGAAGTACTTATGCTCTTGGGGTGGCCTTTTATGTACCCCACTGCCCAAGCTAGGAGCAGCACATGACTGACCGTGACGAGCTACGCCGATTGATAGATGTGATTGAGAAGGCATCCAGCAGCGTTCAGTTGGATCAAGCCATTGAAGACATTAAGACTTTCTCCAACACTGCTAGCTTCTTGGCCAATAAGTTAGAGACGCGCCTCAAGGGTGGCGACGCAAAGCCAAAGGGCAAACCAAAGTCGCGGATTGGCAAAGCCATTGCACCACCGCCGGTTCCCAAGCCTAACGTGCCGCAGCCACCGACCACTGCAAGCTCTACAGCAAATGGCATGCCTTCCGCTGCGTCTAGCGCAACATCGCAAGCTGACTATGACAGGCTTAAGCCGCAGGGCAGCCAAGGCCCAATCTCAACATCATAAACAACTGGCGTCGTACAGCGTGTACAAGCACCGTGTTGGTGCCGACTTGTGCTTGTAAAAAACGTGTAGGGATTAGCGCAAGTTGCAGCTGTACGCCTGTTTTTGAGCATTTTGTCCACATCTTGCATGGAACTCTAGAGCTTCAGCGTCTGGTTGACCGAAAGACTGGCAGGCATAGCAAAAATACCCTAACCTTCAGATAATAAGAGGATTCTAGATGGATCAGTCAGCACGGGAAAAGTTCTTTGAACGCATCGAAACTTCGCCACTGGCCGCAAGAGGCTTCGGTAGTTGTCCCATGACTACCCTAAAAAGTTACTGAAGGGTGAAATTAGTCTCGGCCACGCCATCCAAAGAAAGGCTAAAGGTGGCTGAATGCCTTAGTCATTTCATTCGTCAAATGGGAGGATGACAGACTCACGTTGTTGGCAATGCTGATGGCGTCAGATAGAATTCAATAACATTAGCTTTTGAGCTGTCAAAAAATCGGAAAAATTTGAGATGTAATGAGCGAGACCCCTTTAATGGGACCTCGCTAACCTTTACTCATTAATAGCCTTGCGGGAATTAAGTGAGCGGTGTAGCCCCCGTTTCCATGCGGATTATTTTTCCGTCTTTGAGCATGCAAACCAGCATCACGGCTTCTTTGGTATCATCGGGGTAGGACATGAAATCATGAGAAACCAAAATCTCATCATTTTCATAAACACAACGAGATGCATCGTTCACAAACTTTGGGTTCCCCATCATACCAACGACCATCGATGCCCATTCATCTTTTGTGAATTTGTTACCTGATTTATGAAATACAATTTCTGCATCTTCATGAATAAGTGCAACATAACCCTCGACATCCCGGTCATCCATGACTTTTGTTAGTTTCTGGTATAACGACATTTCTATTCCCCCCATGCTCCGGCAAACTCGTACACGACCGCTCTTTTTCCACCGACGCACCATGCGTCATGATTTGGCGAAATCGCATATGCATCACCAGCAGAATATGTGGCCTCCGAGCCATCGTCGCAAACACAATGAATGGTGCCTTCAACGATGATACCAGTGTGCGTCGCTTGGCAGCTATGCGTACCCACAACTGGTTTGATGTCCTTCGACCATTTCCACTCTGGTGCGAGTGTGAGCTTCATCACACGCTGACCGAGAACGTTAACAGCCTCCATACGTGCATTTGGCATGTCCTTTGATTCATCGGCTTGAGTTGCGAAGCTTTTTACTTCAATTGGCATTGTAGATTTCCTTTTCGGGGGCATTTTGATCCTGTTGAAACAGTCTCGATCCCAACGTTAGTGTTATTCATTAGGTGAGTTTTAGATTTAGCTAACAACAGAAGTGTTGTGCTTTATCACAGTAGCAATTTCAGATATCTCACTGGCAGGAACACCCGATCTTTCAGAATGCTCTTTGATCAAATTTTCGCTATCCGAATTGTAAATACAAAAAATAGCATCGCCAACAACATAGCTCTGCTCTTGCATAATGTTCTTCCCCTCGGAGCGCATCGCTTCCAGAACTTCTTCTGAGCCTTTGCCTGCATTGTTCAATTCATGTTTCGGAATGCTTCCTGCGCCTTCCATTTCACGTCTAATTAGAAACTTTTTCATGGGATTCTCTTTCAAGTATGATAGTTGTGTGTTGTTGACCATCCCCGGTTACAGACATGGTAATTGGTTCAAGCATTGGCCTATTATAACGTCTCTATAACCTCGCCGTTTATAACCAACACTTCGCCGTACTTTGCCATAATTTCGAAGAAACCGGGGGCATCAGGCCAGGACCCAGCAGCATCGAGATGCTGACCAATCCCTTCTGGGCGTACGTAAACTTCGTTTATTGAAAAAAGTACGTTTCCAGTGATCCCATCGTCAGGGTTTGCAAAATTTACCAGCTCATCAGATTTTGAAACATAGTAGTGAACTAATTGAATCTTGCTATCATCATAACTGTGATTATCACGCATCCACTTTGCATGCGTTTTGATTTCAGCATCTACATTGGATACGACATCCGCTGGGACTTTCACGTTTAAGTTGAAGGTCCTTTGTCCATTTTTAACCATTTCAATTCTGCTTTCCGTATTATGTTGAACTTAGTTGTCGGGTGAAAGTTTCTACACTCATTGGTGTGATCTCAATCGGCTGCGACCACGTGGTACATTTGCTGTCCTGTGCTCAGCATACCTGTGACAGTCCCAACAAATTTCTGTCCGACATATGGCTCATACTTGCCACTGCCAGCAGTTAGTGAGCCAATGTATTCAAGTTGTGGCGTTATCTCACCAAAATAAATGGCCAAATCACCATCTGGATCCATCATACTACAAACGCCCACGCCTCCGAATGGCGCACCTTCAGCAGTCAGTGCTATTGATTGGTTGCATTCTGCCGTTACGAGTGCTGGGAAGCCCTCAGGCGCTTCTGACCAATCCCATAAATCGATTGAACTATTGATCAAAATCGATCCAGTCATGCCTTCCATCATCTTAGAAGACGACGGTGCGTTTGCTAGGCCTGCCATGCTCCAAATTTGTGAGTGACCATCTGCGAGGACAGGGGTAGTGCTGCAAACTAAAATTGCTGCAAGCATTTTGGTAGTATTGATCATCTTTTCGTTCCTATGTTTCAAGATTTGTCTTATTTGGTGCTGTTGCGCTGAGTATTAGAGTGTTGGCCATCAGGACCTTGAGACGTGTGGCAGTTACCGCAGGCGGCTGGGCCTTCTACCAGATAGGTGCCTCGCTCTAGCGATGGTTCGGCACTGGCAAAATTTGCCATGTTCAGGGCTAAAACTCCGGTCAGGACCCCTAGACGTGCCTTGTTATGATTATTTCGCATCCGCAGCGTACCTCTGTGATCAACGTCGCAAACATGCTTGCATCGGCTCCCATCGCGATCTAGTCTAAAGATTGAAGTGGTTTTCGAGAGAGGATGAAACGATGCTTGATCAGTCCGTTGAACAAGAAATGTGTCCCATCGCGTTGGCTTCGTATCTATTTGGTGACAAGTGGATACCTATCATTATTAGAGACATCGCTCTTTTTGATCGGCGCACATTCAATGATATATTGAAAAACAACCTTGAAAAAATTTCGTCCGGTTCCTTGTCATCTAGATTACAGAGACTTACCCATTTAGAGATGTTGGAAGTGACGGACGACGGCACGCATTCTCAGAAAAAAATCTACAGCTTGACCGAATCTGGAGTTGGGTTTGTTCCCGTTGTTTTTAAGATGGCGTCTTGGACTGCGAAGTTCCGCAATCCATCTCCAGTGGTGGTTGCAATGTCTCAGCCATATATCGATGGCGACACTGATGCTATAAATTCATTTTTGAAAAATCTTCGAGATATTCACATTCACAAATCCACCGTTCCTCAGCCATTTTGGTGGAAAAGTTAAAGGCGCTCATGTTGCGGGTTTTGTGCAAGATTCAGGTGGCGCGATGGAGCTTTTGTGTATTTTTATTTCTTAAAGGCTTTGTAAGTATCAGGTTCGTGGAAGTTTTGAAAACAACGACAGCGAAAATTTTGATCAGTATGTCGCACTGGGTTTGCGGGGAGCTTTTTCGAACAGGGCGTCGCCTGTTCTTGTGTTTCTCACACTGTCGCGAACACAGTGTTCAACACAGTGTTCTCACTCTGTTCACCCTCAAATTACCAAAAACACACTTTTACGCACACCAAAAAATCAGTACGCTAAGTCACAGTAATCGAACACCAATCTACTGCCACCTGCATTGAAAATCCTCGTGTCGGTGGTTCGATTCCGCCCCCGGGCACCATTTATCAAAAAATATCAATGACTTAGATCGGCTCCATACACGCTTAGGTTGTGTTTTTCAAAAACACACCAAACACACACTTTTTGCCGTGTTACTCGCTATTTTGACTGCGGATTCGCTGTGTTGGACACAGTGTTGGCTAGTGCTGTATTACTAACACTGTGTTGGCGGAGTTTTGGGGCAACATTGTTGGAAACACAAAGCTTGGAGTTTGCTTCTTGGAACCAAGAACTTCACAGCTTCGCCTCTAAGCGGACATTAGTGCATCTCGCGGCGAACGGCAGCAACGAGCCCGACTCGGCCATTTTGATTTTACGCTGCGTGCGCATGCTGCACCTAAATTACTGCGTGAGCGTAAAACTCAATGCGGTTGTGCAGCAGAAAACCGGCCATTCGAACTCTTTGTGGCGAGAACATAATGCGCAAAGATCAAGTCGTGGGCTCGCCGAAAGCGGCTAGAGACCATTATCCTGATGAGGCAAAATTAGTGGCTATTGGTTTTTTGTAAAAGAATGGGCGCAACAGAAGTCGATTAGGCTGCGATTAGCATCTGATCCAGCTTCAATATCTTCCGGCTCTGTACCGATCAGTGTTACCGCTGCCTGCGCTTCGCCCTGCCAATCGAGTATGGGCGCCGCGGTTGCCACGAGACCGGGTATGAAGATGCCGTCAACAGCGGCATAGCCCTGTGCGCGCGTTTTGCGGCGCAGGGCTTCTATGCCAGCGGGATCGGGCGCGAAATCACGCGCGAGTCCTTTGTTCTTACGCGCAAGGTGCAACTCTTTGGCGAGCGTTGCACGAAGGGGCTCCTGCGGCCCCCACGCCAGAAAGACCCTCCCCGTCGAGGAGTTGAGCAAGGGCAGGATCGTGCCCAACCCCATGGAGGTGACGACAGGCGAGGCTGCGCGCTCCCACCGCACAACGGTAGCGCCTTCGGTGCCGAAGACGGAGAGAAGCACTGTGAGCCCCGTTTCGTCGCGCAAATCAGACAAATGTCCGGACGGGCCATTCACAAAATCATGCCTTCCGATGGCCGACAAGCCAAGCCGAACCGAGGAGGCGCCAAGCCCGTATTTGCCGGAACGCTCCTTTTGCTCGACATAGCCTGCGTGGATGAAGGATGCGAGATAGCGATGCACCTTGCTAGGCGGCATATCACAAAGTCGCGCCAGATCCGTCAAAGACACCGCGCCGTCTTGTGCGCCCATAATGTCCAGAACCCGCAGGGCCGCATCAAGCGATTGGATCCCCGCGCTTTGCCCGTCATGCTGACCCTGTTTTGTCATCGATGTTCAATGCCTTTCGAAGTGCCCCCATATCGCCGACCCTCATAGAGCCTTCCGAACGGATGAACAACGCGCGCCGCTCCGACCCGGTGAAGCACAGGGTTTGCCCAACGGTACCGCGATAGCTTAGATCGAGGATGCGGGGTTGCCAGGCGGCCACCTCAAGCGTGAGCGACAGCAGGTCACCGTCGCGCATGGGCGATTTGAAATTCGCTTGCGCCTCGACGAGACCGATACCGAGTGCGCCGAATGTACGGCAAAGTTCTGCATGGCCACCGAAGGGGCGCAGCCAGCTGTGAAAAGCCGCATCCATCCACCTGTAAGTATTTGGATAGAATACAATTCCCGCAGGATCACAATCGCCGAAGGTGATGTTAAAGCTCTCTGTGTGATACATCTATTTTTCCTTTCTATAAAAACTATTGCACAATGTGGAATTATTTTCTAGCGTTGCCGCAGAGGGGCACCAAGAGCCTCCGAGGGAGAGAGAATGTCGCAACAGCTTACCTTTGCCATCATTGGTGGCGGGCCTGCCGGCCTGTACACAGCCATCGCTTTGCGCCGGAAAATGCCCCATGTCCGCGTGCAGGTGTTTGAGCAAAATCCGCAGGGCGCGACCTTCGGCTTTGGTGTGGTTTTCTCTGATCAGGCGCTTGCTTTTCTCAAGGCGGCCGATGCGCAGATCCATGATCTTGTGACGCCGCATATGGAGACGTGGCGCAACATGGTGCTTGATCTGCCGGACGGGCGTGAAACACTTGACGGTGTGGGGTTCAATGCTATCGGGCGGCTGGAGCTGATCGAGATCCTGCGCAAGCAGGCGCTGGAGTTGGGCGTTGATATGTCATTTTCGCACGCCATTTCTGAAGTCACAGCGATCGAGGCTGATCTGGTGATCGGTGCTGACGGGCTCAACTCGTTGGTGCGGCGCAGCATGGAGGACGATTTCACGCCCGAGTGGGACAGCTTCACCAACCATTTCGCGTGGTTCGGCACCGAGCGGCCCTTCGACGCCCTGACCCAGACCTTTATCGAGACCGACAAAGGCCCGCTTAACGCCCATCACTACCGCTTCGCACCCGACCGCAGCACTTTTATCGTGGAGTGTGAGGGCGAAACGTTTGAGCGCTATGGCTTTGCCAGTATATCCGAGAGCGACAGTGCCGCGCTTTGTGCCGAGCTGTTCCGCGAAACACTGCAAGACGCGCCGCTTATTACCAATAAATCGGCGTGGCGGCAGTTTCCCAAGTTGTGGTGCCGCAACTGGGTGTCTGGGCGCCATGTGATTATCGGTGATGCTGCGCATACGGCGCATTTCTCCATCGGATCGGGCACGCGGCTGGCGCTGGAAGACAGCATCGCACTGGTCGAGGCGCTGGCGGGGGAGCCTGACATCGACGCAGCTCTTGCGCATTTTCAGGCCGCGCGGTTGCCTACTGCCAAGAAAATCGTGGATGCCGCGAATACCTCGGCAAAATGGTACGATAGTTTCGGCGACAAGATGGCGCTAGAGCCCATCGATTTCGCCCATGACTATATCACCCGCTCGGGGCGGATTGATGCGACGCGCCTGCGCAAGATCGCGCCCGCCTTTGCCGCGCGCTATGAGGGCGCACGCCCTGCGCAATTGGGCGATCCTGTTGCCGCCGATGTGCCCGGCGCTGTAGAGATCGGATTCAAGAAGGCGGAGCACCCTAATTGCTCGGCGATTCTGTGGAATAACCTGCACCGCAATCCGGACAAGCCCGCCTTGATCGGCTCACACGGCAGCATCAGCTATGCGGCGCTGATCGCGCAGGCCGCGCAGTGGGGCCATGCCTTTGCCGCCGCAGGGCTCGCGCGCGGTGAACGTATTGCCTTCTTCCTCGATGATACGCCTGCCTTTGTTGCGGCCTTCTTCGGGGCGGCGCGTGCTGGGTTTGTGCCGGTGCTGCTAAACACTCAGACAACGTCCGAAACGCTGGGATATTTCCTAAAGGATTCCGACGCGCGGGTCGTGGTGTGCGAAGGGCCTTTGGTGGAGGTTTTTGACAGTGACGTGCTAAAGTACGCTGACGCCCCGACGCTGGTAGAGGTGAATGGGGGCGTCGCCCGCGAGGGATGGCTGAGCGCCGATGATTTCCTAAAAGGCCAGCCCGATACGCTGGCCTGCGCCGACACTGATCCCGACGATATGGCCTTCTGGATGTACTCCTCAGGCACGACGGGGCGGCCCAAGGGCATCGTGCATCTGCACCATGATATGGCCTACACCCACGCCTCCTTTGGGGAGCACACGCTGGGCCTTACGGCGGATGACATCTGTTTTTCGGTGCCCAAGCTTTTCTTCGCTTACGGGTTCGGCAATTCCGTGACCTTCCCGTTCTCTGTGGGGGCGACGGCGGTGCTTTTGGCGGAGCAACCGCGCCCCGAGCATGTGCTAGACGCGATCGAGGCGCATCGCCCGACTGTCTTCTTCGGCTTGCCCACGCTGTTTACAGCGCTTGCGCGTCACCCTCGCGCCGCAAGCACCGATTTCTCCTCCCTGCGCCAAAGCATGTCGGCGGCTGAAATCCTGTCAGAGGAGATTTATGCCCGCTGGGTCGATCTTGTGGGGCATGGTCCAACCGAGGGGCTTGGTTCGACCGAGTTGCTTCATGTCTATCTGTCCAACAGCGTCGATGACCACCGAATTGGCGCGGCGGGCGCGCGGGTGCCCGGTTATGAGATTAGGCTAGTGGGCGCGAACGGCGCGACAGCGGCGGGGGGCGAGGAAGGCGTGATGTTTGTGCGCGGCCATTCTTCCGCGCCCTACTACTGGAACCGCCCCGACAAGACCCGCGAAACCATGCAGGACGATTGGATTTGCACCGGCGACCGCTTTGTGGAGCGCGACGGGTATTATTACTTTCAGGGTCGCTCCGACGAGATGATCAAGGTTTCAGGCCAATGGGTCTGGCCGCTGGAGGTTGAGCGGTGCCTGAACAACCACCCCGATGTGCATGAGTGCGCGGTGCTGGCCCATACGCTTGAGGACCGCAGGACGACCCTGCGCGCGGTTGTGCGTCTGCGCGACGGGGTGGCGATGGATGCGGCGCAAAGCGATCTGCTGCGCGCGCATGTCAAGGCGACGCTCCAGCCATACAAATATCCGCGCATCGTCGAATACGTGGCCGAGTTGCCGAAAACAGGCACCGGCAAGATCGACCGTCAGGCGTTGCTGGACGCCTGAAACAAAAAAGAAAACCAACATCTCTCGGGAGGAGACAACAATGTTTAGACAAACCCTATTGGGTGCGGCCTGTACCGCGCTGTTCGCAGGGGCCGCGATGGCTCAGGTGGAATCGATTGCCACACCGCCGCAAGGTTCGGTTTGGAACACCATGGGCTCAGTCATGGCGGGTCAGGCGCGCGAGGATGCGGGTATGCGCATGGTTGTGCAACCCTATGGCGGCAACGCGCAGATGATGCAGGCGCTAAACGAGGGGCTGGCAGAGTTTTCCCTCAATGACGTCAATGATGTCATCTCGGCTTATCAGGGCACGGGCGAATATGATGCGCCGATGGCTGAATTGCGCGTTTTGGCGCGGATCAATCCGTTTCCAGTTGGGCTTTATGTCAAGGAGAGCTCGGGTATGACGGCGGTCAGCGATCTGGCGGGGCGCAGCGTGCCGTCAGGCTGGGACGCTTTTCCAATTGCGCGGTCTCATATCTCCGCGATCCTCGCCGCTGGCGGGCTTGAGTGGGATGACGTCACCGGTGTGCCCGTGCCCGAGCTTATTCGCGGCTCCGACGATATGGCGTCGGGGCGTGTGGACAGCGCATTCTTTGCAGTCGGAGGGCCGAAAGTGGCCGAGGTTGACGCCTCAGTGGGCGGTGTGCGGTTTTTGACCGTCGAGGCGAACGAAGAGACGCTGGCGAGAATTCAAGCGGTACGACCCGCCTTCTATTTTTCCGAAGTGCAGCCCGCCCCTCCGCGCGTTGGCGTGATGGAGCCGATGATGTTTGTCACATGGGACAATGTTTTGGTGGCAGGCGCGCATGTCTCTGATGAGTCGGTAAACAGCTTTCTGTCGGTGATCTTTGATTCCTCTGAGGCCATTGGCGCTGCCTATCCGCCACTGCGCGCACTCAATATCGAAACCGCGTTTCAGGACTATCCCGGCGTTGAGTACCACCCAGCAGCCGTAGCCTTCTTCGAGAACCGCGGCATCGCGATGAGCACTGAGCAGTAGCACATCCTTTTGGCGCGCAGGGTTATACCTGCGGGCCCATTCCCTTTGGCACCGGAGAGACCCGTGACATCAACGCCTGACAACAATACGGCGTCCTTCACGCCGCCCATCGCAGGCACGCCAATCGTGCGAGCGTTGGTGCGCGGTCTGGCAGGGCTTCTGACGCTCTCGGCCGTAATGCAGGCGGCGGATGTGCCCTCGCGGCTGGGATATTCCTATTACACCGAGCAGTTTCTGGCGATTATTCTGGGGCTCGCCTTGGCGTTGGTGTTTTTGTTGCGCCGCGCGCGGCGGGCGCCGCTTCATGCGGATCTGCCGCCAACTAAGCTCGATCTGGTGTTGGCCGCGGCGGGGCTTGGCACGGCATTATATATCGCGTGGGCCTACCCGCGGCTTGTATCTTCGGCGATGTCGCTTCCGCTGGATGCGTTGATATGTGCAGGCGTGCTGTTCTTGCTTTCCCTCGAAGGATTGCGCCGTGCGGTGGGGCCGACACTGGTGATCGTGGTGGTCTGCGTGTTGGGATATGGGCTTGTCGGGCATCTGGTATCGGGCGCACTGCAAACACGGGAAGTCGCGCCTGCGCAAATGCTTGTCTATCTGGCGTTTGATCCCAACGGATTGTTTGGTGTCACGCTGAATGTTGCGGCGACGGTTGTCGTGGCATTCGTCTTCTTCGGGCAGCTTTTGTTACGCTCGGGCGGGGCGGACTTTTTTAACGACATCGCCATGGCCACCATGGGCCGCAGGCGTGGGGGGGCCGCGAAAATCTCCATCGTGGCCTCCGCGCTCTTCGGCTCAATCTCGGGGGTGGTCGTCTCCAACATCGTGGCGACGGGCGTTGTCACTATCCGTCTGATGATCAAATCAGGCTTTCGCCGGACCACCGCCGCCGCGGTTGAGGCTGTGGCCTCCACGGGCGGGCAGATCGCGCCGCCTGTCATGGGGGCGGTGGCCTTCCTGATGGCGGATATTCTGCAAACCTCTTATGCGGAAATCGTCGTGGCCGCGATCATTCCTGCGCTGTTGTATTATGTCGCTCTTTTCGTGCAGGCGGATCTACAGGCCGCCAAGCAGGGCATCGCGCCGCTCGATGATATTGAGATCCCCGCGACCCGCGGCGTTCTGGCGAAGGGCTGGGTGTTCGCGCTGCCCTTCGCTGCGATCATCTTCACACTCTTCTGGCTTAACCTGCGGGCTGAGACAGCGGCGCTCTGGGGCGGTGCGGCGGCGCTGATCATCGGGCTGACGCTGGGCTATGCCAATAGCCGCATGGGCCTGCGTGATCTGTGGACAGCCATGGTTGAGGCCGGACGCTCCATGATTGAGATCATCATGATAGCCGCCGCCGCCGGTTTCATCATCGGCGTACTCAACGTGACAGGGCTCGGCTTTGCCGTGACCTTTGCGCTGGTTGATCTGGGGCAGGGTAGCCTCCTGCTGCTGCTCCTGATCTCGGCGGTGGTTTGTCTGGTTTTAGGGATGGGTATGCCAACGGTTGGCGTTTATCTGTTGCTGGCCGTGCTGGTAGCCCCTTCGCTTGTTGAAACGGGGGTAGAGCCAATCGCAGCCCATTTGTTCATCTTCTATCTGGGAATGATGTCGATGGTCACGCCGCCCATCGGGATCGGCGCATTCTTTGCTGCTGCTATTGCCAAAGCCTCGCCCATGAAGACCGCGTTGGAAGCGATGCGCTTTGGCTGGACCGCCTATATCATCCCGTTCCTCTTTGTCTTCTCACCCTCTCTTCTGCTGATCGGTGAACCGTTGGAGATTATTCTCTCGGTCAGCACGGCCGTACTGGGCGTCTATGCGGTCTCGGCGGCGTTTGTCGGCTGGTTGCACGGGCCAGCGGGTCCGCTGCGCCGCGTGTTGATCGGGCTGGCGGGTGTGGCGCTGTTGCTGCCGCCGAGCATCGGCGACGGTACGGTGCTTTGGCTTAACGCAGCAGGGTTTGTCGCCCTGTGCATCCTCTGGGCGCTCGGCCGGAGCGATCACGCGCCAACAGTCGCCGTATCTGAAACCAATTCATAATCCAAGGACTCCCTCATGACCTACGCCTTTCCACCCGCCCCCGTCACCAGCCTGCCAATTGTCGGCAGCCATGCGCGCTTGCCCGTGCGGCGTATTTTTTGCGTGGGGCGCAACTATGCCGCCCATGCCCGCGAGATGGGCAAAGACCCCGAGCGTGATCCCCCCTTCTTTTTCACCAAGCCGACTGACGCCATCGTGCACGACAATGAGACGATCCCTTATCCGCAGCTCACTGAGAATTTTCATTTCGAGGCAGAGCTGGTCGTGGTGATCGGTGCGGATGGGTCGGATATCGCGCTCGATGCGGCCTATGATCATGTGTTCGGCTATGCCGTGGGCAATGATCTGACCCGCCGCGATCTGCAACTCGAGGCGCGCGAGAAGGGCCGCCCATGGGATTGGGGCAAGGCCTTTGATCGCTCTGCGGTGGTAGGCCCGGTGCATTCCGTGGCCGCGTGCGGGCATCCCGAGACAGGCAGCATCAAACTGTCGGTGAACGGTGAAACAAAACAGGACGCCGACCTATCCGAGCTGATCTGGTCGGTGCGCGAAATTATCAGCACCATCTCGCACTCCGTTGCACTCAAACAAGGCGATATCATCATGACGGGCACACCCGCAGGTGTCGGGCCGTTGGTGCCGGGCGATGCCTGCACGGTCGAGATTGCGGGCCTCGGCCAAATCACCACGCATATCGGTCCGCGCGCATGACGTGGCGGTTGCATAATTTCTTTCGCTCATCGACCTCCACGCGTCTGCGCGCAGCGCTGAACGTCAAGGGGCTGCCCTATGACTATGTGCCCTATGTCCTGCGTAACGGGGAGACGCGCACGCCCGACTATCTGGCGATGAACGCCTCGGGCTTGGTGCCCACGCTTGAGTTGGAAAACGGCACCACGTTGGATCAATCACTGGCTATCATCGAATGGCTGGAGGAGACGCAGCCCGCGCCCGCTCTATTGCCGGATGATGCGCTTGGCCGAGCGCGTGTACGGGCGCTATCCTATATGATCGCCTGTGAGATCCACCCACTCAACAACCTACGCGTTCTGGGCTATCTCACAGGTTCACTTGGCGCCGACGAGGCGGCGGTGAAAACGTGGTTCACCCATTGGGTCCACATGACATTCGATGCGCTGGAGGCCCGTTTGGCGTGCGAGGGGCAAACAGGCCTCTATTGTCATGGCGACACGCCCACGATGGCCGACCTTTGCCTTTACGCGCAGGTCTGGAACAATCGCCGTTTCGACATCGCACCCGAGCGCTGGCCGACGATCGCCCGCATTTTCGCCGCCCTCGACGGGCTTGAACCGTTCCGTCGCGCGGCCCCGCCCGCGCAACCCGATGCCGCCTGAAGGAGACCTCATATGACAGATGAAACCACCCACGGGACTGTCGCCCACGGTATGCAGCCCGAAGATACGCCTGAATTGCGCGCGCTCTACCGTGGTTTTGAGGCGCAGCACCTGATCCCGTTGTGGACGCAACTGGGCGATTTAATGCCCATGCACCCCAAATCAAATGCCGTGCCCCATGTCTGGAAATGGGCCGAGCTGTTGCCGCTGGCGCAAGCCTCTGGCGATCTCGTGCCTGTGGGGCGCGGGGGTGAACGGCGCGCCATCGGGCTGGCAAACCCCGGCCTTGGCGGCAATGCCTATGTGAGCCCCACGCTTTGGGCCGCAATCCAGTATCTGGGCCCGCGCGAGACTGCGCCCGAGCACCGCCATTCCCAGAACGCGTTTCGCTTTGTCGTAGAGGGCGAAGGCGTCTGGACCGTGGTGAACGGCGACCCGGTGCGCATGTCACGCGGGGATCTATTGCTTACGCCAGGTTGGAATTTTCATGGCCATCACAATGCTACCGATGCGCCGATGACGTGGATTGACGGCCTCGATATCCCGTTCAGCCGCCACAACGATGTCGGTTTTTTTGAGTTTGGCTCTGACAAGGTAACCGATTATGCGACCCCCAACTTCAGTCAGGGTGAACGCCTATGGTGCCATCCAGGCCTTCGACCCCTTTCGGCCCTGCGCGATACCGTCAGCAGCCCCATAGGTGCCTACCGATGGGAGCACACCGACCGTGCGCTGACCGAGCAATTGCTGCTTGAGGAAGAGGGGCAACCGGCCACTACAAGCCAGGGTCACGCCGCAATCCGCTATATCAACCCGACCACCGGCGGTGATGTGATGCCGACGATCCGCTGCCAGTTCCACCGCCTGCGCGCAGGCACCACGAGCAAGACACGCCGCGATGTCGGCTCATCAGTGTTTCAGGTCTTTCAGGGGGCGGGCGCTGTCGTGCTGGGCGGGGTCGAGCACCGATTGGACGTAGGCGATATGTTCGTCGTGCCGTCCTGGATCACATGGTCACTTCAGGCTGAAACTCAGTTTGATTTGTTCCATTTCTCCGACGCGCCCATCATGGAGCGGCTGAACTTCGGGAGAACCGAGGTCCTCAATGACGCATGAGGCCCGCGCGGCCCTTTTGCAGCGTCAGGGGAGTGGGGCGCGCTATGATGCGCCCTGCGCGCCTGCTCAGGACTTGGCGTGGATGCGCGCAGGGACGGCTTATTTCAACCGATTATTGAATGAGTTGAGTGATGCTGCTCTTGATGAGGCGCCACCGCGAGGTGCACAAAGCCGTCGCATGATCATCTCGCAGACAGGCTATCATGCGCGGCATTTGGCGGAGATGGCGCAGATCTTTTGCGGAGAAGAAGATAAAGCAGCGCTGCTTGTGAACCTGACATTGGACAGTGTCCGCGTGCAGGCGGGTGCCGCCCTTCCTGCGCGCGCCCTACGACACCTTGTGGAGCATACAGGCGTTCATCTGAACGTCGTTCTGCGCGACATGCGGGACGCAGATTGGAAGCAGATCCGGCATGACCCAGACCGTACTGCAATCCCGGCAACCCTGTTGCCACGATTACGTGCCCGGCTGCTCTGGAAAAATGCACTCGACCTACGGGCGGGAGGGCGCTTGTCCGATGCGCCGGAGGGCCTGGAGCTAAAATAGCCGTACACTTGCGATCAAATTTGAAGCGCTTCTCGTGCCTAATTCAGGTTCATTCATCGTTTCTCAGCGCCGCTGGCGTCCATTTCAAAAGCCCAGATTTCGGGGAGTAGCTCATTCCGATATTGTTCAGCGAAAGTGAAGTTTGAATTTACCGTTACGAAGGCGCGTCAATGACCGCATCGGTGAAATAAGCTACAGTGCGGCATACGACATGCCGTAAGCGGAAAGCAATGCTGCGTCAGCGAAGTGTGAAAACTCCAAGGTCTGTTTTGTCCCGCATACGAGACCTTAGTGCAGAGCGCAGTGAATGTCTGCTGCCAGACCTCTCCTCTTCCAAACACACACTTCCGTAGACTTGTTGGTGCACCCTGCCTTAGTGTTGTGCTGAGGAGCAGGATATGCGGCAGCTGCGTGATGATACACATCTGATACTAGACGGCGAGGTGCGGGTGTATCGGCGTGAGCGCAGCAAGCGCTGGCAGGCTGCCTTTGTGATTGACGGGCACACCATCCGCATAAGCACTGGTAAGCGTGATCTGGCTGAGGCCAAGGAGTATGCCCGCGACACTTATTTGGAATACAAGTTCCGCCACAAGAACGACCTGCCTGTAGTCACCAAGAAGTTCTCTGATGTAGCCAAGCTGGCCATTGCGGATATGCGCAAGCAACTGGATGCGGGTTTAGGGCGTAAAGTGTTCGCAGATTACATTGTTTGTATTGAGCGTTACCTCATCCCCTTCTTTGGTGCACAGTATGTGACCACTATCGATTACGAGAAGGTACAACAGTTCTACGAGTGGCGGCGTGCCAAGATGGGCCGTGAGCCAAAGGCCTCAACACTGAACACCCACAACTCAGCCATGAACCGTGTGTTTGAAGAAGCTGTGGCCCGTGGCTTTATAGCACACAAGAATGTGCCACTGCTGGTAAACCGTGGTGAGAAGAGCGAACGCCGTCCTGACTTTACCCATGAGGAGTACGCTACACTTATCCGCAAGCTGCCCAGCTGGATTGATACTGGCAAAGCAGGCAAACCCACAGATATGCGTCACCTCATGCGCGACTACGTGTTGATCATGGCCAATACGGGCATGAGGCACGGCACGGAGGCGCTAAACCTCAAGTGGAAGCATGTGACACTTTTTGAGGAAAAGGATCTGCAATACCTAGAGATGAGCGTAACTGGCAAAACCGGTCGCAGGGATATTATCTGCCGCAGTGGAACGATCAATTACCTCAACCGCATACACGAACGCAGTGAAGACATAAGCCACATCCCTTTTGAAGACCTACTCAAGCAGCGCGTTGATCTGCCTGTATTCAGACTGCCAGATGGTACTGTCTCAAAGAACATCCACCAGACGTTCCGCAAGTTCCTCACAGACACAGGGCTGATTACGTGTCCACGCACAGGGCAGAATAGAACGCTGTATAGCCTGCGTCACACCTACGCGACCTTTGCCCTACTAAATGACGGAATGGACATCCACGCGCTTGCTGTGCAGATGGGCACAAGCATTGGCATGATTGAGCGGCATTACAGTCACCTCACGCCAAGGCTCAAGAAGGACATGCTTACGGGCAAACGGTATGAGTTGTCGCGGGATGAGTTTAAAAATTATGAGTGATATCATATTTTAAACCAAGTTGACTTATTTAAAGTGTCAAAAGGAAACTTTATTAAACACTTTGTTTTTAGAAAAATTTTTCTTGCGCAATTTAATTATTATCGAATGTTTGAATTTTTTTGCTCTAACGATAAATCATGCTTGCTCAAGGTTGTAAGTTAATATTAGAAACAGAAGTCCAAAATCTGATTTTCTAGTATGAAAGTAGAACATACAAAATGAACCTCGATGATCTTTCTCTTCAAGAACTTAAAAGCCTTCAAAACGATGTTGCTGTTGCGCTTTACAACTTTGAAAAGCGCAAGAAGGCAGAGGCTCTTGCGGAGATCAAGTCTTTGGCACATGCAAAAGGCTTTTCTCTGGATGAGCTCTTGGGTGGTGAAGCGGCTAAAGGCAAGCGTGCGCCCGCTGTTGCAAAGTATGCTGACCCAGCAAACCCAGACAACACATGGTCAGGCCGCGGCCGCAAACCAAAATGGCTAGTGGCACAGCTTGATCAAGGAAAGTCAGTTGAGGACTTTGCTCTTTAAGCCTTATAAGTTTTTTAGGGCTGCTCGCCACCACTACAGACAGTTAGACGAGTAGCGGGCAGTCCTAACTTTCAACTTCCTTCAAATTACCCCAATATTCAGGCAAGGTAAGGCGCTATCAGCATCTACCGCATTGTATTGGAGCAACATTATGAAGTACGTCTTCTGAGCCTCCCCCTTTGAATTGGTCCGTCCCTATAGTTAGGAAAACGGAGAATCGAAGATGGGAATTACGAGACCGAAGCCTGAAGAGATTGTTGTTAAGCTGAGGCAAGTTGAGGTGCTGACAGGCC